>NZ_JAHVHR010000002.1:0-766277 GCF_019802175.1 Halomonas sp. DP5N14-9
CCGGAACCGAACAGCAGCGAGAACACGCCTTCCGGCAGTTCACAGCGGGCCACCGCCTTCTGCAGCGCGCGGCCGACCAGCTCGGAGGTGCCGGGGTGGGCCGAGTGGGCCTTGACCACCACCGGACAGCCGGCGGCCAGGGCGGAGGCGGTGTCGCCACCGGCCACCGAGAACGCCAGCGGGAAGTTGGAGGCGCCGAACACCGCCACCGGACCCAGCGCGATATGGCGCTGGCGCAGGTCGACCCGCGGCATCGGTTCACGGTCCGGCAGGGCCGGATCGTGCCGCACGTCGAGCCATTCGCCGGCGCGTACCACCGAAGCGAACAGGCGCAGCTGGCCGCAGGTACGGCCACGCTCACCCTCAAGACGTGCCTGGGGCAGGCCGGACTCCTGCATGGCGCGCTCGATCAGGGTGTCACCGAGCGCCTCGATCTCCTCGGCGATGGTCTCGAGAAAGGTCGCGCGGGCCTCGAGGCCGGTCTCGCGGTAGCTATCGAAGGCCGCCCAGGCCAGTTCGCAGGCGCGCTCGACCTCGGCCTTGGAACCTGCCTTGTAGCCAGGCTCGAGGGTCTCCCCGGTGGCCGGATTGACGGCATGGATGGGCTCGCCCTTGGCCTCGACGGCCTGGCTGCCGATCAGCTGCTTTCCTTCCAATTTCATGAATCTTCTCCTGTCGTGTGACGTTCGACGGGGTGAGCGTCGGTAAAGGCCGTCGGCTTTCGTCCTCACCGGGGCTTTCGCACCTGAGCCATCGAGTCGAGGCTAACGCACCAGGGCAGGACGCTTGGGATCGAACTCCCAGCCGTCGATCAGGTACTGCATGGCCATGGCGTCGTTGCGGCTGGTGACATCGAGGCCCTGGTACTTCCGATGGGCCTCCATCAGCTTGTCGTCGTCGAGCTCGACGCCAAGGCCTGGCGTGGTCGGCACCTTCAGCTTGCCACCTTCGATCTTGAACGGTTTCTTGGTGATGCGCTGACCGTCCTGCCAGATCCAGTGGGTATCGATGGCGGTGATTTCGCCAGGGCAGGCAGCGGCGACGTGGGTCATCATCGCCAGAGAGATGTCGAAGTGGTTGTTGCTGTGCGAGCCCCAGGTCATGCCCCATTCGTTGCACAGCTCGCCCACCGCCACGGCCCCCTGCATGGTCCAGAAGTGGCAGTCCGCCAAGGGGATGTCCACGGAGTTAAGCTGGACCGCAAGTTTCAGCTGACGATAGTCGGTGGCGATCATGTTGGTGGCGGTGGCAAGTCCGGTACGACGCTTAAATTCGGCCATGGTCTCGCGACCGGAGTAGCCGCCTTCCTGGCCGCAGGGATCCTCGGCATAGCTCAACAGGTCCTTGATCGGCTCGAGCACTCGCACCGCCTCATCCAGCGACCAGGCGCCGTTGGGATCCAGCGTCAGACGTGCCTCGGGGAAGGCCTCGTGCAGGGCGCGGATGCAATCGGCCTCCTCTTCGCCGCGCAGCACGCCCCCCTTGAGCTTGAAGTCCTTGAAGCCGTAGCGCGCGTAGGCGGCCTTGGCCAGGTTGGCCACCGCCTCCGGAGTCATCGCTTTCCGATAACGCACCTCGTCCCAGGCGTCTATCGGGTCGCTGACCTTGGGATAGGGAAGGTCAGTCTTGTCCGGATCGCCGAGCAAGAACAGGTAGCCCAGTGCCTCTACCTCGTCACGCTGACGTCCGTACTGGCCGAGCAGGTCGGCCACTGGCATGCCCAGCGCCTGGCCGAACAGGTCATAAAGTGCCGACTCGATGGCGGTAACCACGTGTACCGCCACGCGCAGATCAAAGGTCTGCCGACCGCGCTCCTCCGGGCCGTTTTGCGACAGCGCCTGGCGAGCCTGGCTCAGCACCTGCTTGACCTCGTTGACCCGTGCGCCCTCGACCAGCGAACGACACTGCTCAAGCCCCTTGAGGATGCCGTCACTGGAGGGAATCTCGCCGACGCCGCGATTGCCGGACTCGTCTTCCAGCACCAGCACACAGCGGATGAACCAGGGGGCATGGCCACCGCTCAGGTTGAGCAGAAAACCGTCTTCGCCGGCCACCGGCACGATGTTCATCTTGGTGATCTTGGGAAACATGGAGTCTTGCCTCTTGGATGTTCGGTTAAAGATGATGAAGCGCTCAGGTGACCGGCGCCGGGTTGAACAGCACCAGGTCGTTGTAGAGACCCAGGCGGTCGGCGGCGACCTGGTGACGGCCGCTTGCCACCTCGAGAATCAGCTCGAACAGCTCCCAGCCGATGTCCTCGATGCTGGCCTCGCCGGTGGCGATGCGCCCCGCGTCCAGGTCGATCAGATCGTGCCAGCGACGTCCCAGGGTCGAGTTGGTGGAAACCTTGATCACCGGCGTCATCGCCAGGTTGTAGGGGGTACCGCGCCCGGTGGTGAAGACCTGCAGGTTCATGCCCGCCGCCGCCTGCAGGGTGCCGCAGATAAAGTCGCTGGCCGGCGTGGCGGCAAAGGTCAGCCCGCGCTTG
Source organism: Halomonas sp. DP5N14-9 (assembly GCF_019802175.1). Classification (NCBI taxonomy): domain Bacteria; kingdom Pseudomonadati; phylum Pseudomonadota; class Gammaproteobacteria; order Oceanospirillales; family Halomonadaceae; genus Halomonas; species Halomonas sp. DP5N14-9. The sequence goes on from NZ_JAHVHR010000002.1 coordinate 2,489, forward strand.
CGCAGGCGCTCGCCGGGGCCTATGACGTCGACGATAGGTGAATTGCCGGACTTGATCACCGAGCCGAGCGCCTTCTCGACAATATTGCTGAGCCCGCCCTTCTTGTTGCCCGGCGACGGATTGGCGCTGCGATCGGCCTGGCCCTGGGCCAGATAGTCGTCGTACCAGGCCATCTGCTCGATCAGCGCCCGAGCGACCTCCTCGTCTACCGCTCGAGGCGTCAGCAGATGGATGGCGTCGCGCACCTCGGTGACTTCGGAAAACATCACGCTGCCGCCGGCACGCACGATCAGGTCGGTGGCAAATCCCACCGCCGGATTGGCGGTTACCCCAGAAAAGGCGTCGCTGCCGCCGCACTGCATGCCCACCGTCAGCTCCGACACCGGACAGGTCTCCCGGCGGCGACGATTCAGCCGCTCAAGGTGGCGCTCGGCCATGGCCATGATGCCGTCGACCATCTCGCCGAAACCTTCGAAGGACTCGTGCTGCAGACTCAACACGTTGGCGTCGTCGTTGGCGGAACCTGTGGCGGCATCCTCGCTGCGCTCAAAAATCTTGACCGGGCGGTCCTCGATAAGAGTCGAGGGCTGCAGCTTCTCGCAGCCAAGGCCGATGACCATGACCTCGCCACCGAAGTTGGGGTTCAGCGCCAGGTTCCTGAGCGTGCGGATGGGCACGATCGCCGCCGGCGCGCCGATCGCCACCCCGCAGCCGTAGCTGTGGTTGAGCCCGACCACGTCATCGACGTTGGGGAAGCGCGGCAATAGCTCTCGCTTGATCTTCGCCACCACGTGATCGACGGTACCGGCCACGCACTGCACGCTGGTGGTGATGCCGAGCACATTCCTGGTGCCGACGCTGCCGTCAAGGTTGCGAAAGCCCTCGAAGGTGTAGCCCTCGAGTGGCTCGACCACCGGCGCCTTGCGGGTCGCCAGAGGCAGCTCGTCGAGCTTCGGTGGTATCGGCAGCCTGACGTTGTTCTCGTTGACGTGGCCACCGCGCGGGATGGCCGACAGCGCCGTGCCGATCACCTCGTTGTAGCGCAGGATGCGCTCACCTTCGGCGATATCCGCCAGGGCCACCTTGTGGCCCTGGGGAATGTCGCTCACCAGCGCCACGCCATCATCCAGTTGGGTACCCCGGGGCAATCCGCCCTGGCCCACCACGATGGCGACATTGTCGCCTGGATGGACGCGGATCACGCGGCTCTCGTTGGTCCTGGGTTCAGCCGTCATGACGTTCTCCCGATCCAGAAGTGGTGCCAGACACCTGACTCAATTCCATCTTCTGACGCGCACGGGTCTTGATGCCCAGCACGATGGAGAAGGCGATGGACGCGGCGATCAGCCCCCACAGCACCAGCGCGATGGGGCTCTTGGTAAAGAAGATCGAGAAGGTGCCGAAGGATTCCAGGCTCTTGACGAAGTACACCTCGGCGGAGCTGCCCAGAATGAAGCCGATGATCAAAGGCGCGACCTCGAGCCCGATCTTCTCGATCAGGTAACCGAAGATGCCGAAGATCAGCAGTGTCCAGACGTCGAACATGATGCCGTAGTTGATGGCATAGGCGCCGACCACGCACATCATCACGATGATCGGATAGAGCACGTACTTGGGCACCAGCACCACCCGGGCGATGTACTTGATGGCGTAGAACATCAGGAAGAACATCACGATGTTGGCGAACACCAGAGCGATCATCATCACCGTCCAGGTGTCCTGGTTTTCCGGGATGAACAACGGCCCCACCTGGATGCCCTGAAGGGTGAAGGCACCGATCAACACCGCCGTGGTGGAGTCCCCGGGGATCCCCAGCGACAACAGCGGGATCAGGGCGCCACCGGTCAAGGCGTTGTTGGCCGACTCGGAAGCAATCAGCCCCTGGGGCGCACCCTTGCCCATCTGGCTGGAATCCCGCGACAGGTTCTTTTCCTGGGTGTAGGCAAGCACCGAGGCGGCGCTGCCGCCGACCCCCGGCAGCATCCCGACGAAGGTGCCGATGAAAGACGAGCGCATCAGGTTGGTCAGGCGGCCCTTGAACAGGCCGAAGGTGAAACCACCGCCCTTGCCCATCTCGATCTTGGCGCCGGACAGACCGCTCTTCACACCCTTCTCTGCCTCCAGCAGGATGGTCGAGACGCCGAAGATCCCGATCAACACCGGCAGCAGTGCAAAGCCGTCCACCAGATAGGGCTGCATGAAGTCGAACATCAGCCGCGTCTTGCCGTTACCGCCGTCGGACAGGCTGTAGGTGCCGATCAGACTCAGCCAGATGCCCAGTACACCGCTGAAGATACCGATCAACATGTTGCTGGACATGGAGGCGATGACCGTCAGCGCCAGCAAGATGATCAGAAACTTCTCCACATAGGAGAACTTGATCGAAAACTCGGCCAGCAAGGGAGCGAAGAAGAACAGCACCAGGGCACTGACAAGTCCACCCACCAGCGACGCCACGACGCATACGCGCAGGGCCTTCTCGCCCTGGCCCTTCTGCGCCATGGGGTAGCCGTCGAAGGTGGTGGTGATCGACGAGGGCGTGCCGGGAATATTGAGCAGCACCGCCGGAACCATACCGCCGGAGATGCCACCGACGTAGAGGCCAAGCAGCAGTGCCAGGCCATGCTCGAGGCCGAGGGCGTAGGTCAGCGGCAGACACACGGCCACCGCCATGGTGGCGGTCATGCCGGGAATAGCGCCGAAGATGATGCCGATCAGGGCACCGATCGCGGCCAGCAGGAAGAAGGTGATATCGAGGTAGGACAGAAGTTCCATGGGTCAACTCTCCCCTACGGCAAGGTGATGTAAAAAAGCTTGGCGAAGATCAGCCAGGCCAGTGAGGGTGCCACCACGGCATTGATCGCGGCGGTGATCACCTTGCGGCGGGTGCGGGTGTGCATGTACATCATCGACATCAAGAACAGAAAGACGATGGACACGAACAGAAAGCCGTAGCCGGTATAGGGGAACAGGTTCCCCACCACCGACATGAGCACGAAATAGGCGGTGATCAGCACCAGGGTGCCGAAGAAACGAAATCCGTCCATGGACTCGCCGATGATCGGCAACGTTTTCTCGCCGCGTTTGACCGCAGCAAAGAAAGGAACAAGGCGAAACACCACGATCAGGGCGAACAGCAACGCCAGTACCCAGTGAATGATCGTGGGGAAGAACAGGTGAGAGCTGTCGAAGTCGATCGACACACTCAACGGTGAGGATTCCATAGCGGCTCCGGGGCAGGCCTGACGGGAGAGCCTTGCGAGTTGTGTGGACGGACAAGAACAGGGATGCCGGCGGGCAAGCCGCCGGCAGCGGTCCCTTACTTGATGCTGTCGATGATGTCGGCGTAGCGGTCGGCCTTCTCGCGCAGGTGGGCCTGGGCTTCGTCGGAGGGCATGAAGTCAGGAATAAAGAACGACGTCTTCTGGGTCTTCTGGATCTCGCCTTCGGCGTAGATCTCTTCCAGGGTGGCGTCGATCTGCTCGACGATCTCTGGATTCATGTCCTTGTTGTAGAGGAAAAAGAATTCCTTATCGAAGGCGAAGTTCTCGCCTTCTCCCATGGTCACCTCGACGTTGGGCTCGACGAACTGCAGCAGTGTCTCGCGGTCGGTCTGACCCAGACCTTCCTCGTTGGCCTGCTGCAGGGTGTCATGGCGTGCGGTCAGCCAGACGAAGCGCATGGCCTTCTGGTCATCCTCAGGCAGACGGGTGTACTGCTCGTTGGCCTGCACCGAGCCGTTGATCAAGTCCGCCTGGTCATCGAACAGCAGCTGATTCTTGTCGGCCTGGGAGCCGGTATTGACCGCCACCAGGTTGTCTTCCATTCCGGGGTGCTCGATGCGGATGGCGTTCTTGAGTGCGGTGTAGCCAATCTCGGAGACGCCACCAGGCTGGATCGCCACGCGCACGGTCTCACCACTGCCGACCGCTTCGATGATGTCGTCCAGGGTCTGGTAGGGCGAGTCCTTGGGCACCAGGTAGGCATTGCCCGGATTGATCGCAATGGTCGGACCGATGATGTAATTCTCGAACGGGTCCTTGTAGCCCTCGACCCCGTACTGATTCCCCAGGTAGGCCTGGTCATGGAAGATCATCAGAGTGTTGCCGCGAGGATCACGATCCAGGGCGCGATAGGCAGCGCTGACGCCCACCGCGTCGACCTTCATGTTCAGGTCCAGCGCCTCGGACAGCTGGTCCACCACGATGGCCGAGTTCTGGTAGGTGTCGCCACCGGTGGAACTGGAGCCGATGACCACACGGATGTTACCGCGCAGGGGCCCGTCGGCGGCCAGCGCCGCAGCGCTACCCAGGGCCAGCGAGGTCGCCAGGGCGGTAGCGGTCAGGGTCAGGGGCAGAGAGAGTCTTGGCATGCTCATGAAGTCACCTCATTGAAATGGTTGTTGGTGGCTGGACGAGTGGTGCCCTTCGATACGGGAGGATCGTGACGAAGGGCCAGATCGAGGAGCGGTCTACACCGTAGCGCTAGCGACCGCCCTCGGTCAGAAGGAACGGGCGCGCTCGATCAGCTGCTCGAGCTGCTTGCGCTCATCATCGCTTGGCATTTCCAGCGGGGCACGCACCGCGCCGGACGGACGGCCGATCAGGTCGGTGCCGGCCTTGATCAGGCTGACGGCGTAGCCTGCCTTGTGGTCACGCAGGGCGACGAAGGGCAGGAAGAACTCGCGGGAGATCTTGCGCACGGTATCGCTGTCACCGGCACGCAGGGCCTTGTAGAAGGTCACCGCCATGTCCGGCACGAAGTTGAACACCGCGCTGGAGTAGGTGTTTACGCCCACCGCCAGGTAAGCCTCGGCGATGATCTCGGCGGTGGGCACGCCACCGACGTAAGCCAGTCGATCGCCGACGGTCTTGATCACGCGGTTGAGCGCCTGCATGTCGCCCTTGCCGTCCTTGAGCCCCACCAGGTTGGGGTTGGCGTCGGCCAGCCGCTTGGCGGACTGAGCGTTGAGCACGCCGTTGCCACGGTTGTAGTAGATCACGCTGACGCTGGTGGACTGACAGATCCGGCTGGCGTATTCCACCAGGCCGTCCTGGGGACACTCTGTCAGGTAAGGCGGCATCAGCAAGATACCGTCGGCGCCCTCTTCCTCGGCGATGCGGGCGAACTCGGAACCGGTGGCCACGCTCAGACCGGCGCTGGCGATCACCGGCAGCTTGCCATCGACGACTTCCACGGCCAGACGGACGATCGCACGGAATTCTTCCAGCGACAGGCTGAAGAACTCGCCGGTGCCACCGGCGACGAACACCGCCGAAATCTCGTGACTGATGAACCACTCGAGACGCGCGCGATAACTCTCGGCGTCGAAACGTCCTTCGGCGTCGAAGTCCGTGACCGGAAAGGACAGCAGACCATCGCTGATCGCCTGCTTGACCTGTGCATGGGAAAATTTCACCGAAACGTCCTCCTGTCTTCGTCGTGAACGGACATGAGGGTTTCGATTCCCCGTCATGTCATACATCATACAAAGTGCAAGTTAGCGACTTGTTTCAGGACTGACAAGGGACGCTATGGTAAATTGAGACCAAAGTTCAAGGCGCACCTCTCTGATCCCTTGTGGACGACCCGGCGCCACCATCAAGAGGCTTCACAGCGCGCCCATGTCATTGATCGATGTCTTCCTGTCGACGCTCAACATCAGCCTGCCGGTGTTTGCCATGGTGTTTATCGGCATTGCGCTCAAGCGACTCGGCTGGATCGATCAGGCCTTCGTCAATACGGCGTCGCGACTGGTGTTTCGCGCCACCCTGCCGGCCATGCTCTTTCTCAGCCTGATCCGCGCCGATCTGGAACGCACCCTGAACCCCTGGATGCTGGCCTTCTTCGCACTGGCCACCATTGCAAGCTTCGTTCTCGCCTGGGGCTACGCTGCGCTTAGGGTCAAGCGTCACCAGCGCGGGGTCTATGTACAGGGCGCCTTTCGCGGCAACTGCGGAGTGGTTGGCCTGGCACTCGCCCACGGCATGTACGGCGAGGTGGGGCTATCGCTGGGGAGTCTGCTGCTGGGGGTGGTAATCCTCTGCTACAACGTGCTGTCGGTGGTGGTGCTGGCGGCGTACCAACTGGACGAGGACGGCCGGCGCAAGGCCATCGACTGGAACAGCATATTCCGCCATATTCTGACCAATCCGCTGATCCTGGCGGTGGTGGTCGCCACGCCCCTGGCGGCGCTGCAGGTCAGCCTGCCCGAGTGGATCGAGACCACCGGTGACTACTTTGCCTCCTTGACCCTGCCGCTGGCGCTGATCTGCATCGGCGCCACCATCTCCACCCGGGCGCTCAAGACCAGCTATCGCACCGCCGTCAGCGCAAGCCTCGCCAAGATGGTGGTGATCCCGCTGGTGGCCACCCTGGCGGCGCTGGGGCTTGGCTTTCGTGGCGCCGAGTTGGGCGTGCTGTTTCTGTTCTTCGCAAGCCCCACCGCGGCGGCGGCCTTTGTCATGGCCAAGGCCATGGGCGGCGATGAGATCCTGACGGCCAATATCATCGCCCTCACCACCCTGGTGGCCAGCATCAGCGTGACGGTGGGTGTCTTCGCCCTGCGGCTCAACGGGCTGATCTAGTTCAGCCCTTGGCTTCAGTCCCCTCGACCACCTCGAACTGCTCGATACCGCCGCCCTCGCGGGTGGCCTCTGCCGGCAGCGGGTTGGCGTGGGCACGCTTGAAGTCATCGCTGCCGACCCAGGCACGAAACGCCGCCTGGCTCTCCCACTGGGTCTCCACCACGTAGGGCGCCTGGTTGCCCAGCGGCCTCAGCACACGCATGGCGACAAAGCCCGGCTGCTTGTCGATCTCTCCGGCGCGACGGCGAAAGCGCTCTTCGAACTCGTCCTCAAAGCCCGGATTGACGAAGATGCGGTTGTTGACGAAAAAACTCATGGGCGTCCCTTCAGGTGAAAGCCCGCCAGTGACGGGCCCGTTCTATCGAGTGCGAAATATGGCAGACACGTCGCTTACACCACGCCAACCACTGCGGTCAGGGTCAGCGAAGTGACGATGGCGTGGTCATGCCCACCAGCCGCGCACAACCAGCGGCTCTGACATCGGCCTCCAATTCGGCGATAGCCGCGGTGACAAAGCCCACCCCCGCCCCTGCCCTGCCCTCCGCCAGCAGCCCGGTCAGGGCCGCGACCAGCGGCATATGGCTGACCAGCAGCAGCGGGCCCTCGTCACTTTCCAGCGTCAGCCAGTCCACCACGGCCTCGGGGGAATCGTCGGGGGTGATGATGTCCAGGGTATCGAGACTCACCTCGTCCGGCAGTGCTTCCAGCACCAGGGCGGCGGTCTGCTGGGCACGCACGTAGGGACTGGCCAGCACCTTGAGCCGGCCCAAGTCGATGTCGTCACGACTCGCCAGCCAGCGGCCCATGGCGCGAGCTTCGTCCTCGCCGCGGGTGGTCAGCCTGCGCGCCTCGTCGGGAAAGCCCGGAGTGGCCTCGCCGTGACGCATGATCCAGAGTCTATCCGCCATTCTTGGCCTCCGTCTGTCGCCGGTCCTGCTTGACGTCCTCGCGGGGGAGCACGAACTCGACATCGCTGCTCTGCTCGCCGCGCATCAGCAGCTTGGCCATGTCACGGGCCGGCACGCCGCGAAACAACACCTGATAGAGCCCTTCCGCCAACGGCATGTAGACGCCTTCGGCATCGGCCTTGTCGCGCACCAGCTTGACGGTATTGACCCCTTCGGCCACCTGGCCGAGAGACGCCACCGCCTCGTCCAGGCTCTGACCCTTGCCCATCGCGAAGCCGACGCGATAGTTGCGCGACAGTTCCGACGAGCAGGTCACGATCAGGTCGCCGACGCCGGCCAGCCCCAGGAAGGTCATCGGATTGGCGCCCTGGGATACGGCGAAGCGGCTCATCTCGGCCAGCGCACGGGTCATCAGCATGCTGCGGGTATTCTCGCCCATGCCCAGCGCCGCTGCCATGCCGGCGGCGATGGCGTAGATGTTCTTGAGCGCACCGCCAAGCTCGACCCCGTAGCGGTCATTGCTGGCGTAGACGCGGAAATAGTCACAGCCCAGCGCCGCCTGCACGCGGGATCGCGTCTCGGCGTCGTGGCTGGCGATCACCGTGGCGGTGAGCTGCTTCTGGGCCACCTCGGAGGCCAGGTTGGGCCCGGACAGCACGCCCACGTGGGCAAACCCCGTCTCGTCCTCGAGGATCTGGCTCATCAGCTTGAAGCCATCCTCCTGGATACCCTTGGTGGTGCTGACCAGAATCTGCTCGGGCTTGAGCCAGGGACGTGCCTGGCGCACCACCTCGGCGAAGGCCTTGGAGGGAATCGCCACCAGCACCAGGATGGCCTCCTCGAGCACCCACTCAAGTTCGGTGGACGCCTCGACCCTGGGGTTGATGGCGTAGTCGGGCAGATAGCGCGGATTGCGATGATCACGATTGATGCTTTCCACCAGCGCGCCGTCCCTGAGCCATTGGCGCACGTGGAAGCCGTTATCGGCGGCGATGCTGGCCAGCGCGGTGCCGAAGCTCCCGCCCCCCAGCACCGCCACCCTGGTGTCCATGTCGGTCATGCTTGCTCCGCAGTCGATGAGTCTTGGTGGATTGTACCGAATCTGACGTCTCGACGAGGGATCTCGTCGCCACTTTGACTGACCTGGTGCCACAACGAGCAACGCCCCTCGAAAGGGGCGTCGTCGGGCCCCTGTAAGGAGGGGCGTCGTCGGGCCCCTCGAAAGAGGAGCCCTGTACTACCCGCAGTTCAGTCGATCAGCGGAATCAGCGAATCGATACTGGCCCGGGCATCGCCGTAGAACATCCGGGTGTTCTCCTTGAAGAACAGAGGGTTCTCGATGCCCGAGTAGCCGGTTCCCTGACCACGCTTGCACACGAACACCTGCTTGGACTCCCACACCTTGAGCACCGGCATGCCGGCGATGGGGCTGTTGGGGTCTTCCTGGGCGGCCGGGTTCACGATGTCGTTGGAGCCGATGATGATGACCACGTCGGTGGAAGCGAAGTCATCATTGATCTCGTCCATCTCCAGCACGATATCGTAGGGTACCTTGGCCTCGGCCAGCAGCACGTTCATGTGACCCGGCAGACGACCTGCCACCGGGTGGATGCCGAAGCGCACCTCCTTGCCGGCGGAGCGCAGCTTGCGCACCAGTTCGCTGACCGCGTTCTGGGCCTGGGCCACCGCCATGCCATAACCCGGCACGATAATCACGCTGTCGGCGTCGTTGAGGGCGCTGCTGACGCCACCGGCGTCGATCGACACCTGCTCGCCCTCGATCTCCTGGGCCGGCCCCTGGGTACCGCCGAAGCCACCGAGGATGACGCTGACAAAGTTGCGGTTCATCGCCTTGCACATGATGTACGACAGGATGGCACCGGAGGAACCCACCAGCGCACCGGTGACGATCAGCAGGTCATTGGACAGGGTGAAGCCGATAGCGGCCGCGGCCCAGCCCGAGTAGCTGTTGAGCATCGACACCACCACCGGCATGTCGGCGCCGCCGATGCCGAGGATCAGGTGCCAGCCGATGAAGAAGGCGAGCAGCGCGATCAGCAACAGGGTCCAGAAGCCGGCACCGTTGAGGTAGGCGATGGCCAGCACCAGCGAGAGAATCGCCGCACCGGCGTTCAGGGCATGACCGCCGGGGTACTTCTTCGGCTTGCCGTCGATCTTGCCGGCCAGCTTGCCGAAGGCGATCACCGAGCCGGTGAAGGTCACCGCACCGATGAACACGCCCAGCACCACCTCGACCTGCAGGAAGGTCAGCTCGGCAGGTGTCTTGTAGGCCAGCGTAGCGGCGAACGCAGACAGGCCGTCGAGGGACTCACCGGCCGCCTTCAGCGCCAGCACCCGGGCACGTTCCATCTCGGCGTTCCAGCCGACGAACACCGCCGCCAGACCGACGAAGGAGTGCAGCGCCGCCACCAGCTGCGGCATCTGGGTCATCTCGACCCGCTTCGCCACCATGGTGCCGACCACAGCACCGACGATCATCAAGGGAATCATCAGCCAGTAGTTGCCGATGTTCGGGCCGAGCATGACGGAGAACACCGCCAGGCCCATACCGACGATGCCGTACCACACCGCGCGCTTGGCCTTTTCCTGATTGCTCAGTCCCCCCAGCGAGAGGATGAACAGCACACTCGCCGCGATCGCCGCGGCGGTTACGAATTGTTGTCCTAGCATTTCGTCTCTCCGCGGTTCAGGACTTCTGGAACATGGCCAGCATCCGGCGTGTCACCAGGAAGCCACCCACGACGTTGATGGAAGCGATCAGCACCGAGATGCCCGCCAGCAAGGCGACCAACCAGCTACCCGAGCCCACCTGGAGCACGGCACCGAGGATGATGATCCCGGAAATCGCATTGGTCACCGCCATCAGCGGCGTGTGCAGAGAGTGACTGACGTTCCAGATGACCTGAAAACCGACGAAGCAGGCCAGCGCGAAGACGATAAGGTGCTGCATGAAGGACGCCGGCGCCACCAGACCGAGCAGCCCCATGACGATGCCGCCGACCGCCAGCATGGTGACCTGGCTCTTGGTCTGCTTCATGAAGGCAGCGTGTTCGGCAGCCTTGCGCTCCTCCGGTGTCGGCTCCTTCTCCTTGGGCTTCGGCTTGGCCGCGGCGATGGCCTTGACCTTGGGCGGAGGCGGCGGAAAGGTGACCTCACCCTGGTGGGTGACGGTAGCGCCACGGATCACGTCGTCTTCCATGTCGTGAACGATCTTGCCGTCCTTCTCCGGCGTCAGATCGGTCAGCATGTGACGGATATTGGTCGAGTACAGCAGCGACGACTGGGTGGCCATGCGCGACGGGAAGTCGGTATAGCCGACCACGATGACGCCGTTGTCGGTGACCACGCGCTCATCAGGCTTGGTCAGGTCGCAGTTGCCGCCCTTCTCGGCGGCCAGGTCGACCACCACAGAGCCAGGCTTCATCGCCTTGACCATGTCCTCGAGCCACAGCTTGGGAGCCGGGCGTCCGGGGATCAGGGCGGTGGTGATGACGATATCCACCTCGGGGGCCTGCTGACGGAACAGCTCGAGCTGCTTTTCGCGGAACTCGGGGCTGGAGGGCGCCGCATAGCCACCGCTTTCGGAGCCGTCCTGGGAGTCCTCGAAATCGAGGAACAGGAACTCGGCGCCCATGGACTCGATCTGCTCGGAAACCTCGGGGCGCACGTCGAAGGCACGCACCACGGCACCAAGGCTGGTGGCGGTGCCGATGGCGGCAAGACCGGCGACGCCGGCACCGATGATCAGCACCTTGGCCGGCGGCACCTTGCCCGCGGCGGTGACCTGACCGGTGAAGAAGCGCCCGAACTGGTTGCCTGCCTCGATCACCGCGCGATAGCCGGCGATGTTGGCGGTGGAGGACAGCGCATCCATCTTCTGGGCGCGGGAAATCCGCGGCACCATGTCCATGGCGACGACGCTGGCACCCTTGTCCTTGCAGGTCTCGAGCATCTCCTCGTTCTGGGCCGGCCAGAAGAAGCTGATCAGGGTCTGGCCCTGGCGCAGCAGGTCGGACTCTTCCTTCTGTGGCTCGCGCACCTTGACGACCACGTCGGCCTGCTCGAACACCGCCTCCATGCTGTCGACGATAGTGACACCGGCCTCTTCATAGGCGGCGTCGGTAAAGCCGGCAAGCTCACCTGCGCCCGTCTCGATCAGGCACTCGTGACCCAGCTTCTGAATGTGTCCGGCGCTCTCGGGCGTCAGCGCGACACGCGCCTCGCCCTTATGCCGTTCCCTTGGTGCTCCTATCTTCACGATGGATCTCCCATGTGGCCAACGTTATTACGATTGCTTGTTATGGTTTCTTGTTGTCATTCCTACCAGTGTTACCTCTTGTGGCTAGTCTGCACAAGAGGGGATCGCCAGTAATTTGTGCACTGCAATGTGAGAGCAACCACCTGAATCCATTAAGAGAACCGGCACGAAGCGGGGTGTAACCTTATGCCCTTCCGAGCCTCCCAGGCCCGGCGTGCCCGGCCTGGCGGCGTGATCACACCCTGAAGGCAACCTCCAGCGAACAACAACGGAAAATGCAGCCTGAGGTCGACCGCCCATTCACGATTGAACAAGCGCTCACTCAGCTATCTATTCGCTCAGAAAAAACGTCGACCATCTGCGCCACCTTGCCGACAGGATGGACGAAAAGATAGCTGAAAGGATGACGAATAGCGCTGGCGACAGGGCTGACGACAGGGCTGGCAAAAGCGCTGGTGAAGCTACAGGCGACGCACAGCGCGTCCACTCGACATCGCCTGTTCAGAGCGCTGCTCCGTGCCAACGCGGCCCTTACGGATACAGAATGACCTTGGCGGCGGCGCTGCGCCCGCTTGCCAGCTCCTCGAAGGCGGCCGGCCCCTCGACCAGAGGCCGCTTCTCGACCCAGGACAGCTCCCCCAGCGCACCGGCGTCGAGCAGTGCGACGGCAGCGCGAAGATCACCGAAGCTGTAGGTGTAGGCACCAAGAAAACTCAGCTCCTTCAAGGTGATGGCGCGGGTATCGGTGACCCCATCGTTGTCCTGCAGACCAAGGTGCATGATCGCGCCACCAGGACGAGCCGAGGCCACCGCCATCTTGCGCGTGGGGCCGGCCCCCACACAGTCGAACACCGCTTCCACCGAGTCGGCCCGGGGCGGCGCTTCGCGCGGGTCGAAGGCCTCGAGCCCGACCCTGAGCGCCGCCTCCCGGCGCAGCGGGTTGAGATCGGCGATACGCAGCGAGCGCACCCCGCGCTGGCGCAGGATCAAGGCGGTCATCAGGCCGATGGCGCCGGCACCGATCACCAGCACCCGGGACTCCGCCAGCGGGCGATCGAGCACCCGCTCCAGGCGGTGAATACCATGCACTGCGGTCGCCACCGGCTCGGTCATGGCGGCGACCTCGGCGCTGAGCGTCTGTGGCAGCTCGATCAGGCTGTGATCGGCGATGTTGACCGTCTCGGCGAAGCTGCCGGGGCGATTCATGCCGATCATGCTGCGGTTCTCGCATAGATTCTGGCGCCCGGCCTGGCAGTACTCGCAGTGGCCGCAGACGATCAGCGGGTTCATGGTGACCCGCTTGCCCTTCCAGGCACCCTCGACCACCCGTCCCGCGACCTCGTGGCCCAGGATCATCGGCGGCACCCGCCGGGGATCATGGCCATGGTAGGCATGCAGGTCGGAACCGCAGATGCCGGTGGCCTCCACCTGCACCCGCGACTCCCCCGGCTTGAGCGGCTCGGGCTCGGTGCCACGCATCTCCATCTGCTCGCGACCGACGTAGAACAAGGCTTGCATGGTGAGTCTCCTGAATCACTTGGCGGTAAAGCCGCCATCGACGTGAAGGATCTGGCCGGTGACGTAGGCCGAGGCCGGGGACGCCAGGAATACCGCCGGTCCCGCGATATCCTCAAGCCGCCCGTTACGGCCGATGGCGGTCTGGCGCGCCAGCGCCTCGGACCTGGCCGCATCATCGAACACCGGTGAGGTCAGCTCGGTAGGAAAGAATCCCGGCGCCAGCGCATTGGCGTTGATACCGTGGCGCGACCAGGCCTCGGCCATGGCGCGGGTCAGCTGGGCGATGCCACCCTTGCCGGCCCCGTAGGGGGCGCTGTCGGGAAAGGCACGACTGGACTGCAGCGAGGCCAGGTTGATGATGCGACCGTAGCCCGCCGTGCGCATCCCCGGCACCAGCGCCCGTGACAGAAAGAACGGTGTGCCCAGGTGGAGCTGCAGGGTCAGCTCCCACGAGGCCAGATCGACCTCTTCTGCCGGCTGGCGCAGGTTCACCCCGGCGGCGTTGACCACAATCTGAGGATCGCCAAAGGCCTCGGTGGCGCGACGTGCCACCTCTTCGAGGCCCCTGGCGTCGGCCAGGTCGGCGCTGAGGGCGGCCGCCTGGCCGCCCATGCTCCGAATCCGCTCCACTCCCGCATCCAGCGCGTCCTGACGCCTGGCGGCCAGCACCACCCGGGCGCCGCTCGCCGCCAGTGCCTCGCCGATGGCAAGACCCAGCCCGCTGCTGCCCCCGGTGACCAGCGCCACCCGTCCGTCGAGGTCAAAATCGGGGCGCATGGTCATACGTCCTCTTCCACCGCCAGCACAAAGCGCTCATCCGGATAGTACTTGGCCAGACGGATATCGCCGGTTCGGGCATGGCCTTCCATGCCCTCGCAGCGCGACAGCCTGGCGGCGGTGGCGGCTACGGTACGGGTGGCCTCGCGGCTCTGGCGCTGGTAGGTCACGATCTTGAGGAACTTCTGGGCGCACAGCCCGCCGGTGTAACGCGCCGCCCCCTTGGTCGGGAGGATATGATTGGTGCCCGAACACTTGTCGCCGAACGCCACCGAAGCCTCCTCGCCGACGAACAGCGAGCCGTAGCTGTTGAGGCGCTCCATCCACCAGTCCAGATCCTCCACCTGCAGTTCCAGATGTTCGGAGGCATAACGATCGCTGACCTCGACGGTTTCCTCCCGGGTATCGCAGACGATGATCTCGCCGTAGTCGCGCCAGGCGGCGTCGGCGGCCTTGCGCTGGGTTTCCGGCAGGTCATCGATGCGCGCCTGGATGCGCTGATCCACCGCTTCAGCCAGTTCGCGCGAGGTGGTGAACAGCCAGGCCGGCGAATCCGGGCCGTGCTCGGCCTGGCCGACCAGGTCCTCGACCACGATATCGGGATCGGCGCTGTGATCGGCGATGATGCCGATCTCGGTGGGCCCGGCGAACATGTCGATGCCGCAGCGTCCGAACAACTGACGCTTGGACTCGGCGACGAAGCGGTTGCCGGGGCCGACCAGAATATCGGCGGGCTTGCCGGTGAACAGTCCAAAGGCCATGGAGGCGATGCCCTGAACCCCGCCCATCTGCAGGATGACGTCGACACCGGCGAGATCCATCGCATAGAGGATGGCCGGGTGGATGCCGTTCTCGTCCCGCGGCACCGAACAGGCCACCACGTTCTTGACCCCGGCCACCTTGGCGGTGGCCACACTCATGATCGCCGAGGCAATATGCGCGTAGCGGCCACCGGGCACGTAGCAACCGGCGGTCTCCATCGGGATCAGCTTCTGCCCGGCGAACAGGCACGGAGACAGCTCGGTCTCGAAGCCCTGGATGCTGTCGCGCTGGGCAGCGGCAAACCGGCTGACGCGCTCATAGGCGAAGTGGATATCCTGCTTGAGCTGCTCGGGGACCTTCTCCCTGGCCGCCTCGATCTGGTCACGGCTGACGATGACGTCGCCTTCCCAGCCGTCGAGTTCGCGACAGTACTCCCGCGCCTTGGCCTCTCCCCCGGCCTCGATCTCGGCGAGCATACGCGAGACGACTTCATGGGTCTGGGTCTCGTTGCTGGAGGCATTCTTGTCGGCTTGCTTGTAGTAGTGAATCGCCATGTTGAGTCTCCTTGAGGTCATCGGCCGGTATCGGTCGCCACACATGCTTGAGTCTTGAGCATGCGCAGTGCCTAGGGTGTGCCGTCGACTCGGCCGTGATGCGCCGACGGCGTCGTTGTTTTGGTGAGCGTTGCTCTGGCGAGGCGTGGACCAGCCAGTCGCCAAGCGTCGCCCTCGCCCTCGCTTCGTACCTTTACGCCTTCACTTTTGTAAGCGCTTACAAATCCGTTGAAAAAAGGGGGAAGACAGCTCTCCCCCAACCTCTCCTTACCCTATCGCCCAAATCGACAACCAAGGGGTGTAAACGAGCATTTTTACCGGGCTGGCGCACCAGCCAATCTTTAACGCCGTATTACCGAGCGCAGGCACTTTTCAGACGAGCCCTACCCTATCGCCCAGGTCGACAACCAAGGCAAATAAGCGATCATCAACACCACGATCAGCATCCCCAGCACGAACGGCAGCGCGTAGCGAGCGATCGACAGCACCGAACAGCGGGTCAAGCCGGACACCACGAACAGGTTGAGTCCCAGCGGTGGCGTGATGAAGCCCAGGCCCAGGGTGGTGACCATCAGGATCGCGAAGTGGAACTCGTTCATCCCCGCCTCCAGCGCCAGCGGCAGCAGCAGCGGTGCCAGGATGACGATGTTGGGGGTGGTTTCCATCACGCAGCCAGCCAGCACCAGAATGCCGATCATCATCAGGATCATCAGCCAGGGGGCGTCGGTGACACCGCTGATTCCGCTGACCAGGGTCTGGGGGATATCGAGGCTGGCCAGGCTCTGCGCCAGCGGCAGGGACACCGCGATGATCGGCACGATGACGCCGCACACCCGCGCCGAGCTCTCCAGCATGCGCGGAATGTCACCCAGCGTCAGGCGGCCCTGGCGCAGGCCGATGATGACCACCACCACCACGGCCACCGATGCCGCCTCGGTAGGAGTGAAGATGCCGGTGTAGATGCCGCCCAGGATCACCACCGGTACGAACAGCGCCCAGCGGGCGTCCCATACGGTGTCGATCCAGCGTCGCCAGGAGAAACGCTCGCGATCGCCTTCGAAGCCGTAGATGCGATTGAGCACCATATTGGTGGCCATGACCGAGATCATCACCATCACCCCGGGGATCGCCGCCGCCAGAAACAGCGTCGAGGCGGACATGCCGAGCACCAGGCCCATCACGATATAGGCGATCGATGGCGGGATCAGGATGCCGGTGCAGGCACCGGAGGCCACCAGCGCACAGGCCGCCGGCAACGGATAGCCGCGCTCCACCAGCCGGGGAATGGTCATGCGCCCCACCGCCGCGGCACCCGCCGCGTCCGAGCCGGAGATGCAGGCAAAGAAGCCGCAGCCCAGCGTCGTCGAGCTGCCAAGGCCGGTCTTGAGCCCGCCGACGCTGGCCTCGGCCACATCCAGCAACTTGCCGGAAAGCCCCGAGCGCACCAGGGCATCGCCGGTCAGGATAAACAGCGGCACCGCGATCAGCGCAAAGGCGTTGATGCCCTCGAACAGCGACTCGCCGAACACCGACAGCGGCAAGGTCTCGGTAAAGGTCAGCATGCCCAGGGTGCCGAGACCGATGGCGACCCACACCGGCACCCCGACCAGGATCATCACGATCAGCGCCGCCAGCGGCGCATAGAAGGTCCAGTCCAGGGAGGCCGCGGCCTGTTGAAGTTCCATGAATTCCATGACGGTCCCCCTCAGTCGAAGAGCTTCTGGCCATCGAAGACCGGATCACCACGCTGCATGCGCCGGATATCCGCCAGCATGCTCTGCACCACTCGCCAGGCGATCAGCAGAAAGCCCACCGGGATGGCGGCCAGAAAGAACGCCTGGGAAACCCGCAGTCCCGCGGTGACCGAACCGAAGTTGATCGATGTCAGCACCGGTGCGATTGACAGGTACAGTGCCCACACCGCCAGCACCAGGGTGGCGATATCCGAGATCCACCAGCCCAGGCGCTTCATGCGAGGCCCGCCCAGGTTGATCAGCACATCGATGCGGATATGGGCGCGGTCCCTGACCGCCGCGGCAGCGGCGAGCCAGGCCAGGTAGATAAAGGCATAGCGCGCCAGCTCCTCGCCCCAGACAGAGGAGTAGTTGAGGGCAAAGCGGCGGATGACTTCCACCGCCACCGTCAGGATGATCAGCGCGTAGAAGGTCAGCAGCAGCCAGCGCTCGGTGCGGCGATCGACGTCGTCACAGCGCAGGCGCAGGGCGCGCCAGCGCGTGTCCTTAGGCGTTGCTGTCGACGAAATAGCCATTTTGCACCTCCGTGGCGGCCAGCAGTTTGTCGAATGCCTCCAGCGACCCCGCCAGTTCACGCTTGGTCTCGTCCCAGGCGGGCAGCTGATGGCCGCAACGCTCGACCCACTGGGCCTTTTCCTCGTCGCTCAGGGAGTAGACCTCGACGCCGGCCAGGCGCATCTGGTCATGGGCGTAGGCTCGCGCCGCCGGGACCTTGGCGAGGTTTTCGCGGAAGGTGACATCAGACGCCTGCATGACAGCGTCCTGAAGCGCGCCATCCAGGCTGTCGAACCAGGCCTTGTTGCAGGTGTAGACCTGGGCATCCGGCACCGACTGGATGGTGGAGATGCTCGACAGCACGTCGGTGAAGCCGAACACCAGCAGGGCCTGGACACTGGGGTCGAGGGCATCGGCCACGCCCTGCTTGATCGCCGACGAGGTCTCGCCCCAGGCCACCGGCGTCGGGTTGGCACCGGCCAGTCGATAGACCTGCTGCAGGATCTGCGAGGACGGCACCCGGAACTTGATGCCGGAGATGTCATCGGGGACCCGCACCGGGCCATCGAGCAGCCCCTCGCGCACGGCGACGGTCCTCGGGTCGATGCAGATATAGGACAGCACCTTGAAGCCGCGCTCCTCGACCTTGTGGTGAACGGTGTCGCGCCAGGCGTCCGAGGTCACCAGATTGATCAGACGCTGGTTCTCGCCACACCAGTAGGGAATGTTCACCAGGTCGGCTTCCGGGGCGAAGGACGACAGGTTGGACAGCGAATGCTGGGCGATGGCGATGGAACCGTTCTGGACCATCGAGATCAGCGCCCCGCCGGTGGCGAGCTGACCACCGGGCGCCAGCTTCACGTAGAGCCGACCGCCGGAGAAGTTCTGCAGGTTCTCCTTGAAGTTGAGCTGCATGATCGGATAGGCCCGCGAGGCGCCCAGGGTATAGCCAGTGGCGAGCACGATGGTGCTCTCGGCCGCGTTCTCTCGCTCGGACTCTTCCTTGGCGGTGGCCGCCATGGCGCTTTCCGAGAACAACGCACCGCCGACCGCACCGACCACCGCGGCGGTAAAACCGAACTTCGCCACGGTGCCCATGAACAGCCGTCTTTCCGGCTGACTGGGAGCACCGCTGTCATTGGTGATGAAATCTCGCATGGTCATTGTCCTTGTTGTGTGGTTGGCGTGCCCGGCTCGGCGCCAGACGGCGCCTTGCCCTCGAACTTGAGGCAGGCAGAGACGAAGAAGGCGGTAGCGAGCGTCAACAGCACCGCCTCGTAGGCGGCTTCCAGCGCCCACATTCCCGGTACATAGCGCTGGATGGCGACGTTGACGAAAAAGGCGGCGAACAGACATATCGACAGCCATAACATCAACTTGGCTGAGGACGAAGACGACCTGGACATGGGTGGCGACTCCCGACTCTCGTTGTATTTGGTGGTACGCGTCGTTGTCGATCTTGCTGAGCCTGGACCGGCTCCGCTCGAAGCCGTGGTCAGGCTAACGAGGCAAAAATGCAGCAGTGAACTACGATCAACGCTGTCTGCTGCTATAATTGTAAGCGCTTACATGGCGCACTATTCAAGGTAGATTCCTCTATAGGACTTGTCCAGCCAGAATCCTGTAAAGGACCTTCGACTTTAGCCGCAACCGTGGCGCCGATCGGATCACACCGGTGGCGCCACCCAGGAGAGGCCAGATGAACGATCGTCCCACCAGAGCGTTGCTGGAAGATGTGGCCCGGGAGGCCGGGGTCTCGACGGCGTCTGTCTCGCGGGTGCTCAACGGCGCACCCCACGTCAGCGACCGCCTGCGAAAGAAAGTGGAGGCTGCCGTCGGCCGCCTCGGCTACGTGCCGGATGGTTCGGCCCGTGCACTGGCCTCACGCCGCATCGGCGCCATCGGTCTGCTGGTACCGACCCTCGACAACCCGATCTTCGGCACCATGGCCAACAGCCTGGAGCGGCGCCTCAAGGAGCATGACTGTCGTCTGCTGCTGGCCACCTACCGCTACGACCTCGAGGACGAACTGCAGGCGTTGCGGACGCTGGTCCAGCATGGCGTGGACGGCGTCGTGTTGATCGGCCATGAACACCTTGCCGACGCCTACCGTCTGCTTCACCAGCGTCAACTGCCCTTCCTCACCAGCTGGCAGACCCATGACAAGGCCGAAGCCCCCTGTATCGGCTTCGACAATCGCGGCGCCGCCAGACAGCTGGCGAGCCACCTGATCGACCTGGGCCACCGCCACCTCGCCATCGTCACCGCACCCTATGAACACAATGACCGTGCCCGGGCCCGCTTCGAGGGGTTCAGCGATGCGATTGCCGCTGCCGGTTGCCCGGCGCCAGACGTCGAGGTGGTGGAGTATGGTGTCGCCGAGGGCGCCGACGCCTGCGCCAGACTGCTGGAAATGCCCTCCCCGCCCACGGCGCTGCTCTGCGGCAATGACACCCTGGCCTTCGGCGCCCTGCTCGAGGCCCAGCGACGCGGGCTCGACCTGCCTCGGGAACTGTCGATCACAGGCTTCGACGACCTGCCCCAGGCGGCCTACATGTCGCCATCGCTGACCACCGTCTCGGTGCCCGCCAGTGACATCGGAGTGCATGCCGCCGACGCCCTGATGACGTGGATTCGCCATCGCGAACGGCCCAGCGACCTGCACCTGGATGCCAGCGTCCAGCTACGGGGATCGACGGCGCCGCCACTTACCGGAATCGGCCAGTAGGCCGGCTGAGCTGGCTGATAAAGCCATTCAGCAAAGCTATTCGGGAAAGTCGTTCTAGGCGCTATCCGCGAACTGTATCCGCGAACGCTATCCAGGAAGCCGCACTGCTAGGAAGTCGCAATGGCCGTCAGGTCATCCACCACCGCCGTCGGCAGTGCCAACCGATCATGGCTCTGGCGTCGCAGCTGGTGGCGCCGGTCGCCGGGCAGGCGCACGCCCGGCTGCTCGAGCATCGCGGCGAACAGCACTTCACAGCGCGCGAGCACATCGGGCGCGAAGCGATCGACGTCGAACAGCAGCATCAAATGACCGACCCCGGGTGGCTCTCCCTGCGCCTCGAAGAAAGACCCCGCCTCGAAACCGAAGCGACTACCGGAAAGCCCCGCGCACAACAGCTCCACCATCATCGCCAGCGCCGCCCCCTTGGCGTCTCCTGCCGGCACCATGCTGCCCTGGATGGCGGTCTCTGGATCGGTGGTAGGCGCCCCATCCGGCCCCACCGCCCAGCCCTCGGGGATCGGCTTGCCGGCCTTGCGCGCCAGCATCACCTTGCCCCTGGCCACCTTGGACAATGACAGGTCCAGCAGCATGGGTTCGCCCTCGGGTCGCGGACAGGCGAAGGCGATGGGGTTGGTGCCGTAGAGCGGCTTGTGACCACCCCAGGGCGCCATGGCCGACGGCGCATTGCTGAATGCCAGCGCCATGAAGCCCTCCCTAGCCGCTCGCTCCACCGGTGCACCGGCCACCCCAAAGTGGTGAGAGCGTCCGATGGAAATCGCGCATAGCCCCTGCTGCCGCGCCACCTCGAAGCCGGCGTCCAGCCCGCTGGCGATGGCCGGAAAGGCCAGTCCATGGTCGGCGTCGACCCGCACCACCGCGCCATCGGCTTCGGCCCTGGGTATGGCGCCGGCGTTGACCTTGCCGCTGGCGGCCTGGTCCAGATAGAACGGTAGGCGCGAGAGCCCATGGGACGGCAGACCGTCGCGCTCGGCGTCGAGCAGCGCCTCCACCGTGATGGCGGCCTCGCGCTCGGGGAAGCCCCTGGCACGCATCGCCTCCATGGCGAGTTCCCGCGCCTGTTCGCGGGCAAGTGTTGTCGTCTGGCTCATGCCACCCCCTCCGGCGTCAGTACCGCAACCACGTTCTCGGCGGTCATCTGGCTGATACGCGCGTTGGACTCCTCGGTCACCCCGGCGATATGCGGGGTCAGTACCAGATGGGGCACCCCTTCGAGCACCGAGCCTGCGCCAAGTGGCTCCTGCTCGAACACATCGAGCATGGCCCCCGCCAGGCGTCCACTGGTGAGCGCCTCGGCCAGTGCCGGCTCGTCCACCACCCCACCGCGGGCGGCGTTGATGACCACTGCGCCGGGCTTCATGACGGCCAGGCGATCGGCATCCAGCAGGTGTCGGGTCTGGTCATTGAGCGGCACATGCAGACTGACCACATCGGCCTCGGCCAGCAGCGCTTCCAGCGTCTCGCAGCGCTGGGTCTGGCCCCAGGCCGCAGACTTGGCCGGCAGGTGGGGATCAAACGCCAGCACCTCCATACCGAGGGCCCGGGCGAGCCCGGCGGTGACCTGGGCGATGGCACCAAAGCCCACCAGACCCAACCTCGCGCCGCTGACCTCACGCCCCATCAGCGCCTGGCGGGGCCACTCCCCTGCCAACATGGCCGGGGTCGAGGCGTAGGCACCTCGACGCAGCATCAGCGCCCCCGCGATCACGTACTCGGCCACCGAGCCGGCGTTGCCCCCCTGGGCCGGCTTGACCTCGACGTCGCGCTCGGCGCAGGCCCCGAGGTCGATATTGTCGAGTCCGACACCAAGACGCCCCACCACCTTGAGGCGCGGCGCCCTTGTCAGAAGTTCGCTATCGACCTGGGTCCGATTGCGCACGATCAGCGCATCGGCGTCCGCTACCGCGTCCAGAAGGCGTCCTCGATCCTCGACCAGACGGGTGTCACACAGCACTTCGTGGTGCTCACCGAGCCAGGCCACCGCCTGCTCGTCCATAAATTCCGAGATAACTATCCTGGCCATCGTTGTACTCCCTCGATAATGGCGTCGAATCGGCCTCACAGCGTGAACCAGCGCCCCGCCGGCAGCGGAACATTGAGCACCAGCGCGAACAGGGCATAGAAGAAGGCCACCAGCACGGCGCCGGTCAGCAGGTGTCCGGCCAGGCGACGTGGATGCCAGCGCCGGTACTGCGCGACCACCATCAGCCCGACGAAGCTTGCAAGGCCGGTCAACAGGAAGCCGAGCCAGGGCAGCGCCAGGGCCCAGGCCAGCATGATCCCGACCAGCGCCAGGCGCCGGGGGGTCGAGCCTGAGCCCGAGTCCGAGCTCGCATCAGAGCTTGAATCAGAACTTGGATCAGAACTCGGATCAGAACCCCGCTCATGGTTGGCCACCACCCCGCGCAGCCCAAGCTGCCCCAGGCGCAGCAGTCCCGCGACGATCACCACCAGCGAGATCACCGCAGGAAATACCGCCCCGAGCTGACTCATCTCACGGGTCTCCCACAGGCATAGAGCGGCGCCGGCGACGAATAGCGTCGGCAGCAGATACTCGCTCGCTCGGGAGCAGGAGGCCTGGATAGCGTGCTTCTTCTTGCCGGCAGCGCTGGTGTTGTGGACAGTGCTCGTGTCGTGACCAGTGCTCCTGTTGTGAACAGCGCTCATGGCGACGCCTCCCCATTGATCGTCTTGTCCTGACGTCTTGCCTCACGCCGTGCCTTGACCATCGGGTAGAAGACGCTCAACAGCGACAACGCGATGATCGTCAGGCTGATCGGCCCACCGAAGAAGGTAGCGAACAGCGACCCGCTGGCCCGCCCCATCAGGAAGCCCTGGACGAAGCCCTGCTCGGCAATGGGTCCGAGGATCAGCCCCAGCACGATGGGCGAGGGCCGAAAGCCGTAACGATTGAGCACCCAGCCCAGCACCCCCAGGCAAAGCATGATCACCACGTCGCTGGCGCTGTTGCGGATGGCGTAGGTGCCGATCACCGTCATGAAGGCGATGGTCGGTACCAGCAGCGCCTTGGGAATGGAGATGATCGACTTGAAGGCGTAGCGCCCGATCAACAGACCCAGCGGCAACAGCAGGCAGGTGGCCAGAAACAGCCCGGCGACGAAGGTGTAGGTGATGCCGGCGTTGGTGGTGAAGAGCTCCGGCCCGGTACGAAAGCCCTGCACCAGCAAGGCCCCGAGGATCACCGCATCCGGCGGCGTGCCGGGGATGCCCAGCACCAGGGTCGGAATGAAGCCGCCGCCCACGGTGGCATTGTTGGCGGCCTCGGTCGCCAGCACCCCCTGAGGATTGCCCTTGCCGAAGCTCGCCGGCTCGTCGGCCACCCGGCGTGCCTCCGAATAGGACACCAGGCTTGCAATCGAGCCGCCCGCCCCCGGCAGGATGGCGACACCGGTGCCGATGGTCGCCGAGCGCAGCAGGTTCAGCTTGCCCTTGATGGCGATCGCCATGCCCTCGCGAAAGCGCACCCCGCGCGACACGCCATCCACCTTGAGGTGGGCGGCGGGTGTTGCCACCAGATCGATCAGCACCGGAATGCAGTACAGGCCGATAAGCGCCGAGACCGTCTCGATGCCACCAAGCAGCACCGGCGAGCCGTAGGTGTAGCGGATATCGCCGCCGATCACCGCGACGCCCACGGTGGACAGCAACAGGCCGAAGCCCGCCCCCATGAACCCTTTGAGGGTCGAATCCTCGGACAGCGCCGAGATCAGCGTCAGCCCGAAGATCGCCAGCCAGAAGTACTCCACCGGCCCGAAGCTGAGCGCGACCTGGGCCAGCAGCGGCGCCAGCAGCAGCAGCGCCAGCACCCCGACCAGCCCACCGACCACCGAGGCGATGGTCGACAGGGTGACGGCCAGATCACCGTCACCGCGGCGGGCCATGGGATAGCCGTCGAAGGTGGTGGCGATGGCCGAGGGCGTACCTGGCGTATTGACCAGTATCGCCGAGTAGGAGCCGCCGTAGATGGCCCCGGTATAGATGGCGCCGAGCATGATCAGGGCCGACTCCGGCGCCATGCCGAAGGTCACCGGGACCAGCACCGCCACCGCCATGGTGGCGGACAGCCCCGGCAGGGCACCGATGACGATGCCCGCCGTTACCCCGAGCAGGGCCAGCGCAAGATTGAGCGGCGACAGAGCGCCGAGCGCGTGAACGATAAGATCCATGGCGTTAACCTCAGTCGATCAGGCCGAGTTCTCGCGCGCTGGTCTCATACTGCTGGCTCTGTTCGGCCAGGAAATCGGCAACATCGTCATTGCCGACGTCCATCAACACGAAACCCAGATCCTCCATCTCCTGGCGGAACTGGGGATTCTGATTGATCTGATCGAAGATCTCGGACAACCGCGCCTGAACGTCTGCCGGCGTCTCGCTGGGCACCGCCATGCCACGATAGGCGCCGCCCACCATGTCATAGCCGAGTTCCTGGAAGGTCGGCACGTCGGGGAACAGCGGATGGCGCTCCTCGGCGGCCACCGCCAGCATGCGCACCTTGTCCTGATGGTTGGCAGCCACGGTGGTATAGCCCCACTCGGCCTGGACCTGGCCACCCAGCAGAGCGGTGACCGCCGCGCCGGTGCCCTTGAAAGGGATGTAGGTGGTGGTGACGTCGGCCAACTGCTGGAAGCGCGTATTGGCCACGTCATTGGCACTGTAGGTACCGCTACCGGAGAAGGTCACCACACCGGGCGCCTGGCGCGCCGCCTCGACCAGATCTTCCAGGGTCTGGTAGGGGCTGTCCTCGCGGACCAGGATGGCGTCCGGCGAGTAGTGGAAGAAGTAGAAGTTGTTGACGTCCTCGGTAGCAAAACCGGCGTCCTTGCCCATCGGCTTGAGCACGATATGGGGCAGATTGGAGCCCATGATGGTATGGCCATCGGCGGTCATGTCGTTGAGCTGGGACCAGCCCACCGCGCCGCCGCCACCGGGCATGTACTGGATGATCAGCTGCTGGCCGGTGATCTCCTCGAAGTACTTCTGCTGCAGTCGGGCACTGATATCGGACTCGCCGCCCGGACCGAAGGGGATCACGTACTGCACGTCCTTGGCGGGAAAGTCCTCGGCGTCGGCGAGAGCCAGTGGGGCCACGAGGGTTGACGCCGCCAGCATCGCGGTCAGGGTCAAGGTGTGGGAAAGGCGCATGACGTTACTCCTGATGTTGTCGTTATGGGGTGGTCAGGATCTTCGCTACGAGCAACTCGCTTTCATTGCTCGCCGTTCTTGCACAACCTTCTTTGCTACAACGGCCTGCCCCTCCCGACGAACGGCGGGAGGAGCCGGTTTTTTTGCCAGATCGCCGCCTCGGGCGCTGGCTTAGGCGCTTTCGTACAGACGGGTCAGCACAAACTCCCGATGCCCCAGCGCCTCGGCGGCGGTATTGCGGCCATTGGCGGTGCGCAGCATCATTTCAAGCAGCTGATCACCGGCCTCTTCCATGTTGATCTCGCGCTTGAGGATCGAGGACACATCGACGTCGATGTGCTCGCTCATGGTGCGCACGGTGCGCGGGTTGGCGCAGATCTTCACCACCGGCAGGATCGGGTTGCCGATGACGTTGCCCTGCCCCGTCGGGAAGAAGTGCACCACGTAGCCGGCGGCGGCGCACAGGGTCACCATCTCGGCGGCGGCGGAAGACGAGTCCATGAACCACAGGCCCGGCTTGTCCGGCGTTTCGGCCTTGTCCAGT
Source organism: Halomonas sp. DP5N14-9 (assembly GCF_019802175.1). NCBI lineage: Bacteria > Pseudomonadati > Pseudomonadota > Gammaproteobacteria > Oceanospirillales > Halomonadaceae > Halomonas > Halomonas sp. DP5N14-9. The sequence goes on from NZ_JAHVHR010000002.1 coordinate 28,576, forward strand.
ACGCCATCCACCTTGCAGCGACGGCCGATCTTCTGGATGTTGCCCAGCGCCTTCTCCTCGATGGTGGTCAGGCCACCTTCGATGTTGCCCTTGGTCGGCTGGGACTCGGACAGGTCGCTGGTCTTGTGGCGGTCGATCATGTCGCTGTAGCGATCGAACATCGCCTGGAACTGTTCGCGCACCTCGGGGGTGGCGCAGCGCTCGGCCACCAGGTGTTCCCCGCCGGTCAGCTCTGAGGTCTCGCCGAATACCAGGGTGCAGCCGGCGTCGTACAGCTTGTCGAAGGCGTCGCCCACGGTGGGGTTGGCTCCGCAGCCGGAGGTGGTGTCCGACTCGCCGCACTTGGTGGACACCCACAGTTCGCTGACGTCGCACTCCTCGCGCTGGATCTCGCTGGCGTACTGGACGAATTCCTTGGCCTTCTTGGAGGCGGCACAGATGGTGTTGTGATCACCGTTCTGCTCGATCCAGAAGCCTTCGACCGGCTTGCCGGTGGCCTTGATGCCGTCCACCACCTTGTTGGTCCAGCCTGGCTCGATACCGATCACCACCACCGCCGCCACGTTGGGATTGCAGCCGGTGCCGATCAGCGTACGGAAGTGCAGGTCCAGATCGGCGCCGAACTGCAGGCGGCCGTAGGGATGCGGCAGCGCCAGTGCGCCCTTGATGTTGTTGGCAACCGCTTCGGCGGCAGCATTGGAAATGTCGTCCACCGGCAGCACGATCACGTGATTACGGACCCCTACACGGCCGTTTTCACGCCGATACCCCTGGAACTTGCGACCCTTGATTTCCATGCTTACCACCTCTTTGTCTTGACGTTGTGTACGTGCAGGTGCTCGCCCTGCTTGATCGGCTGGACGACGCGCCCGATATCGACGCCGTACTTCATCACGGTGTCGCCCTCATCGAGGTCACGAATGGCCAGCTTGTGACCGATGGGAATGGCGTCGCTCACCTCGAAGGTGACCGTCTGGTCCTGATGCATGACCCAGCCTGTCAGGGTCTGCCCCGCCTCGACGCCTTCGACCACCACGACCCCGACACTGTCGTCGGCATCGTGCACTACGAAATCGATGCTCATGCTGCCCCTCTCCTGAACGAATGTTGTTGACGTTGTGATATCGCCGGTTGGCCCTGGGCAGGTCTCGTTTGCTGCCCTCACAACTCATATATAGGACATAGGATATAGGTTAGTCAAGTATCAACTAGATTTCCCTCGAGCTATACTGGCGGCGAAGAAACGGGCCTCGCCCAACGCAAAGAAGGAACCCGCATGGATCAGCCAAGCCTCAGCTACCGACCGCTCTACCAGCAGATCAAGGAGGTGCTGCTTCAGCGCATCGTCTCGGGAGAGTGGGCACCCGGCACCTTTATCCCCAGCGAGTCGGCGTTGGCCAAGGAGTATCAGGTCAGTGTCGGCACCCTGAGAAAGGCGCTGGACTCCCTGGCCAGCGACAACGTGGTGATCCGCTACCAGGGCAAGGGCACCGTGGTCGCCACCCACGATCAGGACAGCTCGCTGTTTCGCTTCTTCCACCTGACCCGGCTCGATGGCACCCGCTCGCTACCGACGTCACGCATCCTGGTGCGCGAAAGGCGTCCGGCCAACGAAGAGGAAATGGAGGTGCTGGGATTGGAGGACGCAGACGACGTCATCCATATTCGCCGTGTCAGGGAGCTCGACGAACGCCCCGCCCTGCTCGAGGACGTGGTGGTCGCGGCGACACGCTTTCCGACGCTGGAAAGCCTGCCGGAGACCCTGCCAAACACCCTCTATCAGCTGTATCAGCAGCGTTTCGGCTGCAACGTCAGCCACGCCGAGGAACGCCTGTTCGCGGTGGCGGCGGGCAAGGACGAAGCCCACCACCTGGAGATCGACGAAGGCAGTCCGATCCTCGAGATCCGGCGGGTAGCAAGAGATATTCAGGAGCAGGCGCTGGAGTACCGAGTGTCCCGTTGCGAGACCCGGCATCACTGTTACTTCAACGAGTTGTAGCGCCCCGACCCAGCCAGGCTTGCTCGATTGATGGCCAGGCAGCGTGCCCGATGTGGGCAGCCACTACTGGCCTTGAAGGGTCGATCATTCTCTCCCCCGTGGACGATATCCTGGCCACGGGGGAGCCTCTCTCATCAGCTTCTCTCCTCATCTACGCCAACGCAGCGCCCCGCCTTGAGCCGCCACGTCCCCGCCAGAGATACCGCGCGAGCCACTTCGTCACTCCCGGTTATTTTGTACTGATCTTCTTACAAATCCACCGCTTCCATTCATCCATCCATATCACCGATTCCCCCAGACAACCGATGATGCCTAATGTAGCCGTAACCATTAGATAATGGTTCGCCGTCGCTCGCCCCGTACAAGTCCGACCCGAAGTTCGACACACCTGAAGAGCGTTCCCGGACACGTTCTGGCGGAAGCGTGGGCATGGACACGCACAGGGAGCGCAAAGCAATGGAGAATGGCTCGGGCCGCTGGCTGGGATCACTGTTCGATACGGAACTCACGCAGGACGAACGACTGCTGAAACTCAGCGTCGGCAAGCATCCACTGATTCCCCATCGACTGGTGGGCAATGAGCGAATGTCCCACCCCTTCCGCTACACCCTCGACTGCATTTGCCAACGCGGAGATATTGAGCTCAAGGCCGGATTCAAAATTAGAGTATAAAAATGTCTCCTATCCAAAAAATCCTATCATTCATCCTGATATCATTTTTAACAACAACACTACATGGCTGCGACAACTTATCGAACATCCATAAAAATGACGAACAAAGCACCGCCTTTATAGAAATGGAAAATTCTCCATATTTTATTGCCAATGCGCCCAGTCGGTACGCACTGTCGGATAGGCTTGAAAATATCGACATGACGCAACTAACAGAAGATAGCAAAAAAAACGACGGAGAGGCCAAGCTTATCCTTGGGCTGATATATTTAGATATGGTCACTGGGATTGAAGAACCCGTGGACAAAGCATACGGGTTAACACTGCTTCAGGAAGCATGGCAGCTTGGCGTGGTGGATGCGGGCCATATCTTATTCAAAGTTTACTTCTACGGACATGGCGTCCGCGTCAATCACCCCCTGGCATTGGTCTATCTCGAAGCATCGGCAGAAAAAGGCTATATACGTTCGCAAAAAAACCTTGCTTATGCTTACAGGGGAAATAGCCAAGGTCCTCAACCACGAGGCATCGTCGAGCTGGATATCGAGAAGGCACGATACTGGTTTACCAAAGCGGCGGAACAAGGCGATGCCGAGTCTGCCACTCAGTTAGCACAAATTTACTATAAGGGATTAGGAGTACCTAAGGACGACAAAGTCGCTTTTGAATGGCTAAAGCGAGCAGAGAACATGCCATTTGAAGGACGCATGAGCCATAGTGGTCTTGCCATGTGTTACGAGCAGGGTATCGGCACCGAGGTAGATCTGGTTCAGGCATATAAGTACTACGATCTTCAGGGCACCGCTGGCGTACCCGACAAACGCCGACTGGAGGCCCAGATGACGTCGGAACAAGTGCAGCAGGCCATTACCCTATCCCGAGCTTGGCAGGAAGAGAATCGCACGTTTTTCCCGAGCTACTATGGCCTGGAGCACCAGCCGGATGGTAGCTACAAGTAGCAAGAATGCTATTTCTTCGTTTTATATGTTCGTTTCCCTACCCCAGTACTACCACACATCCAGTTTTTGGGGACGCTTCGACACTTTATATAGACGTATGCTGTCCACCTTACATATGTGAAATTCACTCAGGAAAAAAGGAGCTTTGATAAACCAGCCGTAACTTATTGCAGGAAGTAAACTACACAAAGGAGTGTGTAATGCCTAAACGCCCTATTTCCATATCAATCATCTGCTTCGCCTTGATGATATTTTCCATAGTACAGTTTGGGTTAATTATGAGAGGCTATGAAAGCATCGACTTTACCATAAAAATGCACATGATTGGGCTGCCTAGGCAAATGCAGTCATTATTACTAACCGTCAATGCTACCATGCTACTATATACAGCAATGATGATATTCGCTCGTCTAAAAAGAGGGAGAAATATCTTTATATTTTGGCACGGCTTAACTCTTCTGTTTTTGTTTTTCATTAACTTCGACAAATCAATAACAAATTTATTATTGTTGTTTTTTATAATGTCTACCTTTTTCCTATATCGTCAAAAAGCCAATATCTATTTCAATTCTCTTGTCTCATGACGGTATCATCATGAGAAAATTATTTGGTATTCTCTTTCTAAAGATCTGCGCCTTTTTCGTATATACAGTGGGCCTGCTGGCATTCTTCGATGTCCCAGAAACCGGGAATGTAAAGTTTGAAGTAATGGGGGAATATTGCATACCTCTGGCAGGATTCCTGTTACTTGGCCTGGTGGTATACCCTGGGTCAAACTGGATGACATTGTCAGGCATCACGCTACTATCAGGGCAGGCAGTCAATGTCTTGATTACTTTTCTATTGATATCGTTCAAGCGATCGGAAGAGCTTTCTAACGTTATGGACACAAGCGCTTTCGATTATTTCAGCGACTATCTCTCCGGCTTCTCGATAATGATCGGCGTCGCTTTGCTTGGCGTCATTCTGCTTGCTTTGGGGCGCGTATACAGAAAATCACACGAGGCTCTCGATGGAGTGCCGCCATGAATTCACCAGCAAAGGGAATCGGTGAGGGTTATCGATAGAGGGCAAAAGGCCGGCATCACTGCCGGCCTTTTCTGTTGCGCCCGTCGCTTGGGTCAGGCGACCTGACGATCAGTCACCGAAGGGATTGCGCAGGACGATGGTCTCGTTGCGGTCCGGGCCGGTGGAGATGATGTCGATGGAGGTGCCGACCTGCTCCTCGAGGAAGCTGATGTAGGCGCGGGCGGCGTTGGGCAGGTCTTCGACGCGCTTGACGCCCAGAGTCGACTCGCTCCAGCCCGGCAGGTCCTGGTAGACCGGCTCGATGGCCTCGTAGCCTTCGGAGTCCACCGGGTTGTCGAGCACTTCGCCGTCCTTGCTGCGATAGCCCACGCAGACACGGATGTTCTCGAGCCCGTCCAGTACGTCGAGCTTGGTCAGGCAGATGCCGGATACCGAGTTGATCTGCACCGCGTGACGCAGCGCCACGGCATCGAACCAGCCGCAACGACGGGCGCGACCGGTGGTGGCACCGAACTCGTGGCCCTTCTCTGCCAGGTGACGGCCGTGCTCGTCGAACAGCTCGGTGGGGAACGGACCAGAGCCGACACGGGTGGTGTAGGCCTTGGTAATACCCAGCACGTAGTCCAGATACAGCGGGCCGACGCCTGAACCGGTAGCGGTACCGCCGGCGGTGGTGTTGGAGCTGGTGACGTAGGGATAGGTGCCGTGGTCGATGTCCAGCAGCGAACCCTGGGCGCCTTCGAACAGGATGTTCTCGCCACCCTTGCGCAGGTCGTGGACCAGGCTCACGGTGTCGGTGACCATCGGACGCAGCTCTTCGGCCATCTCCATGGCGCTTTCCAGGGTCGCCTGGAAGTCCACCGGCTCTTCGCCGTGGTACTTGGTCAGCACGAAGTTGTGGTAGTCCAGCACCTCGCCCAGCTTGGAGGCGAAGCGCTCACGATGGAGCATATCGCCCAGACGCAAGCCACGGCGGGCGACCTTGTCTTCGTAGGCCGGACCGATGCCGCGACCGGTGGTGCCGATCTTGGCGATGCCACGAGCCTTCTCGCGAGCCTGATCCAGGCGCACGTGGTAGTCGAGGATCAGCGGACAGGCCGGCGACAGACGCAGGCGCTGGCGCACCGGTACGCCCTTGCTCTCGAGCTCGCGGATTTCCTTGATCAGCGCCTCCGGCGACAGCACCACGCCGTTGCCGATGACGCAGGTCTTGTCCTCGCGCAGCACGCCGGACGGAATCAGGTGCAGGACGGTCTTTTCACCGTCGATGACCAGGGTGTGGCCGGCATTGTGACCGCCCTGAAAACGCACCACGGCGGAGGCGGACTCGGTCAGCAGGTCGACGACCTTGCCCTTGCCTTCATCGCCCCATTGGGTACCCAGTACGACTACGTTCTTGCCCATTGCAGTTCTCGTCTCTTCTTGGTTGCGCCTTGGCGCCACAGTCGATTAAAGCGCCACGCCCCGGCGCCCCGGTATTGCTTGCCAGACAGTGCCAGGCACTGCCGATCGGATCATGTCGCCAGCGGTTCGAGCACCCAGCGCTGGTCTCGGGCCACCAGCTGCTCGCTGCAGCCGTGTCCTGCCGCGCGCTGTCCGGGCAGCCCCTGGATCACCCGGCGCCCCTGACGCCTCAAGGCCTGAACCGCCTCGTCGAGGCCCTCGGCGTCACCTTCCGCCGGCGCCCAGACGCTGTCGCTGGCGGCCTCGCTGGAGGCCAGCGTCGCCAACAGCTTCAGATCCATCGAGAAGCCGGTAGCAGGCCTGGCGCGACCGAAGGCACGGCCGGTGTCGTCGTAGCGCCCGCCCTTGGCCAGGGCTTGACCGTACCCCGGCACGTAGGCGGCGAACATCATGCCGGTGTGGTACTGATAGCCGCGCAGCTCGGCCAGGTCAAAGTAGCAGGCCACTTCGGGGTGTTCGCGATGCACGCCCTGATACAGCTCGCACAGCTTGTCGAGGGCGTCGTTGACCGCCTGGGGCGCCTCGGCAAAGGCTTCGCGGGCCTGGTCGAGCACCTCGGGGCCGCCGTGCAGCTCGCCCAGGGTGCGGAACATGGCCGCCAGAGCGGGATCGCTTACCGCCCTGGACACCTCTGCCTCGAGCTGCCCCGGCGACTTCAGCGCCAGCGCCGCGGAGATGGCGTATTCGGCCTCGGCGTCGAGCTCGGCGACCTCGACCAGGTTGCGGTAGATGCCGACGTGGCCAAGCGCCAGGTGCACCTCGCCGGCGCCGGAGGCCGAGAGGCTCTCCAGCGCCAGGCGCAGGATCTCGAGATCCGCCGCCAGGCTGGCGCTGCCGAACAGCTCGACACCGACCTGGACCGGGCTGCGCCCGCCCTGATGCTTGTCGGCCTTGGCTCGCAGCACATTGGTGCAGTAGCACAGACGCACCGGCCCTTCGCGCTTGAGCGAGTGGGCATCGATGCGCGCCACCTGCGGCGTGACGTCGGCGGTCACCCCCATCATGCGCCCGGTGAGCTGGTCGGTGAGCTTGAAGGTCTGAAGGTCGAGATCGGTGCCGGTGCCGGTCAGCAGGGAGTCGAGAAACTCCACCGGGGGCGGCATCACCTGGTCGTAACCCCAGAGATGGAAGAGGTCGAGCAGCGCCCGGCGCAGCTCCTCCATACGACTGGCCTGAGGTGGCAGCACCTCGTCCATGCCGTCGGGCAGGAGCCAGCGGTCAGCGATGGTCATGTCGATATCCTGCTTGGTCGATATCTTGCTTAGACGGTGGGCCTGGTCCGCGCGCACGCAAAACCTCGCGCACTGGTGAAATCCGGGAACTCATCTCGGAGCGGTCTCGGAACTTCTGGCGTGCTGGCGAATGCGTCGGACGGAACGATGTCGGGAATGACGGCCACAAAAAAACCGGGCCACGCCCGGTTTACCGATTCTATCACGTTTGGCCGCCAGTTGAACCCCGCAAGGGCGGCATTCGCCCTTGCGGTCGGCGGCTAGGGGCCACCGCTAGCCCTGGGGCTGGCTGCCAGCTCCCTGGGGATCGGCGCTCTTGAGGTAACGGAAGAAGTCGCTGGAGGGATCCAGCACCATCATGTTGCCCTCGCCGGCACCGAAGGAGTCGCGATAGGCGTTGAGGCTACGCCAGAAGCGATAGAACTCGGTATCGCCCTCGTAGGCGTCGGAGTAGATACCGGCGGCCTCGGCGTCACCCTCACCACGCAGGGTCTCGGCACGCTCGTTGGCCTGGGCCAGCAGTACCTGACGGCGGCGATCGGCGTTGGCGCGAATCCGCTCGGACTCCTCCTGGCCCTGGGCACGCCACTCGCGGGCCTCACGCTCACGCTCGGAGCGCATGCGATCGTACACCGCCGAGGACACGTCCTCGGGCAGGTCGATACGCTTGACCCGCACGTCGAGGATGGCCACCCCGATCTCTTCGCGCATCAGCTTGTCGAGCTCCTCGGTGGGGCCGGACATCAGCTCGTCACGCTTCTCGGAGATGATCTGCTGCAGGTTCAACTGGCCGAACTCGTTACGCAGGCTCTCGTCGACCCGCGGCTGGATCAGGCGCACCGCCATCAGTTCGTCGCCGGCCGTGGCCTCGTAGTAGCGAGTGGGGTTGACCACCTGCCACTTGACGTAGGAGTCCACGATCACCGCCTTCTGCTCCTGGGTCAGGTAGCGGCTGGCGTCGGTGTCCAGGGTCAGCACCCGGGTGTCGAACTTGCGAATGGTCTGGGTGATCGGCACCTTGACGTGCAGGCCCGGCTGGATATTTTCCTCGATGATCTCACCGAAGCGCAGCTTGACCGCACGCTCGGTCTCGTCGACCACGTAGAGGCTGTTGCTGGCCAGCCAGGCGGCGGCGGCCAGGCCGCCGACGATGAGCAGGGATCGATTATTGATCATTTAGCGACCCTCCCGCTGAATACCGGTGTCACGACCGTTGCGGTTCGAGCTTGAATTGGAGGCCGCGTTGGCGGACTCGGCACGGATGCGCTCCAGCACCTGCGGATCGAGCTGATTCTCGGCGTCGGCAGCGGTGGACGTGCCCAGACCACGGCCGATACGGTCCATCGGCAGCACCATCAAGGGGCCATCCTGATCGACGTCCACCAGTACCTTGTTGGTCTGGCCGAGCACCTCGGAGATGGCGTCGAGGTAGAGACGCTCGCGCATCACCTCGGGGGCATTGCGATACTGGGTCAGCAGTGCGGTGAAGCGGTTGGCCTGACCACGCGCCTCGGCGACCACTGATTCGCGGTAACCCTGGCCCTGCTCGACGATACGCTGCGCCTGACCCTGAGCCGCCGGAATAATGGCGTTGGCGTAGGCCATGGCCTGGTTGATCGTGCGCTGACGATCCTCGCGGGCACGGATGACGTCATCGAAGGCGTCCTGCACCGCATCGGGCGGCGAGGTGGACTCGACGTTCAGGGTCACCAGACGGATACCGGTACCGTAGTTGTCCAGGTAGGTCTGCAGACGGCTGGTCACGGCACTGCCGAGGATCTCACGACCCGAGGTCAGGATGTCGATCATGTCGGTGCCACCGACCACGTGACGCAGCGCCGAGTCGAGGGCGTTTTCCAGCGACAGCTCGGGATCACGCACGTTAAGCACGTAGTCACGCGGCGCTGCCACCTGGTACTGGGCCGAGATCTCGACCGAGACGATGTTCTCGTCCTGGGTCAGCATCGACTGGGTCTGGCTGACCGAGCGCACGCGGGTAACGTTGACCATGCGCACGTCGTCGATCAGCGGCGGATTCCACTGCAGACCCGGGGTGACGACTTCCTGGAACTTGCCGAAGCGCAGTACGACGCCACGCTCCGACTGGTCGACCAGATAGAAGCCGCTGGCCGCCCATACGGCGAGACCGATGATGATCAACAGTCCCGGCAAGGCGAAGGTATTGCGCGGGCGATTGCCGCCGCCCTTGCCGCCATCCTTGCCACCGCCGCGCTTGCCGCCGCGGCCGCCGAGCATGCCATTGAGCTTGTCCTGAAACTTCTTCAGGGCCTCATCGAGGTCGGGGGGACCCTGATTGTCGCCACCGCGGTTGCCACCGCCCCCATTACCGCCACGGCGCCCCCCGCCACTCCAGGGGTCGTGCTGGTTGCCGTTGCCGCCACCAGGCTCATTCCAGGCCATACGTCGTCTCCACTCTGTGCCCCCGCCTAGACGAGGCGCATCGATTGCGATCCTTGGAAAACACTGCATACATTGCTGCGCTCGGCATCTCGGCCGCCGGCGGTGCTCAAGGTTCTCATTTAACCCTGTGTCAACTCCGACCTTTGCGCTCCGGCGGCGACCGAACTGTCGTCGCTCGCGACATTTCTTCAGTGCTTTCCTTGTGGCGTCACCATCCGGGCGACGCTCTTGCCGACCCGTCAGGCGGGTCGGTTCAGGCTTCCCAGACGTCGCGTTCCTGCAGCGCGACGGGAAGGTAATCGGCGGCACGCTCGCCAAGGCGTGCCATCAGCTGATTGAAGTCACGACGCGGCAGACGCACATCCAGCTGCGTCTGGCCGTCCTCGTCGAAGGACTCGTCGCGCACGGCATTCAGCTCATGCAACGCCGCGCGCAGCTTGCCCTGCTCCGGCGTCAGGGTCAGCGAGAAGTCGATGATGTCTTCCGCCAGCCGCTCGGTCAGGGCCTGGGTCAGCAGGTCCAGTCCCAGCCCCTTCTGCGCCGACAGCCACACCGTCTGCGGTACCCCGTGCTCGTCGCGCTCGATGCGTGGCGAACTGTCGAACAGGTCGATCTTGTTCATCACCTTGAGCGTCGGCACGTCCAGCGCGCCGATCTCGTCGAGCACCGCCTCCACCTGGGTGACGTTGAGCTCACGATCAGGATCCGCTGAGTCGATCACATGCACCAGCAGGCTGGCCTCGGCGGCCTCCTGCAGGGTGGCACGGAACGCCTCCACCAGCTTGTGCGGCAGGTGGCGGATAAAGCCCACCGTGTCCGCCAGCACCACCGGCCCCACGTCCTCGACCTCAAGACGCCGCAGCGTAGGGTCGAGAGTAGCGAAGAGCTGGTCCGCCGCATAGACCTCAGACGCCGTCAAGCTGTTGAAAAGCGTTGACTTGCCGGCGTTGGTGTAGCCCACCAGCGAGACGCTGGGAATCTCGGCACGCGAGCGGGCGCGGCGATTCTGACTGCGCTGACTACGCACCTTGTCCAGGCGCTTGTGGATCGACTTGATGCGCGCACGCAGCAGGCGGCGGTCGGTCTCGAGCTGGGTTTCACCCGGACCGCGCAGGCCGATACCGCCCTTCTGGCGTTCCAGGTGGGTCCAGCCTCGCACCAGCCGCGTGGACATGTACTCGAGCTGGGCCAGCTCCACCTGCAGCTTGCCCTCGTGAGTCCGCGCCCGCTGGGCGAAGATATCCAGAATCAGGCCCGTACGATCGAGCACACGACACTTCAGCGTCTGCTCGACGTTGCGTTCCTGGGAAGGACTGAGCGCGTGGTTGAAGATCACCAGCTCGGCCTTGTGTACCGCCAGGGCCTCGCCGATTTCCTCGAGCTTGCCCGACCCCACGAAACTCCTGGGGTCGGGTCGTTGCCGCGAGCCGGTCACGAGGGTTGCGGGTTCGGCACCCGCCGACCTCACCAGCTCGTGGAACTCACCGGGATCTTCGCGCTCCTTCTCGTCCTGAAAGTCGATATGGACGAGTACCGCCGTTTCACCGGCGTCGGGACGTTCAAAAAACAATCAATACCTCACGAAATATCAGCTCTCCGGCTGCGCAGCGGGATCCTGGGCCGGCAGACGCACATTGCGTGACGGCACCACCGTGGAGATGGCGTGCTTATAGACCATCTGGCTGACGGTGTTGCGCAGCAGGATGACAAATTGGTCAAAGGATTCGATCTGGCCCTGCAGCTTGATGCCGTTGACCAGGAAAATCGATACCGGAATGCGCTCCTTGCGCAGAATGTTCAGGTACGGGTCTTGAAGGGACTGCCCTTTGGACATGTTGCTCTCCCTGAAGTGTCTTAGGGTTTTAGGTTATGGTGCCGCCCGCCGAGGTCTTCAAGACGGCGGGCGACAGGTATTCGGTTGTTCGGCGGGACCCTGCAAGTGGTCGCACGAACTCGTTATCTTACGCTAAGTCCCCGCTTCGCGCACGAGTTTCACGAGGCGCTCGGCGGGGTCGGCCGCCAACGGGTCCACCCAGGTCAGCGCAGGCCAGCTACGCATCCAGGTCAGCTGCCGCTTGGCCAGCTGACGCGTCGCCACCACGCCACGATGAATGAACGTCTCACGATCAAACTCGCCATCCAGGTACTGCCATGCCTGACGATAGCCCACGCTCTTCATCGATGGCAGCGACAGCGTCAAATCGCCACGCGCCTTGAGCGCCGCCACTTCATCGAGAAATCCGCCGTCCAGCATGGCGTTGAAGCGCCTGGCGATTCTCTCGTGCAGCACGGAGCGCTCGGCGGGAGCGAGCCCTATGGACAGCAGACGAAAGGGAAAGGTTTCACGACGCTGCTCATTCCACAGCTCGCTCATCGGCCGCCCGGACAGCTCGAACACTTCCAGCGCCCGCATCAGGCGCTGAGGATCATTGGGGTGAATGCGCGCGGCCGACTCGGGATCGACCTCGGCCAGGCGGCGATGCAGCGCCTCGAGGCCGTCCTGCTCGGCCTGCCGGGACAGGCGTTCACGCACGGCGCTGTCCGCCGAGGGCAGGTTGGCGACCCCCTCGACCAGGCGCTTGTAGTACATCATGGTGCCACCGACCAGCAGCGGCAGCCGGCCACTGGCGGCGATATCGTGCATCTCGGCCAGGGCATCGTCGCGAAACTCCGCCGCCGAGTAGGCCTGGGCCGGATCACGGATATCGATCAGTCGATGGGGCGCCCGGGCGAGTTCCTCGGCCGAGGGCTTGGCCGAGCCGATGTCCATGCCGCGATAGATCATCGCCGAATCGACGCTGATGATCTCGCCACCCAGGCGCTCGCGGATCTCGATGGCAAGATCGGTCTTGCCCGCCGCCGTGGGGCCCATCAGCAGCAGCGCCAGCGGTCGGTCGTCCTGCGCGGGCGGCCTGGCCGCGGCCGGAGCGTCTGTCGGCGCCATCATTGCCCTCGCAGAAACAGCCGGTCCAGATCCTTGAGGCTCATCTGGGTCCAGGTGGGGCGGCCGTGGTTGCACTGGCCGCTGCGCTCGGTGCGCTCCATGTCACGCAGCAGCGCGTTCATCTCGGCAATGGTCAACTGGCGATTGGCGCGTACGCTGCCGTGGCAGGCCATGGTCGACAGCAACTCGTTGATGTGGGCCTCGATGCGATCGGAGCGGCCGTAGCGCTCCAGGTCCGAGAGCATCTCACGCACCAGCGGTTCCACGTCGGCATCGGCCAGCAGCGCCGGCACCTGGCGCACCAGCAGGGTCTCTGGACCGGCGGCATCGAGTTCGACACCAAGCCGGGTGAAGGCTTCGCGCTCGCGCTCGGCGGTCTCGACCTCGGCGGCACTGACCGCCAGCGACACCGGTACCAGCAGCGGCTGGGCGTCCAGCGCGCCACCGTGGACCTGGGTCTTCATGCGCTCGTAGACGATGCGCTCGTGGGCCGCGTGCATGTCCACCAGCACCAGCCCCTGGGCGCTCTGGGCCAGAATGTAGATGCCGTGCAACTGGGCGATGGCGTAGCCCAGTGGCGGCGCCTGGGTGGCGTCGTCTTCCGGCATCACCTCAGGCGTCGACGAGGTGAGCGATGCGCCGCCGACCCCGGCAGGGGACTCACTAGCCGCGCCAGCGGCGCCGGGCCAGGTTCTCGGCGTGGGGCTATGGCGCTCGGCCTGGGCCGTGCCGGCGGCCAGACCGCCGGCGCCAGGGCCTCCTGGCTGCGGCGTCAGCAGGCTGTCTTCGTGGTCCGGGTGCAGCTTGCGGTAGCCGTCCATGAAGGCGCGCACCCGGTCCGGGGTGACACCGCCCTCGCCCTCGTCGCGGCGCGGGTGCAGCGCCATGGGCTGCTGCTGCCAGGAGGGCTGTTGCTGAGACGGGTGTTGCCCAAGGTTTCCGCCCTGGGGAGCCGGTTCGCGGATCTCGCCGGTCTCGGGGTCGACGTCGAGGCCGTCGCTTTGGACGCTTGCCTGCTGCTGCGATGACTGACCATCCTGATGCCCTGCGCGGGCCTCGCCCAGCGCCCGGTGCAGGCTCGAGAACAGAAAGTCGTGGACCATGCGCCCGTCGCGAAAGCGCACCTCGTGCTTGGTCGGGTGGACATTGACGTCCACCACGGTGGGGTCCACGTCCAGATAGAGCACGAATACCGGGTGGCGACCATTGAACAGCACATCGCGGTAGGCCTGGCGGATGGCGTGGGCCACCAGCCGGTCGCGCACCACCCTGCCATTGACGAAGAAGTACTGCTGGTCAGCCTGGGCGCGGGAGTGGGTCGGTAGTCCCACCCAGCCCCACAGGCGCAGACTGCCGGTGGCGATATCCAGGGTCAGGGCATTGTCCAGGAAGTTCTTGCCCAGCAGCGAAGCGAGACGTCGCTCCACCGCGTGGTCATCCCGTGCCACCGGCAACTGGTGGATGGTCTTCTGGTTGTGGCGAAGGGTCCAGCCGATGTCGAAGCGCGACAGCGCCTGGCGCCGAAAGGCCTCCTCGACATGGTTGAACTCGGTCTTTTCGGTACGCAGGAACTTGCGCCGGGCCGGAGTGTTGAAAAACAGATCACGCACCGCCACCGAGGTACCACGCGGATGGGGTGCCGGCGTGACGCGGGGCTCCATGCGCCGCCCTTCGGCCACCACCCGCCAGCCGCCCTGAGGGTCCTGCTCGACGTTGGAGGTCAGTTCCAGTCGCGACACCGAGCTGATCGAGGCCAGCGCCTCGCCGCGAAAGCCGAGGCTGGCGACGCCCTCGAGCTCCTCCAGCGACAGGATCTTGCTGGTGGCGTGTCGTGACAGCGCCAGCGGCAGGTCCTCCTCGCCAATACCGGAGCCATCGTCACGGATCCGGATCAACCGGGCACCGCCGGACTCGATGTCCACCTCGATGCGGGTGCTGCCGGCGTCGATGGCGTTCTCGATCAGCTCCTTGACCACCGAGGCCGGGCGCTCCACCACCTCGCCGGCGGCGATCTGGTTGGCCAGCCGGGGGTCGAGAATCTTGATCGAGCGGCGCTGTGACACCTGGACGCCAGGCTCGCTCTCACACGGGATATCACTCATGAACTGGGAATCCTCAACACCTGGCCGACGCGAATGACGTCCCCGGACAGCTCGTTGACCTGCTTGAGCGCGCTGAGCGCCACGCCGTGACGCGAGGCGATGGCGGACAGGGTGTCGCCTGGCTGGATGCGATACTCGTTGGTAGCGGTGGACCGCCCCTGATCGCGCTGCCAGGCCAGCAGGCTTGCCGGTGGCGGGTTGCGCTCGAAGTGCGAGCGGATGCCGCCGAACACGGCGCTCATCATCCGCTGCTGGTAGCCGCCGTCCTTGAGTCGTCGCTCTTCCTCGGGGTTGGAGATAAAGCCCGTCTCCACCAGCAGCGAAGGAATGTCCGGAGACTTCAGCACCACGAAGCCGGCCTGCTCGACCCTGGGCTTGTGCAGGTCGTTGATGCGTCCGATGCGACTGAGCACCTCATCGCCGATGGTCAGGGAGTCATTGAGGGTCGCGGTCATGGTCAGGTCCAGCAGCACGCCCCTGAGCACCTGGTCCTTGTCGTCCAGCGACAGGTTGCCGTCGACCCCGCCGATCAGATCCGAGCGGTTCTCGCTGGCCGCCAGCCACTTGGCGGTCTCCGAGGTGGCTCCGCTCTGGGACAGCGCGAACACCGAGCTGCCGTGGGGACGCGGACTGTTGAAGGCGTCGGCGTGAATGGAGACGAAGAAGTCGGCCTTCTGCTCGCGGGCGATCAGGGTGCGCTGACGCAGCCCGACGTAGTAGTCGCCGTCGCGGATCAACACCGCCTTGAAGCCGGGGGAATCGTTGATCATGCGCGCCAGGCGATCGGCCATCTGCAGCACCACGTCCTTCTCGCGGGTACCGCTCGGGCCCAGCGCGCCGGGGTCCTCGCCACCGTGCCCAGCATCCACGGCGATGATGATGTCGCGCTTGGGATGGGGCTGAGCGGTGTCGATCACCGGAGCTGCCTCCACCGGGTCACGGCCCTCGGCCACCGCCACGGTCTTGGCCCGCTCGGCGGCGATCTCCTGCTCACGGATCATCGACTCGATGGGATCGATGGGGTCTTCCACCGCGCTCTCGCCGGGGTACTCCAGATCCACCACCAGACGATCGCCGTACTGGTTGTTGGGCGCCAACGAGAAGTGACGCGGCTCGATGGCACGGCTGAGTTCGAGCACCACGCGCAGGTCGCCGCCATCGCGCACGCCGGTTCGCACCGAGCTGATGGCGCTGTTGGACAGGTCCATGCTGGCAGGATCGGCGGCCAGACTGGTGCCACTGAGATCGATGACCAGCCGACGCGGGTTGTCGAGCTCGAAGACGTTGGCGGTGGCCGGCGCCGACAGGTCGAACACCAGCCGTGAGTGATCCGGCGCGGCCCACAGGCGCATGTTGTCCACGCTGGCGGCCTGGGCAAGGCTCGAAAGCGTAAGGCCCAGTGTGGCCACCAACGTCAATAGACCAGCACCCATACGGGCCGGAAGGCGACGCCTCATGCCTTGCCTCCCGCCAGTCGTTGATCGCGGGAGACTTCGTCTTCCAGGCGTGTCAGCAGCGCTTCGCCCAGGGTCGTGGCGGCGCTGATGCGCGCCTCGCGCCCTTCTGTCTCGGCGTGGCTTAGCGCCACCTCGAGATCCGGCGGCGTCAGCCAGCCCTCGCCGCGCTCGGCCCACTCCACCAGGCACAGATGCCCCTCGGCGAGCAGATCGCGCCCACCGATGAACTCAAGCTCCTCGGGATCGCCCAGGCGGTAGAGGTCAAAGTGGTGCAGCGTGACCGGCTCCCCGTCCAGCGAAAGCTCGTAGGGCTCCACCAGGGTATAGGTAGGACTCTTCACCGCACCTTGATGGCCGTAGGCGCGCAACACACCGCGAGCCAGGGTGGTCTTGCCGGCCCCCAGCTCTCCCGACAGGTGGACGCGTCCTCGTCCTTGCAAGGCCCGTCCCAGGCACTCCCCCAGTGCGACCTGGCGGTCTTCATCATCGAGTCGCAGCTGCATCTTCCTCGCCCATCGTCGGATTGACCAATTTTCGTGCACAGGATGCCAGATCGCTGGCCAACAGACCACGCTCACCGCCCTCTCTCGCCGCCATGTCACCGGCCAGGGCATGCACCAGCACGCCCAGCCGCGCGGTGCGTTCCAGTGACCAGCCCGGGGCCTGGCCCTGGGCCATCAAGCCAGCCAGCACACCGGTCAGGGTATCGCCCATGCCGCCGCTGGCCATGCCCGGGTTGCCGAAAGGACACAGCGCCAGGCCGTCTGGACCGGCGATCAGGGTACCGGCTCCCTTGAGCACGATCACCCCGCCCCAGCGTTGCTGCAGGGCGCGCGCGGCACCGGGGCGGTCCGCCTCGACCTCGGCCACGCTGGTCTCGAGCAGGCGTGCCGCTTCTCCCGGGTGGGGGGTCAGGATCCAGTCGTCACGCCGCTGATCGGCAAAGCGGCTGACCAGCAGATTGAGGGCATCGGCGTCCAGCACCAGCGGAATCGAGCGCTTCAGCGCGGTCTGCAGCACCGATTGGCCCCAGCTCCCCTGGCCAAGCCCTGGCCCCACGGCGAGCACACTCAGGCGATCCAGCAGCTCATCGAGTTCGCTGGCATGGGTCACCCCACGCGCCATGACCTCGGGGCAGCGCACCAGACTGGCACCGACGTGTTCCGGCGCGGTGGCCAGCAGCACTCGGCCAGCGCCCACCCTGGCGCAGGCCTCTGCCGCCAGCAGCGCCGCCCCGCCGAACCCGGGTGCGCCACCGAAGATGCCGGCGAATCCGGCGGCGCCCTTGTGCATGTCGCGCTCACGCGGAGGCAACGCCAGGTTCACCAGGCTCGACTGCAGGCGCCAGGCGGTGGGCGCGATATCGTCGTGGGCCAGGGCGTCCACCCCCAGTGATTCCACCACCACCTCGCCGGCCAGGGCGGCGCCACGCCCGGTGTGCAGTCCCAGCTTGTCGGCGATGAAGGTCACCGTCATCACCGCCCTGACCGCCATGCTGGGCTCGGCACCGCCGTCGGCGGTGATGCCCGAGGGAATATCCACCGCCAGCACCGGGCACCGGCTTTCATTGATGGCGGCGATGGCCGCGGCGTAGGTCGGACGCAGGTCGCCGGCAAAGCCGGTACCGAGCATGGCATCGACCACCACGTCCCCTTCCACGCGCAATCCTTCTCGCCATTCGATAAAGCCGACCCCGGCGTCGTCGGCCATCTCGGCCGCGCGCAAGGCGTCACCCTTCAGGCGTTCACGCGGGGTCAGGGAAATGCGCTGCACCTGGCGCCCTTCGGTCGCGGCCAGCGCTGCCAGCACATGGCCGTCGCCGCCGTTGTTGCCGCCACCGCAGAACACCGTCAGCGACTTGGTCGCCGGCCAGCGCGCCTTCAGCCAGCGCCAGGCGACGCCGGAGGCCCGGTGCATCAGGGCGAAGCCGTCGCTCTCGCCGGCGATCGCCCGTCGGTCCAGCTCGCGTACCTGCTCGGCGGTGTACAACGGAGTCTGTCCTGGCTCAATCACGCCGCCGTCCAAGATGTCCATGCGGTTCTCCCTTCGATCGTGATGGTCTACCATGGCGGTCACTTCCTTCCCTATGAAGTCTAAGCCCTTCTCCTCTCGCGCCAAGCGCAGAGCCGGGCTGTCTTGCCATTTGCCGGGTATGTCCTCATTTATGTCTGCATCGTCCCCGTCCACCGACGTCGACTTCAACGACCTGGCGGCGCGCATCCGCACCTGGGGGCGGGAGCTCGGCTTCCAGCAGGTCGGCATCACCGACGTCGACTTGAGCGACGACGAGGCTCACCTCGAGCGCTGGCTGGAGGCAGGTTTCCACGGCGAGATGGGCTTCATGGCCAAGCACGGCACCAAACGTACCCGTCCGGCCGAGCTCGAACCCGGCACCATCAGGGTCATCAGTGTGCGCCTGGATTATCTGCCGCCGGAGGTGGAGACCACCAAGGTGCTGGGACAGCCCAGCCGCGCCTATGTGTCACGCTATGCCACCGGGCGTGACTACCACAAGCTGATGCGCAAGCGGCTACAGCGCCTGGCAAAGACCATCGAGGCGGAAGTCGGGGACTTCGGCTACCGCGCCTTCGTCGACTCGGCCCCGGTGATGGAGCGCGGCCTGGCGCGC
This sequence comes from Halomonas sp. DP5N14-9, assembly GCF_019802175.1. NCBI lineage: Bacteria > Pseudomonadati > Pseudomonadota > Gammaproteobacteria > Oceanospirillales > Halomonadaceae > Halomonas > Halomonas sp. DP5N14-9. The sequence goes on from NZ_JAHVHR010000002.1 coordinate 47,484, forward strand.
AAGGCCGGTATCGGCTGGTTCGGCAAGAACGCCATGCTGCTCAATCCCAGAGCCGGCTCGATGTTCTTTCTCGGTGAGCTTTACACCGACCTGCCGCTGCCGGTGGACGAGCCATTCGAGCAGGAACACTGTGGCAGCTGCAGCGCCTGCCGCACCGCCTGCCCTACCGGCGCCATCGTCGAGGACAAGGTGGTCGACGCCCGCGCCTGCATTTCCTACCTGACCATCGAGCTGTTCGGCGCCATTCCCGAGCGCTATCGCGAGGCTATGGGCAATCGGGTGTTCGGCTGTGACGATTGCCAGTTGGTGTGCCCCTTCACCCGCTTCACACGGGCAAGCAGCGAACCTGACTTCGCGCCGCGCCACGATCTCGACCGGGTGGAGCTGCTGACCCTGTTCGGCTGGAGCGAGGAGGAGTTTCTCGAGCGCACCGCCGGCAGCCCGATTCGTCGTATCGGCTACGAACGCTGGCTGCGCAACCTGGCGGTGGGGCTCGGTAACGCCCCCTGGAGCGCCGCCATCGAACGCGCCCTGCTCACCCGCCTGGCCTATCCCTCCGAGCTGGTGCGTGAGCACGTACGCTGGGCGCTCGCCCGCCAGCGCCAGCGGCGCGCCGAGCTGATCACCTCTGCTTGAGCGCCTCGAGCTGAGCGCCTCGAGCTGAACGCGCCCCTCGCCTCGACCCCGGCGTCAACTGCTGACTATTCCCCAGCCTTGAGGAACGTCTTGCGATAGTGCGCGAGTTCGGCGATGGATTCCTTGATGTCGTCCATGGCCAGGTGCACGTTGCGCTTGGAAAAGCCCTCCAGCGCCTGGGGATTCCAGCGCTTGGCCAGCTCCTTCAAGGTCGAGACGTCGAGATTGCGGTAGTGGAAAAACGCCCACAGCTCGGGCATCTCGCGCTCCAGAAAGCGCCGGTCCTGGTGGATCGAGTTGCCGCACATCGGCGAGGTGCCCGGGGCCACATGGGCTGAGAGAAACTCGAGCGTCCTGCGCTCGGCCTCGCGGGTATCGATCTGGCTCTTGCGCACCCGCTCGACCAGCCCGGAATTGCCGTGGGTACGGGTATTCCACTCATCCATGCCGGACAACAATGCGTCGCTCTGGTGAACCGCGATCACCGGCCCCTCGGCGATGACATTGAGCTCGCCGTCGGTGACCAGGGTGGCCACCTCGATGATGCGTTCACGCTCCGGGTCGAGCCCGGTCATCTCCAGGTCGATCCAGATCAGGGCGTCGTTTCGCGGGCCGGTCTTGGCATCGTCAGAACGCGGGTTGAGGGTATCGTCGGGGCTGGCGCTAGCATCGGACATCGTCGCTTCCTTGATCAGGCGGTGGCCCTTGTCGGGACAGGGGCCGTGCGTGTAGGTACAATGCCGACCATTGTACCGACCATCGGGTGCTCATGAGCAAACGCAAGTTGAGCCGCCAGCAGCGCTGGCGCATCGAGAAGATCCAAGCCGAACGCGCCGAGCGCGCCGCCAGAAAGGCCGGCCAGGACGACGAAAAGCTTGCCGCCGGCGAATACGGCGCCGAGCGCGACGGCCGAGTGATCGCTCACTTCGGACGGACTCTGGACGTCGCCAGCCGTGCCGGCGAGACGCCCACCCGCTGCCATCTGCGCGCCAACCTCGAGGGCCTGGTCACCGGAGACCGCGTCATCTGGCGGGCCGGCGAGGACGGCAGCGGCGTGGTGGTGGCCCGAGGCGAGCGCGACAATGTGCTCGAACGCCCGGATATGCGCGGGCTACTCAAGCCCGTGGCGGCCAATATCGACCAGATCCTGATCGTCTTCGCGGTGGAACCCGAGCCCCACGCCGGCCTGATCGATCGCTACCTGGTGGCGGCCGAGGCCACCGGCATCACCCCGGTGCTGGTACTCAACAAGACCGACCTGCTGCCCGACGAGGGCGGCGAGCTGCGCGGGCTGCTCGATCGCTACCGCGGCATCGGCTACCAGGTGGTGGCCACCTCCACCGAGGTCGACGGCGGACTCGACGCCCTCTACGCCCAGCTCGCCGACCGCACCTCGGTATTCGTCGGCCAGTCCGGGGTCGGCAAGTCCTCACTGATCGACCGCCTGCTGCCCGACGAACAGTTGCGCATCGGCGCGCTGTCGGAGGACTCGCGCAAGGGTCGCCACACCACCACCACCGCCCAGCTCTACCACCTGCCCGCACCGGACGAGAGCCTGGCCTCGGGCGAGCTGATCGACTCCCCCGGCATCCGCGAGTTTGGCCTCACTCACCTGACAGAGCGCGAGGTCACCGAGGGCTTTATCGAATTCGCCCCTTACCTCGGCCTGTGTCGCTTCCGCGACTGCCGCCACCGGCAGGAGCCGGGCTGCGCCATTCGCGACGCCATCGACGAGGGGGCGATTCACCCCGAACGCTTTGCCAGTTATCGTCGTATCGTCGATAGTCTGGATAGCCAATAGGGAAACGCCAGTAGCGTCCCCTCGCGAAGTGCCAGGCGCCAGACACAGCGCCCGCCCCTTTCATCCGTGTGGATCCGCCAGGAGAGAACCATGAGCTCAGAAGACAATCTGTTGCCCTTGATCGCCGAGCCCGAGGAACTCGCCGGCGTGCTGGATCACGAGGACATCCTGGTGATCGACGTGCCGCTGAAGGCGGAAAGCTACGCCGAGGGCCATGTGCCCGGCGCGATCTTTCTCGACCATCGTCGTCTGCTGAAAGGTTCCGGCGACGTCCCCAACGACGTCCCCGATGAAGAGGCCCTGTCACAACTGTTCTCGTCGCTGGGCCTGACCCGGGACACCCACGTGGTCGCCTACGACGACGAGGGCGGCGGCTGGGCCGGGCGCTTGCTGTGGACGCTGGAGCTGATTGGCCACAAGCGCTATTCCTACCTGAATGGCGGCATTCACGCCTGGCGTGACGAGGGTCTGCCCCAGTCCACCGAAGACCATGCGCCGAAGCCCTCGGACTACCAGGCCGAGGTCCTCAATCCCGAGGTCGCGATCGACCGACTCGAGCTTGAAGAGCGCCTGGGCAGCGACAACTTCGCCATCTGGGATGCCCGCTCCGTCGACGAGTTCGATGGCAACAAGGGCCAGAACCGGCACCTCGGCCACCTGCCCGGAGCGGTCAACATGGAGTGGACCGACGCCATGGACCGTGAACGCTCACTTCGCCTGCGCGACTACGCCGAGCTGATCACCGAACTGGGCGCCATGGGTATCACCCCGGATATGGAAGTGGTCACTCACTGCCAGACCCACCATCGCAGCGGCTTCACCTGGCTGGTAGGCAAGGCACTGGGGTTCGAACGCATGCGTGCCTACCCGGGCTCGTGGAAGGAGTGGGGCAATCGCGACGATACCCCCATCGAACACTGACCCCCTTGTTCCTCTGCCCATCTAGGGCTTGTCTGAAAAGTGTCTGCGCTCGGTAATGCGGCGTTAAAAATCGGATCAAAATGCTCATTTACACCACGTAAACTGCGCTTTCTCACCGATTTTTGCCTTGTCTAACCTTCGCTCGTCGACTTTTCGGACTGAGCCTAGGGCACTTGATTGCACCAGCGGCGCGGCCGTGAGGCCGCGTGCGCGTCATTGACCACCCGGAGATCGTCCCTTCGTGACCCTCGCCAAGCTGTTTTCCCTGATCCAGTACCCCATCCCCCACCACCTGCTGTCGCGCCTGGTCGGCCTGCTTGCCGACTGCCGTATCGGCTGGCTCAAGAACCTGTTGATCCGCGCCTTCATCAAGCGCTTCAAGGTCGATATGAGCCAGGCGGTGGAATCGGACCCCAGGGTCTACCCGAGCTTCAACGCCTTCTTCACTCGGGCGCTGGCGGCCGGCGCCCGTCCGCTGGAAGACGGCCTGTTGTGCCCCGCCGACGGCACCCTGTCCCAATGGGGCGCCATCGACCATGGCCGGCTGGTCCAGGCCAAGGGCCATCGCTTCAGCATGACCGAGCTGCTCGGCGGCGACCCCAGGGCGGCCACCCGCTACCAGAGCGGCAGCTTCGCCACCGTCTACCTGTCGCCCAAGGACTACCACCGGGTGCATATGCCGCTTGCCGGCACCCTGACCGAGATGGTCTACGTGCCCGGGCGCCTGTTCTCGGTCAACGACGCCACCACCCGCCACGTCCCGGGCCTGTTCGCCCGCAACGAGCGGCTGGTGTGCCACTTCGAGACCGAACACGGCCCCATGGTGCTGGTGCTGGTGGGCGCGATGATCGTCGCCGCCATTGAAACGGTGTGGGCCGGCCAGGTGACACCGCAGTCCGGCCGGGTCGAGCGTGTCCGCTTCGATCGCCCGATTCACCTCGCCAAGGGCGCCGAGATGGGCCGCTTCAAGCTCGGCTCCACCGTGGTCATGGCCTTCGCCGAAAAGGTCGACTTCGATGCCTTGAGCGGCAAGGCCGGCAGCCCCGTCGCGGTGAGCATGGGCCAACGCCTGGGCGGCGAGCCGGGAACCAGCGCAACAGCGGCGACGGCAGACGGCGAAGAGGCCGCCAGCGCGGACTGAAGCGCCAAGGCGTGTCGGCAACGCCGGTGGCAAGACAACGCCTTAGGCATGACAACACTATTCAAAAGGGGCGGCGGTGGCCGCCCCTTTCGCGTCTGTCCCAAGCCCCCACAGAGCCTTCCGCTTCATCGACGGAACGACTGAACGAACACAGCAAGACACCGAGGGGAAAGAAAGCAAATTCTGGAGATGTACGCCGGCAGGGCGTACAGTGTGATTTGAAGATCACATGCACTGGAGGTCAACACCTTGGCCAGCCAATCTTCCGACGCCAGTACAGAAGCACGTCAGCGCAACACTGAACGTTTTGGCTTCCGTACAACACCGCGTATCAAGCAAGCCATCGAGCAGGCGGCCGCGCTGAGTGGCCAGGACATGTCCACGTTCGCGTTGTCCGCAGCGTATGAGCGGGCAATGGAGACCATCCGGGCGCATGAAGTGACACGGCTCATGCCTGAAGATCATGAGGTCTTCCTTGAGGCCATCGAGAACCCTCCGGCTCCGACCGAGAAGCTACGTGACGCCTTCACCCAACATCGGCAGACGGTGGCGAAGCGCTGATGTCGGCCACCGTCGTCATCGAAGCGCTCGACAAGTCTCGACACCATCGAGCGGCTTTTTCGACTGGGGTGGATCAAGTCGACAACTTTCTGCAGCGCACCGCCAGCAGGCTGATGGATGGTGGCACGATTCGCGTCTTCGTGATGACAGACCCTGCTCGGGATCCCTCGAAGATCCTGGGTTTCTATTCGCTCAACGCCCATAGCGTGGACTGTAGCGACCTGCCCAACCGCTACAAGCGCATGGCGAATGCGGATGGCAGTATCTCTGCCGCTTTCATCGGCATGATCGGCGTCGATCAACAGTTCCAGGGGCAGGGAATCGGTAGACGCCTGCTGGTCGATGCATTGAATCGAGCCTTTGCAGCATCACTGAGAATAGGCACGGCCGCTGTGCTGCTCGATATTCTGGACTGCGGAGACTCGCAGGCGGTGGAAAGAAGGCTGCGTCTATACGCAGGCTTTGGTTTTCAGTCTCTGCCATCGAATCCGTTACGCATGTTCATGCCGATGGCCACCGTCGCGAAGCTCCAGGGCTGAACCGCCACAGACCTTCTACTTCCCTGTCCCGCGCCCCCTTCTAGCTGACGATCAAAAGATCTGGGCACTTGGAATGACTACCCCACGAGGTGCCCAGCCCCCTCAACAGCGCGGTGTGGGAAAGGCGATCACCTCTTCAAGACGCGACTTGCCCAGCGCCAGCTGGATCAGCCGGTCGAGTCCCAGGGCGACCCCGCTGCCCTCGGGCATACCGGCGTCCAGAGCCGCCAGCAGGCGCTCGTCGACGTCGACCTCGGCAAGGCCGGCCTCACGCCTGGCGCGATTGTCGTCGGCGAAGCGTGCGCGCTGTTCGTCCACATCGGTCAGCTCGTCATAGCCGTTGGCAAGCTCTAGCCCATCGAGATACACCTCGAAGCGCGAGGCCACCCAGGCGCCGTCGCGGGGGTCCTGGTGACGCCTGGCCAACGCCGCCTGGCTGGCCGGGTAATCCAGTACCACGTCGATGCCGTCGCGGCCTAGCTCGGGCTCGATGACGAGGCTCATCAGCAGGTCGAGACACTCATCCCGCGGCGCCTCGGCCATGTCGAGGCCGCCGCGTTCACCGGCAAGACGGCGAAGCGATGCGATGTCCACCTCAAAAGGATCGATATCCAGCACCTCGCCAAACAGCTCGCGATAGCGACGCTTTCGCGTCGGGCCGGGATTAAACGGCAGCACCTCGCGGATCAGCGCCTGGGTTTCCTCGATCAAAGCATCGAGGCTCCACCCCGGGCGATACCACTCCAGCATGCTGAACTCGATATTGTGGCGGCGTCCCACCTCGCCGTCACGAAAGCTGCGGGCGATCTGGAAGATCGGCCCACTGCCGGCCGCCAGCAGGCGCTTCATGTGAAATTCCGGCGACGTCTGCAACCACAGGGTCTCGCTGCCCGCCGGGGTGACCGCTCGACAGGACAGCGACGCCAGGTGCACGTCGGTGCTGCCGCCGTGACCGAGACAGGGGGTCTCCACCTCGAGCACGCCGCGCTCGACAAAGAAGCCGCGCACCCGCTGCATCAGCACGGCGCGGCGGCGCAGGGTGTCCAGCGAGGCCGTGGGTTGCCAGTCTGTCATCGTTCGTTCCTTACCACTTGCCCAAACGACAAAGGCCACGCGATCGCGTGGCCTTTGTCTGTATCTCGATCTGCCGATCCGGGGATATCGCCCTCGCCTCAGGCGCGGGAGACGTAATCACCGCTACGGGTGTCGATCTTGAGCACTTCGCCCTGGTTGATGAACAGGGGAACGCGCACCACCGCGCCGGAGGACAGGGTCGCCGGCTTGGAGCCGCCCTGGGCGGTGTCGCCCTTGAGGCCCGGGTCGGTCTCGACCACTTCCAGCTCGATGAAGTTGGGCGGGGAGACCGAGATGGCGTTGTCGTTCCACAGGGTCACGGTGTACACCACCTGCTCCTTGAGCCACTTGTCGCTGTCGCCCAGGGCCTTCTTCTCGACGGCGTACTGCTCGAAGGAACCGTCGGTCTTCATGAAGTACCACATGTCACCGTCGGTGTAGAGGTACTCCATGTCCAGATCCATGACGTCGGCGCCTTCCAGCGACTCGCCGGACTTGAAGGTACGCTCCCACACGCGGCCGGTCATCAGGTTGCGCAGCTTCACGCGGTTGAAGGCCTGGCCCTTGCCGGGCTTGACGAATTCGTTCTCGACGATGGCACAGGGGTCACCGTCGAGCATCACCTTCAGACCGCCCTTGAATTCGTTGGTAGAATAGTTCGCCATGAGATCTCGTTCCTTTCGGTGCCCGGCCCGGCCATCGGCTCAGAGCGGCACTCAACTGACATTTTGCGAGGACAAGCCCCTCGCACGCATCGATGGATGGCCCGCATGATAACCCGAAGCTCGACGCTTTTGCATTGCTCTGCCCCGGATGAGCCGGGACTTCCCGCCCCCGGCGGCTGGCAGCGCCAGCTGGCCGGCGCCATTCGTGACCCGCGCGAGCTGTGCCGACGCCTGGGGCTCGACGCCTCCCTGATCCCCGGCGCCGAGGCCGGCCACTCCCTGTTCGAGGTGCGTGTGCCCGAGGCCTTTGCCGCGCGCATGCGCCACGCAGACCCGGGCGACCCCTTGCTGCGCCAGGTGCTGCCCCTGGATGCCGAGCAGACAAACCCCGAGGGCTACGTCACCGATCCGCTCCAGGAGGCCCAGCACACCGCCCGTCGCGGCCTGATCCACAAGTACGCCGGACGGGTACTGCTGATCACCAGCCCCGCCTGCGCGATCAATTGCCGCTACTGCTTCCGTCGCCACTTCCCCTACCAGGAAAACGCGCCCTCACGCAGCCAGTGGGACGACACCCTAGACTACCTGCGCGAGGACGATACTCTGCGCGAGGCGATCCTGTCCGGTGGCGATCCGCTGGCCGCCAGCGATCGCCAGCTGGCCTGGCTGGTCGAGCGGCTCGACGCCATCTCCCATCTCAAGCGACTACGCCTGCATACCCGGCTGCCGGTGGTGATCCCCGATCGCGTCGACGGCCCCCTGCTCGAGTGGCTCACCGGCACCCGCCTGCAGAAGGTCATGGTGCTGCATATCAACCACGCCAACGAGATCGACGAGGCCGTCGCCGGCGCCTGCGCGCGGCTCAAGCAGGCCGGCGTGACCCTGCTCAACCAGAGCGTGATCCTCAAGGGAGTGAACGACTCGGTAGATGCGTTGGAGGCGCTCTCGGAGCGGCTGTTCGAGGCCGGCGTACTGCCCTACTACCTGCACGCCTTCGACCCGGTGTCCGGGGCAGCCCACTTCGACGTGGCCGACGCCCGCGCCAACGCCCTGGTCGACGAGTTGCGCACCCGCCTGCCCGGCTTCCTGATGCCGACCCTGGTCCGCGAGGTCCCCGGCGAAGCCAGCAAGACGCCGTTGTAGCCGACACCAAGCATGCTGCAAAAAAACCGCCCCCGGGGTTTCCCCCGGGGGCGGTGCGTTTACGCCATTTGCCAGCGGCGCGGATCAGGCAACGCTGTCGGCGGTGACGTTGGGCGCTACCTCTTCGGTGGACAGGCAGCGGTTGATCGCGCTCATCACACCCTTGATCGAGGCGCTGGTGATGCTCTCGTCGGTACCGACGCCGAACACCGCCTCGCCCTTGACTCGGACCTCGACGTAGGCGATCGCCTCGGCGTCGGCGCCCTGACCACGGGAGTGCTCGTGGTAGTCGATGATCTCGATATCGTGGCCTTCGCTGCGCAGCGCCTTGACGAAGGCCGCCAGCGGGCCGTTGCCTTCGCCGCTGATGGTGTGGCGCTCACCGTCCTTGGCGATGCAGGCTTCCAGCGTCACCGTCGGGCTGTCCGGCTCGGACGACAGACGGTGGCTGACCAGGCTGTAGGGCTCGGTCTTGGCCAGGTACTCGTCGACGAAGGTCTGGTAGATCATCGCCGAGGTGATCTCCTTGCCGACCCGATCGGCCACCTCCTGCACCACCAGGCTGAACTCCATGGACAGCCGGCGCGGCAGTTCGATGCCGTGCTCCTGCTCCAGCAGGTAGCTGACGCCGCCCTTGCCGGACTGGCTGTTGACGCGGATCACCGCCTCGTAGCTGCGGCCCACGTCGAGCGGGTCGATGGGCAGGTAAGGCACCGCCCAGACGCTGTCCGGGTCTTCCTTGCGCAGCGCCATGCCCTTCTTGATCGCGTCCTGGTGAGAGCCGGAGAAGGCGGTGAACACCAGATCGCCCACGTAGGGATGACGCGGGTGGACCGGCAGCTGGTTGCAGTGCTCGACCTCACGCATGATCGGAGTGATGTTGGAGAAATCGAGGCCCGGATGGACGCCCTGGGTGTAGAGGTTCATCGCCAGGGTGACGATGTCGACGTTGCCGGTGCGCTCGCCATTGCCGAACAGGGTGCCCTCGACCCGGTCGGCACCGGCCATCACCGTCAGTTCGGCGGCGGCCACACCGGTACCACGGTCATTGTGGGGGTGGACGCTGACGATCAGGTGATCGCGGTGCTCGACGTTGCGGCAGAACCACTCGATCTGGTCGGCGTAGTTGTTGGGGGTGGCGCACTCCACCGTGGCCGGCAGGTTGACGATCATCTTGTTGTCGGCGCTGGCCCCGAAGGTCTCGCGCACGGCATTGACGATCTCCACCGCAAAGTCCATCTCTGTGGTGGTGAACAGCTCCGGAGAATACTGGAAGGTCCAGTTGGTCTCGGGGGCCGCCTTCATCAGGTCACGGATCTGGGTGGTGGCATCGACCGCAATCTGGATGCACTGGGGCTTGTCGACATTGAATACCACGCGACGGAACACCGGATCGGTGGCGTTGTAGACGTGAACGATGGCGTTCTTGGCGCCCTTGAGCGATTCAAAGGTGCGCTCGATCAGATGCGGACGGGCCTGGGTCAGTACCTGGATGGTGACGTCGTCCGGGACCTTGTCTTCCTCGATCAGGCTGCGCACGAAGTCGAAGTCGGTCTGGGAGGCGGAGGGGAAGCCCACCTCGATCTGCTTGAAGCCAATCTTGACCAGCAGATCGAAGAAGCGCTGCTTGCGCTCCTGGTCCATCGGATCGATCAGCGCCTGGTTACCGTCGCGCAGATCGACGCTGCACCACTGGGGCGGGGTCTCGATGCGCTGGCTGGGCCACTGCCGATCAGGCAGGTCCACGGCCACGAAGGGGCGGTACTTGGTCGAAGGGTCCTTGAGCATCATGGCGTTTTCTCCGGAATAGGGTGTGTCGAGCGAAGAGTTATTGGAAGGCCTGTTGGGCGGCCCGGCCAGCGCCTTGTGAGCAAAGGCCAGGTGAAAACGGCGACGCCCCGCTCGCCAGAGGCGAGCGGGGCGTCATAAGTCGTTCCAGGACCGAGACGATAGCGACCACGACAATTCGCGCACCATCCATCCGTACATCGTCACAACGACGAGAGCGGACACCACAGGTGGCGTGACGGGACGGGTTCATGGTGGGGCACTGGGTACTGACGGACATCTTGCAACCTCGACTCAACCTGACTGGTGGCGATCCTGCCGGCGACGCAAGCACAAAGGGCGTCGCCACGCGCATTCAAACGCGTAGTAGTAGTCGTAGGTCGAGGTGGCGAGATGTCATGTTCATGCGCTCTAGAAAATCAGTCTTCAGCGACGTTGTCAACTGCGGCGCGCCAGCGCGAGCGCCACGAGCGCTCGCTGTCATGTGAATGTCCTCGAGCCGGACTAGGGTAATAGAGCGATTCCGGCGCCCCGGAACCACCGTAATCTCTGACAACACCACCAGACTCGTGCTGATGGTTCAGCATGGCTGACACAAAGGAGACGCTCCATGGATGCCCATCACCACCGCCGCCCCGCTCCCCTCGCCGCGTTACTGTCATGCGCGATCACTGCCATCGCGCTCTGCGGGGCCACTGCCGCGCCCGCCATGGCCGAGGACAACGCCTCCAACGCCAGCGCTTCTTCCTCCCTGCCGGTCAGTCTGGGCCCCCGCCCCTACTTCCTGATCGACGACATGGACGAGGACAATGCCCAGTCCGCCGAGCTCAAGGCGACCCTTGAGCAGTGCGCGGCCAACCTTGAGCAGCCCACCCGGAACGACTTTTCCATCGGCCACCGCGGCGCCCCCCTGATGTTCCCCGAGCACACCCGGGAATCCTACCTGGCCGCCGCGCGCATGGGCGCTGGCGTGCTCGAGTGCGACGTGGCCTTTACCGAAGACAAGGAACTGGTCTGCCGCCACTCCCAGTGCGACCTGCACGGCACCACCAATATCCTCGAGACCGAGCTTGCCGAGCAGTGCAGCGTGCCACCGACCTTCGATGCCGATGGCAAGTTGACCAACGCCGCCGACGTCCAGTGCTGCACCAGCGACATCACCCTGGCCGAGTTCAAGACCCTGGAAGGCCGCATGGACGGCGTCGACACCAGCGCCGACACCCTGGAGGCCTACCTGGCCGGCAACCCGCGCTGGCGCACCGAGCTCTATGCCGATCGCGGCACCCTGATGAGTCACGCCGAAAGCATCGCGCTGTTTCAGGACCTAGGCGTCAAGATGACCCCGGAGCTGAAGACACCGAGCGTCGAGATGCCCTTCGACGGCATGAGCCAGCAGGACTATGCCCAGAAGCTGATCGACGAGTACGTCGAGGCCGGCGTGCCCCCGGAAGACGTCTTTCCCCAGTCGTTTCTGCTCGATGACGTGCGTTACTGGGTCGACAACACCGAGTTCGCCGACCAGGCGGTATACCTGGACGATCGCTATGACGTGGAAGGTTTCGACGTGACCGACCCCGCAAGCTGGGAGCCGTCGATGCAGGAGCTGGCCGATATGGGAGTGAAGATTCTGGCCCCACCGATGTGGATGCTGCTGGCCGAGGGGGACAGCGAAGACCGTCCCATCGTGCCGTCGGTCTACGCCGAGAAGGCGAAGGAGGCAGGACTGGAGCTGATCGCCTGGTCCTTCGAGCGCTCGGCGCCGCTGACCCGTGACGGTGCCTGGTACCACCAGACCATCGACGATGTCGTCGACAACGATGGCGACAAGATGGTGGCGCTTGACGTGATGGCCCGCGATATCGGGGTCAAGGCGGTGTTCTCTGACTGGCCGGCGGCGGTCACCTTCTACGCCAACTGCATGGCCGACGAGCTGGCAAAATAAGCGGCAATGACCACCGGCGGATCTAGTCGGAACGCATAAAAACGGCCGGGTGGATAACCACCCGGCCAGAACGCCTTCCGTGGCGTTGGCGCCCCTAACGCCATTCCGAGGGCTCCATCCTAACGATCGTCAACCTGGAGAGCGCTCCCCCATCGGCGGTAGCCAGCCGCCTCCAGACGAGGGCAGGCAACCAGGCATGTCCCGCTCCTCCTTCAAGGAGTCGTCGTCTCCTGAGCAAAGCTTATGCCGGTGGCCCTGATACTCACCCGAGTGCCGGCGTGGCCTGCGACGATAGCCTCGATATCGGCCAGCGCCCCGATAACTGCCGTCTTGCCGCTTGAACGAGCAAACTCACAGGCCGCCTGCACCTTGGGCCCCATGGATCCTGCGGCAAAACCCTGGGCTTCCAGGCTATCGGGATCGGCCATCACCACCCGCCGGCTATGTGGGGTCCCCCAGTCCAGATAGACCCCGTCCACGTCGGTGGCGATGATCAGAAGATCGCTGGCGAGTTGCTGTGACAACAGCGATGAGCACAGGTCCTTGTCGATGACCGCCTCGATGCCCTCGAGCTTGCCATCCTCTCCGTAGACCGTGGGGATGCCACCACCGCCAGCACAGATCACCACGGTGCCCTTCTCCAGAAGCCAGCGCAGCGGGCGAATCTCGAAGATCCGCTTGGGTCTAGGGCTCGGCACCACCCGGCGGTAGTGATCGCCGTCTCGCGCCATGGTCCAGCCCTTGAGCTCCGCCAGCCGGCAGGCCTCGTCGCGCTGATAGATGGGGCCGATGGGCTTGCTCGGCTGCTGGAAGGCCGGGTCATCGGCGTCCACCTCGACCTGGGTCAACAGCGACGCAAAGGGCACCTCCGGCGGCAACAGGTTGCCGAGTTCCTGCTCGATCATGTAACCGATCATGCCTTCGGTCTCGGCACCCAGCACATCCAGAGGAAAGGCGTTGTCCTCGTCGTAGGCTGCTCCTTGCAGGGCAAGCAGGCCCACCTGGGGCCCGTTGCCATGGGCAATCACCAGCTCGTTGCCTGATGCGATGCGCGCGATCTGCTCGCAGGCGATACGAATGTTGGCGCGCTGAGCCTCGCCGTTCATGACCTCGCCACGCCGCAACAGGGCGTTGCCACCAAGGGCAATCGTGATACGCATAACAGTGTCCTTCCCGTTCGGGGTTGCAGGCGGCCCACGGGCCGCCTGGCTATCTTGCCGATCCGTTGGTGCGTGGCTTACACATCGCCGAGGGTCGAGACCATCACCGCCTTGATCGTATGCATGCGGTTCTCTGCCTGTTCGAAGGCGATGCAGGCCGGTGACTCGAACACCTCCTCGGTGACCTCGATGCCGTCCTTCAGCATCGGGTACTGCTCGGCGACCTGGCGCCCCACCTTGGTGTCACAGTTGTGGAAGGCCGGCAGGCAGTGCATGAACTTGACCCTGGGGTTGCCGGCGGCCTCCATCAGCGCCTTGTTGACCTGGTAGGGCAGCAACTGGTCGATGCGCTCGGCCCAGGCCTCCACCGGCTCGCCCATGGACACCCAGACGTCGGTGTGGATGAAGTCGACGCCCCTGACCGCCTCGCGGGGGTCCTCGGTCAGGCAGATGCGCGCGCCGCTGTCCTCGGCGAAGCGCCGGCAGTTGGCCAGATGCTCCTCGTCCGGCCACAGCGAACGTGGCGCGGCGATCCGCACGTCCATGCCCAGCTTGGCGCCGATCAGCAGAAGCGAGTTGCCCATATTGTTGCGGGCATCGCCCAGGTAGGCGAAGGAGATCTGGTGCAACGGCTTCTCGGCGTGCTCGCGCATGGTCAGGACGTCGGCGATCATCTGGGTCGGGTGGTACTCGTCGGTCAGACCGTTGTAGACCGGCACCCCGGAGAACGCCGCCAGCTCCTCGACCACCTCCTGGCTGAAGCCGCGGTACTCGATGGCGTCGTACATGCGCCCCAGTACCCGGGCGGTATCGCGCATGGACTCCTTGTGCCCGATCTGGGACGAGGTGGGATCGATGTAGGTGACGTTGGCGCCCTGGTCATAGGCGGCCACCTCGAAGGCGCAGCGGGTGCGGGTGGAGGTCTTCTCGAAGATCAGGGCGATGTTCTTGCCCTTGAGTCGCTGGGCCTCGCAGCCGCTGTACTTGGCCCGCTTGAGGTCCCGCGACAGGTCCAGCAGGTAGCGCAGCTCGCGCTCGGAGTGATGCATCAGCGACAGCAGGTGACGGTTGTGGATATTGAAGGACATGAGGGTCTCCTTGACGGCCACCTGGGCAGCCGCCGATTCACGGTAAGAAAAAGCGAAGTAACGCGTAACGACGTCGTCAGAAGTCGACGGGATCTCGCTGAATCGGACAGGTCATGCAGTGACCGCCGCCCCGTCCACGGCCCAGTTCACTGGCGCTGATGGTGATCACCTCGACCCCGGCCTTGCGCAGCAGGGTGTTGGTGTAGGTGTTGCGGTCATAGCCAACCACCACGCCTGGCTCCAGGGCTACCACATTGTTGCCGTCGTCCCACTGTTCGCGCTCGGCCTCGAAGCTGTCTCCACCGGTCTCCACCACTCGCAGTTTCGGCAGTCCCAGCGCCTCGGCTACCACCTCGATGAAGCTCCCCTTCTCGCGGCGCACGTCGATGCCACTGGGCTTGCTCTCGTCGGGGCGCAGACTGAAGGGGACGATGTCCTTGACCACGTCAGGGAAGACCGTCACCAGGTCGCGATCGCAGAAGCTGAAGACGGTGTCCAGGTGCATGGCGGCGCGCGACCGGGGCAGTCCCGCCACGATTACCCGTTCGGCCTCGCCGGCCCGGAACAGGGCGCTCGCCACCTGACCGATGGCCTGGTGCGAGGTGCGCTCGCCCATGCCGATCAACACCACGCCGTTGCCCACCGGCATCACGTCGCCGCCCTCCAGGGTGGCCGAACCGTGGTCCTGGACGGGATTGCCGTACCACACCTTGAAGTCGGCACCGGCGAAGCGCGGGTTGAAGCGATAGATCGCCGAGGTCAGCAGCGTTTCCTGGCGGCGGGCCGGCCAGAACATCGGATTGAGCGTCACCCCGCCATAGATCCAGCAGGTGGTGTCGCGGGTAAACAGGGTGTTGGGAAGCGGCGGAAGAACGAAGCTGGACTGGCCCAGATAGTCGCGGAAGGTCTTGAGGGTCTCGCCTCCGTGGCTCTCGGTGATGTCGGCCCAGGACACCCCGCCGATCAGGAACTCGGCCAGACGCCGTGGCTCCAGTTCACTGAGCCAGGCGCGGACCTCATCGGCAAGGCCAAAGCCGACCAGGTTGGAGGTCACCTTGCGCTCGAGAATCCAGCGCATGGCGTCGCGATTCTCGAGGGTCTCGGTGAGCAGGTTGTGCATCTCGAGCACTTCGATGTCACGCTCGCGCATCTTGGTCACGAAGTCGAAATGATCACGCTTGGCCTGGTTAGTCCACAGCACATCATCGAACAGAAGGTCATCACAGTTGCTGGGGGTCAGCCGCTGATGAGCAAGCCCTGGCGAGCACACCATGACCTTGCGAAGCTTGCCTACCTCGGAATAGACACCCAATCGTGAAGATCCACTTTTCATTCTGTTTCTCCTTCCCTTTTGCGGGACTGTCACTACCGCATCATCAATGAACCTGACCGCTGTAACATGTTGAACATCGAGGTCTAGCTACAGACTCAACCACCCCTGATAGAGTCCCAGCGTGGCCGCCAGCGCCGAGGCGATAGTGACCGCGAAGATAATCTTCTCGATGGGGGTAAAGACCTTTTCATCACGCTCGCTCTTGGCCTTGTAGAAGAACACGGCACCAGGGGCGTAAAGCAGCGCCGACAGCAACAGATAGTCGATACCGCCAGCAAACAGCAGCCAGATCGCGTAGAGAGTAGCCAGGCCGCCGATAAACAGATCCTTGCGGCGTACCTCGGGCTCCTTCTCGTAGGTTTCTCCCTTTACCGCGAGCAACAGGGCGTAGGCCGCCGACCACAGATAAGGCACCAGGATCATCGAGCTTGCGAGGTAAAGAAGGCTCAGGTAGGTGGACTCGTTGACCAGTGTCAGCAGCAGAAAGAGCTGGATCAGGCCGTTGGAAAGCCACAGGGCGTTGACCGGCACCTTGTTGGCGTTTTCCTTGCTCAACAGTTCAGGCATGGTGCCGTCGCTGGAGGCCGCGTGAAGAATCTCGGCGCACAGCAGTGTCCAGGACAGCAAGGCGCCGAGCAGCGAGATCACCAGGCCCAGGCTGATCAGATGACCGCCCCAGGGGCCGACCACCTGGCTCAGCACCAGCGCCATGGACGGGTTCTTGAGCTCGGCGAGTTCCGGCTGGCTCATGATGCCCATGGACAGCACATTGACCATCACCAGAAGCAGAAGCACACCGACAAAGCCGATCACGGTGGCGCGCCCGACATCGCGACGATCGCGAGCCTTGGCGGAATAGATGCTGGCACCCTCGATACCGATAAATACCCAGACGGTGACCAGCATCATGTTGCGAACCTGGTCCATCACGCTGCCCAGATCGGCGTTGCCGGTGCCCCAGAAGTCCATGGTGAAGACGTCCAGGTGAAAGCCGATGGCGGCCAGCACGATGAACATGATCAGCGGGACGATCTTGGCGATGGTGGTCACCAGATTGATGAACGCCGCCTGCTGGATGCCCCTGGCCACCAGGAAGTGAACCGCCCACAACAGGATCGATGCACAGCCGATGGCTGCCGGCGTATTACCCTCGCCGAAGATGGGGAAGAAGAAGCCCAGGGTGCTGAACAACAGAACGAAGTAGCTGACATTGCCGAGCCAGGCGCTGATCCAGTAACCCCAGGCGGAAGAGAAGCCAAGATAGTCGCCGAAACCGGCCTTGGCGTAGGCATAGATGCCGGCGTCGAGTTCCGGCTTGCGATTGGCCAACGTCTGGAAGACGAACACCAGTGCCAGCATGCCGACCGCGGTAATTCCCCAGCCGATCAGCACCGCCCCTGGTGCGGCGCTCGCCGCCATGTTCTGCGGAAGCGAAAAGATACCGCCCCCGATCATCGAGCCGACGACCAGCGCAAGCAAGGCGCCGAGTCTCAGCTTTCCTGTGTCGTTTTCCATGGGAAGGGTTTCCTCGTGGGGACCAAAAGTTTGCCAATTCAGGCTACTCTCTTTTTGGCCCCGTGAGGCTACCGAAACCGCCGTACACACCTCTCTGCTGACTCGTGTCAACTACGCCTTTCGACGTACATAATAACGACCCCGATCAGGTTATATCGCTCCACCACCACTGTTTGATCTCGGCCGCTTGCAACGACCTTTCCCTCGGATTTGCGGTCAGTGGCTCGTCCCGAACGAGGGAACTTTACTTCGCGGGTGCCTGCAGCGCCATGTCGCTACCAGGTTCGCGACAGCGTCCAGGCTCGCTGGACCGAGTGGGAATGGGAGACACAAAAAAGGGAGCCCTGGGCTCCCTTGCAGTAGAAGTGAACATCGCGTCCGAGCGGCGATGACGTCCGGGCTAGTCGTGGCCCGGCGCCTGGCAGGACAGATCCGCCTGGCGATAGCCGATCAGATAGAGCACGGCGTCAAGCCCCAGGGTCGAGATGCTCTGACGGGCCTGGGCACGCACCAGCGGCTTGGCCCGAAAGGCGATACCGAGTCCGGCGGCGGCCAGCATCTTGAGATCGTTGGCGCCATCGCCCACGGCGATGGTCTGTTCCATGGCGATCCCCTCGCGTTGAGCGATCTGGTGCAACAGCGCGGCCTTGCGATCGGCATCGACGATCGGCTCGCGCACCTCGCCGGTGACCTTGCCGTCCTCGATCACCAGCTCGTTGGCATGGATCTCGTCGAAGCCCAGCCGCTGTTGCAGATGTCGGGCGAAGTAGGTGAAGCCGCCGGACAGGATGGCGGTGCGGTAGCCCAAGCGCTTGAGCTGGGCCATCAACTGTTCCACCCCGTCCATCAGCGGCAGCTCTTCGGCGATCTCGGCCAGCACCGACTCGTCCAGGCCCTTCAGCTTGGCCATGCGCTCGCGGAAGCTCTGCTGGAAGTCGAGCTCACCGCGCATGGCCCGCTCCGTCACCTCGGCCACCTCGTCGTAGACCCCGTGGCGGCGCGCCAGCTCGTCGATGACCTCGGCCTTGATCAAGGTCGAGTCCATGTCGAAGCACACCAGGCGACGGTGGGTGCGCCAGATGGAGTCTTCCTGCAGGGCGATATCGACCCCGTGGGTCGCACCCAGCGCCAGCGCCTTCTCGCGCAGCGACTCAAGGTCGACGTCCTCGCCGCGAAGCCAGCACTCGACGCAGCTACCCTGGGCCGGCGCCTCGCCGTCCAGCGGCTCGCGCCCGGACAGGCGATGGATCAACTCCACCGTCAGCCCGTGCTCGGCGGTCAGCGCGCCCACCTCGGCCAGGATACCGGCGGGCAGTCGCGGCGCCAGCAGGGTCATGATCAGGCGCGGCTGACTCGCGGTCTCGCTCCAGCGATGGTACTCCTCGGCGCTGATCTGGATCGCCTGGACATCCAGACCCAGCTCATCGCCGGCGCCCGACAGGGCGCCTTCCAGGTCGGCCTCGTGGTCAAGCGCTACCAGCGCCTCCAGCGAGACGATACCGAAGGTCACGCTCTGGTTGATGTCCAGAAGGCGCGCGCCGCTGCGGGCCAGGATCCGCCCCAGGCCGGCAAGCTGGCCGGGGCGGGCCTGGCCGGTAGCGCGCATCAGGATTCGTCGTGTCATGGTGTGTCTTCCTTGGGCACCCGCAGCAACCGGCGGGCGCCGTACCGTCGTAAGGGTTACGCCTCGAGGCGCTCGAGCCGGTCGACCTTCTGCAGCCCGCGTGGCAGCTTGCTGCCTCGCCGTCCGCGATCTCCCCGATAGTAGTCGAGCTCACCGTTCTTGAGCGACAGCTTGCGCTTGCCGGCGTGCACCACCAGGGTATCCCCTGGCGCCAGCACCACCAGGCCGCGCACAAACTCTTCGCGCCGGGCCGCCCGGGCACCGGGAATATCCAGCATCTTGTTGCCCTTGCCCTTGGACATCTCCGGCAACTGGTCCAGCGGGAACAGCAGCAGTCGGCCTTCGTTGGAGACCGTGGCCACGGTCAATTCGTCGGCCGCCGGCAGCTCCACCGGAGGCAGCACATTGCAGCCCTTGGGCAGGCTCAGCACCGCCTTGCCGGAACGGTTCTTGCCGGTCAGGTCCTCGAGCCGGGCGACGAAGCCGTAGCCGCCGTCGGAGGCCAGCAGGAAGCGGGCGTCCCCCGGTGCCAGCATGACGCCGGCCATGTGCGCGCCGGCCACCACGTTGACCTTGCCGGTGACCGGCTCGCCCTGGCCGCGGGCACTGGGTAGCTGGTGGGCCGGCAGGGTGTAGGCCCGGCCGGTGTCATCGAGCAGCACCAGCGGCTGGTTGGTCTTGCCTCGCGCGGCCAGGTGGAAGGCGTCGCCGGCCTTGTAGGACAGCCCGGAGGGGTCGATGTCGTGGCCCTTGGCGGCACGAATCCAGCCTTTTTCGGACAGCACCACCGTCACCGGATCGGCACCCACCAGTTCGACCTCGGACAGCGCCCTGGCTTCCTCGCGCTCGACGATCGGCGAGCGGCGCTCGTCGCCGTGCTCCTCGGCGGCCTTGCGCAGCTCCTGCTCGATCAGGTCGGTCATCGCTGCCTCGTTGCCGAGCAGCTCTTCAAGACGCTTGCGCTCCGCCTCGAGCTCGTCCTGCTCGGTGCGGATCTTCATCTCCTCGAGCTTGGCCAGGTGGCGCAGGCGCAGCTCCAGGATCGCCTCGGCCTGACGGTCGGTCAGACCGAAGGCTGCCATCAGCGCGCTCTTGGGCTCATCCTCCTCGCGGATGATGCGGATCACCTCATCGATATTGAGGTAGGCGATCAACAGGCCTTCGAGCAGGTGCAGGCGGTCGTTGACCTTGCCCAGCCGGTGTTCGAGGCGACGGCGCACCGTGGTGCGGCGGAAGTCGAGCCACTCGCCGAGCAGCTCCGGCAGCGGCATCACCCGTGGGCGGCCGTCGAGGCCGATCACGTTGAGATTGACCCGTACGTTCTTCTCGAGGTCGGTGGTAGCGAACAGGTGCGCCATCAGCGACTCGATATCGACCCGGTTGGAGCGCGGTTCGATCACCAGGCGGGTCGGCTCCTCGTGGGTCGACTCGTCGCGCAGGTCGGCCACCATCGGCAGCTTCTTGGCCTGCATCTGCGCCGCGATCTGCTCCAGCACCTTGGCCCCGCTGACCTGGTAGGGCAGCGCGGTGATCACCACCTGGCCCTCTTCCTGCTCGTAGCGGGCGCGCATCTTGACGCTGCCGCGACCGCTCTCGTAGAGCTTTCGAAGGTCCGCGCGCGGGGTAATGATCTCCGCCCGGGTGGGGAAGTCCGGGCCAGGCAGGTGCGCCATCAGGTCGGCGGTGGTGACGCCGGGATTACGCAGCACCTCGCAGGTGGCCTCGACCACCTCGCGCACATTGTGCGGCGGAATATCGGTGGCCATGCCCACGGCGATGCCGGTGCCACCATTGAGCAGCACGTGGGGCAGACGTGCCGGCAGCACCACCGGCTCGTTCATGGTGCCATCGAAGTTGGGCGCCCAGTCCACGGTGCCCTGGCCGAGTTCGCTGAGCAGTACCTCGGCGAACTTCGACAGCCGCGCTTCGGTGTAGCGCATGGCGGCGAAGGACTTGGGATCGTCCGGGCTACCCCAGTTGCCCTGGCCGTCCACCAGCGGATAGCGATAGCTGAACGACTGGGCCATCAACACCATGGCCTCGTAGCAGGCGCTGTCACCATGGGGGTGGAACTTGCCGAGCACGTCGCCGACGGTACGCGCCGACTTCTTGTACTTGGCGTTGGCGTTCAACGCCAACTCGCGCATGGCGTAGATGATGCGCCGCTGCACCGGCTTCATGCCGTCGCCGATATGGGGCAGGGCCCGGTCGAGAATGACGTACATCGAATAGTCGAGGTAGGCCTTCTCGGTGTATTCGCGCAGGGACAGTCGCTCGACGTCGCCCTCCGCCACCTCAATGTCCAGAGTCATGATCCCTCGTTCTCAATCCTGGTCGCCTGAACCGACGACGTGAAATCCGGGAGCGTCACTGCGTGCAAGTCACCGCGATGGCGGCCCGTCACACTTCGATATCCGCCAGGTTGCCGTAGTCCTCGAGCCAGCTCTTGCGGTCCGAGGCGCGCTTCTTGGCCAGCAGCATGTCCATCATCTCCATGGTGCCGTCGCCCTCCTCCCGGGTCAGCTGCACCAGTCGCCGGGTCTCCACCGCCATGGTGGTCTCGCGCAGCTGCAGCGGGCTCATCTCGCCAAGGCCCTTGAAGCGCTGCACGTTGGGGGTGCCGCGCTTGCCTTCCAGCTTGCGCAGGATGGCCGCCTTCTCGCTCTCGTCCAAGGCGTAGTAGACCTCCTTGCCAAGGTCGATGCGGTAAAGCGGCGGCATGGCGACGAAGACGTGGCCGGCGTCGACCAGCGACGGAAAGTGGCGCACGAACAGCGCGCACAGAAGGGTGGCGATGTGCAGCCCGTCGGAGTCGGCATCGGCGAGGATGCAGATCTTGTGATAGCGCAGCTTGGACAGGTCGGCACTGGCCGGATCGGCGCCGATGGCCACGGCGATGTCGTGGACCTCCTGGGAGCCGTAGATATCGTGGGAATCGACCTCCCAGGTGTTGAGGATCTTGCCGCGCAGCGGCAGGATCGCCTGGGTCTCGCGGTTGCGCGCCTGCTTGGCGCTGCCCCCGGCGCTGTCACCCTCGACCAGAAACAGCTCGCTCAAGGCCGGGTCCTGGCCACTGCAGTCGGCCAGCTTGCCGGGCAGCGCCGGGCCGGAGGTGACCTTCTTGCGCGCCACCTTCTTCGAGCTCTTCTGGCGCCGCTGGGCGGCGCTGATCACCAGCTCGGCCAGCGCCTCGGCCTGGTCGACGTGGTGGTTGAGCCACAGCGAGAAGGCGTCCTTGACGACGCCGGAGACGAAGCCCGCCACGGTGCGTGACGACAGCCGCTCCTTGGTCTGGCCGGCGAACTGCGGATCGAGCATCTTTACCGACAGCACGTAGGCGACCCGCTCCCACAGGTCCTCGGCGGTCAGCTTGACCCCGCGCGGCAGCAGGCTGCGGTACTCGCAGAATTCCTTGAGTGCCTCGAGCAGCCCCGAGCGCAGGCCGTTGACGTGGGTGCCGCCCTGGGCGGTGGGGATCAGGTTGACGTAGCTTTCCATCAGCGAGTCGCCGCCTTCGGGCAACCACTGAATCGCCCAGTCCACCCCCTGCTCATCGTCGGCGAAGTGACCGACGAAGGGCGAGCTCGGCAGCACCTCGTAGCCGTCGGTGGTCTGGGCCAGATAGTCGCGCAGACCGTCCGCGAACTGCCAGGTGGTGGCGGTGCCGTCGGCTTCCACCAGTTCCACCTTGAGCCCGGGGCAGAGTACCGCCTTGGCCCGCAGCAGGTGCTTGAGCCGCCCTACCGCCAGGTTGGGGCTATCGAAGTAGCTGGTATCCGGCCAGAAGCGCACCAGGGTGCCCTTGGCACGCTTGGCCGCGGTGCCGATGACATGCAGGTCCTCGACCTTGTCGCCGTGCTCGAAGGCCATGGCGTGGCGCTCGCCGTCGCGCAGGACCTCGACCTCGAGGCGTCGCGACAGGGCGTTGACCACCGACACCCCGACCCCGTGCAGGCCGCCAGAGAAGCGGTAGCTCGACGAGGAGAACTTACCGCCGGCGTGCAGCCGAGTCATGATCAGCTCGATCCCCGACACCCCGTGCTCCGGGTGAACGTCGATGGGCATGCCGCGACCGTTGTCCGTCACCTCGATGCCGCCGTCGTCCCGCAGTACCACGCGGATCTCGTTGGCGTGTTCGGCGAGCGCCTCGTCGACGCTGTTGTCGATGACCTCCTGGACCAGGTGATTCGGGCGGGAGGTGTCGGTGTACATGCCGGGGCGCTTGCGAACGGGCTCCAGCCCGGAAAGCACCTCGATCGAACTGGCACTGTATTGGGTCATGCGTGGTCCATCATCAGGATAACTGGGATCGTCTTTGCGCCGTCGACTGAACGGCTCACTCGGCCGGTACCGGCGCCACTCGCCCGGGCGCCAGGGCGTGACCGCCGTGGGCGAACACCGCCGGCAGGTAGTCGGCCAGGGCATTGAAGCCGTGCTCGCCGCCGGGATGCAGGATCGCCTTGGCCCCGCGGTAGGCGGCGAAGGCGTCGGCGCTGTCCAGCGTCTCGTCCTCGGTCACCAGCAGCAGCAGATAGCGCCCGGGGGTCACCACCTCCGGCGTCATCTCGGCGATCTGGTCGCGGTGGCCCTGCTCGACCACGAAGCGCTCACCGGTGTAGGCGTTGACGAAGCTCTCGCCGAGCATGGTGTCGACCAGCCTGGCCGGTCGCACCGCCGGATTGACCAGTACCGCCGGCAGCTCATGGCGCTCTGCCAGCACCGTGGCCAGAAAGCCGCCCATGGAGCTGCCCATCAGCATCGGGCTGGGCCCCAGCCGGGGCAACAGCGATTCGGCGAGCCGCAGGGCGTCGGCCGCCTGCGAGGACAGGTCCGGGGTCTCGCAGGGAAGCCCCAGCTCCGCACAGGCGGCCTTGATCAGCCGCGCCTTGGGCGAGGCGCCGGCACTATTGAATCCATGCAGGTAGAGCACGCCGCTCGCTGCGGCAGCACTCGACGCTGTTGATGGGCTCAGCATAACGGAAAACCTGTATAAATGGCCAGTTTTCAACCCTCCCCTGCGCCCGCTGGGGCGCTGTCGCTATCGCTATCGCCATCACTCATGCCAACGGCCATCAGTCCCGCGCGGCTTGCCAGGTGGCCTCGATCAGCCCGCGGGTGGAGTCATCCATCGCCTCCAGGTCCTGGCGCCCCTCGATGATGTCACGGGTCTCGTTGGCGATCTTCTTGCCCAGTTCAACGCCCCACTGGTCGAAGGGATTGATGCCCCAGATGGTGGCCTGGACGAACACCTTGTGCTCGTAGAGAGCGATCAACGCGCCCAGAGTCTGCGGGGTCAACCGCTCCAGCAGCAGGGTGGTCGAGGGCTGGTTGCCACGATAGCGCTTGTGCTCGGGCCTGGGACCGTCATCGGCGATGGCGTCGTCGCCGAGCATCAATACGCGGGACTGGGCGAAGCAGTTGGCCAGCGTCAGCCGGTGCTGGCCCATCAGGTGCTCGCGGGTGGCCGGATCCTCGACGTCATCGTAGCGGGCCAGCGGCGCGATAAAGTCGCACTCCACCGCCTGGGTGCCCTGGTGCAGCAACTGGTAGAAGGCGTGCTGGGCGTTGGGCCCGAGCTGGCCCCACAGCACCGGACAGGTGGAGTAGTCGACGATATCGCCGTCGTTGGTCACCGACTTGCCGTTGGACTCCATCTCGAGCTGTTCGAGGTAGGCAGCGAAGTATTCCAGGCGTCCGTCGTAGGGCAGAATCGAGTGGGCACGGATATCCAGGAAGTTGTTGTTCCAGATACCGGCCAGCGCCAGCAGCACCGGCAGATTGTCCTCGAGCGGCGCCTTCTGGAAGTGCACGTCCATGGCGTGGGCGCCGGCCAGGAAGTCACGGAAGCCGTCCATGCCGATGACCAGGGCGATGGGCAGGCCGATGCCACCCCACAGCGAGTAGCGCCCGCCGACCCACTCCCAGAACTCGAGCTGGTGGTCGCAGGCGATGCCCCACTCGGCCATCTTGTCCGGGCTTGCCGAGACACCGATGAAGTGCTGGCGCAGCACCAACTCGCGATCCACGCCCTCCTGGCGCGCCTCGACCAGCCGGGACAGCAGCCAGTCCCGCGCGGTGTTGGCGTTTGACAGGGTATCGATGGTGGTGAAGGACTTCGACGACAGCACGAACAACGTGGTCTCGGGGTCGAAGCGCATCAGGTAGTCGACCAGCTGGGAGCCGTCCATGGTCGAGGCGAAGTGGACCTCGACCGGATGAGTATCCGCCGGGCGATAGTCGGCCAGGGCGTGGGTCACCATCAGCGGCCCCAGGTCGGAGCCCCCGACCCCCAGGTTGACCACGTCACGGATCGGCTTGCCGGTGGCCCCGCGCCACTGGCCGGAATGGAAGCGCTCGACCATGGTCGCCATCTTGTCCAGGGTGGCGTGCACCGCCGGCACCAGATCCTCGCCTTCGACCACCAGAGACGCATCCTGCGGCAGACGCAGCGCGGTATGCAGCGCAGGACGGTCCTCACTGACGTTGACCCGCTCACCGGCCAGCAGGCGACGGATGGCGTCGGGCACGCCGGCCTCGTCGGCCAGCGCCAGCAGATCCTCGAGGGTCTGCTGGTCCCAGCGCTGCTTGGACAGGTCGAGTTTCAGCCCCGCAGCCTCGTGGCTGAAGGTGGCAAATCGCCCGGCATCCTCGCGAAACATGTCGCACAGGTGCCGCTTGCCGACTTCCTGTGCCTTCTGCTTCAACGCCTGCCAGGCCGGCGTTTGATCGATCGATGGCATGATTCCTCTCCTTGGGCCCTGTCTGGTGGGCAAAGCTGGGCCGAACGGCGACGGCAAGCCTCATCGTGCAGCCTGACCGCGGGGCGCGTACAATCACTCCCCCCGAGCCCGACAACACTGGCAATCCATGAGTGACGCATCTTACCGTGACGCCATCTTTTCCACACCCCTGGACAAGGTGGCGCGCTTTTCGTTCGACGAGCGGGTCGTCGCCTGCTTCCCCGACATGATTCGCCGATCGGTCCCCGGCTACGGCCAGATCCTCGGCATGCTGGGGGTGATCGCCGAGCGCCACCTGCGCCACGGCGCCCACGTCTATGACCTTGGCTGCTCGCTTGGCGCCGTGGGCCTGGCGCTGGCCGGCCAACTGCCCAAGGACGCCTTCAGCCTGACCGGGGTCGACCTGTCCCCGGCGATGGTCGAGCGCGCCCGCCAGACCCTCGAGCACGAGTGCCCCAACCACGCCATCGAGGTGATCGAAGGCGACATCCGCCACCTCGACTACCGTCCCAGCGGCATGATCGTGTTGAATTTCACGCTGCAGTTTCTGGCCCCGGAAGACCGGGACGGCGTACTCGAGAAGCTCTACCAGGCGCTGGAGCCCGGCGGTGTGTTGATCCTGTCGGAGAAGATCAAGGCCGGTGACGAACAGGACAATGCCTGGCTGGTGGAGCGCTATCACGACTTCAAGCGTGCCAATGGCTACAGCGACCTGGAGATCAGCCAGAAGCGCAACGCACTGGAGAACGTGCTGGTACCCGACACCCTGGAGCAGCACCACCAGCGCCTTGCGCGGGTAGGCTTTGCGCGCTCGCTGACCTGGTTTCAGTATCTGAACTTCGCCTCCATGGTGGCCTTCAAATGATTCCCGAGCATCAGCGCGATGTGTACCGCGCCTTTCTCGAGCAATCCTTCCGCCACGCCGGCATGGGCGACTGGCTTGCCCGCCTGCCCGAGCAGTTCGCCCGCGGCCTCGACCGCCAGCGTCACGGCGACCTGCCGGCCTGGGAGAAGGCGGTGGCCAAGCTGCCGGCGCTGCCCGACAAGCGCCAGGTCCAGCTCGATCGCGACGAGGTCACGGTCGAGCTGGAGCTTGATGACAGCCGTCGTCGCCAGAGCGAGAACCTGCTGCGCGCGCTGATGCCGTGGCGCAAGGGCCCGTACCGGCTGGCAGGCATCGCGATCGATACCGAGTGGCGCTCGGACTGGAAGTGGCAGCGGCTGGCGCCGCACCTGTCGCCGCTGCGCGGTCGACGGGTGCTCGACGTGGGTGGCGGCAACGGCTATCACGCCTGGCGCATGGCCGGCGCCGGTGCCGACTTCGTGCTGGTGATCGATCCCTCACCGCGCTTCTACTGGCAGTTTCAGGCGGTCAAGCACTTCGTCGGCGATGCCGACGGCGGGCGCACCCACTTCCTGCCGGTGGGCATCGACGATGTGCCCCAGGGCCTGGGCTTCTTCGACAGCGTGTTCTCCATGGGCGTGCTCTACCACCGCCCTTCCCCCCTCGACCACCTGATCCAGCTACGCGACGCCCTGCGTCGGGGCGGCGAACTGGTGCTCGAGACGCTGGTGGTGGAAGGCGACGAGACCCGGGTGCTGGTGCCGGGCGATCGCTACGCGGCGATGCCCAATGTCTACTTCCTGCCATCGTCGCGCGCCCTGGTGGGCTGGCTCGAGAAGGTCGGCTTTCGCGACGTTCGGGTGGTGGATGAAGCCCCCACCAGCCTGGAGGAGCAGCGCTCCACCGACTGGATGACCTTTCAGTCGCTGGGTGACTTCCTCGACCCTGAGCGCCCCCACCTGACCCGCGAGGGACACCCGGCCCCGCGTCGGGCCGTAATGATCGCGACGCGCCCAGCCTGATCCCGTACCTCCTGCCTCCCTGCCCCCACAAGACGCGACGCCCCGCTGATCCAGTCAGCGGGGCGTCGTCAGGGGCTGTGTCAGGGGCGGTGTCAGGGGCTGTGTCAGGGGCAGTGTCAGGGCCGGACCCGCGTCACACGAAGTCCAGCACCATGAAATGGGGATTGTCGACCAGCACTTCCATACGGGTAATGTCGTCGAGCACTACCATGCGCTCGCCGCGCTCTGTCTTCAGCGACAGACACTCCTCGCGATCCTCGTTGAAGGCGGTATCCAGTGCCTCGCCGTGCTTCTCGTCACCGTCTCGCAGCGACAGCTTGACCGGAAAATGGTACAGGCAGGCGATTTCGATATTGTCATAGAGATGGCAGGCCACCATGTTCGTGCCCTCCCTGCTTCCGTGGGGGAATGGAAGACGTCGTCATGACGTCACACGCGACGCATCCTGCCTTTGGTCTAGCCCAGGCACCAGCCCGCCACCATCTGTCTGCGCAGTTGGAGTTAAACCCATCGAAAAGCACTAGCATTCTGGTTCAACCAAGCCACTGAGACGACGCTATTACTGTGCTCTTTCAGTGCTCATCTGACAGCGGCCCCTGCGCCGTAGCGCAGGGGCCGCTGTTGCAGCGAACCAACGATGGTGAAGCCGGTTCCGGACGTCAGCGCTTGAGCAGCTCGCGCACATCCTTGGCTTCCCAGTGGGGAAAGTACTTGCGCACCAGGGCGTTGAGTTCCAGCTCGAAGCCGGCCCAGTCGACCTGCTCGGCAGCGCCGCCTTCGACACTGGCCGCACCGCGAATCATGCCGGCGCCCACGGTGACGTTGGTCAGCCGGTCGATGACGATAAAGCTGCCGGTGCCAGGCACCCGCGCGTAGTCATCGATGGGCACCTCTGCGGTCAGCGCGACCCGGCAGCGGGCGATGGCGTTGAGCTCGAGTCGCTCGGCACCATGACGCTCCAGGCTGTTGACGTCGACCTGATAGTGGATGGCGTCGACGTGGCCTGCCACGGCACGCCCGGCCATGCGGATATCGTACTGACGCCCAGGCTCGAGGGCGTCGTCGTGCATCCACACGATGTCGGCGTCGAAGGCATTGGACAGGGTGATGTCGGCGTCCGCCGCCACCAGCCAGTCGCCACGCGAGATATCGATCTCGTCTTCCAGGGTCACGGTGATGGCCTGGCCCGGGTAGGCGTCGTCAAGATCGCCTTCGAAGGTGACGATACGCTCGACCCGGCTGAGCTTGTTGGACGGCAGCGCCTTTACCGCCTGGCCGGGGCGCAGGATGCCCGCCTCCAGGGTGCCGGCGTAGCCGCGGAAGTCGAGATTGGGGCGATTGACGTACTGCACCGGGAAGCGCAGATCGCTCAGGTTCTGATCCCGGCTGACCTCCACGGTCTCCAGAAGCTCCAGCAGCGCCGGGCCCTGGTACCAGTCGAGGCGCTCGCCGCGATCGACCACGTTGTCACCCTTGAGCGCCGACAGCGGCACAAAGTGGATGTCGCTGGCGTCGAGCTGCTCGGCGAAGGCGCGGTAGTCGGCGACGATCTCGTCGAAACGCGCCTGGGAGTAGTCGACCAGGTCCATCTTGTTGACCGCGATGACCAGATGCTGGATGCCCAGCAGGTCGGCGATGAAGCTGTGGCGACGGGTCTGGGTCTGCACGCCGTAACGGGCGTCGATCAGGATCACCGCGAGGCCGGCGGTAGAGGCACCGGTGGCCATGTTGCGGGTGTACTGCTCGTGCCCCGGGGTGTCGGCGATGATGAACTTGCGCTTGTCGGTGGAGAAGAAGCGATAGGCCACATCGATGGTGATGCCCTGCTCGCGCTCCGACTGCAGACCGTCGACCAGCAGCGCCAGATCCACCTCTTCGCCGGTGGTGCCCTTGGTCTTGGAGGCCTGGGTGATGGCCGCCAGCTGGTCGTCGAAGATCATCTTGGAATCGTGCAGCAGGCGACCGATCAGGGTCGACTTGCCGTCATCGACGCTGCCGCAGGTGATGAACCGCAACAGGTCCTTGTTTTCGTGCTCGTGCAGATACTGCTCGATGTTGTCAGCAATCAGACTGGACTGGTGAGACATGCTGTACCCCTGATGGTGACCCGACGTCGTGCTGGACGCCGGGCCCTTGATCTGTCATCTGCGTCCTCGCTCCCGATCACTGTCGGCCGGAGCAAGGCGCGTGGCTGCGTGCGGTCGGTACCGGCGTCAGAAGTAGCCTTCGCGCTTCTTCTTCTCCATGGAACCGGCCTGGTCATGATCGATGGCACGGCCGGAGCGCTCGCTGGTACGGGTCAGCAGCATCTCCTGGATGATCTCCGGCAGGGTCTGGGCCTTCGACTCCACTGCACCGGTCAGCGGATAGCAGCCCAGGGTGCGGAAGCGCACCCACTTCTGCTCGGGCTCTTCGCCCTCGGCCAGGGGCAGGCGCTCGTCATCGACCATGATCTGCATGCCGTCACGTTCCACCACCGGGCGCGGGGCGGAGAAGTACAGCGGCACGATGTCGATGTTCTCGAGGTAGATGTACTGCCAGATATCCAGCTCGGTCCAGTTGGACAGCGGGAAGGCACGGATCGACTCGCCCTTGTTGATGCGGGCGTTGTACAGATTCCACAGTTCCGGACGCTGGTTCTTGGGGTCCCAGCGGTGGTGGCGGTCGCGGAAGGAGAACACCCGCTCCTTGGCACGGCTGGCCTCCTCGTCGCGGCGGGCGCCACCGAAGGCGGCGTCGAAGCCGTACTGGTCCAGCGCCTGCTTGAGGGCCTGAGTCTTCATCACGTCGGTATAGCCGCTGGAGCCGTGGTCGAAGGGGTTGATGCCGGCGGCACGCCCTTCCTCGTTGGTGTGGACGATCAGCTCCATGCCCGCTTCCTTGGCCATGCGGTCGCGGAAGGCGATCATCTCGCGGAACTTCCAGGTGGTGTCCACGTGCATCAGCGGGAACGGCGGCGGGCCAGGATGGAAGGCCTTGCGCGCCAGGTGAAGCATCACCGAGGAGTCCTTGCCGATGGAGTAGAGCATCACCGGGTTCGAGAACTCGGCGGCCACTTCACGGATGATATGGATGGACTCCGCCTCGAGCTGCTTGAGGTGGGTCAGTCGCTTCGGCGTGAGCGACGCCTGGGCGGCGCGCTCACGGGCTGGTGCGGAAAGGCTGGTCATGGCCGGACACCTCGCATGACGGGAAAAGTGGAGATGTCAGCGAGGATACTGCGGGGCGAGTAATAACGTAAAAGAATTAATAACTATCTTTTTAGAACCAAGCGTAAGACTCCTAGATATCGACGCGCTCTACCCAGGTCTGCCACTCTCCCTCTCGTTTCAACTCCACCACCCGGTAGCCGGGGCGCGACGCCTCGTCCACGGCGAAGTCCTCGCTGCCGGGCAGGAACTGGTCAGAGGTGGAGGGACAGGCGTAGACGTCGACCCTTCCATGGGCCAGGGACATCCCGCCATGGAAGGCCTGATGCACATGACCGCACAGCACCATCTTCACCTGGGGATAGCCGTCCAGCACCTCCCAGAAGCCGTCGGCATCTACCAGGCCCAGGGCGTCGATCCAGGCGCTGCCCACCGCCAGCGGCGGATGGTGCATGGCGATCAGGGTCGGGCGATCGTCCTCGGCCAGACGCGCGCCGAGCGCGGCCAGAGCCTCTTCTCCGAGCTGCCCGGTGGCCTCGCCGACAAGCTGGGTGTCGAGCTGCAGAAGCCGCCAGTGGCCGGCCTCGACCTCGGGCAGGATGTCCCGCTCGGCGCCCATCAACGCCACGTCGTCGTGGTTGCCGGGAATCCAGAACCAGGGGCAGTCGAGCTCGCTCAATCGCTCGGTGGCGAGCCGGTAGGCGGCCTCGGACTCATCCTGGCTGATGTCACCGGTGACCAGCACCAGGTCCGGGCGGTCGGCGTCCACCGCCTTGACCACCGCCTCCAGCTGATGAGCGGGCAGGCCTCGGCGCGAGCGCGCCATCGGGTCGGCGTACAGGTGGCAATCGCTAATCTGGATCAGGCGCATGGAGATCTCTCGACGGGCGGCAACGGCGAACCGGCTCAGGGCAACTGCGGCAGATCCAGCGAGTGGCCGTGGGCCAGCCCGTGATCGAGCCACTCGCCGAGGAAGCGATTGATCTGCAGCTTCTCGTCGGGCTGGTGCATATGCGCGTTGGGATAGCGGTAGCGGCCGTCGAAGTGGCGCCGACGCTGAAAGTCGGTGACCTCGGCCATGCGCACATCGTGATACAGGTGCACGCGCATGCGCGGGCTGTCGATGACGCCGTCGAGGATCCCCTCCTGGCTGACGCGAATGATGCTGGTATAGGGCGCCAGCTCTTCGACATGCAGGCGCAGGGCACCGAGTCGACGCTCGCCGTTGAGCAGTTCGACCTCGCGACTTTCACCCTCTTCCAGCTCGCCCAGCAGGCGCGTCAGGCGGATGTAGTTGGCCGTGCACTCGCTCTGCAGGGTGCGCAGATCGGTGACGTAGGCGCTGCGTTGGGTCACGCTACCTCCTTGCTCTCAACGACGCCCGTTCGGCGGCCAGCCAGTAAAAGCCGATCAGGCACATGGCGTTATCGAGTCTCCCTTGATTGAGAAGTTCCCAGGCACGATGAAATGGCAACACATGGACGCGGATATCCTCGTGCTCTTCGTCCAGGCCATGCACCCCACCCAGTCCGCTGGTATCGACGAGACCGCAGAAAAGCGTCACACGTTCGTCGCAGGCACCCGGACTAGGATAGTAGCTATGCAGCAAGATGAGGTCCCCGACCTCGCGACCGGCCTCCTCGAGGGCCTCGCGACGGGCCACTTCCTCGGCAGACTCGTCCTTGTCGACCAGTCCGGCCACGCACTCGAGCTTCCACGGGGTGTGGGCGTCTTCCATTGCACCGGCACGGATCTGCTCCACCAGTACCACGCTGTCGCGCTCGGGGTCATAGAGCATGACGCCCACGGCGTCGTGCCGGCTATGCACCTCGCGCACCACCGCCTCGCTCCAGCCACCTTCGAACTTGCGATGGCGGAAGGTCAGCTTGTCCAGACGAAAGAAGCCCTGGTGCAGGCAATCGCGTGACACCAGTTCGACGTCCTGGGCGGTAAAGGGGGAATCGATGTTGCTCGTTTCCGGCATGGGGACCTCCGCAGACAGATCGGCCCATTATCCGGATCGGTCAGGGGCCCCACAAGGCGAGTCCAGGTGGGGCCTCCTGTCAAGGCGGGAAACGACAGGGAAATCGGCGCGGGTCAGAGCTCGTTGAGCGCCTGATCATAGCTCGTTGAGCAGGGCCCGCGCCTCGGCCTTGAGCGCCTGGTCCGAGGCTTCGCGTCCGGCGCGAACCGCACCGGCGATGGCCTTCTCGGCGTGCTGGCGGGCCTCGGCATCGCGTCCTTCGTCGGCCAGGTAGGCGGCATAGTAGTAGTTGACGTCGATACCGCCGGGGCGAATCGTCAGCGCGCGCTTGAACATTTCCTCGGCCTTGTCGTCATCACCGAAGGCCACCGGCCAGCCCGGAGCACGGTCATACAGCGCCCCCAGGGTCACGTAGGCCGAGCCATCGAGGCCATTGGCGTCCAGTGCGATGGCCCGCTCCAGCGCCCGCCGCGCGGCCTTGGCGTTGTCCAGCGCGCCGAGCCCGCCCTTGGCCTTGGCCAGGGACGCCTCGATGATGCCCTCCCACACCAGCAGCTCGCTGACGTTGGGATTGGCCGAGCTCAGCTCGTGGGCCTCGGCGGCCAGCGCCGTCAACGGGGCCTCCTGGGCCGACAAGGCGCTCGAGGTGGTGACGCTTTCCCAGCGGTTCTTGAGCTGGTCGAGCTCACCCTGCCAGGCCAGCGCCACGCCGCTGGCGAGGCAGGCGGACAGGGTGACAAGCGTCAGTGCCGTCGTGGCCAGCAGCCGACGCGGGCGTCGACGCAACGCGGCAGATGGAACATCAGGCGAGGCGGAAAACAGGGTTCGTGACATTTGGCGGCTCCGGATACTGTTATTGTGATGCACCCTGATGCTGGGTGGTCATGGTGGGCGGCCGCAGTGCGCGATCAGGCCGAGCGATCGGGCTGAGCGATCAGGCCAAGCGCTGCCGAGCACTGACCCAGGCGTTGTAACCCGATACGGAAAGCCACACGCGTTCTGGCGCCCTCCCCGAAATGTAACGAACGTTTGATTTATTCGCCAGTCGCATTCTTCGTCGACCGCTCACTGCATCGCTCCCCTGACCATTCCCCCACCACCCAAAGCGCTTGCGACCTGACCCAAGTCGCGGCACCCTCGTGGACCTTGTCTGATTCAACGACGCACCGAGGATCGCCATGAAAGGCCGCAACATGACTCGCTGGCGTGACCCGGCGAAGGATCCCCGTCAGGAACCCAAGAGCAACCTGATCACCCTGGAAGGTGCCGAGCGCCTGAGGGGCATTCTCGACCACCTGAGCCGGGTCAAGCGACCGCAGCTATCGGCCAAGGTCGGCGAGGCGGCGGCCCTTGGCGACCGCAGCGAGAACGCCGACTACACCTACAACAAGAAGGAACTCAACCGGGTCATCGGTCGCATTCGCTACCTGACCAAACGCCTGGATGAGTTGCAGGTGGTGGACCGCCTGCCGGCGGACACCGATCGGGTGTTCTTCGGCGCCTTCGTCACCCTGGAGGACGAAGACGGCGAAGAGATGTCAGTGCGCATCGTCGGCCACGACGAGACCGACACCAGCAAGCGCTGGATCAGCGTCGACGCGCCGCTGGCCAAGGCGCTGCTGGGCAAGTCGCTGGACGACGAAGTGACGGTGGCCGCCCCCGGCGGGGAGACCACCTGGCTGATCACCGAGATCCACTACCGCACGCCGGGTCAGAACACCTAGCCCGACAGACGCCTAGCCCGGCTGGCACCTAGCCCCTGGCGAGGCGGGCACGGTAGACCCGAAAGCGGCCATTGTCGGCCAGAATCTCGAAGCCGCCGAAGGCCTTCTCCAGGGGATCTGCGTAGGGCAGGAAGGCGTTGGCCACCAGGATCAATTGCCCGCCCGGCGTCAGGTGCTGCGGCGCCTCCTGGATCAGACGGGCCGCCGGACCGTAGTCGATGGAGCGCTCCTGATGAAACGGCGGATTCGAGACGATGGCGTCGAAGCGACGACCCGCCAGCGCCGAGTAGACGTCGCTTTCCAGCGCCTCGCCGTTTAGCCCATTGGCCGCCAGCGAGCGCCGGGTCGCTTCCACCGCAAAGGAGCTGACATCCACCGCGGTGACATCACGCCCCTGCTGCGCCATCCAGGCCGCCAGAATGCCGTCACCGCAGCCCATGTCGAGCACCTGGCCCCGGGGCAAGGCGGTCTCTAGCTGCTCGATCAGCAGCCCCGTGCCCTCGTCGAACTTTCCGTGTCCGAAGACGCCCGGGTGGCTTGCCAGCGTCAGGCCGGCGGCCTCGAAGCGCGTCCACACCGCTTCTGGATCGAGGGGCTGGGGCGCCGAGCGGGTCGCGAACAGCGAGCAGCGCCGGGCGCTGTCGAGCTTGCGACAGCCCATGCCCAGAGCCGCCAGCACCTTGAGTACCCGCTTGATGCCGCCCTGGTGCTCGCCCACCAGTTGCATCGGCGTGCCCTCGGGCAATACCCGACACAGCCACAATAGCCACCACTCCCCCAGGGCATGGGACTTGGGCCAGAACAGCACCACACCGGGCGGCGGCGACGCCTCGGGCGAGAACGGCGACAGCGCCGGGCGCCCCTGGGCCTGCCAGGCAGCACGCACCGACACATCGGCGCTGATCAGGGTCCCTTCGCCCTGCTCGAGCCAGCTATCCCGAGGCGGCGCCACCCACCACCAGCCGCGATAGTCGGCGTCCTGACGCTCGAGCAGTTGGCAAACCGGGGTTTCGGCACTCATGTCGGGGTCTCCTCACGGGTGTCAGCGCCGCCGTCGCGCGGCGATGGACGCCCCTCGGGGTCGGCCGGACGGCGGAAGGTATAGAGCAGATAGCGGCCCAGCCGCCAGTGGGGGTCCAGGCGGCAGTAGGCGTGCTCCAGCGCCACCAGCTTGTCGAGTTCCTTGTCGTTCTGGGGCGGGTGGCGCAGGTAATCGTGGAACACCCTGATCCCCGCCACGCCCTCGCAACGAAGCCCGGCTTCTTCGGTCCAGGCCATCACCTGGTCATGGGTCAGCGGCGAGATCGGTGTCAGTCGCTGGCGCTGTCCCTTGCCCTCGAGCCGATCCTCCAGCGCCTTGTCCAGGTTGCCCTTGACCACGTTGGATAGCCGCAGGGCGTCGCGGTTGAACACCATCAGCGACAGTTGCGCCCCCGGCGCCATCAGCGCGGCCAGACGATCGATGGCCGCCCTGGGGTCGCCCAGCCATTCGAGCACCGCGTGGCACACCACCAGCGGCCAGGGCCCAGGGGCCTCGCCCGCCAGGTCCTGCAGCGGCGACGTCAGATAGCGGACCCGGGACGCCTCGACGCCCTGGGCGTCGATCGCCTCTCGGGCCCGGTCGAGCATTTCGCCGGCGGGCTCGGCCAGCGTCACCGCATGCCCGCGCTCGAGAAACCACTGGGCCTGCTGACCGAGCCCCGCGCCCACGTCCAGCACCGGCTGGCCTTCGAGGTCGAGCATCTCCGGCAGCAGACGGTCCAGCAACGACAGGCGCAGCTCGCCGCGCAGGTGCCCGTAGAGCGACGCCGAGAACTTGTCCGCCAGTCCATCGAAGTGGCGATCGCCATGGACAGACAGCGGCGCGCCGCCGGACGCATGACCAGCAACAGAAGCGGCAGCATCAGAAGCAGCGACAGAACCAGCAGCGGGAGTGACGGCAGCGTCACTCGTGGGGTGTTGAGACATCGAAAACGCCAGACAGGTGTGGATAACAAAGAGCCGTGGCGCGCATTCTACCGAGCCAGGCCAGCGCTGACACCCGCCCGGATCAGCTTCCCTGCCACCGTCCCAGCCACCGTCCCAGCCACCTTCCCTGCCAACTGCGGGTTTATCTTGGCGAGTCAGCCGCTTATAATGCCGCCCCAACGCCCTCTTAGCTCAGCAGGATAGAGCAGCCGCCTCCTAAGCGGCAGGTCGCAGGTTCGAATCCTGCAGAGGGCGCCATGTCAGCTCTGCGATCCA
Organism: Halomonas sp. DP5N14-9; assembly: GCF_019802175.1. Classification (NCBI taxonomy): domain Bacteria; kingdom Pseudomonadati; phylum Pseudomonadota; class Gammaproteobacteria; order Oceanospirillales; family Halomonadaceae; genus Halomonas; species Halomonas sp. DP5N14-9. The sequence goes on from NZ_JAHVHR010000002.1 coordinate 84,122, forward strand.
TGCCCCCTCCCCTGAAATTCCGGCGCTTTTCTCCCCGATTGTTGCTGCTAGATGTTGCTGCAAGCCCTTCCTGCCCGGGCTCAACCATACTTTTGCACCTCATCAATCCTGCTGCTCAAAGATGACCCACGCCTTGTTTTTAGCCCAATTCGGTGTTGCCACAAGATCGACACCGGCCATCAGACCGACAACAGCAAGCAGCCCTTAGAGGAGCTTTCAGCCACCTCGACCAGCAGGAAACCCAACAGGTCAAACATGAGATTGAGCAGAGACAATTGGCCGCTATCGGTGCTCTCTTCCTCAAGTTGCTACCGCTAACTCACACCAGCGACAACTACTGAACAGAGATTCCAGAGCTGAGCGGTAAAATACCGAGAGAGGCCATCCAGAACTGCAGGGCGACAGCGAGACGCCTGAGGAGCTGGAGGCAACTCTGGGAAGCGCCCTACCCATCAACCCCGCCATACGGCGGGGTTGATCCGTTTTGAGCCCTATCAAACGCGCGACCCTGGCGCGCTCTCGACACCCCGCCCCGCCTGCGCGCTAAACCCGTCGGTTTTAATGCACTCATGCGCTGGCCGCCAACACGCACCACTACTAGGCTCTGACAGTTATAGAGGGTTACGAGGACTCATGCGGAATCACGCGAATTTATGCTGAGGATGCTACGCGTTGGAGTAGCGTCAGTGGCGGAAAGGATAAATCTATGCCAAGTTCGCAACGAGGTGGCTTAGAAGGGCCTGACTGGTCCGGAGCCTGCTTACGACACAAAGCGGACATGCCGGCAAAGGCAGCGTGCTCGGTCATCGGTGTTATGAGGCTGGAACGATAATTGATATTATACTACCAAGCTATACTTAATTTTCCTGATTTTCAGACGGTTAGGTGTGGATATGGCGCGCGGTATAACCCGAATGAACGTGCCGACGCGTTCAAGTCAATGAAACGAGCCGGCTGTCGAACACCTGTTAAATCGAAGGAAAGCAATGAGTGAAGAGCAAGAAGAAGCACAGGGAGTGACAGCCTCAGAGCGTTATCTCGCTTGGCTAGGTAAAAATACCTTTCTAAGTCCCTGGTGTTTTCCGAACCTGTACACAGACGAAGGGAAGAAAGCCGAGAGTGGCGATGGTAAAGAACTTTGTGACCTTCTTGTTGTTTTCAAAGAACACGTAATCATTTTCTCTGACAAAGATATTGCCTTTAAAGATACCGGTGATTTGGAAGTAGACTGGGGGCGCTGGGTAAGAAAGGCAGTATTAAAATCCGCGCCTCAAGTGTTTGGTGCCGAAAAATTTCTTTGCGAGCACCCTGGTCGAATATTTTTAGATCGAAAATGTACTCAACCCTTTCCGATTTCTTTCCCTTCCAACGACCAAATAAGAATTCATCGAATACTGGTCGCAAGAAACGCAGTAGAAAGGTTCAGAAAACATGCTTCGGGATCAGGGTCTTTGATGCTCAACCCGGCATTAATCGGGAAGGAAATGGAGAAAACTCCTTTCCAAGTTGGGTCGGTAAATCCTGAGAAAGGCTTCGTTCATGTGCTGGACGATTTAGCACTAGATACTTTGATGCGAGAGCTAGATACGGTTTACGACTTTACCAGCTATCTATCTGATAAGGAAGCATTGGTTTCGTCGGGCCGTTTAGCTATTTCGGCAGGTGAAGAGGATCTTCTAGGGTTTTATTTATCGCAATCGAACAAGGATCGTGACCCAGGTTTCTATGTTAACGACGAGGACCTCATTATTGTAGATGAGGGCATCTATGACGAAATAAAGGATTTACCTCAATATAAGAAAGGCAAGGAGCTTGACGCATCTTCTTACTTTATTGACAGATTCATCGAGTATTTTGGTCAACATGCGAAAAACAATACGTGGCACTTCAGCAACGCTGAAGACTTCGACTCGGTTACCCTTGGCATTAGGGAATTTGCTTCCGAGTCGAGAGTTGGACGTCGAATCTTAGCAGATTCAATACACCAGAAAATCAGGTCTTTAAATCCAGACGAGAGGGGCGTCCGTCTCCTGCTATCCCCAACCAATCCTGAGACTATGTATGTCTGGCTAGTACTACCTATTTCCGGACATTTCGAGTCCTACCGGGAATATCGAGAATTTCGAGCTGGGCTTCTCATCGCATACTGTCAGTCCGCAAAGCTGCTTAAGACTGAACGGAGAATCGTGGTTGGAGTCGCCACCGATCCCCCCGGCTCAAATGGTGGTAGTGAAGATATGATATACATTGATACAGATACTTGGTCTGAAGATGACTACGCGGAAGCGCGAGACGTGCGTGAAAAACTTGGGCTATTTAAAGAAACTAATGTAATAGAAAAAAGCGAGAGGCACTACCAATATCCGGTAGAAAGAAAAAGCACTGATAACCGCGAAAAGCGACAAAAAGAAAAAGAACGAAAAAATAAAAGAAACAATCAGAAGGGCGCAAGGCGAAAGAACCGGCGCCGAAAATGATTTAACCAGTGCATCAACGGGACCGGTTTCCGCTTCGCTCCAAACCGGCCCGTAATGCAGGCGTTATCTTCTCTGGCTAAACGTCCGCTTCTGGCTGACTGCCCCCCCCCTGACCTTTCCCCTGCCCCCTCCCCCAGGAAGCGCTCCACAGCCCCATTCGAAAGTACTATGCAGAAACAGCAGCGGCCCGAAGGCGGCTTAGTGGCGGGATATCGGGCTCTGTGCCAGTTTTCTAAATCAGAAATATTTTGAAGACGATTCTCGAGCTGTGGCGAATCAGGCGCTGCGCCGGGAGGGCTTTGTTGCGTCCTGTCGATGCGTGATATCCCCCATCCACTCGAGGTTCGGACGACACCAGGCACGATCGGATCGACAGCACGACGGCGCGGATTAGCGGGATGGAGGCGAACTCCGCCCGGCTCAGACCACCATCGATAACAGAAAGGGAGTTCGGGAAGATGCTTCGTCACATGACCACGGCCACCGTCGCCGGGGCGCTGCTCTGCGCTTCGGGGCTTGCGCAGTCGGCCGTTCCACTCGATCAGGCAACCCTCAAGGGCGACGAGGTGATCGAGACGCCCGCCGGCGAGATCGAACTGCAGGACAGCTACTTCGATGAACAGGCGTCGCAGCGACTGTTCGACACCATGGACGTACAGCGGGCCGCCCAGGCCTATATCTGGTCGACGCCGCTGGTCAGCACGACGACCTGGCGGGACAACCAGGGCGAAGCCTTCGGTACCGATGACCCCGGTGCCTTTGCCGTCCTCGAGACGCTCAGGGAAAAACGCGGCATCGTCACCGCCAACCTGACCACCCCCTACATCTTCAACTTCACCGATCTTTCCGATGGACCGGTGCAGATCGACTACCCACCCGGCCAGACCGCCGGCGGCGTGCTCGACATGTGGATGCGCCCGGTCTTCGACCTCGGCCTGACCGGCCCCGACAAGGGCGAAGGCGCGACCTACATCGTGGTCGGCCCCGGTGACGATCCCGACGAGTACAGCGAGGAAGATGCCCACGTCTTCCAGAGCGAGACGAACAACGTGCTGGTGGGCATCCGTATCCTCGATCCCGACCCGGCCTACTACGACACCTATGTGTCCCAATACCAGATGGGGCCTGTGGGTGACACCTCGCCCAGCACCTTCGTCAAGTGCAAGGACGTCGAGTGGAGCGCCACCGCCCCACGGGGCCTCGCCTACTGGGAAAAGCTCGCCTCGATCATCGACGAAGAGCCGGTGCGCGAGATCGACAAGGCGTGGATGGCGATGCTCGCGCCGCTCGGCATCATCAAGGGCGAGGCCTTTGCACCGGACGAGCGCCAGCGAGAGATCCTGCTGCAGGGCGCGGCCCTGGGTGAGCTGATGACCCGCAACCTGCAGGTGAATCCGCGCTATGCGGATGTCTGGTGGGAGGGCACCTCCTGGTACAAGAGCTTCGACTTCGTCGTCGCCCAGGCCACCGATACGCTGCAGCAGATCGACGAACGTGCGACCTGGTTCTACGAGGCGGTCGGCTCCAGCGAGGGAATGGTCAACCCGACGCCCGGCGCGGGACAGGTCTACATGACCACCAAGCGTGACGCCAACGGCGACATGCTGCGCGCCGATCGCAACTACGTGCTGCATGTCCCGGCGGAGGTTCCGGTGGAGCAGTTCTGGTCGCTGACGCTCTACAGCGAAGACACTCGCCGCCCCTATGACAACGGAGGAACGGAGATCTCCGATGTCAGCCTCGACAGCCGCATGGAACAGCTCCAGTACAACGAAGACGGCTCCATCGATCTCTACATCGGTCCAGATGCCCCGGACGGCCTGGAAAGCAATCACATGAAGACGGTCGAGGATGATGGCTGGTTCGTGTACTTCCGCCTCTACGCACCAGGCCAGGCCTTCTTCGACAAGTCCTTCTCACTCCCGGACTTTGAACTCGTCGAGTAATCCCCTGTTCGACCCGCCGCCCTTGCCGGCGGGTCGCCCCTTTTCACGCCGCGGGAGCCGATCATGAAATGCCTGTCCAGACCCCTTCTGTGCGCCGGTCTTGCCCTGACCCTGCCACTGGCCCTGACACCGGTCGCATTGGCCCAGTCCGAGCGCGCGACAGAACTTGCCAACCTGCCCTTTGAACAGAACCGTCCCGCCGCGCAGACCGCCCAGCAGTTGATGGAGGAGCTGACCTTCCAGCGAGCGACACAGACCTATTTATGGGCGCTGCCACTGTTGAACACCATGGGAATGCGCGACGGCGCGGCGGAGGCCTTCGGCACCGGCTACAACGTCATGCCCATCTGGACCGAGCGCCTGGACGCCAGGACGCTGATCACGACGCCCAACTCGGACCTGATCTACGGCATGGTATTCGCAGACCTGGGCGAGAGCGGCCCGCTGGTCTTCGAGGCGCCACCGAAGCTGCAGGGTATCCTGCTGGATGCCTGGCAACGCCCGATTCCCGTCGACGGCGGCGAATACTTCGGTGATCTGGGCCTGCCGGGGCCAGACGGTGGCGAGGGCGGCAACTTCCTGATCGTGCCGCCGGGCTGGGAGGGCGACGTTCCCGAGGATCACTACGTCTATCGCTCGGGCACCAATAACGTCTTCTTCTTCCTGCGCTCGTTCTATCAGTCCCTCGACAACATCGCGCCGGCGACGGACCTGTTGAAACAGTCGCTGATCTATCCCCTCGGCGAGAAGGATAGCGCCAGGCCGATGGAATTCCCGGACGCCGCGGGCGGCTCCTACAACATGCTGCCGCGCTCCGATGCCACGGCATTCGACCAGCTCAAGTATCTGGTCGATACCGAAGGAGAAGCCCTTGCCGGCCCCGACTGGCTGGGCATGCTCGAGGGTATCGGTATCGCCTCGGATCGGGACTTCGCCCCGGATGAGTCGACCCGAAAGACACTGGAAGCCGCCGCCCAGACCGGCTACAAGACCAGCCGCGTCATCGGCTTCCAGCACGGTCTGAACGGCGAGGACTTCCGCGTCTACGAGGACCGCCAATGGCTGAATCCGGTCAACAACGTCTCGGCCCGCTGGCCCGACGTGCCGGTCGGGCTCGACTGGATGTCGAGCGAGGCGGGATACCGTGAACTGGACGCTCGCGCCTGGTTCTTCACCGACTACTTCTCGATCAGCCCCGGCATGGTGTCGATGACCCCCGGCAAGGGCGCCTTCTACATGATCGCCTTCGAGGATGCGGACGGCGAGCCACTGGTCGGCGACCAGCACTACACCCTGACACTGCCCCCCGATATCCCGGCGGAACTGTTCTGGTCGGTGACGCTGTACGAGGCGGAGAATGCCTCTGGCCTCGACAATGGCCAACCGTTTCCCTCGCTCGGCAAGCTCGATGAACCCGCCCAGGAGGATGACGGCAGCACCCAGCTTTATCTCGGTCCCGAGGCCCCGGAGGGCCAGCAGGACAACTGGCTCGCCACCGCCCCGGGGCGCGGCTTCTTCGCCATCCTGCGCCTCTATGCCCCCGCCGAACCGGCGCTGGATGGTAGCTGGAAGCCAGGTGATATCGAGAAGGCGCAGTAACTACCGATCCCGCCCGAGAATGTGTGAGGGCACCTGGCCAGGTGGCAACGCCCTCACTCGCTATCGCCTTGATGGAGAAAAGCAGAAGGCCCGCCATAGGCGGGCCTTCTGCTTGATCAGCCATGGTGCAGGCCAAGGGATTCGAGGGCCGTGCTTGGCTTACTTGGCTTGGCTACTTGGCTTGGCTTAGCTTTCGCAGTTCTCGCCGACCCAGTGACCTTCCTGCTCGATGGTGACCTGCTGGCCGTTGTCCATCTCGATCATGCTATTGAAGTGCTCGTCACTGTGCATCGTGATACTGGCATCGAAGGTGGTCGTGCGAACGCCGGCGGGACAGGTTGCCTGGGCATCGATGGTATCGCCATCGCGTCTGATCTTGATGTCTTCGCAACCAGACGATGTCCAGTCCTCGCGCAACGTGGCGATCATGTCACTGGATTCTTCCGCGGTCATGCACTGCGTCTCGGTCGTCTCCTGAGTCATCTGCTCAGGCATCTGGTCACCTGACATGCTTTGGATAATTTCCCATTGTCCAGGCTTGAGGTCGCTGGCCATGGCGCTGGTGGATACCGCGATCAGCAGAGAGGCAAGCAAGAGGTGTCGTGACATGGATCCTTCCCGTCTTTTTTTGGTGAAAAGTCGCCGAGCTATCGGCGCCCCCAGCCTATCTCACCAATGACCGGCAAAACGGAAAAACATCCAAAAGAAAGCAATTAAACAACAGAACGTTACATCAAGGATCGTGCTGTCGATGTCGGCACGTTCGCACGCGGGAAGCCATGATCCTGCCGACCCGGGAGGTTCACACCGGGCTCGTCATACCGTCTGTCATGTCGCGCGCTGCACTGTGCGTCAGGTCGCGCGTCATTCCTCTCGACTAGGCGCTGTCCGAAAAGTCGATGAGCGAAGGTTAGACAAGGCAAAAATCGGTGAGAAAGCGCAGTTTACGGGGTGTAAATGAGCATTTTGATCCGATTTTTAACGCCGTATTACCGAGCGCAGGCACTTTTCAGACAAGCCCTAGGCCAGGGCGAAGCCTGGGTAATCCGTCTGTGCATCTTCCCTTGGGCTATCGTGCAGGGGTGTCGACGCAGGGTCGATGTCTCGTCGCTCGTCTGTCACGGCGGTCTGGCCCGTCAGCCGTCTCACCAGATCATCGACATAGGCGGCGACATCTTCCGGATCCAGGGCACGGTGAATGGTGCCAAGATATTCCGCCTGATCGGCTCCGTAGTCTCGGCTACCCAGCAAGGAACTCAGTCCACCGACCGGACCCACACGATTCTCGTGCCCGTAAGACTCGCCACGGGCCAGCAGCCCCGTCAAGCCCACCTCCATCGGCACGAATCTCGCAAGGCCTCTTGCGGCAATGCGTACGTCACACGCCATGACGAGCTCGTGGCCTCCATACCGGGCCATGCCTTCCACCTTGGCGATGGTGGTCTGCGGGAGGTCTTCGATTCGCGCAAGAAGACACTTGAACTCACGCTTTCTGCTGTCGTCATCGCCGACCTGGGGGGATGAGGCACCCTTCAATATCTGGTATCCCGCCAGGCGCGAGAACACTTCAGGGAACCGAGACTGAAAGACGATGGCATCGATTCTGGCATCGCGCTCGAGATGATCCAGCAGCTTGCTCATCTCGTCGAGAAAGATGGCACCACTCGGGTCCAGAGGGGCATCCAGGAAGGTCACCCAGGCGGCACCTCGGCGTACCGACACGTTAAAGGTAGTGAAATTTCTGTACTGCATGACAATCCCCTCGGACAGATTCGTGAATCCGTCGCCGGCCTGGCACTGCGGATGGTCGAGCCATTCTGCGCCTTGCACGCCGGCCTCCCGTGGCTACCATTCAGCTCGATGACACTCGGACCAACTTAGCCCAGTCGAGATGGCTTCAGAATGGCCGCTTTCCGGTTTCAGAATTCGCAAAATCCGTATAATGGGGACCAATTTTTGCCCTTTCAGGCACTTCCCTCACATTCTCTCCCCCGACAAGACGCCCGCCAGTGCCAGCTCTCTCGACCAGAGTTCCCTCTGCTAGCTCTCTCTACCAGCTCTCTACCAGTTCCCTCTGCTAGCTCTCTACCAGCTCTCTTTACCGGTTCTCTCTGCCAGCCCTGTGGGCCGTGGCGGCCTGCTCTCTCACGGACAGCTCCTGGCAGAGCGCTTCGGCGAACGCCTTCACCCGCCGGGGTTGGTCGCGAGCGGGAGGAAACATCAGCTGCAAGGGCTTGGGCGGCGCCGCCACGTCCTCGAGCAGTGGCACCAGCCGCCCCTGTTCAAGGTCTTCCTGGACGTCCAGCTCGGACTTGAGGCAGATGCCATGACCTTCCACCGCCCACTGGCGCACCAGTGAGCCGTCGTTGGCGATCCGATTGCCCTTTACCGTCACCTGCTGCGGTGCGTCCTCAGGCCCAAAGCTCCAGACGTTGTCCAGCGCCGCACCAAAACGCATCACCAGGCAGTTGTGCTGTGCGAGTTCCGTGGGGATGCCAGGAACGCCATGGCGCTCCAGGTAGGTAGGGGCGGCACAGACGATCCGGCGAAACGATCCCAGCTGGCGAATGCGCAGGCTGCTGTCCAGCACTTGCCCGAACCGAAGCGCCAGATCAAAGCCCTGACCGACGATATCGGTGAAACCGTCCGACAGCGACAGTTCGAGCGATACATCCGGGTTTTCGCGGGCAAAGTTCGCCATCACCTGGGACACCACCCCGCGGCCCAGGTCGATGGGCACGCTGATGCGAATCGGCCCGGACAGGGTCTGGGCGCCATGACGAATGCGGGATTCCAGCTCCTCAAGCTCTGCCAGCACCTGCTTGGCGCCCTCGACCAGGGTACGGCCTTCTTCGGTGAGGCTGATGGAGCGGGTCGTGCGATTGATCAGCACCACGCCGAAGTACTGCTCCAGCGACGCCAGGCGCTCGGACACGGTGGTACTGGAAAGCCCCGTCTCTCTGGCCGCCGCCACCAGGCTGCCCTTTTCCACGATGGTCAGGAAGAGGCGCATGTTGTGAACGAGCATTATTCGGATTCTCCGGATTTATTTTTCGAATATAGGCGGTTTATCCCCCCAACCCCAGCCGATACCGTTCATCGCCTCACTGCTGGGCCGGTAACCATGCTCCTCCCTGCGGAGCCTTGAACGAGGGTTCGGTTGCCGACCCTCGCATTCCGAAGATCCGGCCCCTGCCGTCCGTCCAGCGTCTTCTCAGGAGTGACCCCATGCGCCTGTCTGCTCTTCCCTTGCTTGCCACCGGCGTCGCGATGGCAACGCTCTCGATCGCCGGCCCGGCCACCGCCGCCACCGAGGTGGTGCTGCGCTCGGAGGTGACGCCACAGCCACTTAACCCTGCCAGAGGCGACGCCAGTCCCCAGGCCAGCGTGCTGTGGGGCGACATCACCAAAGATGTGCCCAGTGGCGCCATCATCGAGTTCAAGGAAGGCTTTGCCTCGCCCCCACATATTCACAACATCACCTACCGTGCGGTCGTCATCGAGGGTGCCGTGCACAATGATGACCCGGATGCCGCCACCATGTGGATGGGTCCGGGGTCGTTCTGGACCCAGCCGGCTGGCGAGGACCACATTACCTCCGCCATCGCCGAAGAAGGCGCCACCATCTTTCTGGAAATTCTGAAGGGCCCCTACCTGGTCCAGCCCTCGGACCAGGCCTTCGACAATGGCGAGAAGCCCGTCAACCTGGAAGCCGGCAATATGGTCTGGCTAGATGCCGATGCCATCAACTGGCTCGAGGTACCCGGCCAGTCGCAGGAAAATGGCGCCGAAGTAGCCTTTCTCTGGGGAAGCACCGCGCCCGGAGAAGCCAACGGCTCCCTGCTGAAGATCCCGGCAGGAGGCTCGGGGACCATCAGCGGGGAGGGTGATGCCTTGCGCGCAGTTGTCATCCAGGGCAACGCCGAACTGAGCGGGGCCGATATTCAGGGCTCGTCACCGCTTCCCTCTGGCAGCTATTTCAGCGCGAATGACGACTCGGCTCCGCTCTTGACCTGCACCTCGGACGCCGAATGCCTGTTCTACGTGCGCACGGATGGCAGCTTCGACTTCGCATCGCGCTGACCTGCTGACGCCTCGCGTTCGCCGTGCCCCCGGCCTCCCGGCCTCCTGGAAAAATTCGTGCGGCCTCGATACCGCGTCTCTGCCCCGGGGGCCGCTCGGTGCTGCCGCCCGGCCCGGCCGGGGGGCGCTGCGCATGGTCAAGGCATCGCCGAGGCAGGGTAAGGCATCGCCGAGGCAGGGTAAGGCATCGCCGGAGCACCACCGCGACGCGGTCCTTTCAAGCCCTTGCCTCGGCCCTGCAGCGAACCGCGCTATCTGCGGCGTGGCGCTTGCCTTAAGCTGGTGCCGAGGCCATCAACGTCACCGGGAGCCTAGTGAATGGACACAGATGGACTACGCCTGTTTGTACTGGCGGCCGAGACGCTGAATATCAGCGCGGCGGGACGCCAACTCGGCATCGCACCGGCGGTTGCCAGCGCTCGACTATCCAAGCTGGAACATCAGGTCGGTGCCGACCTGCTGCATCGCTCTACCCGCAAGGTATCACTGTCCCAGGAGGGCGCGGCCTTTCTCCCCTTCGCCAAGGAGATGCTGGCCCAGGAGGACGCCGGGCTCGCCGCCCTCGGCAAGGACAGCGAAGAAGCGACCGGGCGCCTGCGATTCGCCGCCTCCAGCACCTTCGCCCAGCTCTATGTCGCACCGATCCTGCCGGAATTTCTCGAACGCTACCCCAGCGTCAGCCTGGAGTTGCGCCTGTCGGATACCCAGACCAACCTGATCGAGGGTGGGTTTGACCTGGCCTTGCGCAACTATCCGATCGAGGACAGCAACCTCAAGGCGCGCAAGCTGGCCGACGACAAGCGCGTGCTGTGTGCCTCCCCCGACTACCTGAAGCGCCACGGCGTGCCCAGGACGCCGCAGGACCTGCAAAGCCATCGGCTGGTGGCCTTTCAGGGTGGCACGCCGCGGGCGTTATCAAAGAACGGGATGCGCACCCCTCACACCTTTCCCCCGGCCGGGGCCAAGCCCCGCGTCTATTGCGACGATGGCGCCAGCATGAGGGTGGCCGCGGTGGCGGGCACCGGCATCACCATGCATGCGCTGTGGAGCATCCACAAGGACCTGGAACAGGGAGCGCTGGTCAGGGTTCTGCCCGACCACGAGGTCGACGATCATTCCGCCATCTGGCTGGTTTACCCCAAAGCCAACGTGCTGACCGCCAAGGTCCGGGTGTTCATCGACTTCCTGCTGGAGAAGATCGGCACACCACCGATCTGGGACAGGCACTGACAGCACTACGCCGTACTACGCCGTACTACGCCGTACTACGCAGTAGCCGGCGCGCACTGTCAGCGATTTCCAGAAACTGATTCCCGGGTCATGGCGTTTTTTTCCAAGGCGGCATCGGCAATCCTGTAGGCATCGATTCACACCCCCTACAGGAGACCGACAATGTCCACCTCATCGATGTCCGCCATGGTCCTCAACCGCTACGGCGAGGACGCGCCGTTCGAATCCGCCACCCTGCCTCGCCCCCAGGTCAGCGCCGGTCAGGTGGTGGTGCGTATCGCCGCCACCAGCGTCAACACCATCGACACCATGATCCGTCAGCTGGGCCAGGAGGAGCTGCCGATCGCGCCGGATCTGCCGGCCGTGCTCGGCATGGACTTTGCCGGCACCATCGAGGAAGTCGGCGAAGGCGTGACCGGCTTCGCCCCGGGCGATGAGGTCTACGGCTGCGCCGGCGGGCTCACCGACCTGCAGGGCAGTCTGGCCGAGTACATGCTCGCCGACGCCCGACTGATCGCGCACAAACCGCGTTCCCTGTCGATGCGTGACGCCGCGGCCCTGCCGCTGGTCGCCATCACCGCCTACGAGGGCCTGACCCGCGCAGGCGCAGGAACCGGCGATAAAGTACTGGTGCATGGCGGTGCCGGTGGCGTCGGCCATGTGGCGGTGCAGCTTGCCCGCCATCTGGGGTGTGAGGTCTACGCCACCGGTTCGGGAGAGCATCAGCGCGAACTGATCGAAGGCTTCGGTGCCACCGCCATCGACTTCAAGACCCAGAGCGTCGATGACTACGTCAACCAGCACACCGATGGTGCCGGCTTCGACGTCATCTTCGACAGCGTCGGCGGCCCCAACCTGATCAACTCCTTCAATGCGGTCAAGCTCAACGGCCAGGTGGCGACGACCATGTCGCTGGCCGAACTGGACATGACGCCGGCGCACTTCAAGGGCGCCTCGCTGCACGTGATCTTCATGCTGATTCCGATGATCCACAACGTCGGTCGGGAAGTGCACGGCACCATCCTGTCGACGCTCGCCGAGATCATCGATTCGGGGGCACTGACGCCGCTGGTGGACGACAATCGCTTCGCCCTGGCCGACGTCGGCAAGGCCTACGCCCACCTCACCTCGGGCAAGGCCGTCGGCAAGGTGGTCGTGGAGGTCGAGGGCTGATCAGGAAAACCAGCGTTTCAAGGTAGCGCTGGCCCTGTCCTTGTGCTCATCCTTGACGTAGGCCGCCACGGTCATCAGCGCCACCGCCAGCATGCCCATGTCGTCGGTGTAGCCGACCAGCGGGGTCAGATCCGGCAGGGCGTCCAACGGTGAGATGAAGTAGCCGAGCGCACCGTAGATGGTGGTCTTGGCCCACACGGGGGTGTCCTTGTCCCGGGCGGCGTAATAGAGCGTCAGCGCCCGGGACAGGGTGACCTCGCCGGCGGCCTTGGCGTAGCGCCCGACCTTGGCCCAGAAGCGCTCGTCGGAATAGTGGCCCTGGTGCTCGTCGATCGGCTCTCCGGCCAGGATGACCTGCTGCGTTGTCTCGTCTTTCATTGTTTCCTCCCGTTGCGCCGTGGCATCGCCCGCTGCCCTTCCCTGAGCCGGCCCCAGTCGGCGATACCTTTATCGCCGATACCTTTATCGCCGATACCTTTATCGCCGATACCATTGTCCTAGTGAAGCAGGACTCCCGGTATCGGTTCAATGGTGTCGCCCTGCCCCGTGCCTGCACCAGCATCATCGGATGTTTCGTGTCGATTGTTGCCGCAAACGAAAAAGTGATTCCGCCGCGAGCCTCTTTTTCCCCGCCCCTGACGGCGCCACACTCCATTACAACGATTAGGGCTTGTCTGAAAAGTGCCTGCGCTCGGTAATACGGCGTTAAAAATCGGATCAAAATGCTCATTTACACCCCGTAAACTGCGCTTTCTCACCGATTTTTGCCTTGTCTAACCTTCGCTCGTCGACTTTTCGGACAGCGCCTAGCGTTCTATCGAACTGATACGCCTCCCCTCGAGGCAGGAGCCAAGATGAGCTTGCAACGACTGACCAGTGGCCCCTTGACCCTGGGCCTGGAGCTGGCGCTGGACAATGACTGGAGCCCCGCCGGTGAAGCCGCCCGCCTGCGCGATGGTCGTGCCTTCGGCGTCCCCGATCTGGGCGAACACCTTCAACGTGTCCAGCTGGCCGATCGCCTCGGCTTTCGTGCGCTGTGGCTGCGCGATGTACCGCTCTACGACCCGCACTTTGGCGACGCCGGTCAGGTGTTCGAGATGTTCACCTACCTGGGCTATCTGGCGGCGTCCACGCAGCGTGCACTGTTGGGCACCGCCGCTGCGGTGCTGCCGCTGCGCATGCCCTGGCTGGTCAGAAAGGCCGCCGCCAGCGTACAACAGCTCAGCGGTGACCGGCTGCTGCTGGGTGTCGCCAGCGGTGACCGTCCGGTGGAATATCCGCTGTTCGGAATACCCTTCGAGCAGCGCGGTGAGGCCTTCCGCGACGCCGTCGCGGTGCTGAGGGGCGATCAGGATGCGCGGCTGGACGCCGGCCAGGCGCTGCTGCCGATGGCGACGCCACCGCCCCTGCTGGTGGCCGGCCTGGCCCAGCAGCGCCCGGACTGGGTCGGTCAGCACATGGATGCCTGGCTGGCCTACCCCGGCACGCCGGAGGACCACCGCCGTCGGGTCGGCCTGTGGCGCGAGGTGGCCGGCGACAAGCCCTACATCAGCTTCCTGCACCTGGACCTGGCCGAGCGCGCGGACGAGCCGCCTCGCCGCCACCGCTTCGGGCTGAGGGTCGGCAGCCAGGGATTGATCGCCGAGCTCGAGGCCATGCAGGCCGCCGGCGTCAATCACATCGGCCTGAACCTGCGCCGCAACCAGGCGCCGGTGGAAGAGACCCTGCATCGCCTGGCCGAGGAAGTGTTGCCGGCCTTCGATGCTGGCTAGGCTCACCGTGCAGCGACGTGTGACTAACAGCCGGCTCGTCACCCTTGCCACACTCAGGACGCCAGGCCCATCCCACCAGCGCCCTTGCCGTACATTTCGGCAAAGCCGGGGATGCGTGCCTCCCACTGGGGTGGCGAGCCGACCATCTCGCGCAGAATCTCGATAAAGCGCCGGGTACGCAGCGGCATCTCGCGGTGGGGATAGAGCAGCGTGATGACGCCGAACTCCGGCAGTGCCAGGTCGGTCATCAGCGGCACGATGCGTCCGTCGCTGACTTCGTTGTACATGGCGAAGGCCGGCAGTACCCCGATGCCCATGCCTTCCATCACCCCGCGCTTGATCACCTCGGCCTCGCTGGTGCGCACCTGGCTATTGAGCGGCAGCTTCTGCTCCCGCCCCTGGTCATCGAGGTAAGGCAGATAGTCGAGCTGGAACTGCTGTGAGCTGAAGGTCAACGCCGGCAGCCGGGCCAGGGTGGCGAGGTCTCGTGGCTCGCCATGACGCTCGATAAAGGCGGGACTGGCGCCGATCAACAGATGATTGGGCGCCAGTGGCGAGGCCACCAGATTGGAGTCCTTCAGGTCGCCGACCCGCAGCACCAGGTCGTAGCCTTCACCGATCACGTCGACCCGACGCTCTTCGAGCTGCAGGTCCACCTGCACATCGGGATAGTGCTGGCGAAAGCGTCTCATGGCCTCGAAGCCCAGGCAGCGGCCGAGGATGCCCGGGGCGCTCACCTTGAGCCGTCCGCTCGGCAGCTGCTGCAGGTTCTCCGCCAGCGCCTGGGTGTGGTACATCCAGTCACGCAGCTCACGCCCCTGCTGCACCATGGCCTGCCCCGCCTGGGTCAGCGACAGCGAGCGCGTCGAGCGATTGAGCAGGCGCACCCCCAGCTCCTGCTCGAGGCGCGCGATATGCTTGGACACCACCGAGCGATCCAATTCGCGGCGCTTGGCGGCCTCGGAAAAGCTGCCAAGCTCGGCCACATCGACCAGCAGCAGCAGACGACTCGGTTGGTCCATGAAGGTCTCCACAGAAGGTACAAGCGCACAGATGCGTGCATATTTGGCATCAATAATGTGCGACCAACCGGTCTAATACAAGTCTCGATCGAGGATTACACTGGCGAACCTTTTGCTCAGGAGTCGCCAGATGTCCGACCAACGCCCCCCGTGCGACCCCCAGGTGGTGTCGCCTGCCCCCTCCCCTGCGCTTGCCGTATCGCCACCGCAGTCTGACGACCAGCCTGCTCGAGGGGGTGCCGATAGCGCTGGCCGCACTGGACATCGCAAGGCGAGTCGTACAGCACCGCGTAAGACACCTCGTGCAATACGTCGCCTGGCCCGTGGCCTGGGGCTCGCCGCCCTGGCGCTGTTGCTGGCAGCCTGCCAACCCGGCGAAGGTCGGGGAGGACAGGGGGACGCTGCCGATGGCGCGGGCTCTGCGCCCGCGCCTCGGGTCGAGGTGGTCCAGGCGGTGCGTCAGCCGGTCTCGAACTGGTATCGCTACACCACCCGCCTCGAGGCTCCCGAGCGTGTCACCCTGCGCCCCCGGGTCACCGGTCAGGTCGCCGAGATCCTGTTCGAGGAAGGCTCCCTGGTCGAACAGGGCCAACCGCTGGTTCGCCTGGACCTGGCGCCCTTCGAGGCGCGGGTGCGTGAGCTGGAGGCGGGACTTGCCAGGGGCCGGGCCGAACTGGCCCGCGCCAACGGTGAGGCCAACCGTGCCAATCAGCTGGTCGGGCGCAACCTGATGGCCCGAGAGGAAGCCGAGGCCCGGCGCGCCAGTGCCCAGGCCCAGAATGCCGAGGTCGCCTCGCTGCAGGCACAGCTCGACAGTGCTCGTCTCGATCTGGCACACGCCGAGGTCAGCGCACCGATCAGCGGTCGCGTCTCCCGCGCCGACCTGACGGTGGGCAACGTGGTCAGCGCCGGCCAGAGCGTGTTGACCACCATCGTCAGCACCGACCAGGTCGACGCCTACTTCGATATCGACGAGCGCAGCTGGAACCGCGACTTTGCCGAGATTACCGCCGATCAGGGCTGGCCGGTAGAACTGCAGCTCGCCGGCCAGGACGACTTCGCCTACCAGGGCGAGCTCGACTTTATCGACAACCGGGTCGATGAGGCCACCGGCACCCTGAGGGTGCGCGCTCGCTTCGACGCCGGGCATCCCTCGCTGCGCCCCGGCGCCTTCGCCCGGGTGCGGATCGCTGCCGCCCGCCATCGCGATGGGGTGCTGGTGCCCGACCGCGCCATTGGCACCGACCTCGACGCCAACTTTGTACTGGTCGCCGACGAACAGGGCAAACTCGCCTACCGCAAGGTCACCACCGGCGCCCGCTTCGGAGCCTGGCGCGAGATCAGCGAAGGGCTCGAGGGCGGTGAGTCCGTGGTCGCCGCCGGTCCTTCGAAGTTCGGCCCCGGCATGGCGATCTCTCCTGCGCTGGTCGACGGCCCCGACCGCGCCCCGCTGGAGCAACTGCGAGAGCGTACCCGTCGCCTGGCCGAACGCCTCGACGCCAAGCACCTCGACCAGGAGCCTGCGCGCACATGAACCTGTCGAACTTCTTTATCCGACGCCCGGTGTTCGCTGCGGTGCTGTCGATCCTGATCGTGGTGGCCGGAAGCCTGGCGCTGTTCAAGCTGCCGGTCTCTGAATACCCCGAGGTGGTGCCACCCACCGTGGTGGTCAAGGCCAACTACCCCGGCGCCAATCCGGAGGTCATCGCCAAGACCGTGGCGACACCGCTGGAGCAGGAGATCACCGGGGTCGAGGGCATGCTGTACATGGACTCCCAGTCCACCGCCGATGGCAACCTGACGCTGACCGTGACCTTCGCCCTCGGCACCGACCTGGACCAGGCCCAGGTCAACGTCCAGAACCGGGTGGCCCGCGCCACGCCTCGCCTGCCCCAGGAGGTCCAGGCGCTGGGGGTGACCACCGAGAAGTCGTCGCCCAACCTGACCATGGTGGTCCACCTGACCTCACCGGATGGGCGCTACGACCAGCTATGGCTGTCGAACTTCGCGCGGCTGAACCTGCAGGACGACATCGCGCGCCTCGAGGGTGTGGGTGACGTCGGCCTGTTCGGGGCCGGCGAGTACGCCATGCGGGTGTGGCTCGACCCGGACGCCATCGCCTCCCGGGGCCTCGGCGCCAGCGACGTGGTGGCGGCGCTGCGTGAGCAGAACCAGCAGGTCGCCGCCGGCAGCCTGGGCGCCCAGCCGGCCCCGCGCGAGAGCCAGTTCCAGCGCCTGCTCAACGTCAAGGGCCGGTTGTCCTCGCCGGAAGAATTTCGCGAGATCGTGATCCGGGTGGACGACGACGGCCGCATCACCCGCCTGGGCGACGTCGCCCGGGTGGAGCTCGGCGCCGACCAGTACGCCCTGCGCGCCCAGCTCGACGGCAAGGACGCGGTGGCCTTGCCGGTGTTCCAGCGTCCGGGCTCCAACGCCATCGCCCTGTCCGACGGCGTGCGCGGCTATATGGCCGAGGCCGCCGAGACCTTCCCCGACGGCGTCGACTACGACATCGTCTATGACCCCACCGTGTTCGTGCGCGGCTCCATCGAGGCGGTGGTGCATACGCTGCTGGAGGCGGTGCTGCTGGTGGTGGTCGTGGTGGTGCTGTTCCTGCAGACCTGGCGGGCCTCGCTGATTCCGCTGATCGCGGTGCCGGTCTCGCTGATCGGCACCTTCGCGGTGATGCAGCTGATCGGTGTGTCGATCAATACGCTGTCGCTGTTCGGCCTGGTGCTGGCCATCGGCATCGTGGTGGACGACGCCATCGTGGTGGTGGAGAACGTCGAGCGCAATATCGAACTCGGCCACTCGCCTTATGAAGCCACCCGCATCGCCATGAGCGAGGTCACCGGGCCGATCATCGCCATCGCCCTGGTGCTGACCGCGGTATTCGTGCCGACCGCCTTCATCAGCGGCCTGACCGGCCAGTTCTACCAGCAGTTCGCGCTGACCATCACCATCTCGACGCTGATCTCGGCGTTCAACTCGCTGACCCTGTCACCGGCGCTGTCGGCGCTGTTGCTCAAGCCCCACGGGGCGAAGCCCGACTGGCTGACCCGGCTGATCGACGCCCTGTTCGGCCGCTGGCTGTTCGCCCCCTTCAACCGCGCCTTCGCTGCCATGTCGCGGGGCTACACCGGGCTGATTCGTCGCCTGCTGCGCTTCGGGCTGATCGTCGGTCTCGGCTACCTGGCGTTGCTGGGACTCACCGGCAAGCTGTTTCAGGAGGTCCCCGGCGGCTTCATTCCGTCCCAGGACAAGCAATACCTGGTGGCCATGGCCCAGTTGCCCGACGCCGCGAGCCTCGAGCGCACCAGCGAGGTGCTCGCCGAGATGCAGGAGATCGCCCTGGCAACGCCGGGCGTGGCCAACACCGTTGCCTTCCCCGGTCTTTCGGTGAATGGCTTCGTCAATGCCTCCAACTCGGGCATCGTCTTCACCCCGCTTGCGCCCTTCGACGAGCGCCAGTCGCCGGAGCTTTCGGCCGGCGCCATCGCCGCCCGCCTCAATGCCCAGTTCGCCCAGATCGACGAGGCCTACGTGGCGGTGTTCCCGCCTCCGCCGATCCTTGGCCTCGGCACCACCGGGGGCTTCAAGCTGCAGCTGCAGGACCGCGGCAACGTCGGCTTCGACGGGCTGTTCGAGGCGACCCAGGCGGTGGTCGGCGCCGCCAACCAGGACCCGCGGCTGGCCGGTGTCTACTCGAGCTATCGCATCCAGGTGCCGCAGTACGACGTGGAGGTGGACCGCGAGCAGGCGCTGGTGATGAATGTCTCGCTGGACGCGGTGTTCGACACCCTGCAGATCTACCTGGGGTCGCTCTACGTCAACGACATCAACCGCTTCGGCCGGACCTATCAGGTACGCGCCCAGGCCGACGCCGAATACCGCCTGGACGCCGAGGCCATCCGCCAGCTCAAGGTGCGCAGCAACGACGGCCGGATGATCCCGCTGGGCAGCTTCGTCGAGATCAGCCCGACCACCGGGCCGGACCGGGTCATGCACTACAACACCTTCGTCAGCGCCGACATCAACGGCTCGCCGGCGCCGGGCATGTCCAGTGACCAGGCCAAGCAGGCGATCGAGGAGGTGCTGGCCACCACCCTGCCGGCCGGCGTGGCCTACGAGTGGACCGAGGTCACCTACCAGCAGGTGCTGGCGGGCAACACCATGATCTACGTCTTCCCGCTGGTGGTGCTGCTGGTGTTCCTGGTGCTGGCGGCCCAGTACGAGAGCTGGTCGCTACCGTTCTCGATCATCCTGATCGTGCCGATGACGCTGCTGTCGGCCATGGCCGGTGTGTGGCTGACCGGCGGTGACAACAACATCTTCACCCGCATCGGCTTGATCGTGCTGGTGGCGCTGGCCTGCAAGAACGCCATCCTGCTGGTGGAGTTCGCCCGCGAGCAGCAGAGCCAGGGACAGTCGCGACTGGACGCCGTGCTGACCGCCTGCCGCCTGCGCCTGCGGCCGATCCTGATGACCTCGGTGGCCTTCACCGCAGGCGTCATCCCGCTGATGCTGGCCTCCGGTGCGGGCAGCGAGATGCGTCAGGCGATGGGCGTGGCGGTGTTCTACGGGATGATCGGGGTGACCCTGTTCGGGCTCTTGCTGACCCCGCTGTTCTATGTGGGCGTGCGTCGCCTGGTGGAACGTCGCCGGCCACGCTCAGGCGATAGCGATAGCGATACCGATAGCGATACCGCGACAGCCGAGGCGACATCACCTTCCGCCTCCTGACGCCCTGCCCGCTGCCGAGTCTGGCGTTACCTGCGTCGGACTCGGCAGGCGGCCCACCATTGGCGGACGTGCATCAGAACAGGCGCGCCGCGTTCAGGGAAGCCGCAGCGCTTCGATCGACCGGGCCATATCGTCCGCCAGGGCGTGCACCGCCTGGCTATCGACCTCGCGCTGGGCGTAGGCGCGAAGGCCCATCACCTCGGCCTGTAGCCGCCGTCCCAGGCGCACCGGGTCGGCGCTCGGTTCAAGCTCGCCGGCGTCCTTGGCGGCGCGAAACTGCTCGACGAAGCAGGCTTCCATGGCCTCGAGCAGGGCCTCGGCCTTGCCCAGCGCCGCCTGCTCTCGCTCGCCCAGCTCCAGCAGGCTCTTCACCAGCATGCAGGCCCGGCTGGGAAGCTCCTGGTCCCGCAGACAGCCCAGCTTGCGCAGGTAGGCGGCCAGCCCCGACAAGGGCGAGTCGTACTCGGCCAGGGTACGCTCGAGCTCGACCAGTCCGAGCCGGGCATAGCGTTCCAGCGCCTCCTGAAACAACGCATCCTTGCTGCCGAAGGCGGCATAGATGCTGCCCGGCCGCATATCGAGGGTGCGTTCCAGGTCCTTGAGCGAGGTGGCGTGGAACCCCTTCTGCCAGAACAGGTGCAGGGCACGTTCCAGCGAATCCTGACGGTTATGTAGTGTCGCGCGCGGCATGGATGGGTCCGGTGTCGTGGCCGGTACGGCCTTCAGAAAATTGAGCAACTGCTCAAATTTTAACTTGAGTGATCGCTCAGGTATAGCTAGAGTATGCCCGAACGGCTTTCAGCAGGGCCTGCTGGCGGCCAATTTTGAGCAATCGCTCAAAAAATTCGGAATCAATGGCGCGTGCAACGCCCCGGTCTGCAACGGTCTGCGGCCTTGCCACAGGCGCCATCACACAGGAGAACCCGATGACCGACTTTAGCCTCCACGACAAGCAAAGCGCCCCCGAAGAGAGCCAGGCACTGCTCGACAACTCGGTCAACGCCTTTGGCATGATCCCCAACCTGCACGCGGTCATGGCCGAGGCACCGGGCCTGCTGGAAGGCTACCAGCGCCTGCACCAGCTATTCCTGGATTCCTCCTTCGATGCCGAGGAAACCACCGTGGTGTGGCAGACCATCAACGTCGAGCACAACTGCCACTACTGCGTGCCGGCCCACACCGCCATCGCCAAGCAGATGGAAGTGGATGACGCCGTCTCCGACGCCCTGCGCAACGAAGACCCGCTGCCCAACGAGCGCCTCGAAGCGCTGCGTACCTTCACCCTGTCGGTCGTACGCGAACGTGGCAACGTCGATGACGACGCCGTGCAGGCCTTCCTCGACGCCGGCTACACTAAGCGCCAGGTGCTCGAAGTGATCCTGGCCCTGTCCCAGAAGGTCATGAGCAACTACACCAATCACCTGGCCAACACCCCGGTGGACGAACCCTTCGCCAAGTTCGACTGGAAGAAGGCCGAGTAACGACCACCCTATCGACAGGACGCCTCTGTGGCGTCCTGTCGAGGTGACTGGTCGTGGTGACTGGCCGAGGCCACCGAAGGCCCCGTCGATCGCGACGGACTCGATCAAGGAGACGCCATGACTGCCCCAGAACGCCCCGACGTGCTGGTCTTCGACGTCAACGAGACGTTGCTCGACCTGACCCACCTTGAGCCGCTGTTCGATCGGCTGTTCGGCGACCCGGCGATGCTGCGCGAATGGTTCGCCCAACTGATCCTCTACTCCCAGTCGATGACCCTGTCGGGACTCTATACGCCCTTCGGTCAGCTCGGCGCAGGCGCCCTGCGCATGACCGCCGAGATTCACGGGGTCACCCTCGAGCAGAACGATCTCGACGAACTGGGTGAGCGCATCGGCTCCATGCCGGCGCACCCCGACGTGGCCCCGGCACTCGAGCGGCTTCGTCAGGCCGGCTTTCGCCTGGTCACCCTGACCAACTCGGCTCCGGGCGCTGGCCCCACGCCGCTGGAAAAGGCAGGACTGGCCGAGTATTTCGAACGCTCATTCAGCGTCGACCAGGTCAAAAAGTTCAAGCCCGCGCCGGACACCTACGCCCAGGTCGCCGAGGCCATGCAGACACCGCCATCTAGACTGTGCCTGATTGCCTGCCACCTGTGGGATACCATCGGCGCCCAGGCCGCCGGCTGGCAGGGTGCACTGGTGCTCCGGCCCTACAACGCCATGCTGCCGGCGGATGGCGTCCCGGTACCGGACTACAGTGTCGACGATATCGGCAAGTTGGCGGATCGGTTGATTGGTTCCTGATCAAGCAGCTCCGCCACTTGATTCGGCGGCCAGTCCCGCAGGCCGGGCCTGGTACTGCCTCCCGAAGACACCTTGCGAAATCACATTCTTTGCTCTACCATGCGCAGCCTCTCGACGCCGCATCCCCTGCGGCATCTGCGCGCCCGTAGCTCAGCTGGATAGAGTACCTGACTACGAATCAGGTGGTCGGAGGTTCGAATCCTCCCGGGCGCGCCATCGATTGTCTTTCTTGTATCTTGTCTGTCTTTTCTTTCTGGCCTTTCTGTCTGGCTTTTCTGTCTAGCCTTTCTATCTGACCTTTCGTTCGACGCCCTTCCAATTTCTGTACCGACGTCGACCGCGTCATCAAAACACTTTTTTACAAAAATACGACAATCCAGCAACTCCTTGTATTTGTCGCGAAACGTCCGCCAACATCGGTCTTTCTCGCCGCGATGAAACGCTTTCTCTCCTTACCCTGATTATCCTCCCCCTCCTTACCTCTTCTGTTGCACTGAATCGTCAACAACTCCTCCTATACTCGAGCGATCGGGCTCCCTCGGAGCCTCTCATCGCGTCAAATCACTGGTCATCGTGGTACGTGACCGGGTCAGGGAGACAGACGGTGTTCGCATTCAGTCCTTATCGCAACAGAGCGCAACGCTGGAGCGGTTATCTAGCGGCCAGCCTTATCATGACGATGTCCACGTCGGTGCTTGCCCAGGAGAATGACTCCCAGCAGCAGGACAATGGAAACTCGTCCAAACCCAACATCCTGGTGCTGTGGGGCGACGATATCGGGCAGTCCAACATTTCGGCCTTCACCCACGGTCTGGTGGGCTACCAGACCCCCAATATCGACCGCATCGCCGACGAAGGCATGATGTTCACCGACTACTATGGTGAACAGTCCTGCACCGCCGGCCGCTCGTCCTTCATCACCGGCCAGAGCGTGTTTCGCACAGGGCTATCCAAGGTCGGCCTGCCGGGCGCCGCTCAGGGCATCAGCGAGAAGGACCCGACCATCGCCGCCCTGCTCAAGGCCGAAGGCTACGCCACCGGCCAGTTCGGCAAGAACCACCTGGGCGATCGGGACGAACACCTGCCGACCAATCACGGATTCGATGAATTCTTCGGCAACCTCTATCACCTCAACGCCGAGGAAGAACCCGAGCACCCGGACTACCCCGCCGATATGGAAATGCCGGACGGCCGCACCTTCCGCGAGGCCTTCGGACCCCGTGGGGTGATCAAGTCCAGCGCCGACGGGCAGATCGAGGACACCGGACCGCTGACAAGCCAGCGAATGGAGACCATCGACGAGGAATCCTCCGCCGCGGCGCTGGATTTCATCGAGCGCAAGACCGCCGAGGGCACCCCCTGGTTTGTCTGGTGGAACGCCACCCGCATGCACTTCCGTACCCACGTCAAGGATGAGCTGCGCGGTATCTCCGGTCAGAACGAATACGCCGACGGTATGGTCGAGCACGACATGCACGTGGGCCAGTTCCTCGACAAGCTTGACGAGCTGGGCATCGCCGACAACACCATCGTGTTCTACTCCACCGACAACGGGCCGCATATGAACACCTGGCCCGACGCTGGCATGACGCCATTCCGCGGTGAAAAGAACACCAACTGGGAAGGCGGCTGGCGGGTACCCGCCATGGTCCGCTGGCCAGGTCAGATCGAGGAAGGCTCCATCTCCAACGAGGTCATGCACCACATGGACTGGATGCCGACCTTCATGGCCGCCGTCGGCAACGATTCCATCAAGCAGGACCTGCTGGAGGGTGGCGTTCAGGCCATCGGTCGCGAGTACAACGTACATCTGGACGGCTACAACTTCCTGCCTCTGCTCACCGGGGAAAGTGAGGAAGGCCCCCGTCATGAGGTGTTCTACTTCTCCGATGACGGTGACCTGACCGCGCTGCGCTACGATGACTGGAAGCTGGTGTTCATGGAGCAGCGCATCGAGGGTACCTTCGAAGTGTGGGCGAACCCCTTCACCCCGCTGCGTGTCCCCTTGATGTTCAACCTTCGCCGCGATCCCTACGAGCGTGCTCAGCTGACCTCCAACACCTACTATGACTGGTTGCTGGATCACTCCTTCCTGGCCCTGCCCGCCCAGTCCTATGTGGCAAACTTCCTGGAGACCTTCAAGGAGTTTCCGCCACGCATGAAGGCAGCAAGTTTCAGTCTGGATCAGGTAATGGAAGCCCTGGAACAACCCGCCAGCGTTCACTGACGCCGGCTTGAACGCCACGAGCCGCTCCCCCGGGGGCGGCTCGTCGGTGAAAAAAGACGGGTCGAAGAGCCCCTTCCATTCTCTCAAGGAACCGAGTGCATGAATCCCCCTAATCCGAGCATCCTTCAACGACAGTCACTGGCAACGCTGCTGCCCGCGGTACTGTTGTCTCTGCTTCCTGCGATGGCACTGGCCGACCCGCTGCCTTCCTGGAATGCCGGTCACAGCAAGAGCACCATCGTCGACTTTGTCGAGACCACCAGCGATCCGGACAGCGAAGACTTCGTGCCACAGGAGCGACGCATCGCGGTGTTCGACAACGATGGCACTCTGTGGAGTGAACAGCCCGCCTACACCCAGTTGCTCTACGCCCTGGACCGCGCCAGCGAGGCCGACCCCGAGGCGCTCGACACGCCGCTCAAGAAGGCCGCCGCCGAAGGTGACATCGACACCCTGCTGGAGGCCGGCGAGGAAGGCATCCAGGCGCTGCTGTCGCTGTCCCACCAGGACCTGTCGCTGAGTGACTTCCAGCAGGACGTGAGCGACTGGCTGGCCAACGCCACCCACCCCGCGACCGGCCGCTTCTACACCGACATGGTCTACCAGCCGATGCTCGAACTGCTCGGCTATCTGCGCGACCATGGCTTCTCGACCTATATCGTCTCCGGTGGCGGGCTCGAGTTCATGCGCGTCTTCGCCAGCGACGTCTATGGCGTGCCGCCCCAGAACATCATCGGCAGTACCGGCGAGATGGAACTGGTCGATCTCGAGGACGATCCGCAGCTCTACAAGCGCGGCGGCGACATCTGGCTCGATGACGGCCCCGGCAAGGTGATATCGATCAACCGCCATCTGGGCCAGCGCCCGATTCTCGCCGTGGGCAACTCAGACGGCGACGTGCCGATGCTGATCTGGACCACCGAGGGCGAAGGCCCGCGCCTTGGCGTGCTGGTTCACCACACCGATGGCGAGCGCGAGGTCGCCTACGACAGCGACAGCCATATCGGACGCCTGGCCGATGGCCTGGAACAGGCTGAAGCGCGCGACTGGCAGTTGATCGACATGGCCCGCGACTGGCAACGCCTTTACCCGGAGAAACCATGAGCCTCAACGACGACATCAAGGGACTCGAGGCCGCCATCGGCGAGTCGATCATCGGCCAGCGCGACGTCATTCGGCGGTTGGTGATCGGCCTGCTGGCCGGCGGCAACCTGCTGATCGAAGGCCTGCCGGGACTGGCCAAGACCCGCGCGGTCAAGGCCATGGCACGCCACCTGGAGGCCGACTTCAGTCGTATCCAGTTCACGCCCGACCTGCTGCCTTCCGACGTGACCGGCAGCGAGGTCTATCATCAGGGCGAGGAAGGCGCGGTATTCCGCTTTCACCCGGGCCCGCTGTTCGCCAATCTGGTGCTGGCCGACGAGATCAACCGCGCCCCGGCCAAGGTGCAGTCGGCCCTGCTCGAGGCCATGGAGGAGCGCCAGGTCACGGTGGGCGGCACGACCCACAAGATGCCGGAGCTGTTCATGGTGCTGGCTACCCAGAACCCGATCGAGCAGGAAGGCACCTACCCGCTGCCCGAGGCGCAGATGGACCGCTTCATGATGCATGTGCGGGTCGACTACCCCAGCCGCGAGGAAGAGGTCCAGGTGATTCGCCTGGTGCGTCAGGAGGAGCAGGCCAAGAATCGCGAGGCAAGCCCGGCCGCCGGCGACGCTCCTGCTCAGGTCCCCGTGGCCCTGGCCCAGGAGGCGATCTTCGCCGCCCGCCGCGAGATCGCCGCCCTGCACGTGGCCGAGCCGATGGAGCAGTACATGGCCACGCTGGTGGACGCCACCCGTCACCCGGCGGACTTCAGCGACGACCTGGCCCGCTACATCGAACTCGGCGCCAGCCCGCGCGCCTCGCTGGCGCTCGACCGTTGCGCCCGCGCCCACGCCTGGCTCGAAGGCCGCGACTACGTGGATCCGGTGGACGTCCAGCAGGTGGCTCCGGAGGTGCTGCGCCACCGCATCGGGCTGAGCTTCGAGGCCCAGGGCCAGGGCTTCAGCGCCGACGACGCGGTCGCCACCCTGCTTGGCTGCGTGGCGCTCCCCTGAGGCCTGGTCTCGTGCAAACCCGGTCCGTACACGCCTTCTAGCCGCCAGACTTCGCCACGGCGTGAGCCTCGCCCCGGCAAGGGACGGATCCCTGGACAAGAGGTATCGATGCGCCTGCCATTCGCCAGACACCCGGCTTCCCGGACGGTGCCCGGCTCCACGGAGCGAACCACGCTGGATCCGCGCGTGCACCTGGACCTGGCCCAGCTGACGGCCCTGGAACCCCAGGGCCGCCGCCTGCGACTGCTGCCGCGCCAGCCGGCTCGCAGCGTGCTCAATGGCCGCCATGGCTCGCACCTCCGGGGGCGCGGCCTGGACTTCCTTGAACTACGCGACTATCAGCCATCGGACGACGTGCGCAACATCGACTGGCGGGTCACCGCGCGCACCGGCACTCCCCATGTACGGGTGTTCACCGAAGAGCGCGATCGCCCCGCCCTGTTGGTGGTCGACCAGCGCATGTCGATGTTCTTCGGCAGCCGCCACGCCATGAAGTCGGTCACCGCCGCCGAAGCCGCCGCGCTGCTGGGCTTCGCTGTGCTGGAGCAGGGCGACCGGGTGGGCGGCATCGTGGTCAGCGACGAGGCCGTCGAAGAGTTCCGACCGCGTCGCTCCCGGGCCCAGCTGATGCGCTACCTGAGCGCCCTGGCCCAGGCCAACCAGGCCTTGCATCCACAGCACAAGGCACCCGCGCCGACCTCGCTGGATCAGGTACTGACGTCGGTGGCACGCCTGGCCAGCCGTGACCACCTGATCATCCTGCTCAGCGATTTCGACGTTCCGGGCCCGCGCACCGAAGCGCTGCTCGGCGCCATCCGCCGCCACAATGACCTGATGCTGGTGGCGGTCAGCGACCCCTTGTCCGAGCGCTTGCCTGACGACCTCGCCTGCGTGGCCACCGACGGTCAGCGCCACGCCCGCTTTGATACCTCCGACGCCGATCAGCGCCGGGCGTTGGAAAGCGTGGCCAGGGAGCGCCGCCAGCAGCTTGAGCGCTGGTCACGACAGCTTGGCGTGGGCCTGGCGTCGCTGTCCGCTGGCTCACCCACCCTGCCCCAGCTGCGTACCTTGCTTGGGCTGCCGTCCGAGGGTGCTGCTGGTTCAGACGCTGGCAATGACCGGGCGACAGGGGGCCGCGATGAGTAGCGCTGCGAGCAACGACGATATCGTGATGTTGCCCGACCTGATCGATCAGCTGTCCGAGGCACCGGTTCCCCCTGCGATCCCCTGGATACCCCAGACCTGGGGCTGGTCGCTGCTGGCCGTCGTGATAGTGGCGCTATTGGCGCTATGGGGCATCCGTCGGTATCTGCGCTGGCGTGCCGATGCCTATCGCCGCGCCGCCCTGATCGAGCTCGACCAGCGCCTGGATGACGAAGGAGCGATCGCCCTGGCGGAGATCCTCAGGCGGACCGCCCTCTCTGCCTACCCGCGGGAGCGTGTCGCCGGGCTGACCGGTCAGCGCTGGTGGTGCTTTCTCGATGCAAGCCTGGGCGACAGACGCCCCCCGCATTTCGACGGCCCGCTGGGCCAGGAGCTGTCCACGGCGCCCTACCGGGCCACCACGACAGACGGCACCAATCCCCCATCGGCGGAACTCGTGGCACTGAGCCGACGCTGGATCCGCCACCACCGTCGCGATATTCCCCAGGAGTCGGCGTCATGATCGAACTGGCGACGCCCTGGGCGCTGGCCCTGCTGCCGCTGCCTTTACTGGCCTACTGGCTGCTGCCAGCCCACCGCCAACGGCTGGCAGCGCTGCGCCTGCCGTTCTTTCAGCGACTGGTGGAGGCCGCCGGTGTCTCGGTTCCGCGCGGCCGCCAGCGCTCGCCGCTGGCTCGGCTGACACAGGCGCTGGTGTGGGGACTGATCGTGCTCGCCCTGGCCCGTCCGGAGAAACTCAGCGAACCCATCGTCTGGCAGAGCGCCGCCCGCGACCTGATCCTGGCGGTAGACATCTCCGGCAGCATGGATGAGTCCGACCTGATCGATGCCGAGGGTGAGCCCCGCCAGCGCCTGGCGGCGGTCAAGGAGGTCATCGCCGACTTCGTCGCCGATCGCGAGGGCGAGCGTCTGGCGCTGATCGTGTTTGGCTCGCGGGCCTACGTCCAGGCGCCGCTGACCGAGGACCTCAAGACGCTGACCACGCTGCTCGACCAGACCGAGGTCGGCATGGCCGGCCCGCATACCGCGCTGGGTGACGCCATGGGTCTGGCCATCCGCCAGTTCGAGGCAAGCGACGTGGAACAGCGGCTGTTGATCCTGCTGTCCGACGGCGCCGACACCGGCAGCCGCATGAGCCCCATCAACGCCGCCTCCATCGCCGCCGAGCGCGACGTGCGGGTGATCACCATCGCCATGGGTGACCCCCAGGGCAGCGGCGAAAACCGCGTCGATAGCGAAACCCTCGAGGCCATCGCCGAGACCACCGACGGCGCCTTCTTCACCGCCACCGACCAGCAGGCGCTTGCCGCCATCTACGCGCGGATCGATGAACTGGCACCGCGTGAGGTCGCCACCCACAGCTATCGCGAGCACCGCTCGCTGAGTCACTGGCCGCTAGCGTTGGCGGCAGCGCTGGTGCTGCTGACCCTGGCGCTCGATCGCCGGCAGTTGGTCCGCTCACGGACGGCTGGCGCTCCCGCTGGCGGGAAGGCAGATACCCGGACAGACGTCGCCGAACACCCTGATACCAGCCGCGGCGACAACACGCAGGAGGGCACGCCATGAGCGAATGGCTCGACGGTCTCTCCGCGCTGCACCTGCTGCGTCCACTGTGGTGCCTGCTGCTGCCGCTGGTGGTGGTGCTGTGGTGGTGGCGCCGCCGGACCCCCTCGGCGGACATCGGCGGTGACCATTTTGCCCCCCACCTGGCATCTGCCCTGCGTGCCGATGGGCACGACCGCCGCCGACTGCGGCCGCTGGACACCCTGGCGCTGCTCGCCATCCTGCTGATCCTGGGCGTTGCCGGTCCCGCCTGGACGCGCATGCCCAACCCGCTGATCGCCCAGAGCGCCCCGCTGGTGGTGGTGCTGGAGGTCAGCGCCAGCATGGACCAGAGCGACGTGCCACCAAGCCGCCTGGAGCGCGCCAAGCACAAGATCCAGACCCTGCTCGAACGTCGCGACGGCGCCCGTACCGCCTTGATCGCCTACGCCGGCAGTGCCCACCAGGTGGTGCCGCTGACCGACGACCCGGCGCTGGTCACGCCCTACCTCGAGGGGCTTTCCAGCGACGTCATGCCGGAAGACGGCGACGCCGCCGGGCAAGCGCTGGCGCTTGCCGCCAGCGTGCTCGACGGGGCTCGACGCGACAACGCAGGGCTTCCCGGCGCGGTACTGCTGGTGAGCGACGGCGTCACCGCGCAGGGTTCCGTCACGGCCGGTCTCGGCGAGGATGACACCCTGCTGGTGCTGGACGTGAACGCTCCCCGCAGCTCCGGGACAAGCACGGCGTCGGTGGCAGGCGCGACCCGCGTGGGGCTGAGCGTTGACGACGCCGACGTGGACGAGATCACCCGCCGTCTGGCCGCCACCTACCAGCAGGCGCTACGCGATGACGACCGCCTGGCCTGGGAGGATCGCGGCGTATGGCTGGCCTGGCCGGCGGCACTGCTCGCTCTACTGGGCTTTCGCCGCGGCTGGCAGCTCGGCCTGTCCGGCCTGGCGCTGCTGCCGGTGCTGTGGGCCGGGCCCGTCACGCCGGCCCTGGCCCAGGAGGCGTCCAGGGCCACCGAGACCCTCGACACCAGCCTGGCGGGAAGGCTGACCCAAGGCCTCGCAGACGCCTTTCTGACGCCGGACCAGCAGGGCCGATGGTGGGCCGAACACAACGACTACGGCCGTGCGGCCCGCCACTTCGAGGATCCGGCCTGGCTCGGCTATGCGCTCTACCGCGATGGCCAGTACCAGGCGGCGGTCGAGGTGCTCGAACGGCTCGACAGCGCCGATGCTGCCTTCACCCAGGGTCTGGCGCTGATCAAGAATCGTCAGTACCGCCCCGCCATCGAAGCCTTCGAGACGGTGCTCGAGCGCGACCCCGACTATCCCGAAGGTCAACGCAATCTGGAACTGGCCAGGGAGATACTCGCCTACGTCGAGGACACCCGTGAGCAGTCCGATACCGGCGAGGAGCTCGGCATCGGCGCCGACGACGTGGTATTCGACAATGAAGAGGCCCGGGGTGAGGACACCGAACAGCCGGTGGAGAAACCTGGCCAGCAGATCACCGCCGAGCAGTGGATCGAGACCCTGGACACCGATACCAGCGACTTCCTACGCCAGCGCTTCGCCATCGAGGCGCAGGCTCCCGCTAGCTCCGTGAGTGGGACCGATAGTGATCGTGATAGCGACAACGACAGGGAGACGGCGCCATGAACCCACGTCGAGTCAGCCGCGCCTCGCGCCCTGGCAAGAGTGCGCCGAGTCTGGCGGGGCTCATGCTGCTGTCGTTGCTGCTGTCGTCGCTGGCGCTGATGTCGACACTTTGCTCGGCCGCAGCGACAGCGGCGAATACCAGCTCGTCCCCGGTCCGGCTCACGGTCGAGCTCGAGCCGCAGGAGCTGGCGCCCGGCGACAGCGCCGAGCTGCGTGTCCAGGTGCTGGTACCCACCTGGATGCCTGAGCCTGTCACCTTTCCGAGCCTGGACCAGCCGGGGCTCAGGGTGACCCTGGGCGATCGCGCCACCACCCCGATCAGCCAGCGCGTCGATGGAAAGACCTGGTCCGGTGTATCGCGCCGCTATCGCCTGACGCCACTGTCCGCCGGACGCTTCGAACTGGGCAGCGGCAGCCTCGAGGTCACCTACGCCTCTCCCGAGGACAACTCCCCGACCCAGCAACGCCTCACCCTGCCACCGGTGACCCTGACGGCCCAGCTGCCCGAGGCCGCCGAGGGACTCGAGCCCTATCTGTCGGCCCGCGACATCGAGCTGACCCAGACGCTCGAGATCGTGCGAGCGGGCAAGCACGGAGAGAACGGCAAGAACGGCAAGAACGGAGAGAATGGCAAGAACGGTGAGCAGGCGCAGGGCCAGAAAGGAGACGATGGTGATGCTGACGACACCGAAAACGCGGGCGACGACCGACAGTCACCGGAGCAAGACGGTGCCGACGGTGACAGCGGCCCCATCGAGCTCGAGGCCGGCGACAGCGTCACCCGCACGGTCACCGCGCGACTGAGCGGCGGCAGCGCTCTGCTGCTGCCCGACCTGCTGTCTGCACCGGCCAAGGAGGCAGGCGACGAGACAGCGATGGCCCCGCTCGGGGTCTATCCCGAGACACCACGCCTTGAAGAGTCCAGCGATGGCGGCACCCG
Organism: Halomonas sp. DP5N14-9; assembly: GCF_019802175.1. Taxonomy (NCBI): domain Bacteria; kingdom Pseudomonadati; phylum Pseudomonadota; class Gammaproteobacteria; order Oceanospirillales; family Halomonadaceae; genus Halomonas; species Halomonas sp. DP5N14-9. The sequence continues at coordinate 116,094 of NZ_JAHVHR010000002.1, forward strand.
TACCGACCGCGTGACCTATGTGGCAGAAACCGGTGGCAAGAGTTCTCTGCCCGGAGTCTCGCTGCGCTGGTACGATCCCGAGAGCGACAGCCTGGAGCAGGCAGAGCTTGCGCCACTCGAGGTCAGCGTCTCGGCACCCCGCGCCGCTCGCAGCGCAGAGGACTGGTCGCGCCTCGTTCTCGGCGTCTTGCCCTGGCTGCTGGGACTGGTGCTGCTGGTGTCGCTCACCGCCTGGCTGTGGCGGCGCCTTGCCATCGGTGCCAAGGTGCGTGCGGATTGGCAATATCACCAGCAACAACAGCGCCAGCGTCGCGAGGCCAGCGGCGTGGCCGGGCTTCATCGCCTGAAGCGATCCCTCGATGCCCGCGACCTGGTCGCGGTGCGCCGACACTGGGAGGCCCTGGAACCCCATCTGGACAGCAATAGCGAGGCGCGCGCCCGCTTTGCCAACCGACTCGACGCCCTGTGTCGCGCCCGCCTCGGTCCCGATCGCGAGATCGCCAAGCCAGCGGCAGGTTTTCGCGATACTGGTGGCGACGGCGGCAGCGATGGGGATGGCGGCGGCGAAGGCGATGGCATGGACAGTAAAGAATCCCTCTGGCAACGCCTGGCACAGGCCCTGCCAAGTGCACGAGAGCTTGCATCATCGCGCTCTGCAAACCGACAGCTTGCCCACGACCGCCTGACGGCGTTGAACCCGACTGCACAAGTGACCCGACGTAATGCGTGAACCTGGCCGTTTATCCTTTCTTCGATGCCTGCGTGCTCGACTTGCGACGCTCCTTCCGAGCGTCGAGTCCACAGGGCCCGCACCTGCGCTTTCGTCGACGCTGACACCAGCGCTTTCGATGGTATCGGCACCAGCGCTTGCCATGGCCCTGATGGCGGGGTTGCTGGCCGCACCGGAGAGCATTGCCCAGGCGCCTCAGGGAACGCCCCCGACGACGGCCACCGAAGCCAAGGGCTACGCCCCCGAAGGAAGCTGCGCCTCCTGTCACGAGGCCGAGACCCAGGCATGGCAGGATTCCGACCACGCCTGGGCGCTGCGCGACGCCACCCCCGACAATGTACTGGGCGACTTCGACGACGCCAGCTTCGAGGATGGCGAGGTCAAGGCACGCTTTCACCGCCGAGGCGATACCTTCCTGGCGACTCTGGAAGGCCCACAGGACCCCGCCGAGACCTTCGAGATCCGCCACACCTTCGGCGTACGCCCGCTGCAGCAGTATCTGGTAGAGCAGCCAGGGGGACGACTGCAGAGTTTGACCATCGCCTGGGACTCGCGCCCCGCCGACGAAGGTGGGCAGCGCTGGTTCTCGCTCTACCCGGGCCAGGCGTTTACCCCGGATGACCCCCTGCACTGGCGCGGGCGCTACCAGAACTGGAACGCCATGTGCGCCGACTGCCACTCGACCAACCTCGAGAAGCACTACGATCTTGAAAGCGACAGCTTCGCCACCACCTGGCACGAGCAGAGTGTCGGCTGCCAGAGTTGCCACGGCCCCGCCCAGGATCACCTGGACTGGGCGGCCCGGTGGCAGGCCGACGAAGTCGCTCCCGCGTCCTCTCCCGCCTCAGCCGGCGATATGGGCCTTGCCCTGGATCTCGCCGACATGGACGCCCCCGAGCTGGTCGAGCAGTGCGCTCGCTGCCACAGTCGCCGCCAGATGCTGGGCGCGGGCCCGGTGCATGGTGCTCCGCTGACCGATGCCGCCCTGCCGAGCCTGTTGGGCGAGGGCATGTACCACGCCGACGGCCAGATCCAGGGCGAGGTCTACGTCTATGGCTCGTTCACCCAGAGCCGCATGTACCAGCAGGGTGTCAGCTGCATGGACTGTCATGACCCGCATACCAGCGAGGTAAAGATCGAGGGCAACGGCCTGTGCCTGCAGTGCCACAACCCGGCGCCTCCGCCGCGCTTCCCGACCATGCAGCGCAACAACTACGACAGTCCCGAGCACCATCACCATACCCCCGGCAGCGAAGGCGCCCAGTGCGTGAGCTGCCATATGCCCGAGACCACCTACATGGTGGTGGACCCGCGTCGCGACCACAGCTTCCGGGTGCCCCGCCCGGATCTCGCCGAGGCCACCGGTAGCCCCGACGCCTGCACCGGCTGCCACCAGGACCTGTCGCCCGCCGACGCCGCGGCGCAGATTCGTGAGTGGTTCGGTGACGACAGCCGCAGCGCCAGTCGTTCCCACTACGGTGTGGCGCTTCAGTCGGCCCGCCTGGGCCGCCCTGAAGCGCCGGACTATCTGAAGGCGCTGATTGAGGATGACGATACTCCGGACATAGTGCGCGCCACCGCGGTGGACGCGCTCACCCCCTTTGCCGGCGACGCCCTGCCGACGCTTGAGCAGGCGCTGCAAGACGAGTCCCCACTGGTCCGTGCCGCCGCAGCGCCAGTATTCGCCCAGGCCCCCGAAGGCGCCAGGGTCGAGCTGCTGCTTCCATTGATCGATGACGAACGCCTGGCGGTACGCGACGAGGCGGTCAAGGCGCTGGCCGGCACCTCGTTGATGGTCATGCCACAAGAGCGTCGTGCAGCCTTTCTCGAGGCACGTCGCGACTACGAGCGGCGCCTGGAGCAGAACGCCGACCTGCCCGGCAACCGCCTCAACCTGGCGGTACTGCTGGCGCGTACCGGACGCGAGGACGAAGCCGAGCAACAGTATCGTGCGGCGCTGGCGATGGACCCCTACTTCCTGCCGGCCCGCGCCAACCTGGTCACCCAGCTCAGCGCCGAAGGCCGCCAACAGGACGCCCGAGCACTGCTGAAGGACGGCATCGCCCTCGATGGCATGCCCGCACCGGATCGAGGCCACCTGGCCTACCTGCTGGCACTGTCGCTGGCAGAGGATGGAGGGATGCAAGAAGAGGGTGGGATGGAAGAGGCCCTGTCCTGGCTCGAGAAGGCGGCCGAATGGCGCCCGGACCACGCCCGCACCCACTACAACCGCGGACTGATGCTGGACCGCCTGGGACGCAAGGACGAGGCCCTGGCGGCACTCGAACAGGGACGCCGGCAGGCACCCGGAGATCCCGACCTGCTCTACGCCCTGGTCTACGTCAACGCCACCAGCGGGCGCATCCCCCAGGCGCTGTCGGCCCTGGCCGAGCTGCGCCGACTACGCCCGGACGACCCACGACTGGGGCAGCTGGAGCGCCAGCTACGCGGCAATCAATAGCATCCCTGAAGATGCCCTGCCCCCTTCGGCCTGGATGAAAAAGTGCCTGGGCGTCATCGGACGTCGACCGACGTCGCCCAGGCGCTGATGCGACAGCCAAAGAGTCGTCGGGTGGTTGGCGGTGGGGTCGTTGGTTGGGTCGTCGGTGCGGCCGGCCTTACGCCTCGCTCTCGTCCACCACCAGGCGATTGCGCCCCTGGCGCTTGGCCGCGTAGCTGGCCGCATCGGCACGTTCGATGGGGGCGTGAATATCGGCATCGCCTTCACGAAACTCGGTGATGCCGAGGCTCGTGGTGACATGGTATTCACGCCCCTCGTGGACCACACAGGTGTCGTTGATCACCGCCAGGATGGCCTCGCCGATGCGTTGCGCCTGGGCCAGTGTGCAACTTGGCAGCAGCACCGCGAATTCATCGCCGCCCTGGCGTGCCACGTGATCGCTGCTGCGAACACAGCGGCCGACTTCCCGAGCGATGCGACGCAGCATCTCGTCACCGAGCGGATGGCCACCCTCATCGTTGATCGGCTTGAAGCGATCCAGGTCGAACAGCATCAGAACGGAGGGCTTGGCCAACTTGCGCCAGTCCGCCATGGCCTCCTCGAGGCGACGCTCGAAGCCTCGACGGTTCAAGAGGCCGGTAAGGGGATCGTGTTCGGCCTCCCACTGACGTATCGCCTCCTGCTGACGACGGGCGGTGATGTCCTTCACGGTACCGACGAAGCCGATCACCTCGGTATCGATGGCGACCTGGCTGGCGTGAACCTCCAGCCACAGAAGCTCGCCATCGGCCCGCCAGTAGCGGTATTGACGCAGAAAGTCCTTCCCTGAGGCCATGCTGTAGCGCCACAGCTCGATCGCCGCATCACGATCCTCGGCGTGGATCGCCTGGACCCAGCCGTAGCGGTCCTGCCCTTTCATGGTACGACCGGTCAACTGGGCCAGGGCGTCATTCATGTAGGTGATGCGCCCCTGGGTGTCGGTCACGAACATGCCCACCGGCGAGGACGCCAGCACGCTGTCGAGGAACGCCTGACGTCCGCGCAGATCATTCAGCGCCTGGTTTCGCTCGACCTCCACGGCATTGAATGCCTCGGCGACCTGGGTCAATTCCTTCATCTCGGTACCCAGCGAGACGCGCCCACGCAGCCCCTTGCCTACCTGGGCGATCTGCGACTGCAACTGGTAAAGCGGCCGCAGCAGCAGCCAAACCATCCAGCCAAGAAGCGGCAGCAGCAATAGCGCGATACCCACCCCGACCCAGCTGAGGCGTTTCAGCAAGCCCCACAAGGGCGCCAATACCTGGCCTTCCGGCAAGAACACGCCGACGATCCAGTCCGCCGGCCACACCTGCCGGTAGGCCTGAAAGGTCATTTCGCCATTTACCGTAGGTCCATAACGCTCGCCCTCCCAGCCATCGAGGGCCAGGTCCAGGGCCGGGTTGTGGGACAGGTCTCCCAGCGTCCCCATCACGCGCCGACGGTCAGGGTGGTAGAGCACCTGCCCTGAGGCGCTGAACACGGCTGCGTAGCCTTCGCCACCCAGCCGGACCCGGCTCAAGCGTCGGAAGATACCGCCCGAATGAACTTCGACTACGCCTCCCAGAGCCCCCATGAAACGACCGTCGTCGCCCTTCAGCGGCACCAGCATCAGCACCAGCGGAAGCCCGGTAATACGCCCATAGATGGGGTCACTGACGTAGGGCCGCCCGACCTCGCGCAAAAAACTGAAGTACTCACGATCGCTGATATCGAGCCCTTCGCGCCCCGGTGTCACCGGCCAATCGGTGACCACCTTGCCGTCGCCGTCGAACACCACCAGGCCGTCGAACAGTTCGAGCAGTACGCTGTTGTCCTTCAACACCCCACCGCCGGGGTCGAGCAACGCGCCACTCGGGTGCCTGGACGCCACCCGCTCAAGCATCGCCAGGCGTGTCTCGATCTCTTCGGTCACCTCATCGGCGATCAGATGCGTCTCGTAACGCAGGTGAGAAAAGTTCACCTCACGCACCAGGTCCTTGCCGGTGTACCAGCCCCACGCCAGCAGGATCGTCACCACGACAACCCAGGTCATCGCCAGGCCAGTCATCATTCTCAGTTGCAGCGAGAGCGAAGCGACAAATCTGCACAGCTTGGGCACGAAGGCTTTCCTTCAGGGTCGAACCGCCGGTGGCGGTGGTGCGAAATACGTTACATGCATCGTGAATAGCATAAATAGTAACGCTAAACATCCATTTCCTATAAACGAAATAGAAAGGTTCGATTGTTCTTCGTCGACAGCGGTCTATACCTTATATCGGACCAGACCAAGAGCAGGAGACGCCACATGACCCGCAAGACAATGACCACCAGCGCCGGTGCCCCCATCGGTGACAACCAGAACAGCCTGAGTGCGGGCCCCCGTGGACCTCTGCTGCTCGAGGACTACCAGCTTCTCGAGAAACTCGCTCACCAGAACCGCGAGCGCATCCCCGAGCGCACCGTCCACGCCAAGGGCTGGGGCGCCCACGGCACCCTGACCATCACCCAGGACATCACCCGCTACTCCAGGGCCAAGGTCTTCACCCCGGGTAGCCAGACGCCGATGCTGGCCCGCTTCTCCACCGTGGCCGGCGAACAGGGTGCGGCGGACGCCGAGCGTGACGTGCGCGGCTTCGCCCTGAAGTTCTACACCGAGGAAGGTAACTGGGATGTGGTCGGCAACAATACGCCGGTGTTCTTTATCCGTGATCCGTCCAAGTTCCCGGACTTCATCCATACCCAGAAGCGCCACCCGCGCACCAACATGCGCTCGGCCACCGCGGCCTGGGACTTCTGGTCGCTGTCGCCAGAGTCACTGCATCAGGTGACCATGCTGATGTCGGACCGTGGCCTGCCCACCGACGTTCGTCACATCAATGGCTACGGTTCCCACACCTACTCATTGATCAACGCCGACAACCAGCGCGTGTGGTGCAAGTTCCACTTCCGCACCGCCCAGGGTCACAAGCACTTTACCGATGCCGAGGCCGAACAGGTGGTGGGCAAGAGCCGCGAGACCACCCAGGAAGACCTCTACAACGCCCTGGAAAACGGCGACTACCCGCGCTGGAACTTCTTTATCCAGGTGATGACCGAGGAACAGGCCAGGCAGGCGCCGTTCAATCCCTTCGACCTGACCAAGGTGTGGCCCCATGGCGACTACCCGCTGATCGAGGTCGGCTACTTCGAGCTCAACCGCAACGCCGACAACTACTTTGCCGAGATCGAGCAGGCTGCCTTCTCACCGTCCAACAAGGTGCCGGGCATCGGCTTCTCGCCGGACAAGATGCTGCAGGCACGGGTGTTCTCTTACGCCGACGCCCACCGCTACCGCCTCGGCACCCACTACGAGGCGCTGCCGGTCAACCAGCCGAAGTGTCCGGTCCACCACTACCACAAGGACGGCCCGATGCGCTTCTTCGCCAACGGAGAGCAAAACGGCGACGCCTACTACGAGCCCAACTCCTTCGATGGACCGACCGAGGACCCGAGCGTAGTGGAACCGCCGCTGCCGCTGGAAGGCGACGCCTGGCGCTACGACCATCGCGAAGGCAACGACGATTATTCGCAGCCGCGCGCCCTGTTCGAATTGATGAGCCCGGAGCAGCGGGAGCGACTGTTCGGCAATATCGCCCGGCATATGCAGGGTGTCCCGGACTTTATCAAGGAGCGTCAGCTCGGCCACTTCGAGAAGTGCCACCCGGAGTATGCTGCCGGTGTCCGTGAGGCCATCGCAAGGGTCGGTGACTGACCCATCTTGCCACCAGGCGAGAAGTGCCACCCGCTGACCAATCCCGTCACAGCACGTCCCCATGCCCCCGCCTAAAGGCGGGGGTATTTTTTTGTGTCCACCGTGGTGGCATCGTTCGGCTTGTCGGGCGACCCCACCGGCCAGAGACCAACGTCTTGCACAAAAAACGGGCCCCGAAGGGCCCGTCCTGTTGTCACCACTCGCGACGATACGTCGCTCGCGATATCAGTTGTCGAGCACGACCTTGAGCTCGTAGTTGTTGGGGCCGTCCTGCGCGTTGCCGAACTTCTGACCGGTGACCCGAATGTGGTACATACCCGGATCCAGCTGGGTGGTCAGATCGACGTTGCCGTTGAAGCCCTGACCTTCACCCTCGGCGACGATACGCCCGGAGGCATCGGCCACCTCCATGGTCAGGCGATAGGTGTCTTCGTCGCCCGGCGGGAAGGTCGAGGTGGTGATACGCACGCTGCTCGGCTCGGCCACGTTGAAGCTCAGTACCTCACCACGAGCGCGAATCTTGACGTCGGTCTTGACGCTCTGCACCTGACGCTCATCCGGGTTATCGCTGCGCGCTGCACTACCGCTGACGCTGGCTGCCGCGCCAGCGCCGGCGGCTGCACCTGCTGTGGCACCGGCCGCCGAGGAGGAACCCGCCACCCCGGCCGTGGACGCCGTGGTGGCCGCCGAGGCACCTGCGCTTGAGGCCACTTCGCCTGCTGCCGCTGCGGAGGAGGCAGACGCAGAAGTCGCTGCTGCGCTGGAGGACTGGGCTGCGGCAGACTGAGTCGCGGCGGCCCCGGAGGCACCGGATTGACTACCCAGGGTAACCACGGCGTCACGACTGGTGACAAAGGCGCTCTGGCTCCCGTCACGATCCGAGCCCACGAACTGCAAGCCGGTGCCATCATCCACCTCGATACGATTACCACGATCATCGAGACCCACCACGGCGATGCTGTAGCCGTCGCCGGCGCGACCGCGTCGACCAAAGCGGGTGCCCTTGACCTGCAACTCGTACTTGCCGGGTGTCAGGCGACTCTCCAACTGGAGACCACCATCCTGGCCGTAGCCCTCGCCCCGAGCGATCACGTTGCCGGCATCGTCCATCAGCACCGCATCGATCTGGTAGCTGTCTTCATAGCCTGCGCTGACACGGCTCTCGAAACGATAGACCCCTTCTTCCTCTACCTCGAAGTCATGGGCATGGGGGGACCCGAACATGAAGCTCTGGCTGCGGGCGTCACTCTCCGGCTTGAAGAAGCCGGTCAGATCGAGCTGGCGGTTCTCCTCACGGAAGCGCTCGGTCATGGCACTGTCAGAAGCCTGTACGGTGGTACCTGCAAGGGCAACACCAAGCGCCAGCAGCGCCGCGGGTAGGGTGACGTCTTTCATGGATCCTCACATGCTTGCCGATTGAGAGCAGAAAAAAAGCCGATCCCGGAGGATCGGCTTTCGTTTATAGCGTTCCAACGCTAGGGGGTCAAACCTGTCGGATTAGAACAGGTAGGTCAGACCCACGGCGTAGCCGTCACCCTGGTCGTTGTCACGGTCACGCACGGCGCCTTCCACGTAGGTGTACATGGCGTCGGAGATGTTGTAGGTCACGCCGGCAACAAACTCGTTGTGGTTGTCGTCGTCGTTCTCGTCATCGTTGGCGCTGTCGAAGTCGCTGAAGCCGCTGCCACCGAAGTCGATGTACTGGTAGGAGCCGTAAACGTCACCCATACCGTCCAGGTAGCCGTAACGGGCACCGATGGCGTAGTAGTCAGCGTCTTTCAGCAGGTCGTTGTCGGACTCGAAGCGCTCGTACTTGACGGCAACGCGCAGGCTGTCCCACTGGTACTGCATGGTGACACCGTACTGGTCGCCCAGGTCGCTATCGATGTCCACCGTTTCTACACTGTTAGTGACGCTATCACCATCAACATCGGTAGCGATGTAGGTGAATGACTGATCTTCGATGTCGTAGATACCCAGATCGTCGTAGACACCGGCGATGGAGAAGCCGCCGTAGGTGTACTTCAGACCACCGAAGATAGAGGCCTCACCGGAATCGGTCAGGTTCTCGGACTCGCCGTCACCCTTGTACTGGGTACCCAGAGCGAACTGGAAGCCGCCCCAGACCGGAGAGGTATAGGTGATCTTGTCGCCTTCGGGATCACCGACGATAACGTCAGCGTCGCCAGCTTCGTCACCCGGAGCACCCTTGAAGGTGTTGGAGTCGGAAACGTCGAAGTATTCGTTGTTGGAGATCGGATCCTGGATCCAGTCGTCCAGCAGGGAATCGTAGGAACCAACGCGAGCGTCACCGAAGTTGCCCTTCAGGCCGATGTAGGCGGTGTCGCCTGCATCACGACCGGCGACCTTCATTTCGTCGGCCTTGAAGTCGTCGATTTCGATCTTGGCGTAGCCGATCAGACCGTTGTAGATGACGTGCTCGGCGGCGAAGCCGAAGGTAGAACCGTTGTCGGCGATCTCGTCACGAGTTTCGCCATCGTCATCCTTGACTCCGGCGTAGACCAGCTGGACGTTGCCGTAGATGTCGAGTTTGGTGCCGTCTTGGTTGTAGACGGTGGCGGCCTGGGCACTGACGGCGGTAAAGGCGGCAGCACCGGCGATGGCAGTCGCTAACAGTGTCTTTTTCATTGCTGAGTTCCTTTTGACTAGCTTGCTGTTTCGATCGTTGCTGCGCTTGGCAGCCTTGGCTTGCCGGTCGTTGCCGGCTCGTTTTTCTGGCCTTGTGGTTCCTGGCAGGGAACCGAGGCAGCGAGCCTGACAGCGGCGAAGCCTTGTTATAGTCCAATGCTCGCAAGGGCAACCATATACCGGGATTCTCAGGAGCGCAACAAGAAAAAAACACTGTTTTCGTTCCCGCCGCCCCTCGATTCGACACCGATCCCTGCGAAGGCGCCGCCAGCGCTGGAACCGGAAAAACGACTTAACGAACATTGTTCGCTAACCTCGAACCGATTCTGCACAAAGTGCTGCGCCGGGCATAGCGACTACATCATGCCCCGCTGATGTGACGCTTTCAAGTCAGCTGGGTTGAACACTGTCGACAGTCGTCAACGGCGGCGGCCGTCCATAAGGACCGCACAATTGAGGACCGCACATCAGGACCAGGCATAAAGCGCCCAGACAACGACCACACCCAAGGAGCGCGGTCAGTGACTACCATTGTGGCGGGCCATCAGGGCGTCGAGTTTGCGCTGTAGCCGCGACTCCTCGCTGTCGTGGCCATGAGACTGGTGCCTGGACTCGTTCTGCGGCTGGTGGAGATGCGGGGGGCGCCCCTGTGACATCGCCGTGCGGCTGCTCTGTTCACTCTCGACTTCCCGATGGGGCTGCGGGTCGGCCTTTGATGCCCCCTGGGGTTGATTGCCCTTGCCTGCGCCAGCGCGCCGCCGGCCCTGGCCGCTGCGCCGCTGCGACACCTTGCCGCGCCCTTGCTGCTCCGCCTGCAGGCGGTCCAGCTTGCGCTTGGCGTGTTCGGCGGCCTGGGCATCGACCGCTCCGACCAGCGCGCCCTGCAGATCGATACGCTCGGCGCCTTCCCTGACCGACTTGAGATACCGCGGCAGGTTGACGTAGCAGGCCAGGGCCCGCCGCACCAGCTTCTCGGGCCAGGGCTCGCTGGCCGCCAGGTCCTCGTGGATGCCCACCTTCAAGGGACGGGTGTGGCCCTTGAAGAAGGTCTTGTCATAGCGCTGGTACCACTCACCCAACAGCGCCTGGGGAGACGGCGCCTTGTCGATGGCCAGATCCCCCTGGCGGCCAGCCTCGTCGGAGGCCGTCGCTTCGGATGTATCACCCTGGAGGTCAGCGTCCCTGGAAGGCGCCCCTTGGCTTTGTTGGCTTGACTGCGACCGAGAGGCGTCGGATGACACCGTCGCGTCAGTGGACGGTTCCGGGGACGCCTCGCTGGCCGTTACAGCCGATGCGACCTCGCCGGCAGGCCCGTCCACTCGCCCAGCATCCAGGTCAGAGGCTTGCTCAGGAGACTGGACAGGGGCTTGCTCACCGCTGTGCTCGGCAGATGTCTTGTCGGCTTGCTCGGTTTGCTCAACGGCTGTATGAGCCGCTGTCTGGTCAGACGCCTGGTCGGCTGCTTGTTCAGTCGTCCGATCGTCTGTCTCGTCGGCTGACTGATCACCACTGGCATGACGCGGGCGATGCTGCATCAATGCAGCCAGGCCCTGGGCGCGTCGCTTGGGACGAACAAAGGCGGGGGACTGAGGCTCGGCTTCGGGATGTTCGACGCGCTCACGCAGCCTGGCGTTGTGGGCCTCGAGTTCACGATTCTGTTCGTCGAGTTCGCGATTTTCCTCGGTCAGTTCGCTGTTTTCTTCAAACAGCGCCTGGCGCTCGGCGCGCAGTGCCTCAAGCTCCGTCTCGAGCTGACCGCTGCGTTCGACGGCGCTGCCAAGTTGCGACTCGAGCTCACGCTGACGTTCTCGGGCGGCGGTCAATTCAGCGTTCAGCTCAGCGCTCAACCGCTCTCGTTCGGACGCCAGCCGTTCGCACTCCTCCATCAAGCGCTGGCGCTCGTCGGCCATACGCTGGTGCTCGCTGGACAGCTGACGCTCGCGCCGACGCCCTTCACGCAGTCCGTCCAATAGCGTCGCCGTGCGTTGCTCGAGCGCCTCCAACGGGTGTTCTGCGTGTGTCTCGATCACGTCGACTCCTCCAGGCTCAGCAAAATGCCGCGTTGCAGGGGTGACTCCGGTCACGCCCCGCTGTTGTCAGGGTTGTCGCCACAGTCTGTGCCAGGGCTTGCGATGTCGCAATTGTCGCCGCTCGGCGACGCTCATTGTGTCACCTGCAAGACGCCAATTTCGTCCCGTGGCGACTACCGCAAATCCGCAACCAGGCATTAGGCGCTTCAGCTCTCGGCTGAACGCTCGTAGCGAACGAAGCGGTAGGCGGGCTGGCCTTCGCTCGGCGAGCCGGCTTCGCTGGCGACTTCCTGCCAGTCGCCTTCAAGCGCCGGGAAGTGGGCGTCACCTTCGATATCGACATCCACCTCGGTGAGATAGAGCCGCGATGCGATCGGCATGGCCTGGGCGTAGATCTGAGCCCCGCCCATGACCATGATCTCTTCGGCGGCCTCGATGGTGGCCTGACGGTCGGCCAGTTCGATCGCGCTGGCCAGGTCGTGACAGACCCTGACGCCATCGTGATGAAAGGAGGTGTCACGGGTGACCACGATATTCAGCCGGTTAGGCAGCGGACGGCCGATGGACTCGAAGGTCTTGCGTCCCATCACCAGGGGCTTGGCCTGGGTCATGCGCTTGAAGAACTTGAGGTCCTCCGGCAGGTACCAGGGCAGCTGGTTGTCGACCCCGATGACCCGGTTACGCGACATGGCGGCGATCATCGCCACCGGCACGAAGGTGTCGAGCCTCGCCAGATCCTGGCCTTCGCTCGCATTGTCGGCGCTGCTCATACCGCTACCTCGGCCTTGATATGGGGATGGGGTTCATAGTCGTGGATGCTGATGTGCTCGAAACGGAAGTCGAACAGGTTATCCACCGACGGCTCCAGCTCCAGGCGAGGCGCCCGGGTGGGCGTTCGACTCAGCTGCAACTCGGCCTGTTCGAGATGGTTCAGATAAAGGTGGGCATCCCCCAGGGTGTGAACGAAATCACCGGGGGCAAGACCCGCCACCTGGGCGATCATCCGAGTGAGCAGCGCGTAGCTTGCGATATTGAAGGGAACGCCAAGGAAGATGTCGGCACTGCGCTGATAGAGCTGGCAGGACAGCTTGCCGTCGGCCACGTAAAACTGGAACAGGCAATGACAGGGAGGCAGTGCCATCTCGTCCACCAGCGCCGGGTTCCAGGCGGACACGATCAGCCGCCGTGAGCGCGGGTTGGTGGCAAGCTGGTCGAGCAGTGTCTCGATCTGATCGACGCTGCCACCGCGAGGATCCGGCCAGCTACGCCACTGATAGCCATAGACAGGGCCGAGGTCGCCGTTCTCGTCGGCCCACTCGTCCCAGATACGCACGCCGTTTTCCTTGAGGTAGGCGATATTGGTATCGCCCTTCAGAAACCACAGAAGCTCATGGATGATCGACCGCAGATGCAGCTTCTTGGTGGTCACCAACGGAAAGCCGCGGGACAGATCGAAGCGCATCTGATGACCAAAGATCGAGCGTGTGCCCACGCCGGTGCGGTCGTCACGCTCGACCCCTTCGTCCAGCACCTTGCGCATCAAATCCAGATACGGCTGCTCCAGGGCGGGGAGGTCGGTGGCTTCGGCAGCGCTATCAACATGCATCGGGATTCACTCGCTTGGTCGTGACGGATTCGGGACGGTTTCTCGAAACCAGAAAAACCGGCAATTGTACTGCTCGGCATGCTTCGATGCCAGACGCGGCCAGCTTGGCGCGGCCAGCTTGGCGCGGCCACCGGGGCCCTGTCGGCGTGACGCAGCCTCTCGGGCATGACCAACCGGGCCGGGCCAAGGCGGCCGCATCATGCATCGGCGGATCGTCAGCGCCTAGTCGGCCGCAGGCGCGGTACGGACATCCATCGGCTGGCGGCGAGACCAGGCCACCAACAGCACGCCGAACAGGATCATCGGCAGGCTAAGCAGCATGCCCATGGTGACCCAGCCAAGGGCAATGAAGCCAAGCTGCGGGTCCGGCTGACGCACGAACTCCACGGCGAAGCGACTCAAGCCGTAGATCAACAGGAACAGACCAGAGACCAGGCCGCGACGTCGCGGTGTGCTCGACACCCACCACAGCACCACGAACAGTACCAGGCCTTCGAGCAGCGCCTCGTACAGCGAGGAAGGATGGCGCGGCTCGGGGCCGTAGCCAGGGAACGGCATGCCCCAGGGAAGGTCAGTGACGCGGCCCGGCAGTTCGTGATTGATGAAGTTACCGATGCGCCCGGCCCCCAGGCCGATCGGCACCAGCGGCGCGACGAAGTCGGTCAGGGTGAAGAACGCCAGGTTCTTGCGCCGGGCGAACAGCAAGGCCGCCAGCAACACCCCGAGCAGGCCGCCATGGAAGCTCATGCCGCCGTCCCACACCTTGACGATCCACAGCGGGTCCGCGAGCCACTGATCCAGCCCGTAGAACAGCGCGTAGCCAAGGCGTCCACCGAGCACCACGCCGAGGGCGGCGTAGAACAGCAGGTCGCCCACGTCGTCCCGGGTCAGGCCGATGCGGTGGGCGCGTCGACAGCCCAACCACCAGGCAGCGACAAAGCCCACCACGTACATCAGTCCATACCAGTGGACCTGGAGCGGACCCAGCGAGATGGCAACGGGATCGATCTGGGGATAAGACAGCATAGTCGGTAGATTTCCTGAAAGTGACCGAGGTGACCAGAGAGTAACGTAGCGCTATACAAGCGGATGACCGCCAGAAAAACGCCACAGCGGCAATAGGACAGCAAGCGGCGGCGACGGTTCGCTACAGCAGGAAGCCGAGCCCCACCACCGTCAGCAACAGCGCGAACGACAGCTTGAGCACCCGAGCGGGCAACCGATGCGCCAGTCGCACACCAAGCCGCGCACAGGGAACGCTGGTCAGGGCAATCCCCAAAAGCGCCGGCAGCATGACAAAACCGAAGGCGCCATCGGGCAGTCGCGGATCACCAAGGCCAACGGCGATGAAGGTCACCGCGCCGACCAGGGCGATGGGCATTCCGCAGGCCGCCGAGGTACCGACCGCCTGGGTCATGCTGGCACCGCAGCGAATCAGCCAGGGAACGCTCAGTGTCCCCCCACCGATACCGAAGAGGGCAGAGACACCTCCGATGACACCGCCGGCGACGACCATGCTGCCACGCCCGGGGGCCTGACGCCCCGCCTTGGGCGAGCGCCCCAGCACCAGCTTGGCGGCGACCAGCAGCAGAAAGACGCCGAACAGCGTGCCGAGCAGGCCGCCCGACAGGGCGCCGGCAACGAACACCCCAAGCACGGCGCCCATCACCAGCCCCGGCAGCAGCGCTACCAGCCAGTCACGCCGAATGCTGCCCCGGCGAAAGTGGCCCCAGGCGGACGAGGCGCCGGTGATCACGATGGTCGCAAGCGAGGTCCCCACCGCCAGGTGCATGGCCACCTCGCCGGACACCTGTTGCAGCGCGAATACCGTCATCAGGCTGGGCACGATGATCAGCCCGCCACCCACGCCGTAGAGACCGGCCAGGAAGCCCGCCGCGGTGCCGAGCGCCAGATAGGAGACCAGGGACGCCAGCATCAGACCGACCTCGTCGGCAGCGGCAACCAGTGATCGAGCAGTTCGAGCAGCGCCTGGGGACGATAGGGCTTGGCCAGCCAGGCGTCCATGCCGGCCTGCTGAAAGCGCGCCTGGTCCTGGTCGCTGGCATTGGCGGTCAGGGCGATCACCACCGCACGCGGGCGGCCCGAATCCGCCGCCTCCATCGCGCGCAGACGACGGCAGGTCTCGACGCCGTCGATATCCGGCAGCACGATATCCATCAGCACCAGATCGACGGCAACCGCCGCCAGCCGCTCCAGCGCTTCCTCTCCGCGGGTCGCGGTCACCACCTCGACGCCTCGGCGCTCGAGAACCTCCCGCGCCAGCATCAGGTTGACCGGACCGTCGTCGACGATCAGCACCCTGGGTGTCGCTTCGTCGGCCGATGACTCGGAAGGCTCTGCCACAGGCGCCGTGTCGGTGCCGTCCTCGAGGTTGTCGAGCAACAGGCGAATATCGCTCAGTCGGCGTAACGCCTCGGGCTCGGCGCCGTCGCCGGCCCGGTTGATCAGCTGATCGAGCTCGGCGATCAAGGGTGCCAATGCCTTGCCGACGTGGCTCAGGTAGCTCGACTTCAGACGCGACTCTTCTCTGGCGCGGGACAGCGCGGCGGCCAGGCGCCGGCTTTCGTGCTCCCAGTCGCTGGGCTCGCCCAGCGAATCCGGCGTGTTCTCTGCTCGGCTATCTGCTCGGCTATCTGCTCGGCTATCTACTCCGATATCTGCTCTGACTTCCCCCTGGCTTTCGAGCCAAACCGCATCACCGCTCTCGACGTCAGGCGGACTGCCGCGCCGTCTTTGGCCTGCCTTCGGTCGAGCGTCGATGGCCTCGAGCAGCCACCTGACTCGCTCCATCAGCGAGTCTTCCGGCGAGGGGGCTTCGTGCCGCCCATCGAGTTGTGGCGACAACTGGCTCTCGACCCGTTCGAGCAGGCTGTCGAAGTCACGCTGAGCGCGGGATAGGCGATGCTTGAGCAGCACCAGGAAGACGAGGATGTTGAGCGTGGTGCCCACCAGCAGACCCATGACGATCCACAGGGTGGTGCTCCAGCCGGCGGCGGCGGGCATCAGCCAGTGCAGCGAGGCGCCCAGCACCAGACACAGCGCCAGCAGCACCCCCTGGGCGGCTACCACCGGCCACAGGATGGGAATCACCAGCCTGCGCCAAAAGCGATCCCTGCTATCGTCGCCTTCCATCTTCCATCCTGTTGAATGAAGAAGCCAAGAGTGTACGTTGCCGGCCGCAGCCTGTCATGGTGGCACAGTTGCAGGCTCTCCCCGGATTCCCCTGGGCAGAAAATCCGGCTACGCTGCGCCCATGTGCCTGATTGCCTTTCACTTCGCCCCGGACAGTGCGCGGCCGATCACCTTGATCGCCAACCGCGACGAGGTCCACGCGCGCCCCACCGCGCCCCTGGCCGCCTGGCCGGACGCCCCGGGACTGGTCGCCGGTCGCGACCTCGAGGCCGGCGGGACCTGGCTCGGCATCCATCGTCGCGGCCGCTTCGCCGCCATCACCAATGTTCGCGACCCGGAACTGATACCACCGCAACCGAGCGAAAGCCGCGGCCTGCTGGTGCGCCGTGGCCTCGAAACCGATGACCTCGAGGCCTGGCTCGAATGCCAGAGTGCGGGCGAGGCATTGCGCTACGGTGGCTTCAATCTGCTGATCGGCGACGGCAAGCGGCTTTGGCACCTCGAGCGGCATCGCCACGGCTGCGCACTGCAGGCGGTCGAGGCCGGAGTGCACGGCCTGTCCAACGCCTCTCTGGATACCCCCTGGCCCAAGCTGGTCCAGGTGCGCAACGCCCTGGCCGAAGACATCGCCGAGGCCAGACACGCCTCCCTGGCAAACGCCCGCCAGGGCTTCCTCGACCGCCACCCGGCGCCGGACGCTAGCCTGCCGGACACCGGCGTGGGGCTGGAGCTCGAACGCTTCCTGTCACCGGCCTTTATCGTCGGCGACGACTACGGCACCCGTGCCACCAGCGAGTTGACGCTGCACCGCGACGTGAACGGCGAGCGTTTCGACATCTCGGAACGGCGCTTTGGCCCGGGCGGGCGGCCTCAGGGCGAGACCCGGCTGGCGCTGACCATCGACCGAGACGGCTGAAGCGTCGCTGGCCACGCTGCGAGATGCCAAGGCGCGCGGCCATCCTTGACGGCCGCTGCCTCGCTCAATCCCTGGGCGGCAGCAGATGGGCCAGCTGCCAGGCCTGCATGCGGCTCGCCAGGTGGGCGCGCACCTCGGCTGGCGTTTCCAGCGCAAGGGTCTGCTCCACCAGCTCGGCTGCCGCCTCTCGCGATACCCGACGAATGGCCGCCCGCACGCGGGGCAGGTTGGGGCCATTCATCGACAGCACCCGGAAGCCCATGCCCATCAGCAGCAGCGCACCAGCCGGGTCGCCGGCGAGTTCGCCGCACACCGAGGTCGGCACATTCAGCTCGCTGCTCTCGGCGGCCAGGCGATGCAGCGCCGACAGCACCGCAGGGTGACAGGAATCGTAGAGGTCAGCGACCCGCGGGTTGTTGCGATCCACCGCCAGCAGGTACTGGGTCAGGTCGTTGCTGCCCACGGAGAAAAAGTCGACCCGCGCCGCCAGTGCCCTGAGCTGGTAAAGCGTCGCCGGCACCTCGAGCATCACCCCGAGGCGCGGCCGGCGCACTTCCACCCCCTCTTCGCCCAGCTCGATGATCGCCCGCTCGATCAGCTTCAGGGTGTCATCGACTTCATCGACATTGGTCACCATGGGCAGCAGCAGCTCGAGGTTGTCGAGCCCCTGGGAGGCCCGGAGCATGGCGCGCAGCTGTACCATCAGCACTTCGGGGTGATCCAGGGTGACGCGAATACCGCGCCAGCCGAGGAAGGGGTTGGCCTCTTCGATGGGGAAGTACGGCAGGTCCTTGTCGCCACCGATATCCAGGGTCCGCATCACCACCGGAAGCGGGGCAAAGCTCTCGAGCTGCTCCCTGTACAGCCGGGTCTGCTCCTGCTCGCCGGGGAAACGTTCGGTGATCATGAACGGCACTTCGGTGCGATACAGCCCTACCCCGCCGATACGCGTCTTGAGCGATGCGACCGTATCGACGGTCAGTCCGGTATTGACCATCAGCGTCATGGCGTGACCGTCCGGGGTCACGCTGGGCAGGTCCTGCTCGTGTTCGAGCAGCGCCGCCAGGGCCTTCTCCTCGTCGATCTGGCTCTGGTAATGGGCCACCAGCTCCGGGCCAGGACGCACGAACACGCGCCCTCGGTGACCATCCAGCACCAGCGGGGCGCCGTCGAGTCGCGGCAATGGCAGGTCGATCATCCCCGACACCAGCGGAATCCCCATGGCACGG
Source organism: Halomonas sp. DP5N14-9 (assembly GCF_019802175.1). Lineage (NCBI taxonomy): Bacteria > Pseudomonadati > Pseudomonadota > Gammaproteobacteria > Oceanospirillales > Halomonadaceae > Halomonas > Halomonas sp. DP5N14-9. The sequence continues at coordinate 134,637 of NZ_JAHVHR010000002.1, forward strand.
GCGATGATGGCCACATGGGAGTTGCTCGACCCTCGTACCGAGATCAGTCCGCCAAGTCGGTCCCGGGGCACCTCGCCAAGCAGCGCGACGCTGATCTCGTCACCGATCAGGATGGCCCCCTGGGGGTAGTGTTCGGGCAACCGCGGCGACTCTTCCTGCAGATGGGCCAGCACTCGGCGTCCGAGATCGCGCACGTCGGCGGCACGCTCTCTCAGGTAATCGTCGTCCACACGCTCAAGATACTGCACATGGCGGCGCACCACGTCGGCCAGGGCGCCGGGCGCCCACTGGCCCTCGCGGATACGCTTTTCGACTTCCTGGGACAGCGCCGCCTCGCCGAGCATCTGCTGATAGACGTCGAACAGCGCCAGTTCCTGGGCCGAGATACGATTGGCCAGCCGCTCGCCGGCGGCACGAATCTCTTCGCGCACCCGAGCGATGGCGTCCTTGAGCCGTGCGATCTCGAACTCGACGTCGGTGGGCACCAGATCCGGCACGCTGTCGAGATCGGCCGGCGGTGACAGCACCACCGCCTCGCCGATGGCCATGCCGGGTGAGGCGGCGACCCCGATGAAGGTCGCCTGGACGCCGGGAAAGGCCGGGCAGGTCAACCCACCAGTGGCCAGCGCATGGGCCAGCACGCCGGCAAGCTGGGCGCCCATGGTGACCAGGAAGGCCTCGTCGGATTCATCGTAACGACGACGCTCTGCCTGTTGCACCACCAGTACACCGAGCATGCGGCGCTGATGGATGATGGGCACACCGAGAAAGCTCGAGTAGCGCTCTTCACCGGTGGCCTCGAAGTAACGGAAACTGGGGTGAGCCTGGGCGTCCTCCAGGTTGAGCGGTTCCTCGCGGCGGGCCACGGTGCCGACCAGCCCCTCCCCTACCGGCAGCGCCACCTGGCCCACCGCCTGGGTTCTCAGGCCGATGGTCTCCATCAGCACCAGCGCATCGCGTTCGCCGTCGAACAGGTAGAACGAACAGACATCGGTCTGCATCGCCTTGCGTGTCCGGCGCACCAGGGTCGCCAGCGCCGCGTCCAGGCTGCGCGCGCTGTTGACCTCCTGAATGATTCGTTGCAGGACCTTGAGCATGGAAAGGTCTCACCCCTGTTCTTGTACTGGTCCGGCCATGGGGCGACCGAACGATAAGTGGGAGGCAGCAACGCCACCGGCCTCTCGCCGACGTGGCTGATGTGCTGCCGCGGGCGCTGGATTCATCCCTTCTCCAGCGCCAGGCTCTGGGCGCGAGGCAATAGCTCACGTAGTGCTCGGCGGTAGACCTCCCTCTTGAACGGTACCACCTGCCCCAGCGGATACCAGTAACTGACCCAACGCCAGCCATCGAACTCGGGCTTGGGGGTGCCATCCACACAGATGCGGCTTTCCTGGCAGCGGATCCGCAGCAGGAACCACTTCTGTTTCTGTCCTATGCACACTGGGCGCGAATGTGTGCGAACCATGCGTCGCGGCAGGCGGTAGCGTAGCCACCCCCTGGTGCAGGCCAGTACCTCCACATCCTCGGCGGTCAGGCCGATTTCTTCGTGGAGCTCTCTGAACAAAGCCTGCTGGGGCGTCTCATCTGACTTGATGCCTCCCTGGGGAAATTGCCACGCGTTCTGCCCTACCCGACGCGCCCATAGCAGCTGCCCCTGGTCGTTGACGATGATGATGCCAACGTTGGGGCGAAAGCCGTCTGCGTCGATCACGGGCTTCACCTTTCCAATCGGTATTGACTGCATTCTTCCACAATGGCTCGAAGCGCATCAATACGACATCTCGAACCCCTGCCGAGGTTCTGACATAATCGCCCCCTTTGTGGCCTTCCCGGGCCAGGGGCCCATGGGCATGACGTACGCCTGTTGCTGGCCACTCCGACACAGATCGCCGGGCCGGGAGGTCGCCTCACCCAAGCGCCGGGAGACACACCTTGAGTCTGGCCATCTTCGATTTGGACAATACCCTGCTGTCGATCGACAGCGACCATGCCTGGGGCGAATTCCTGCTCGAGCAGGGCGCCGTGGACGCGGTGGCCTATCGCGAGGCCAATGACCGTTTCAAGGCCGACTACGACGCCGGTCGTCTCGACATGATGGCCTTCCTGGAGGTGGCCCTGAAGCCACTGGCGGACAATTCCATGGAACAGCTCGCCGCCTGGCATCAGCAGTTCATGGCCAGCAAGATCGAGCCCGCCATCCTGCCCCAGGCCGAGGAACTGATCGCCCGCCACCGCGCACGGGGCGACACCCTTCTGATCATCACCGCTACCAATCGCTTCATCACTGGCCCCATCGCCGAACGCCTGGGCATCGATGACCTGATCGCCGTGGAACCGGAGCTCGTCGATGGCCGCTACACCGGCCGGGTCAGCGGCGTGCCGAGCTTTCAGCAGGGCAAGGTGACCCGCCTGGAACAGTGGCTTTCTGAGCGCGACGACACCCTCGACGGCGCCTGGTTCTACAGCGACTCCCACAACGACCTGCCGCTGCTCGAGCAGGTCGATCATCCGGTCGCGGTGGACCCGGACCCGGCCCTGCGCGAAGTCGCCGAGGCCAAGGGCTGGAAGATCATCTCCCTGCGCGGTTGAGCCAAGCGCGGTTGAGACAAGCCCCCTCGCACGACGCCGACGCCATCCACAAAAGAACCCCGCCACAATGTGGCGGGGTTCTTCGTTGGCACGATGACCACTGGTCGACGTGCCGGCGATGCTCTGCAAGGACCTGTCGGGCCTTGCGAGACCGATATCAGCCCAGCAGGTGCTCGACCGCAGCGCGCTCTTCGCGCAGCTCGTCTTCGGTCGCCTTCATCTTGGTGCGGCTGAACTCGTCGACCTCGAGGCCCTGGACGATCTCGTACTTGCCGTCCTTGCACACCACCGGGTAGGAATACATGATGCCCGGCTCGACGCCGTAGCTGCCGTCGGCAGGAATGCCCATGCTGACGATGCCGTCGCTGCCCAGCGCCCAATCACGCATGTGATCGATGGCGGCGGATGCGGCGGAGGCAGCGGAGGATGCACCACGCGCCTTGATGATGGCGGCGCCACGCTGCTGCACGGTCGGGATGAAGTCGTTTTCGTACCAGTCGCGCTCGACCAGGTCGAAGGCCGGCTTGCCGTCCACCTTGCAGTGGGACAGATCCGGGTACTGGGTCGCGCTGTGGTTACCCCAGACGATCATGCTGTCGACGTCGGTGACGTGCTTGCCGGCCTTCTGCGCCAGCTGAGTCTTGGCCCGGTTGTGGTCCAGACGCATCATCGCGGTGAACTGGCCGGCGTCGAGGTCCGGCGCGTTGCAGGAGGCGATCAGGGCGTTGGTGTTGGCCGGGTTGCCCACCACCAGCACGCGAATGTCACGGCTGGCGTTGTCGTTGATGGCCTTGCCCTGGGCGGAGAAGATGGCGGCGTTGGCCTCGAGCAGGTCCTTGCGCTCCATGCCCGGACCGCGCGGACGGGCACCCACCAGCAGGGCGAAGTCGGCGTCCTTGAAGGCCACGTTGGCATCGTCGGTGGCGACGATGTCCTGAACCAGCGGGAAGGCGCAGTCGTTGAGCTCCATCACCACGCCATTCAGCGCTTCCATGGCCGGAGTGATCTCGAGCAGCTGCAGGATGACCGGTTGGTCCGGGCCCAGCATGTCGCCTGCGGCGATACGGAAGGCGAGAGAGTAGCTGATCTGACCGGCGGCACCGGTGATGGCAATACGTACGGGGTCTTTCATCATGGCTCCTTGGGATTGTCGCCGTGAAGGGGCCCGGGCGGCATCATGCAGACGTCGGCCGACACCTTGGCTGCCTCGGGCGGCGTTCAGGACGCGGAAAATCTTATGCTTGCAGTGCACAAAACTCAATTGGCCCGACGCAATTGACCTGGCCTGGCACCGTCGACCTGGGCTGTCGCCAGACACGTCCGCCTGGACGACCTGACGTCGCGCCCCCTCAAGAGCCAGATCCGGAAGTGTCGGATCCTCGAGTATCGGCCCCGGGCATAATCGTCGGCCTGCTGCGAACGACGCCGCCAAAGCCCTCGGTGTTATCGCCCAGCGGCCTCGCAACGAGCCTGACCTATGCCCACGCTGCTGGTCTCCCCGCCGTTAGTTCACTGCCGGCACCACCTTTCAGGAGACGCCTTCGGCGGGTGCGTGCTCGTCGTGAAGCCGTGCAATCAGCTGATCTTCCAGGCCAAAGCGCTCCGACAGCCCCTTCTTCAGTCGCTCAAGCCAGGCCGGCAAACGCGGCAGAAAGCGTTGGCAGCGCACCGGAGTAGAGTAGTCCTCGTCGAAGGACAGCACCAGTTCGGTGGACATCTCGAGGCGTTCCAGCAGACGATCGGCAATATTCAGTGCCGACGTGTCATCGAAGGCACGCGCCTCTTCCCTCAATTGCGGATAGACCTCGAAATGGCCGGCGCTGATGTAGTCCATCAGCGTCTCGCTGAAGGTATCGATGCGTTCCTTGGTGATGGTTTCCAGATCCGCATCGCATGACTGTTCGAGCTCATTCAAGACAACGAGCAGACCCTCGCGCTGCTCGAGCCAGCGGTCGATCAGTCGATGGACGCCTCCCCAGCGTTCGCGAGCGGTCTTGCAATCTTCCAACATGGCGGCCTCCCTAGCACTGCCTCACCCCGAATCCAGGCGGATGAACAGACTCCCTCGTGCCGCCGCCCCTGTCAACGAATGCATGCCAAGTACCTGATTGGCCGTCATCACCGACAGCAAAACGGCGCAGAGAACGCCTCTACCGCCAAGCTTCAGCCGTTCCAGCGATAGCCGCTGGTCGTGGCCCGCAGCGTCGTGAGCATGCCCACCGGCACCGCCAGCAGTACCACAAAGCCGATCAACGTCCAGCCTGGCAGCGACAGCCCGAGCAGGGTAGCGCCGACCTCGGCGCACTCGCCGGAGCCGGACAACACCGAGGCGATGACCTTCTGCAGCGGCAGCACATCGATCATGTAATCGAGACCGGGGCCACAGCTCGGCACCTGATCCGCCGGCAGCGACTGCAGCCACAGATGACGCCCGGCAACGGCGATCCCGGACAGCACCGCCAGGGCCGCCAGACCGCTGTAGGCCACTGTGGCGAATGCACCACGAGGTCCATGCAGCGCGGCCACGGCAAACACCAGCCCTGCCGCGATCACCGCCACCCGCTGAAACACACAAAGCGGACAGGGCTCGAGCCCGACCAGGTGCTCAAGCCCCAGGGCCACGGCCATCATTGCCACGCAAAAGCCCAGTCCCGCCAGGCTCCACTGCCGCAGGCTCCACTCGCTCATTTCAGGCTCTCTCCGCTATGGGTCGGTTGATCCGTGGGTGCCAACGCCCGGGTCTCCCGGGCTCGGCTGAAATAGTCGCTCAGGAATTGAGCAAAATCGCTGGTGTCGGATGCCTCGATCTCCCGCTGCTGCTGATGAGAGGTCTCGACCAGGTCTTCCAGCATGGACGCACGACACCGGTTGAGCGGCTCGTCAGCCAGCGCAGCGGCCTGCTCACGGGCGATGGCGACCATGGCCTCGACAAACTCCTCACCGTTGTCCTCGAGGCGCGCCAGCACGCGAGCAGAAGGCGTCAGCGACGGATCATCGATGCGCGGCGCGATCGCGTCCACCGCCTGCTGGTGGGGACTGCCATCCTCGAGCTGGTCGAGCAGCGCGGCGACCTCGCGCATCTCGGCGACGATGGCGCGACTCCAGTCGGCCAGACCGCGGCGGTTGCCTCGGTCATTGAGCTCGAGCCCGGGCTCGCGACCGCGTTCCACCACCAGGCGACGATTGTCGTCCAGGTGGTCACACTCCTCGTCGGAGATCCAGGGACTGTCGGACAGCAGGCACCACACCAGGAAGGTGTCGAGAAAGCGGGTCTGGGCGGCATCGATCCCCAGGGTAGCGAAGGGATCGATATCCAGACAGCGGACCTCGATGTACTCGACACCGCGGGCCTCGAGGGCCTGGCTCGGTGTCTCGTCGTGACGAGTGACCCGCTTGGGACGGATATCGCTGTAGTACTCGTTCTCGATCTGCAGGATGTTGGCGTTGAGCTGACGCCAGCTATCGCCATCACGCACACCCAACGCCTCGTAGTCCGGCCAGCCGGTGGCGATGGCATGGCGCAGGGTGTTGACGTAATTCGACAACGAATTGAAGCAGATCTTGAGCTGATCCTGCACCTTGTTCTGGTAGCCCAGATCGGACATCCGCAAGCTGGTCGCATAGCGAGATACCAGGGTGCGCTCGCCGAGGCGTTCCAGACCCTCGGGAATCTCGCCGTCATCCAGAAAGCTGTCGTCGATGGCGGGCGATGCACCGAACAGATACAGCAGCAACCAGCTATGGCGTCGGAAGTTGCGGATCAGCCCGAAGTAGCGCGAGGAGCGGTACTCGCCCATGGACACCTGCTCCTGCTCGTCCAGGGTCTGCAGCAGCGTCCACAGGTCGTCCGGCAGCGACACGTTGTAGTGGATGCCGGCGATCGACTGCATGATCCGCCCGTAGCGAGCGTCCAGGCCGCGACGATAGACATGCTTCATGGTGCCGACGTTGGAGCTCCCGTAGTCGGCGATGGGCACGCTGTCGTTGCCATTGAGCCGGGAAGGCATGCTGGCCGGCCAGATCCACTCGTCGTCCAGATGGCGATAGGTGTAGCGGTGGAGATCGGCCAGAAATTCCAGCGCCTCGTCGGGACGGCTGTAGACCGGCGTGATGTACTCCAGCAGCGCCTCGGAGTAGTCCGTGGTGATATGGGGGTGGGTCAGTTTGGAGCCCAGCGCCCGGGGATGGAAGGTCGCCGCGATCACGCCGCGGTCGTCGACCCGAAGCCCCTCCTTTTCAATGCCGCGGCGCAGGCGGCCGAAGCGTCGTGCGGCCGCCGGGCCGCGCAGGCGTTCGAGGAGCGAAGAAAGCTGAGTGGACAAGGTGAACACCCCGTGTCGTGGAAGGGCCCGGGGGCCTGCTTCGAATGGCGGCGACGGCAACGGGCGCTCAGGCGCCCGTTGTTTCAGTCGACAGATACGGTCGACAGTCGAGATCGCTGGATAAGGTCGACAGATTATGGCGTTCCATTGGCAGGTTTCAAGAACGACCCTGCTTCGCCTTGAGCAGAGCGGCACCCAGGGCGCCCATGGGAGCGGCCTCGTCGCGCCCTCCCTTGCCTGCCTGACCGCGACCCTGCTGGCTCCGAGGGCCCTTGCCCCCGCCTTCGCGACGTCTGGGGGCCTGGCGAGCGTCACCTCCGTCGGCGCTGTCGGGCGTATCGTCCATGCGCATGGACAGCCCGATACGCGAGCGCTGCAGATCCACGTTCATCACCTTGACCTTGACGATGTCGCCCGCCTTGACCACGGTGCGTGGATCCTCGACGAAGCGATCCGACAGCGCTGAAATGTGCACAAGACCGTCCTGATGCACACCGATATCGACGAAGGCACCGAAGTGGGTGACGTTGGTCACGGTACCTTCCAGCACCATGCCCGGCTCGAGGTCCTTGAGCGTCTCGACGCCCTCGCGGAACTGCGCTGCACGGAACTCGGGACGAGGGTCGCGGCCAGGCTTGTCGAGCTCGGCGATGATATCGCTGACGGTGGGCACCCCGAAGCGCTCGTCGGCAAACTCGCTGGGCTTGAGCGCCTTCAGCGTGGCGCTGTCGCCGATCAGCCCGGACAGCTCGCGCCCGCTGCGCTCGGCGATACGCTCGACCAGCGGATAGGCCTCCGGGTGCACGGCGCTGGCGTCCAGCGGATTGGCGCCATTCATGATGCGCAGGAAGCCGGCGCACTGCTCGAACGTCTTGGGCCCCAGCCGGGACACCTCGAGCAGATCACGGCGATCACGGAAGGCGCCCTTGGCGTTGCGCTGGGTGACGATGTTCTCGGCCAGCCCCGGATTGAGCCCCGCCACCCGCGACAGCAGCGCCGAGGAGGCGGTATTGAGGTCGACCCCCACCGCGTTGACGCAGTCCTCGATGACCACTTCGAGGCTGCGTGACAGCTGGACCTGGGAGACATCGTGCTGGTACTGGCCGACGCCGATGGACTTGGGTTCGATCTTGACCAGCTCGGCCAGGGGGTCCTGCAGGCGGCGCGCGATCGACACCGCGCCACGAATGGTCACGTCGAGATCAGGCAGCTCGCGGGAGGCATATTCTGAGGCAGAGTACACCGAGGCCCCCGCCTCCGAGACCATGACCTTCGACAACCGGGGATCCTTCATCGCCTTGAGCAGATCCCCGGCCAGCCGATCGGTCTCCCGGCTGGCGGTGCCGTTGCCCACGGCGATCAGCTCGACGCCGTGTTTCTTGACCAGTTTCGCCAGTTCGGCAAGCGACGCATCCCACTGATTGCGCGGGGCGTGGGGAAAGATGGTGGCCTGCTCGAGGAACTGCCCGGTGGCATCGACCACCGCCACCTTGCAGCCGGTGCGCAGGCCGGGATCGATGGCCAGCGTGGCCTTGGGGCCGGCCGGCGCCGCCAGCAGCAGATCCTTGAGGTTGGCGGCGAAGACGTCGATGGCCTCGCCTTCTGCCCGCTCACGCAGACGCCCCATCAGCTCGGTCTCGAGGTGGGTGTAGAGCTTGACCCGCCATGTCCAGCGCACCACCTCGGCCAGCCAGCGGTCGGCCTTGCGCCCCTCGTCGCGAATCTCGAAGTGACGCGCGATGGCGACCTGGGCTGGGTGCACCGGCGCCTCGTCTTCGCCAGGCAGGCGCAACGCCAGCGCCAGCACACCCTCGTTGCGGCCACGGAACATCGCCAGGGCGCGGTGAGAAGGCACCTTGGCAAGCCGTTCGTCGTGTTCGAAGTAGTCGGAGAACTTGGCACCTTCCTGCTCCTTGCCGGCGATCACGCGGCTGGACAGCTCGCCCTCGCTCCACAGTCTCTCGCGCAGGCGCCCGACCAGCTCGGGGTCCTCGGCGAAGCGCTCCATCAGGATCTGCTTGGCACCATCGAGCGCCGCCTTGGCGTCTTCGATCGCCGGCGTCTCGCCTTCGGCAGGCCGCAGGTAGCCCGCGGCTTCGGTCTCGGGGTCGAGGGTCGGATCGGCCAGCAGCGCGTCGGCCAGCGGCTCGAGACCCGCTTCCCGGGCGATCTGTGCCTTGGTCCGGCGCTTCTTGCGATAGGGCAGGTAGAGGTCTTCCAGGCGCTGCTTGGTATCGGCAGCCTGGATGCTGGCGGCCAGCGAATCGCTGAGCTTGCCCTGCTCGTCGATGGCCGCAAGCACTGTGGTGCGGCGCTCTTCCAGTTCACGCAGATAGCCCAGGCGCTCTTCCAGGTTGCGCAGCTGGGTATCGTCGAGTCCTCCGGTCACTTCCTTCCGATAGCGCGCAATGAACGGCACCGTCGCGCCGCCATCCAGCAGCTCGACGGTCGCGGAGATCTGAGGGGTCTTGACCGCCAGTTCTTCGGCCAGGCGGGCAATGATCTTGGCTGTAGCGTCCATGAAATCCTTGGCAATACGACGTCTGTGATCCCGCCAAGGTATCACAAAGCGCCCTTTTGCGCCGCCGCCACCCGCTGCCCGGCGTCATCCCCCGGGCAGCTTTTCGTTCAGGCCGGAACGAACTTGAGCGCGACCCCGTTGTTGCACCAGCGCAGACCGGTGGGATCGGGCCCATCCTCGAACACGTGCCCCTGATGACCACCACAGCGAGCGCAGTGGTACTCGGTACGCGGCCACAGGATCTTGTAGTCCACACTGGTCAGCAGGTGGCCCTCCACGTGCTCGTAGAAGCTCGGCCAGCCGGTGCCGGAGTCGTACTTCATGGCGCTGGTGAACAACAACAGATCACAACCGGCACAGCGAAATTCACCTTCACGCTTCTCGCCGTCGAGCGGACTGGAGCCTGCCGGCTCGGTCCCTGCCTCGCGCAGCACATCGTACTGGGCCGGGCTCAGGCGCTCACGCCACTCGCTCTCGCTCAATTCCAGCGGCTCGATATCGGGACTTGGCGAAAGCTCCAGCTCAGGGCGGGCATTGGCCACCGCCGGCACCATGCTGGCGAGGCCGCCGAGCCCGAGCAGTGCGAGGAAGTTGCGTCGTTTCATTGTAGAGTCTCCTGCGTCAAGGATTGTGCTGGGTCGGTCTGCCCCTCCCCTTCCTTACACTCAATCGTCGCTGTCCGTCCGGACCTTCGCCAACTATCGACGGCAAGGCGCTGGAACAAGAGCAAAAAAAGAGGAGAAGGCCATCGCCTTCTCCTCTTCTCGACCCCTGCCTCGCGGCAAGGTTCAGTCGTTTACTGCCTTGGCAACCCGCAGGTTAAACCAGGCCCGGAGCCGCCTAGACCAGGCTCGGGCCTGCCTTGACGATGGCGTCGCTGACGCCGTCGAACTTCTTGAAGTTCTCTACAAACTTGCCTGCCAGTTCGCTGCGCTTGCGATCGTAGGCTGCCTGGTCTTCCCAGGTCTGACGCGGGTCCAGCAGGCTGGAGTCGACGCCGGGCACGGACACCGGCACCGACAGGTTCAGGCCGTCGATGTGGCGGGTTTCCACGTCACGCAGCACGCCGGTCTGGATCGCGTGGATGATGGCGCGGGTGGTCGGGATGGAGAAGCGTGAGCCGCCCTCGCCGTAAGCACCGCCGGTCCAGCCGGTGTTGACCAGGTAGACCTGGGCGTCCTTCTCGGCCACGCGCTTGATCAGCAGATCCGCGTACTCGCGGGCCGGGCGCGGGAAGAACGGCGCACCGAAGCAGGTGGAGAAGGTCGCTTCCAGACCGCTGGAAGAGCCCATCTCGGTGGAGCCCACCTTGGCGGTGTAGCCGGACAGGAAGTGATAGGCGGCGGCCTCCTTGGACAGCACCGACACCGGCGGCAGCACGCCACTCATGTCACAGGTCAGAAAGACGATGGCGTTGGGCTCGCCGGCGCGGTTCTCGGCCACACGCTTGTCGACGTGCTCGAGCGGATAGGCGGCGCGGGAATTCTGGGTCAGGCTGTCGTCGGCGTAGTTCGGCTCACGACGATCGTTGAGCACCACGTTCTCGAGCACGGTACCGAACTTGATGGCATTCCAGATGACCGGCTCGTTCTTTTCCGACAGGTCGATGCACTTGGCGTAGCAGCCACCCTCGAAGTTGAACACGGTACCGACGCCCCAGCCGTGCTCGTCGTCGCCGATCAGGTAGCGACCCGGGTCCGCTGACAGGGTGGTCTTGCCAGTGCCGGACAGGCCGAAGAACAGGGTGGTCTCGCCGTCTTCGCCGACGTTGGCGCTGCAGTGCATGGGCAGCACGTCGGCCTCGGGCAGCAGGAAGTTCTGCACCGAGAACATGGCCTTCTTCATCTCGCCGGCGTAACGCATGCCGGCGATCAGCACCCGGCGCTTGGCGAAGTTGATGATCACGCAGCCATCGGAGTTGGTGCCGTCACGGCTCGGCTCACACACGAAGTGCGGGGCATTCTGGATTTCCCACTCGTCCTTGCGTGACGCATTGTAGGCCTCGGGACGCACGAACATGGTGCGGCCAAAGAGGTTGTGCCAGGCGGTCTCGGTGGTCACACGAACCGGCAGGTAGTGGGTCGGATCGCTGCCCACGTGAAGCTCGCTGACATAGCTGTCCTTCTCGCCCAGGTAGCCTTCCACTCGCTCCCACAGTGCATCGAAACGCTCGGCGTCGAAGGGACGGTTGACGCTGCCCCAGTCGATCTGGGCACTGGTGGACGGTTCGTCGACGATGAACCGGTCCTTGGGGGAGCGCCCGGTACGTTCACCCGTCTTGACCACGAGGGCGCCGTGGGAGGCCAGTCGGCCCTCGCCCTGGGCCACCGCACGCTCGATGAGCTCGGCAGTGCTGAGGTTGACGTGAACGGTAGAAGACTGCGTGGTGGTGGTCATAGGATTCCTGGGCCTTCGGCTTCTCTCTCGTGGACTGGCGCCATCCGACAGGGCGAACGGCGCAAGGGATCCGGCGAGTCGACTACGCGGTTCGACCGTCTTCTTCGACTGACGACGCGTCCGGGATCGGCGGGGATTATGGCAAAAAACCCCGAGACAGGAAATGCCCATTTTTCAAGACGTTATTGTAGTTAAATTACAACATTTCGGCCTTTTTGGTGCATTTCCTGTCATTCCACTACAAACCTGCAACCGCCACCGCAGTCCCGATAACCTCGAGCCTGCCATTCATGCCAGCGAAACGGCTCGGGCCTGGACGCTGCAACCGCTCAATGCACCGTTGGGCTGCCGTCGCTGGGGTCCTCGATCAAGGCTTCGACATCGGCCGCGGTGAAGGCGTAGCGGGTGTTGCAGAAGTGACACTGGGTCTCGATCGTACCTTGCTCCGCGACGATCTGACGCAATTCCTCGTGCCCCAGCGACATCAGTCCCCCGGCGATGCGCGAACGAGAACAAGTACAACCAAAACGCAACGCCTTGGATTCGAAGGTACGCAATGGCTCCTCATGGAACAGCCGCACCAGCAAAGTTGCCGCATCCAGTTCCAGCAATTCCTGTTCGCTGAGGGTGGCAGCCAAGTGATAGGCGCGATCCCAGGCGTCGTCATCCTGATTGAGCGACTCGTCGGGCAGTCGCTGCAGCAGCAGGCCACCGGCGCTGACACCGTCCGCCGCCAGCCACAGCCGCGTGGGCAGCTGCTCGGACTGGGTGAAGTAGGCTTCCAGGCAGCCGGCCAGGCGATCGTGCTCGATGCCGACGATACCCTGATAGCGCCGCCCTTCCTTGGGGTCGAGGGTGATCACGATCTGGCCTTCTCCCACCAGCTCGCGAAAGCCGGCCTCATCGCCGGGCAGTGCCGCATCTTCGGCGAGGCGGGCGATGGCGCGAAGCTCACCGCCAGGATTGGACTCCGCCATCATCAGGGAGACGTCACCACTGCCGCGCACCTCGAGGGTCATGGTGCCGTCAAGCTTCACGGTGTCGGTCAACAGAGCCACCGCCGCCAGCAGTTCACCGAGCTGACGATTGACGGCGGCCGGATACTCGTGACGCTTGAGCACCTCGTCGTAGGCCTCGGACAGGCGGGTGACTTCGCCGCGGACGTTGGTGTCATCGATAATGAATCGCTGTATCTGATCAGCCATGAAAAACGATCTCTGCTGGGCGCGCCCCGGCGGGCGCGCGTCTGACGAAAAGAAGGGTGTTCGACGAGGGCGCTGGGATGAGCGCGACGCGCGCCGTCAGGAGCCGCCCTCGCGCTGGAAGCGCTTGATATCGCGGCGCGCCCGCTTGTCGGGGCGCTTGAGCGGATGCTTGAAGACCTCGTTGGCCTGGCGGCGCTGATCGGCCTCGCGCTCGCGACGTTCGCGACTCTGCTCGGTCTCCTGGTACAGCCGCCGCGCCTCCGGCGCCCCACGACGCTGCTCGCTGACCTCGAGCACCTCGACCTCCCACACATCCCAGCCCTGAGGCGCACGTATCAACATGCCGGGGCTCACCGACTTGCTGGTCTTGGCCCTGGCCCCGTCGACCTCGACCTTGCCACCCTCGATGGCCTTCTTGGCCAGGGCGCGGGTCTTGAAGAATCGTGCCGCCCACAGCCACTTGTCGAGTCTGACGCTATCCACGGGGGGCCTCCGGAGTCTGCGGCGCCGAGGGCATGATATCGGCGAAACGGTCCAGCGCGATAAAGTCCTTGAGCGACTTCTCCGGCCGCCGGCTGTCCGGCTGGCGGATCCCCAGCAGATGGCGAATACCGTACTCGCGGGCGCTTTCGAGCACCGCCGCGTTGTCGTCGATGAACAGGGTCCGCTCGCGGTCGAAGGGCTCGATCTCGTTGAGCGCATGCCAGAACGCCTGTTCTTCCTTGGGCTCACCGATATCGGCAGACGACACGATGGCGTCAAGGTAGTCGTCGAGGCCCGTCAGCGGCAGCTTCAGCGCCAGACTCTCGCGATCGGCGTTGGTCGCCAGCACCACTCGCGGATGGGCGCTCTTGAGCCAGCCCAGAAAGTCCAGAGCATCGCCGCGCAGGCCGATCAGATGCTGGACCTCGCGCTTGAGCGCGACGATATCCACGTCGAGCTCGCGGCTCCAGTAGGCCAGGCTGTACCAGTTGAGAGTGCCCTGCTCCCGGATGATCCGCGCGCGCACCACTTCCTGGGTGGCCTCATCCAGCTTGTGCAGTTCTACGTAGCGGCGAGGCAGATGCTCCAGCCAGAAATGACTGTCGAAGTGCAAGTCCAGCAAGGTGCCGTCCATGTCCAGCAGCACGGTATCGATGGTGTCCCAATCGAGCATTACCTCATCTCCAGCCATCACCAGCTCAATGCTTGTTCCACTGCGCCGGCGAACGTCCGCCGACACCTGAGTAACGTGTTAGTGTACCTCAAAGGCATTCGGGCTCGCAGCCCGGGCGCTTGCGCCTGGTCTCGGCCCGGTGCGGACGGCGGATGTCCCGCGACGCCGCCAACCCCATGTTCATTACGCTAGGCTCTGTCCGAAAAGTCGACGAGCGAAGGTTAGACAAGGCAAAAATCGGTGAGACAGCGCAGTTTACGGGGTGTAAATGAGCATGTTGATCCGATTTTTAACGCCGTATTACCGAGCGCAGGCACTTTTCAGACAAGCCCTAGTCATTACGCTATTCATCAGCCCATCCCACCGCCCAGGAGCTCCCATGGACGACAGTTCCCCGGAAAAACCCCGCATCCTCTCACGCAAGACCGTCGCCGAGAGCCGTCTGTTCCGGGTCGAGGAACTCGAACTGCGCTTTTCCAACGGCGCCGAGCGTCACTTCGAACGGCTGCTTGGCAACGGCAAGGGCATCGGCGCGGTCATGATCGTCGCCATGCCCGACCCCGACCATGTACTGCTCATCCGAGAGTACGCCGCCGGTTTCGAGGACTATGTACTGACCCTGCCCAAGGGCGTCGTGGACCCCGGCGAGGACATCGTCACCGCCGCCAACCGCGAGCTGATGGAAGAGTGTGGTGTGGGCGCCCGGCGTATCGAACCGCTGGTTGAGCTTTCCCTGTCGCCCAACTATATGCGCCAGCGTATGCAGGTCATGCTGGCGAGCGACCTCTACCCCAAGCGCCTGGAGGGCGATGAGCCGGAGCCGCTGGTGGTGGAGACCCATGCGCTGGACAGCATAACCGCGCTGCTCGCCCGGGAGGACTTCCACGAGGCCCGCGCCATCGCTGCGCTGTACATCGCCCGGGACAAGCTCAAGGGCGAGCAGGCCGATACCTCACTTTGGTAAGACCCACCCTACCAATACGACCAGGGGGCCCTGACGGCCCCCTGGTCAACGTGCCTTGGTCGAATTTGCCTTGGCCAAGCTTCCTTGGCCAAGGCCCTCTTGTCGTGCCTGGCTGATTCGCCTCAGCGACGGGCGTGCAGCCGGCGGAGGTTGCTGTTGCCTTCCTTCAGGCGCACCCAGCGCCCCTGGCGGTAGCTGTCGAGCCCCGCTTCCAGCAAGGTCATCACGTCCACCGCCTGCTCGCCGGACACCGGCGGCGGGTCGCCATGCAGCAGGGTCTGAGCGACGGCAGTGTAAAAGGCGGGATAATTGCCCGGTTCCGACAGCCACTCTTCGGTGACCAGGTCCGGCTCCTCGGCGCTGCCCCGGTTGAGGGTCAGTTGTCCCGGCGCATCGTCGACGCCCCAGTCTTCACTCGGCATCAGTCCCTGCTTGAGCCAGCCTTCCTGGGGGTCGAGCCCGTAGATCGAATAGCTGCCCTCGGTGCCGTGCACCACGAAGCGCGGGCTGGGCTCGGCTACCAGCGAACTGGCCTGCAGGGTCACCCTGAGGCGGTCGTACTCGAGCAGCGCCAGAAAGTCGTCATCCACCTCGGCGCCGTCTCTGGCGGAGGCCAGTTCCAGCAGAATTGCCCGAGGCATGCCGAACAGCTCTATGGCCTGATCGAGCAGATGCGGGCCGAGGTCGTACCAGATGCCGCCACCGGGCTTGTGCTGCTCTCGCCAGCGGTTGTTCACCGCCGGTCGATAGCGATCGAAACGCGAGGTAAAGGACGTCACTCGCCCCAGCCGGCCCTGCTCCAGAAGCTTGCGCACCGTCAGGAAGTCGCAGTCCCAGCGACGATTGTGAAAGACGCTGAGCAGCAGTTCCGAGCGGTCCGCCTGGGCGCGGAGCTGACGCGCCTCCGAGGCCGACACAGTGATCGGCTTGTCCACCACCACGTGCTTGCCTGCCGCAAGAGCCGCCTTGGCCATGGCATAGTGCTGCTCGTTGGGTGTAGCAATCACGATCAGGTCAACGTGGCGCACCTCGAGCAGCTCGTTGAGCTTGGCGTGCACCGTCACGTCCGGAAGGTCACGCAAGACCTTGTCGGCGTCGGAGCTGACCACCGAGGTCAGCTCGAGCCCTGGCGCGGCCTGGATCAAGGGGGCATGGAAGGTCTTGGCAGCCATGCCGTAACCCACCAGGCCCACATTGAGAGTCTGTGTTTTCATAGCGGTCCCCGTGCCTGCATCTCGCCCATCTTGTCGAGGGCTTCTTTGATCTGTCGATCCCCTGTCACGTCAGAATGACCAAATCCCCGGAAATTATCGAGTTCCGGCGTACACGCAAGCTGTTTCATTTCGCTGATCGGTCGCTCATTTCTTCAAGCGAGTCGCCTGAGCGCTGGACGCCATCAACGATGAAGGCCGGCGTATGCCGGCCTTCATCGAGCTACTCTGTGCTAAAAAGCGCAGATATTAGTCGTCAAGCTTTTCCAGATCGCGCACCGCGCCCATGTCAGCCGAGGTGGCCAACAAGGCATAGGCCTTCAGCGCAGGAGTCACCTTGCGCAGACGCTGAATGCTCGGCTTCCAGGCATCCTTGCCGCGCTCCTGCTGGCGCTGGCGGCGCTCGGCAAGCTCGGCGTCGTCCAGCAGGACATTGATGGTCCGAGCGGGGATGTCGATGCGGATACGGTCGCCGTTTTCCACCAGAGCGATGGCGCCGCCGGCGGCGGCCTCCGGTGAGACGTGGCCGATCGACAGCCCTGAGGTGCCGCCGGAAAAGCGTCCGTCGGTGAGCAGGGCGCAGCCCTTGCCCAGCCCCTTGGACTTGAGATAGGACGTCGGGTAGAGCATCTCCTGCATGCCCGGGCCGCCCTTGGGGCCTTCGTAGCGGATCACCACCACGTCGCCTTCCTTCACCTTGTCGCCAAGGATATGTTCCACCGCCTGATCCTGAGACTCGACCACGTGGGCCGGCCCTTCGAACACCAGGATGCTGTCGTCGACGCCGGCGGTCTTCACCACACAGCCGTTCTCAGCGATGTTGCCCTTCAGCACGGCGAGCCCGCCCTCCTTGGAGAAGGCGTGTTCGTAGTCGCGGATACAACCGGTGGCGCGGTCACCGTCCAGGCTCGGCCAGCGGGCGCTCTGGGAAAACGCCGTCTGGGTCGGGATACCACCGGGGCCGGCCTTGAAGAAGTTGACCACCTCCGCCGACGGATTGCGCATGATGTCCCACTCGTCGAGGGCCAGCTTGAGGCTGTCGCCGTAGACCGTGGGCACCGAGGTATCCAGCACTCCGGCGCGATCCAGCTCGCCGAGGATCGCCATGATGCCGCCGGCCCGGTGCACATCCTCGATGTGATACTTCTGGGTATTGGGCGCCACCTTGCACAGCTGAGGGACTTCGCGGCTCAGCCGGTCGATGTCCATCATGTTGAAGTCGACGCCTGCCTCCTGGGCGGCGGCCAGCAGGTGCAGGATGGTGTTGGTGGAGCCGCCCATGGCGATGTCCAGGGTCATGGCGTTCTTGAACGCCGCCTTGGAGCCGATGGCACGGGGCAGCAGGTGCGCTTCGTCACCTTCGTAGTAGCGCCTGGCCAGCTCGACGATGCGCTCGCCTGCCGTCTCGAACAGGCGGCGGCGATCGGCGTGGGTGGCCAGCACCGTGCCGTTGCCCGGCAGCGCCAGACCCAGCGCCTCGGTCAGGCAGTTCATGGAGTTGGCGGTGAACATGCCGGAGCAGCTGCCACAGGTGGGGCAGGCGCTGCGCTCGACTTCGTTCAGGGTTTCCTCGTCCACCGAATCGTCGGCGGCCATGACCATGGCGTCCACCAGGTCCAGGCCGTGATCCAGCAGCTTGGTCTTGCCGGCTTCCATGGGGCCGCCGGAGACGAAGATCACCGGCACGTTGAGGCGCATGGCGGCCATCAACATTCCAGGCGTGATCTTGTCGCAGTTGGAGATGCACACCAGGGCGTCGGCGCAGTGGGCGTTGACCATGTACTCCACGCTGTCGGCGATCAGATCGCGACTCGGCAGCGAATAGAGCATACCGTCGTGGCCCATGGCGATACCGTCGTCCACGGCGATGGTGTTGAATTCCTTGGCCACACCGCCGGCCTTTTCGATTTCACGGGCGACCAGCTGGCCCATGTCCTTCAGGTGAACGTGGCCCGGCACAAACTGGGTGAAGGAGTTCGCCACCGCGATGATCGGCTTCTGGAAGTCGCCATCCTTCATGCCGGTGGCGCGCCACAGGGCGCGAGCGCCGGCCATGTTGCGACCGGCGGTGGTGGTACGGGAGCGATACTCAGGCATGGAATCCTCGTCATTTTTCGTCCACCCGTGATGCA
Organism: Halomonas sp. DP5N14-9; assembly: GCF_019802175.1. Classification (NCBI taxonomy): domain Bacteria; kingdom Pseudomonadati; phylum Pseudomonadota; class Gammaproteobacteria; order Oceanospirillales; family Halomonadaceae; genus Halomonas; species Halomonas sp. DP5N14-9. The sequence goes on from NZ_JAHVHR010000002.1 coordinate 153,134, forward strand.
GAAGGCAACCGGGCGGTGTCGCGTGTCCAGACTGTCGATTCTGTCACGCACAGACGGCACTGACTAGCCTTGCACAGGCCATCACGCCACGGGCCCGAGAACCGCGTCATGCGGCCTCGGGCCCGATCCGGGACGGCTTGCCGGCTCACTGTCGGCGAAATGCGCCGTCATATTGCCGCTAGCCGAATACCACCTTGGCGACGTCCTTGCAGTGGCCGACGAGAGCGGTCGGCGAAATGCACCGTCATGCCGTCGTTAGCCGAACACCACCTTGGCGACGTCCTTGTACCGATTGGCGAAATGCACGGTCATGCCGTCCTTGAGGTACTCCGGCAGTTCGTCATAGTCGCGCCGATTGGCCTCGGGCAGGATCACCTCGAAGATATCGCTGCGGCGCGCGGCGATGACCTTCTCGCGGATCCCGCCCACCGGCAGCACCTGTCCGGTCAGCGTCAGCTCCCCGGTCATCGCCAGGTTGCGCTCGATGGACTGATGACGCGCCAGTGACAGCAGCGCCGTGGTCATGGTCACCCCCGCCGAGGGGCCATCCTTGGGGGTGGCGCCTTCCGGCACGTGCAGGTGAACAAAGGAGGCATCGAAGAAGCCGGCATCGGCGCCGTACTCGGTCAGGTGCCCCTGAACATAGCTGTAGGCGATGTTAGCCGACTCCTTCATCACGTCGCCCAATTGGCCGGTGAGCTTGAAGCCGCGATCCAGCCCGTGCACCTTGCCGGCCTCGATGGACAGGGTGGCACCGCCCATGGAGGTCCAGGCCAGGCCGGTGACCACGCCCTGCCCTTTCATCACCTTTTCCTTGCGGAACAGCGGGGCACCGAGGAACTCCTCGAGGTTCTTGAGCGAGACCTTGACCGTCGCCTGGTCGTTCTCCAGAAGCTTGACGGCGGCCTTACGCACGATCCGGTGCAGCTGTTTCTCCAGTTGCCTGACACCGGCCTCCCTGGCGTAGCCCTCGACCACCTGGCGCAGGGCTGCGGCGGTCAGATTGATACGCTTTTTGGGGATATTGTCGCGCTTGAGCAGCTTGGGCCAGAGGTGGTTCCTGGCGATGGCCTGCTTCTCTTCGGCGATATAGCCCGACAGGCGAATCTGCTCCATACGGTCGAGCAACGCCGGCGGGATGGAATCCAGGGTATTGGCGGTGCACACGAACAGCACCTTGGACAGATCCAGACGCACGTCCAGGTAGTGGTCGAGGAAGTCGACGTTCTGCTCCGGGTCCAGCACCTCGAGCAAGGCCGAGGCCGGATCACCCTGGAAGGACTGGCCCATCTTGTCGATCTCGTCGAGCATGATCACCGGGTTCTCGACCTCGACCTCCTTGAGCGCCTGGACCAGCTTGCCGGGCATGGCGCCGACGTAGGTGCGCCGGTGGCCCTTGATCTCGGCCTCGTCGCGCATGCCACCCACCGAGAAGCGATAGAACTCACGGCCGAGCGCCTCGGCGATGGAGCGACCGATGGAGGTCTTGCCGACACCTGGTGGTCCCACCAGCAGCACGATGGAGCCCCCCACGTCACCCTTGAAGGTGCCCTCGGCGAGGAACTCGACGATCCGCTCCTTGACGTCGGTGAGTCCGTCATGGTCGCGGTCGAGTACCTGTCTGGCGTGGGCCAGGTCCAGCTGGTCCTGGCTGCGCTGGCCCCAGGGCATGGCCGTCAGCCAGTCCAGATAGTTGCGGGTGGTGCCATATTCGGGCGAACCGGTCTCGAGCACCGACAGCTTGGCCAGCTCGTCGTCGATGCGTTCCTGCACCCGCTCGGGCACCTCGCGGCCCTCGAGGCGCGCGCGGAAGGTGTCGACGTCGTTTTCACGGTCGTCCTTGGAGATGCCCAGCTCACGCTGGATCACCTTGAGCTGCTCGCGCAGGAAGAATTCGCGCTGACGCTCCTGCATCTGGGCGTTGACCTGCTCGCTGATCTCGCTCTGCAGCTGCGCCACCTCGATCTCCTTGCGCAGCAGCGGCAGCACCTTCTGCATCCGCGGCACCACCGGCAGCGTGGCGAGCACGTCCTGCAGCTCCTGCCCCTGGGCGGAGGTGATGGCGGCGGCGAAGTCGGTCAACGGGCCCGGCTCGTGGGGACTGAAGCGATTGAGGTAGTGCTTGAGTTCCTCGCCGTACAGCGGATTGATCGGCAACAGTTCCTTGATGCCGTTGATCAGCGCCATGGCGTAGGCGCGGGTCTCGTCTTCCTCCGCGTCCACCGGCTCACGAGGGTAGGACACCTCGACCAGAAACGGCGGGGTGCGCGACAGCCAGCGCTCGATCTTGAAGCGTCGCACGCCCTGGGCGATGAACTGGATCTGGTTGTCCTCGCCCTGCAGCTTGTGGGCCTTGACCGCGGTGCCGATGGTCGGAAAGTCCTCGTGGGACAGCTCCTCGACACCGGCCTCTCCGACGAAGGCGAGACCGACGGTGTCATGGGGCGTATTGGCGACCCGCTCGATGGTCTCGGACCAGCGTTCGCGGTTGATCACCAGCGGCTGCACCTGGGCGGGAAAGAAGGGACGATTGTGAATCGGCAACAGGTAAAGCCGTTCCGGCAGCGAGGCGCTGGCAGGAATCACCGCATGGCCCTGGACCTGCTCGCCATCGGCCAGGCCGTCCGCGGTTCCGTCTTCGGCGTCGCCACTCATGGGAATCCAGTCCAGATCGTCGGACCGGGGATCGCGATCATCGCTCATGGTGTCCTCATCCTGAAGTAGGGGGCGTCTTGCCCGTCTGGGTATCAGCAATGCGGGCGACCACGACCAAGTTCAAGGCGTGACAGGAGGATAGCAGCAGAGTGACGCCATCGGGGACGCTGTCGGGCCCGGCCGGGAGGGACTCAGGGGACAGGAATCTGGTGGCTCTTCTGACGGTGTGAGCGGAGTCCGCTCAACCACCCAGCAGCGGTGGTACCGGACGTCCGTTGATCCGCAGTCGCCCCTTGACCACGTCGATGCCCAGCATCGAGGTATCCAGCGGCAACCCCAGCCACAGCGCGACCACGGCCGGCGGATCACGCCATTCGAAGTCTCCGTCCAGGCGCTGGCGAAAGCGCTCGCGCATCTCGGGGCGATCCAGCGACAGCAGGCTCAGCGACGCAAGGTCTCGGGGGTCCAGCACCAGCACGCCCTCGCCCTTGAGACTCAGTCCCAGCATGGGGCTGTCGAGATCCACGTCCTTCAGATCCAGACGCGGAGAGTCCTTGAGCAACTGGGCCAGGGCGCGATCCATCGCCGAGTAGGCCTCGGCGTCCTCGAGCGAGACGGTGCCTAGCGCGGTCTTGTGACGCGCCAGGGCCACCACCGAACGCAGCGCCTCGGCGTTGATGCGAGACAGCTCCAGACTGACCTCGCCGTCCACCAGCATGTCGTCGCCGGAGCGCACCTCACCGATGGTCAAGGTGCTCTGCAGCCTCAGCTCGCTGTCATCCAGCAGGGTGCGGGCCTCGAGCACCAGTTCGGTGCCATCCAGGTTGACCTGAGGGTGACGCAGACTGACGGCGTCCAGGGTCAGCTTGTCCTGCTGGGTGAAGTGCAGGGCCCCGGGGGTATAGGCGTAACGGCTTTCGTGATGGAGCGGGCCGATTTCCAGCACCGCGTCTCCATCGCGCAACTCGATCGCCTCCAGCAGCACCTGGGTGCGCCAGTCGCCATAGACTCCGTCAAAGGCGATACGTCCACCGGAGAATTGCAGCGAGCGAGGCGCTTCACCGGACGGAGACTGACTGATGAGAAATGGTGCCAGCCGCAACTCCCCCTGCAGGGTGCCCCCCAGGGTGCGGTAGTGAGCTTCCCAGCGGGGCGGGCTTGCCGGCATGGCATCACCGAACAGGCGCCGGTCGGCGTCGCCGACGTGTACGTCGAGCCGGCCAAAGACGCTGGTATCGAGTACGCCGTGGCGTGCCTCATAGGGAATCGCAAGATGCCAGGCGTGACCGATCAGGGGAGCCACATGCAACACGCCGGAGGAACGCAGCCAGCCCTGCTCCACGTCGTCGCGCGAGATTCGCAGGTCACCGCGCGCCTCGAGATCGGCAAGCGCCCTCTCCAGTTCGCGCTCGAACAGCAGACTGGCGAGATACTGGGCCACCGCCCAGGCCAGCGCCAGCACCACCACCACCGGTACGATCCATCGTTCCTTGCGCATTCCTTGCCCTCTCTGCCGAGAGGAGCCTCCCTGCCCCCGTCGGCGTGACGATACGCTGTTCAGTGTAGCCAGAACCACAGGTGCATGGTGCACCAGGAGTAAACGCCGGCCATGACATCATCGACCATGATGCCGAAGCCGCCGGCGACGCGACGATCGGCCCAGCGAATGGGCCAGGGCTTGATCACGTCGAATACACGAAAGACAACGAAGCCCCACAGCGCCGCTTCCCACGAAAAGGGCACCGCCGCCATGGTCAGCCAGTAGCCGACAAACTCGTCCCAGACGATACCGGAGTGGTCGTGCACGCCGAGGTCCCGGGACGTCTTGTCGCACAGCCAGACACCCCAGACGAAGGTGATGGCGATCATCACCAGGTACCAGCCCAGGGTCAGCTCGGACAACAGCCAGTAGAAGGGAATGGCCGCCAGGGTCCCGAAGGTCCCCGGGGCAAAGGGCGCCGCCCCGCTGCCCAGCCCGAAGGCAAGAAAATGGGTCGGTCGACGCCACACGCTAGCCGGTGCTTTGTTCACGATGTCCCTCCGTGGAAATGTTGCCACCCCGGCAGCGAAGAGGCATTCACCCCTTGTATCCCCGGCGACGCGGTGACCTGGCCGATGGCAACGAAGGCGAGCCCCAGTTCTGCCAGTGCCAGGCGGGCCCGATCGAACGCCGCCGACGGCAGCGCCACGACCAGCTCGTAGTCGTCGCCGCCGGTCAGGGCGGCCTCTCGGGCCGCCTCGGTGCCGAGGGCCTCTACGAGCCCTTCGGCCAGAGGCAGCGCTTCGGCGTCAAGACGCGCCCCGACACCGCTGGCTTTCAGCAGGTGACCAAGGTCGGCAAGCAAGCCGTCGGAGACGTCGATGGCCGCGCTGGCCAGTCCCCGCAGCGCCAGACCTGCCTGCCAGCGCGCCTGGGGCAACAGGTAGCGGGCAAGCAGCGGTGACTCGAGATCTCGCTGACCCTCGTACCAGGCCGCCAGTCCCCCGGCGCCGCCACCCAGCGCACCGGTGACCGCCAGCACGTCGCCGGCGCGGGCACCGTCGCGACGCAGCGCCTCGCCCGCAGGTACCTCGCCCATCACGGTGACGCTGACGGCGCGCTGGCCCCGGGTGACGTCGCCCCCGACCAGGGTCATGTCCGCCTCGTCGCACACAGCATGGAAGCCCTGGGCGAACTTTGCCACCCACTGCTCTTCCACCTCGGGCAACGTCAGTGCCATCAGACACCAGCGCGGCTGCGCGCCCATGGCGGCCAGATCACTCAGGCTCACCGCCAGGGCGCGATGCCCCAGCGCCTGCGGCGGTGCGTCTTCGGGAAAATGCTGGCCTTCCACCGAGGTGTCGACGCTGACAACCAGTTCGTGCCCTGGCGACGGGCGCATCAAGCAGGCGTCGTCACCCACCCCGAGCGAGACGCCGGAGGCCTTGCCGGGCTCGCCCGTCGTGGGCGCCAACCAGCGCTCGATGAGTTCGAATTCTCCGTACATCAGGCGCGACCTTCAGCGGCGACGGGCACTGACCTCGGCGCTTCTGAGCTTGATGGCCAGCTTGTCGAGAATGCTGTTGATGTACTTGTGGCCATCGGTGGCGCCAAAGGACTTGGCCAGCTCGACCCCTTCGTTGATCACCGCCCGATAAGGGACCTCCAGACGCTTGGACAGCTCGTAGGCCCCAAGGCGCAGGATCGCCAGCTCGATCGGGTCGATGTCCTCGAGGCGGCGGTCCAGCAGCGGCGAGATGGAGGCGTCGAGCTCCTTGCGGTAGCGTGCGACGTTATGCAGCAGCTCATGGAACAGCGCCAGATCGGCGATTTCCATGACCTTGAGCCAGTTCTCGTGCACCTCCAGGTCGTCATCGGGCACCTGGCTGCGAAATTCGGCCTCGACCGCAGTGATGGACTTGTCGGTCATCTGCCACTGATAAAGTCCCTGCACCGCCAGCTCGCGAGCCGCACGGCGAGACTGCTGGGCCTTGCTGGGCGCACGCTGTTCGCGGCTCATGCGGACGCCTCCTCGGCATCGTCACCAAAATGACGCAGCAGCGACACCATCTCCATGGCGGCCATGGCGGCTTCGACGCCCTTGTTGCCGGCCTTGGTGCCGGCCCGCTCGATGGCCTGCTCGATGGAGTTGACCGTCAGCACACCGTTGGCCACCGGGGTATCGAACTCCAGCTGCAGCCGCGACAGCGCGGAATTGCACTCGCCGGCCACGTGCTCGAAGTGCGGGGTACCGCCGCGAATGACCGCGCCGAGGGCGACCACTGCGTCGGGACGCGCCACCGCCAGCACACGCTTGACCGCCAGCGGCAGTTCCCAGGCACCCGGGACGTGGACGATGTCGATCATCTCCATGTCCACCCCGTGGCGCACCAGGCTGTCCACCGCGCCCTCGACCAGGCTATCTACCACATGGTGATTGAAGCGGCCCACGACGATCACGTAGCGGCCCTGGACGTCGACGAAGCTGCCTTCGACTTGGGAAATAGGTTGCATCTTGAATCTTCCTGAATGTACCGGCCTGGGGCCGGTAGTCGGGGTGACCCTGTCACAGGGCCTGTCCCCTGGTAAAAACCGAAACACCGGACGCCAGCATTACTGCCTCGCCCGGCGTGAATCAACCGCTGATATCACCTGGCGAGACGATGTCCACCACCTCGAGATCAAAACCCGACAGCGCGGAGAACTTCCACGGTGAGCTCAGCAGACGCATCCTGCCGACACCGAGCTCGCGCAGGATCTGGGAGCCGGTGCCGATGGTCAGGTAGTTGCCGGCGCCGTCGGACTCGCTGCCGCGAGCGGTGCGGCGGCGCTCCAGGAACACCTGCAGCATATCGTTGAGGTCCTGATGCGGACGCATGTCATCGAGCAGCACGAAGACACCCTGCTCGGCCCGCGCCACCTCTTCCAGCGCCTGGTGGGCGCGCCAGGAGGCGTCCTCGCCCTTGACCAGGCACATCAGGTCACGCATCTCGTTGGCCAGATGCACCCGCACCGTGGTCACGCTGTCCGGACTCGGCGAGCCCTTCACCAGCGCCAGGTGGTGCACCTTGTGGGTGCGGTCGAGAAAGACGTGGGCGGTCAGCTCACCGTAGGCGGTGGTCACCGGCAGTCGCTCGACCTCTTCTACCGTCTGCTCGTTGTGGATCCGGTAGTGGATCAGGTCGGCGATGGTGCCCATCTTGATCCCGTGGGTCTCGGCGAAGCGCTCGAGCTCAGGACGTCGGGCCATGCTGCCATCGTCGTTCATGATCTCACAGATCACACCGCTGGGATCACAACCGGCCAGGGCGGCCAGATCGCAGGCCGCCTCGGTGTGGCCGGCGCGCCTGAGCACGCCGCCGGGCTCGGCCATCAGCGGAAAGATATGGCCGGGCTGGACGATGTCTTCTGCCTTGGCATTGCGCGCGCTGGCGGCCTGCACCGTGCGTGCGCGGTCAGCAGCGGAGATGCCGGTGCTGACCCCTTCGGCGGCCTCGATGGACAGGGTGAACTTGGTACCGAAACCGGAGCCATTGTCCTGCACCATCAGCGGCAGCTTGAGCTGTTCGCAGCGCTCCCGGGTCATCGGCATGCAGATCAGACCACGGGCGTGAACCGCCATGAAGTTGATGTGCCAGGCCTCGACCTTCTCGGCGGCCATGATGATGTCACCTTCGTTTTCCCGATCCTCGTCGTCCATCAGGATCACCATGCGGCCCTGGCGGATATCCTCGACGAGTTCGGCAATAGGGGCCAGGCCCCCGCTGGAAGACTGCGACATGTATGCTCCCTGGATCTAAAATGGCCACTCGCGACGGCGGCCAGAAACCGCGTCAGGGTACCGTGGCGCGGCGTCGGGCGCCAGTCATAGTGGCGCGGCGTCGGGCGCCTGAGATAGTGGCGCGGCGTCGGGCGCCTGAGATAGCGGCGCGGCGTCGGGCGCCTGGGATAGACAAAGACCAGACAAGGCATCGGGCGCCGCTTATATGAAGCCCCGCTACTGCGATCCCCCGGCGACTTTCGTCGGGTCAGTGCTCGGCGCAGGCGGCCAGCGCCGGGCGCGCCAGAATACGCCAGTCCTTGCCGAGGGCGCGGATATCGAGAATTTCCAGAGGCCGTTGCTCGGCCATGCGTTCGATACCCGACAACGCCATCAGCCCGCGCGCGTTGGAGCCGAGCAGGGTCGGCGCCATGTAAAGACGCAACTCGTCCACCAGACAGGCATCCATCAAGGCACCTGCCAGGGTCGCGCCGGTCTCCACCAAAAGCTCGTTGCAGCCGCCCTCGTCACCGAGCCACTTGAGCAGCGCGCCAAGATCGACGCGGCCGTCGTCGCCTGCAGGCATCTCCAGCACCCGCGCGCCGGAGCGCATCAGCGCGTCTCTGCGAGGGGATTCGCTGCCCTCGACGCAGACCACCAGCGTCTCCCCTGGCTCGCTCAGGCAGGCCGCGGCCAGCGGCATGCGCAGGCGCGAGTCCACCACGACCCTAAGCGGCTGGCGTCGGGCGATGACTTCGGCGTCATCGAGCCCGAGCTGATCGGCACGCACCGTCAGCCGCGAGTTGTCGAAGATGATCGAATCCACCCCGGTGAGGATGGCGCAGCTCTGAGCCCGCAGCCGCTGGACGTCACGCCGAGCCTCGGCACCGGTGATCCACTGGGACTCGCCGGAGGCCATGGCGGTACGGCCGTCGAGGCTCATGGCGAGCTTGAGGCTGACCCGTGGACGCCCCCGGGTCATGCGCGACACGAAGCCGGCGTTCAATACCTGGGCGTCCGCCTCGAGGCAACCCAGCCTTACCTCGACCCCGGCGTCACGCAGGCGTGCGATACCCCGCCCCGCCACCTGAGGGTTGGGATCCTGCATGGCTACCACTACCCTGGCGACACCGGCCCTGATCAAGGCATCGCAGCAAGGCCCTGTGCGCCCCTGGTGGGAGCAGGGTTCCAGCGTCACGTAAGCGGTCGCGCCTCGGGCGTGCTCACCGGCAGCCTCGAGTGCATGGACCTCGGCGTGGGGCTCCCCGGCGCGCTGATGGTAGCCGTCGGCCAGATGCTTGCCGTGCTTGACCAGTACGCAGCCGACCCTCGGATTGGGCATGGTGGTGTAGCGACCGCGTTCGGCCAGCTTCAATGCCCTGGCCATCCAGGCTTCATCCTGGCCTGCCGTGATGTCCGTCGGATTCATGTGCTCTCCCCGGTGTCGGGCGAGAAACTCGGCTCCTGGGCCAGGCGGTCGATCTCGGCACGAAATTCGTCGATATCCTGAAACCTTCGATAGACTGAGGCAAAGCGGATATAGGCCACCTGATCGAGGCGCTTCAAGGCATTCATCACCTCTTCACCGACCACCCGCGCCTGGACCTCGCGCTCGCCCCGTGCGCGCAGGTTCTGGCGGATACGTTCCACCGCCGCCTCGATCGACTCGGCGCTGACCGGGCGTTTTTCCAGCGCCCGCAGCATGCCGGCCCGCAGCTTGATCTCGTCGAACACCTCCCGCGAGCCATCGGCCTTGATGATCCGTGGCATGATAAGTTCAGCGGTCTCGTAGGTGGTGAAGCGCTCACCGCAGCCAGCACACTGCCGCCGTCGGCGCACCTGATCACCTTCGGCGACCAGCCGGGAGTCAGTCACTCGGGTCTCTTGGGCGCCACAGAAGGGGCAATGCATAGCGGACAGTCCGGCAGGAAAAATATGTCGCCATAGTGTAACGGCTGAGGCCTGCCCCGCCCAGCGCAATGGCCCAGGTCATCCGCGATTTCAGCTGAGTTGGCACGCCCTGTGCTTGATACTTTCTTTCTAGCCGTCAATGAAATGGCGAGCGCTCACGGGGCAAGGCGCCCCCACGCCTGCGGAGGACACCATGGCAAGCCACCTCTCCCCCCTGGAACCCGACGACTTTCGCCAGCGTGCCGCAGAGCTGCTCGCGCCTCTCTATGGTGCACGCAGCGAAGAGGTCCTGCGCCGTCTGCTGCGCCTGATCGAAGCGCAGGGGGCCGGGTTGAGGCACCGTCATGGTGCACGCCAGACGCTGTGGAGCGAGCAGGACCAGTGGCTGATCGTCTATGGCGACTCGCTGCTGGATGCCGACAAGCCCCCCCTGGCGGTACTCGATGAGTTCCTGAGCAAGCGCCTGAAGACTGTCTTCAGCGGTGTCCATGTGCTGCCCTTCTTCCCCTGGAGCAGCGACGACGGCTTCTCGGTGATCCACTATCGCGAGGTCGACCCGAAACTGGGCGACTGGCGCGATATCCGGCGCCTGGCCAGTCACCATGATCTGATGGTGGACCTGGTGCTCAACCATGTCTCGCGGGAATCGCTGTGGTTCGCCGACTATCTCGGCGGCAACCTGCCCGGGCGCGACTACTTCATCGAGATGGACCCCGATACCGATCTCAGCGAGGTGGTGCGTCCGCGCAGCTCACCGCTGCTGGTCCCCGTCAGCACCCGCCGTGGCGTTCGCCACCTGTGGGCGACCTTCTCCGAGGACCAGATCGACCTCAACTTCGCCAACCCCGACGTGTTGATCGAATTCGTCGGCATCCTGCTGTTCTACCTGCAGCAGGGCGCCCGCATCGTCCGGCTGGACGCCGTCGCCTTCCTGTGGAAACGCCCCGGCACCCGCTGTATCCACCTTCCCGAGACCCACGCGGTGGTGCGGCTGTTGCGGGCGGTGGTCGACCACGTCGCCCCCGGCACCCTGATCATCACCGAGACCAATGTGCCCCACGCCGAGAACATCAGCTACTTCGGCCTGGAGCGACAGGACACGCCGCCCGACGAGGCCCACCTGGTCTACCAGTTCCCGCTGCCACCTCTGTTGCTGCACACCTTGACCAGTGGCGAGGCCGGCACCCTGGCGCGCTGGCTCGACAGCCTGCCCGAGCTCCCCGCCGGCTGCAGCTATCTGAACTTCACCGCCAGCCACGATGGTATTGGCGTGCGCCCGCTGGAAGGCTGGCTGGAAGGCCACGAGATCAACGCCCTGGTCGCCTTGATGCAGCGCTTCGGTGGCTTCGTCAGCATGCGCCGGCAGGCCGACGGCAGCGACAGCCCCTACGAGCTCAATATCACCTGGTTCGATGCCATGAGCGGCACCCGGCGTGGCCCCGACCCGTGGCAGGTCGAGCGCTTCCTGTTGAGTCAGCACCTGATGCTGGTGCTGAAGGGTATCCCCGGCGTCTACCTGCACTGCCTGACCGCCACCCAGAACGACCACGACGGGGTCGAACGCAGCGGGCGCCTGCGTTCGATCAATCGCAAGCGCTGGGACCGCCAGGAGCTGGAACCTCTGCTGGACAGCCGTCACACGCCGACCCGCGAGGTGTTCTTCGCCCTCACCCGCCGTCTCGAGATCCGTCGCAGGGAACCCTGCTTCCACCCCGATGCGGCCCAGACGGTCATCCCCACACCACCGGAGCTACTGGCGATCCAGCGCGGCCCCTTGGACGATGGCCGTCGACTGTTGGCCATTCACAACGTCACCGATCGGCCTCAGCCACTGGTACTGGACGGCCTCGACCAGTCCGGCTGGCAGGACCTGCTGGAAGGGGGCGCCTGGCGGCCCGTCGACACCCTGGCCCCCTATCGTTCACTGTGGCTGGTGCGCACCGACAGATAAGCCACCGCGCGCTCGGTGTATCACACAACAGCGCGGCCCTGGCGCTTTCACTGCCCGGCGACGTCAGCGGTCGAACCGATGGCGTTTGCTGCTGTCCTAGTGCGAGTGATTCTCGCTTGTCGCGGGATTCGTCCTACAAGATGCCGGAGAGTAACGACATGCCCCGCCGCCCCCGACTGCCCCGCCTCCCCGACCTGCCCCGCCATCAGCGTTCCTTCATGACCCTGGCGGCGGTGGCCTTCGGCCTGATGCCACTGTCCAGCGTCGAGGCCGAGGACCACCCCGCCCCCATCGAGGCGCTGGAGGAGGAAGGTCTTGAGGTGCACGGTGAATTCGACGCGCCGGGTGGGCTCAGCGGCTTCGCCGCCAGCCATCGCGGACAGCCGATGACCATCTTCGTCACCGAGGATGGCGAGCACGCCATCGTCGGCAATCTGATCGACGCCGACGCCAACAATCTGTCGGAGGCGCCGCTGGAGCGCCTGGTGCGCGGCCCCCAGGACGAGACCACCTGGCAGAGCCTTGAGGACAGCGCCTGGATCGCCGACGGCTATCCCGACGCCGAGCGCATCGTCTATGTGTTCACCGATCCCAACTGCCCCTACTGCACCCGCCTGTGGCAGCAGAGCCGGCCCTTCGTCGAAAGCGGCCAGGTCCAGCTACGCCACGTGATGGTCGGTATCCTCGACCCCGAGAGTCCGCGCCAGGCGGTCACGATGCTGGCCGCCGATGACCCTCAGGCCGCCCTCCGCGCCCATGAGAGCGGCGATCCGATTGAGCCCATGCGCCAACTGCCCAGAGACCTGGAGCAGCGCCTGCAGAGCAACCACGAACTGTTTCGCAGCTTCGGCATGGTGGCGACCCCGGGCATCGTCTATCGCAACGATGGCAAGCTCGAGATGAGCCAAGGCCTGCCGAGCGAAGAACTGTTCCATACCATCATGGGGCCGGAGCCCAACTGACAGGGTTTATCAAGGCGCTGGCACCAGGGCCTGGTGCCAGCACGCTGCAGGCCCTTAGACGTCCCCCGCGTTATCTGCCTCCACCGCGCTATATAGCTGTTCGGGCAGGTCCGGCAAGGCCGCACGCACGCGGTTCCAGCTGGGGATAAAGGGCTTCTCCCTGGGGTTGTCGAGAAAGGCGTTACCGGCCTCGATCAGATTGGCGGCAAACAGCTCCACCGCCTGCTCCTCAGCATGACGGTCCAGGCTCAACCCGTTCATGGTGGCGTCGTGGTCGTAAGCCTCGATCAGGTCGAGGGCCAGGCGATAGTAGGTGGCCTTGAGGGTACGAAAGCCTTCCGACGAGAAACCCACACCCTGGGTGGCCAGCTTGCGATAGAGCGCCTTGGCAATATCCAGGCTCATGCGGTTGAGCCCGGTGGCCGCGTCATCGGCGGACACCGGTTGATGCTTGTGGTCGTAGACGTCGGCGATATCCACCTGACACAGCCGATTGGTGGAGTGGTCGCGGTGGACCTCGGACAGCACCCCGATCTCCAGCCCCCAGTCGGCGGGGATACGGATGTTGTCCAGCACCTCGGTACGCATCGAGAACTCCCCCGACAGCGGGTAGCGATAGCTGTCCAGGTAGTCCAGGTAAGGCAAGGGCCCGTGCATGATCTTTAGCGCCCGCAGCAGCGGGGTCACCATCAGCCGGGAGACCCGGCCGTTGAGCTTGCCCTCGGCGATACGCGGGTAGTAGCCCTTGCAGAAGGCGTAGTTGAAGCGTGGGTGGGCCACCGGATACATCAGCCGTGCCAGCAGGCCGCGGTCGTAGGTCAGGATATCGCAGTCATGCAGCCCCACCGCGGCGGTGCGCCCGGATGCCTGCACATAGCCCGCACAGAACCACACATTGCGGCCCTTGCCCGGCTGCTGTGGCGCCAGGCCTTCCTCGGCCAGCTGCGCGTCCAGCGCGCTCAGGCGCGGGCCGTCATTCCACAGGATGCGATGGTGCTGGGGCAGGCGCGAAAAGAACTCGCGTGCCCGCAGAAACTGGTCTCGGTCGGCACGATCGAGGCCGATCACGATCTCCGACAGATAGCTCGCCTGGGCGAGGGATTCGACGATGGCGTCCAGCGCCGGGCCTTCCAGCTCCGAGTACAATGACGGCAGGATCAGCCCGAGCGGGCGCTGGCGGCCGAAGCGCTCCAGATCCGCCTCCAGGTCTTCGACCTTGCGCCGAGTCAGGTTGTGAAAGTCGGTGATGATGCCGTTCTGGTGGAAATCGCTCATGCCTCACCCTCCTCGCCCAGCTTGTGATGATCCTTGTCGTCGGCGCCGCCGGCATCGGTGCTGCTGGAAGGCTCCGCCGCGTCCTGCTCCCCCCAGAAGTGCGCAACCCCCTCGGCCCAGCCCCTGGGGCCCAGCGCCTCGCTGCGATACAAGCGCGGCTGGCACGGGGACACGTCGAGGCCATGGCGGGAACGAATCACCACCGCCGCATCGGTGGCCTCGAGCATGGCAACGTCGTTGGGGCCATCGCCCAGCGACAGGGTCTCGGGGCGTCGGCCCTTGAGCGCCTCGAAGCGGGCGCACAGCCATTGCACCGCCTGGCCCTTGTCGGTGTCGCCGAGCACGTGCCAGAAGCGCCCGCCCCTCGTCATGCGCAGGCCGTCACTGGCCAGGCCTTCGCGAAAGCGCTGCAGCAGCGCTTCGTCGTCTTCCCACAACAGCGGCTCGCTGCCCTCGCGCAGGCGTGCCAGGCGTGCTTCCTGTTCATCCAGACCGGTGAAGGCCACCACGTCTTCCAGCGCCATCTCGCTCATGGTCAGAAAGCGCGCGGACAGCCGCTCACGCCAGATCGCCACCCGCCGACGAATCAGTCCGATATCCACCCCGAGGGTGCGGATCACCAGGCCATCCGGGCCCGGCTGTCCCTCACGTCGGGCGTGACACCAGCTGGGGGGCAGCGCGATCACCGCGCCGTTCTCGGCGATAAAGGGGCGATCGGCGAGGCCGAGCTGCTGGCGCAGGCCGAGCAGTTCACTGCGGGTCTTGCTGGTCACCGGGATCACCGCGACGCCGGCCTCACGCAGGGCATCGAGCCAGGGCTCGGCGGGCTTCCAGCCGTAGTCATGGTGGTCGAGCAGCGAGCCATCCAGGTCGGTGAACAGCAGCCTGGGCCCGTCGAAGGCACCGATTCGGGGGGTCGTGCTGGCGTGCATGGTGGGACCTTCGCATCAAAAGGGTTCACCGAGATACAAAGCAAGGGCTGCGCCAGCGCTGACAAGAGCAACGGGAAAACAAGCAGATGACGGGAAGGTAGACGTCAGCGCAACGAGGCCCCGTCAGGTCCGGGGCGGGCGCGGCCGTGCCCGGTGCAGGATAAGGCACCACAATGGTGCATCGACCACCGACGCCCGGCTGCAAGCACACAGCCCCAGAACGACGACACCCCCGAGAGCGGGGCTCTCGGGGGTGTCTTTGGTGGCCTGAGCGGCGGGTCACCCCGCCGGGCACTCAGCCGGGCCCTCAGCCATAGACCGGCAGACGGGTGCAGACTTCTTCCACCTTGGCCTTGACCTCGGCCTCGATGGCCTCGGTGGACTCGCCCTTGGCCATGACGTCGAGGATGTCGCAGATCCAGCCAGCCAGATCACCGCACTCGCTCTCGCCGAAACCACGGGTGGTGACCGCCGGGGTGCCGATACGCAGGCCAGAGGTCACGAAGGGGCTCTGCGGATCACCGGGCACGGCGTTCTTGTTGACGGTGATGTGGGCACGACCCAGGGCCGCGTCCGCGTCCTTGCCGGTCAGGCCCTGCTTGATCAGCGACAGCAGGAAGAGGTGATCCTCGGTGCCGCCGGAGACCACGTCGTAGCCACGCTCGATAAATACCTTGGCCATGGTCTGGGCGTTCTTGACCACCTGCTGCTGGTAGGTCTTGAACTCGGGCGCCATGGCCTCCTTGAAGCAGATCGCCTTGGCCGCGATGACGTGCTCGAGCGGGCCGCCCTGGCCACCGGGGAAGACCGCAGACTGCAGCTTCTTCTCGATGTCGGCGTCGTTCTCGGCGGACAGGATCAGGCCACCACGGGGACCGCGCAGGGTCTTATGGGTGGTGGTGGTGACCACATGGGCGTGGGGCAGCGGATTCGGGTAGACACCGGCGGCAACCAGGCCGGCCACGTGGGCCATGTCCACCAGCAGGAAGGCACCCACCTCGTCGGCGATCTCGCGGAAGCGTGCCCAGTCGATGACCTGGGAGTAGGCGGAGAAACCGGCGATGATCATCTTCGGCTGGTGCTCGCGGGCCAGGCGGGCCACCTCGTCGTAGTCGATGCGGCCGGACTCGTCGATGCCGTACTGCACGGCATTGTAGTGCTTGCCGGAGAAGTTCGGGCGGGCGCCGTGGGTCAGGTGACCGCCGGCGTCGAGGCTCATGCCCAGCACGGTGTCACCGGGCTTGACCAGGGCCTGGAAGACCGCGCCGTTGGCCTGGGAGCCGGAGTGCGGCTGGACGTTGGCGTAGCTCGCGCCAAACAGCTCCTTGGCATAATCGATGGCCAGCTGCTCGACCACGTCGACGTACTCGCAGCCACCGTAGTAACGCTTGCCGGGATAGCCTTCCGCGTACTTGTTGGTCAGCTGGCTACCCTGGGCTTCCATCACCCGGGGGCTGGCGTAGTTTTCGGAGGCAATCAGCTCGATGTGAGCCTCCTGACGGGCGACTTCCTTCTGCATCGCATCGAACAGGGCATCATCGAAACCGGCAATCTGCATATCACGGCTGAACATCGGCGGCATAACCTCGCAGCGGGGGATTCAAGGGGCAATCGCGAAAAGCGGGCCGCCATCATAGCGCAGCCCATGACCGCTTTCACATGAAAGACCGTCATGGGCTGCTGCATGATTTCTCATCTTGGCTTCAGTCAGACTGAAGCGTGGCCCACCGGGCGCTCTTTTCCAGGCTCAGCCCGAAACGCCGGCGAGCGCCACGACCCTTCGGCCAAGCCCTAGTCCATCGTGACTTCCATGGACAGAGCCTGGGGCAGCCCCAGCGGGTCCTGGGCCAGCTTCTGGAGCTGTCGGCTGGGTGGCAGGCTGAGGTCGATCGACATCTCGCTGGCCTCGCCGGCCATCATCTGCACCAGCCCCGTGAGCACCGCGCCGATCTGCGGTCCCATCATGATGCCGAAGCCTTCGGACTGGGTCCTGAGCTGTTCGAGCAGGGCGTCTTCGGACACCCCCTGGGTCGCTGCCACCACCGGTGCGATACGCCCGAACACGCCCAGATCGCTGAGACTGAGCGAGACGTCGCCGCCCTGGGTGTCCAGCTCGGTCCAGTCCTCGAGGCCGGCAAAGTAGGCCGCAGGGTCCTGGCCCTTGGGCAGGTTTACCGGCAGGTCACTGTCGAAGCCGAGGCGGAAGGCATCGGCTGCGGTCATCTCGAAACGGCTGGCCACCTGGCCATTGGCACCGCTGGCCTCCCAGGTACCGTCCATGTCGGCGTCCAGGGTGAGCTGTCCGGAGCCATCGGTCAGCACGTTGCTGACCAGGCGTAGCTGGGTGCGCTCGTCCACCGGCGCCAGCTCGATCATCCTGGCCAGATCCACCGTCAGGTTGTCCATGCGCCCGCTGTACTCGCCGTCGTTCATGTCGCCGTCGGCCACCAGATGCTCAAGGCTTGCCACCAGGCGATCGGTGGCGATCTCGAGGTCCTCGAGCTCGAGGGCGTCCACCGTGGGCGCGTCGCTCGCAAGCCCCTTGAGGCCGGTCAGACTGAGTGACGGCAGCGAGAAGGTTCCGGCCCCGAGCTCCTCGAAGTTGTCGCTGGAGCCGCTCATCCCGGTCAGCGTCAGGCTGCCGATGGCATCGGCGCTGACGTCGCTGGCGCCCAGGCTCTGGATCTCGATGCGTCCGGGATAGTCGCCCCAGGGAAGGTCAGCCCCCACCTTGCCCTGGCGCTGATCCATCACCAGTCCTTCCAGGCTAATCCCGGCCAGCGGGTTGTCTTCATCCCAGGGCAGATCACGCAGATCGAGCACAGGCTGGCCGGGCTCCTCGAACACCAGCCGCTCGAGCAACATGCTGGCGCCCCGGTCGACCAGCTCGATGTCCTCGAGCACCACTTCTTCCGGCGCGTCGTAGTCGCCCTCGACCAGGTAGCGCGCGATGGTCAGGCGTTCGCCGTTGTCGCCGGTCAGGGTCAGGTTCTCGGCACTGGTGGTGCTGCCAAGCAGCTCATCGGATACCTCGCCGATCTCGAGGGTACCTTCACGCTCCAGGGCCGCACGCAGGTCGGCCTCGAGACGTTCGGCGTCGGCCTGGGCGACGCTCGCCCCCAGAGAAAGCAGCGCCACGAAAGGGACGGCGTGGCGGGAAGACAGACGGCACTTCATGAACTTTCACCTCCGGTGTGAAAATAGAACCTGGCAAACACCAACGATCTTTGCCGATACGGCTGTTGTGTCAGCCTTCACTGTAGCGCCTGAACGAATCCGTCGACAGGCCTTCAGCAGTGTTAACAGGACATCGTTCACTCAATCCAGCGGCAGGCGCGCCGACAACCGCCGACTCACCTCCTCGATCACCGCCAGGCGCGCCCGACGCTTGTCGTTGGCGTCGATCAGCACCCACTCGCCGCCAGGGGCATGAGTTTCCGCGAACATCTCGTCGATGGCCTGCTGGTAGTCGTCCCAGCGCTCGCGGTTGCGCCAATCCTCGTCGGTGAGCTTGTGCCGCTTGTGAGGAGTCTCGGCCCGGGCTTCGAAACGCTCGAGCTGCTCGTCCTTGTCGATGGCCAGGAACAGCTTGACCAGCACGGTGCCGTGCTCGAGCAGGCGCGCCTCGAACTGGCGAATCTCTTCAAAGCCGCGTCGCCAGTCCCGCTCATCGGCGAGGCCTTCGACCCGTTCTACCAGCACCCGGCCATACCAGGAGCGGTCGAAGATCGCCACCCGGCCATCGCGCGGCAGGCGATGCCAGAAGCGCCACTGCCACGGGTGCAGGCGCTCCTCCTCGGTGGGCGCAGCGATCTGATGCACACGGTACTGACGTGCATCCATCGCCGAGGTCAGGCGATGGATGCCGCCGCCCTTGCCGGCAGCGTCATGGCCCTCGAACACCACCACCAACGGCACTCCCTGGCGCGCGGCACTGCGCGCCAGCTGGGCCAGCCTGGCCTGGGCGTCGGCCAGGCGCTCGCTGTAGTCGCGCTTCTTGAGTCGTGGGGGCGGGTCGTCATGCTCGAGGGCATCGAGCCGGGGGGGAGCGATGGCATTCAGTGGGGGAGTCTCGGGACGCTCGAGGGCAGGGACAGGGCTTGCCATGACCTTCTCGAGGACTTCGGCCACCTGGGGCAGCAGGTCGTTGCCGGGGCTCGCGTCGAGCTCGATCCAGGGACTGTGGCGACAGTGGGTGCGCGCACGCAGGTCGCGGGCAAGCTCATCGAGCAGGCCATGCTGGGCATGGCGGCGCCACTTTTCGTCGGTGACCTGCCAGCGACTGGCCGGGTCGGCGGCCCAGGCCTCGAGTCGTTGTCGCTGGGTGTCTGCATCGATCTGCAGCCACAACTTGACCAGGCGAACTCCGTCGGCGGCAAGCTCCGCCTCGAACTGACGCATCTGTTCGATGCGGTCATTGTAGGCGCCCTCGCCCAAGGCGCGGGAGGCCCGCGCCAGCACCGCATCGCCGACCCAGCCATGGACGAACACCCCGAGCCGGCCACGCCCTGGAAGACGCCGCCAGAATCGCCACCAGTAAGGTCGTCGGCGCTCCTCGTCGCCGGGCACCAGGGCATGCACCTCGGTCAACCGGTTCTCCAGCCAGTGGTTGAGCAGGTTGATCAGCTCGCCCTTGCCGGTGGCGGCGTGGCCGGCCACCAGCACTACCACTGCCCGATCCGCTCGCTGGGCCAATTCAAGCTGGGCCGACAGCAGCCGAAACCGCTGACACTCCTCGGCGGACATGGTCTTGCCGGAGGCGTTCTTGCGAGAGGCGTTGCTGGTTGAGCCCCGCTTCTTTCCCTTTGCCACCTTGGTCCTGGTCATCGTCGCTCCTTCATGACGCACTTCCCTGTTCATAAGGCGCTTCGCTTTGCATAAGGCGCATCGCTTTGCATGAGGCGCTTCGCGTTTCGTGAGACGCGTCGCCCTTTCATGATGATTCGCCTTTCAGGCCTCGCCCAGCAGCCCCAGGCTCGCCGCCGGCGCCTGTCGCCGAATGCCCCGGGACAACAGATGCCCTACCAGACCCAGTACCACAGCGCCGAGCGTCGGGACCAGCAGCCAGACCCAGGGATGCACCCGCGGCGGCAGATCCAGCCACAGCAGATATAACGCGGCCGTGGCGACCTCCGCCAGCAGCGCCGCCATCAGGCCGCTGGCCAGTCCCAGAACGGCAAATTCAGCCCACTGCACCCGCGCGAGCAGACGCGAACCTGCGCCAAAGACGCGCAACAAGCCGCTTTCGTGGGCACGTACCGGCTGACTGGCGATCAACGCGGCGTAGAGCACACTGACCCCGGCCAGCAGCACGAAGGCCAGCACCACTTCCACCGCCCGGGTCACGTGCCCCAACACCTCACGGACCTGCCCCAGCAGGGCATCCACGTCGAGCAGCGTCACCCCCGGAAAGGCCTGGACCAGGCTCCCCAGTTCGCGCTTCTGCTGCTGCTCCAGATAGAAGGCGGTGATGTAGCTATGGCCGTAGCGTTCCAGCACACCAGGCGGGAAGATCACGTAAAAGTTGGGCTTGAAGCTGTCCCAATCGAGGTCGCGGAGACTGGTGATCTCACCGACCAGGGTGTCGGCGCCGATGGTGAAACTTAAACGATCCCCCAGCGCCAGCCCCAGACGTTCTGCCAGTTCTCGTTCCATGGAGATCGGCGCCGTCTCGGCGACGTCATCGCCTGCGGGCGCCGAGGACGGCTGGGCATCCACCTCGTCGAGCCAGCCGCCGGCCTCGGCGCGCGAGGCAAACCATTCGCCGGCCACCAGACGATTACCGCTCGGCAGATCCTCCCGCCAGGTCAGGTTGAGCTCCCGGCGCAGGGCGTTTTCTCCTCTCGCCTCGGGGGGCACGGCCTGCCTCGGCGGCTGGCCGTTGATCGCGGTGATACGCCCGCGGACCATGGGGTAGAGATCACTGCTGGCCTCGGCGATGGCCTCGAGCCGCTGCTCGAAGTCGTCGCGCTCGCCGGGCTGGATATTGATCGCGAAGTGATTGGGTGTGTCCTCGGGTAACTGCGCCTGCCAGGTGGTCAACAGATCGCCCCGCACCAAGGCGATCATGGTCATGGCGAAGAAGGTCACCGCGAACGCCAGCATCTGCCCCAGGCTGGCGTTGCGACGGCGCGCCAACTGCCGAGCGCCCAGACGCAACGACCCGCGCAGACCAGCGGGATCACCACCGTCGAGCCGCGCGGCCAGACGCAACAGTCCATCGAGGATCAAGCCCGCCAGGCCCCACAGTACGCCCAGTGCCACCATGCCGCCGGCCAAGAGCCCCGCGGCCAGCCCCAGGCTGCCGGAGTACAGCCAAAGCAGAGCACCGAAGGCCAGCGCCGCCGCCAGCAGCAGCGACCAGCCGGAGGCGGGCAAGGGGTCCAGCTCCCGGCGCAGTACCTTGAGTGCGCTAACCCGCTTCAAGCGCAGCAGGGTCGGCCCTGCAAAGCCGGCCAGCACGGCCAGTGCCGTCAGCACACCCAGCCACAACGGCAAGGCTCCGGGAGGCGGCAGCTCCAGCGGTAAAAAACGCTGCATCAAGCCCAGCAGCAACGCCTGTCCCGCCAGCCCCAGAAGCGCGCCGATCAGCGAGGCCACCAGCGCCAGACCGGCCAGCTGGAAGGTGAAGATACGCGCCAGGTCCCGCTGGGAAGCGCCGAAGCAGCGCAGTAGCGCGGCGGTATCCAGATGGCGATCGACGTAGCGCCGCGTCGCCATGGCCACCGCCACCCCGGCCAGCAGCACGGCGGCTAGACCGGCCAGGCTCAGGTAGGTCTCGGCTCGCTCCAGCGCCGAGCCCAGCCGCGGCCGGTCCTCGCGCACGTCACGTACCTCGACGCCGTCGGCGCGCAGGCGGGCGAGCCAGGGCGACAGCGTCTCCACCGCCTGGGGCGAGCCGGCGGCAAGGATCTCGAACTCGATGCGCGAACCGGGCTGGATCAGCCCGGTCGCCTCGACGTCGTCGACGTGCATCATCACCCGCGGGTTGAAGCTGCCGAAGCCGGCAGACTGGTCGGCCTCCCGCTCGATCCAGCCGGTCACCTGGAACTCGCCCCTGCCCAGCGTCAGACTGTCGCCGAGTTCGATGTCCAGCAGCGTCTCGAGCCTCGGCGCCAGCCACACCTCGCCTGGCGCAGGGCCACTGGCGAGCTCCTCGACACCGGCGCCCTGGTCGACCCGGGACACGCCGTAGAGTGGATAGTCGTCATCCACAGCCTTGATGCTGACCGGCTGAAAGGCGCCATCGCGACTGGCCATGGAGACCAGATCGACCTGGTCGCTCAGGCGCATGCCGGCGCCTTCCAGACGCTCCCGGATCTCCTGAGCGAAGGGATCGGACTGCTCCAGTACCACATCGCCGCCCATCATCTGACTGGCCTGACGGGTCAGGCCACGTTCCAGCCGGTCGAGAAAGAACCCCATCATGGTCGAGGCGGCCACCGCCAGGGTCAGCGCCACCAGCAAGGCGCGTACATCACCCGCACGAAGATCGCGCCGCAGAGAGCGCGCCGCCATCACCAGCTGACGTCCCAATTGGCCCTTCGCCGTGGAGCTTCGCTCACTCATGCCGAGGCCTCCCGCTGGGCGTCTGGCGCCTCGGCTGGAAGCTCCGAGGTAACTTCGGTGAGCTGGCCGTCGGCCAGGCGCAGACACCGATCGCAGCGCCTCGCCAGAGCGTGGTCGTGGGTAACCAGCACCAGGGTGGTGCCCTCGGAACGGTTGAGCTCGAACAGGGTCTGAATGATGCGCTCCCCGGTGTCCGGGTCGAGATTGCCGGTCGGTTCATCGGCAAACACCAGCTCGGGGCCGGTGACAAAGGCCCGCGCCAGCGCCACCCGTTGCTGTTCGCCGCCGGACAGCTGCTTGGGCAGGTGATCCAGGCGTTCGCCCAACCCCACTCGACCGAGCCAGTCGGTGGCACGGGCCTCACGGTTGGCAAGGGTCGACAGCTCGGTCGGCAGCAGCACGTTTTCCAGCGCCGTCAGGGTCGGCAGCAACTGGAAGTTCTGAAACACGAAGCCCACTCGGGTGTTTCTCAGCGCCGCGCGACCGTCCTCGTCGAGCTCGGCAAGCGATGTACCGAACATCGCAAGCTCGCCGGCACTCGGCGTATCGAGACCGGCCAGCAGCGCCAGCAGGGTCGACTTGCCGGCACCGCTCTGGCCGAGGATGGCGACGCTCTCGCCGGACTGTACGTCGAGCTCAAGCTCGCGCAGGATGGTCAGTTCCCGCATTCCGCTGGCGACCCGCTTGGACAGGCCTCGCGCGCGCAGCACGGTGGTCGGGACGGTATTCTCGGAAGGAGACAGCGACATGGTGATGGCATTCCCTGGGACTTGGACGTTTGGGGCGGCACGGCGGTTTTTTTCTGGAGCCTCGCGTTTCGGCGCTGCTGATGCCACGACGTCAGGAAGACGAGCGCAGGATCGCCGGGCAACGCCCGCCAGGCGGATGCTGAAGACGCTGATGATGGCCTGCGTCTTGACCGCCCTTGTGCCGGGGTCGGTCTGGGCCCAGTCTGACACAGCCCCGCCGACCTTGCTGGTGGTGGGCGACAGCTTGAGCGCCGCTTACGGCATCGAACGGGACGCCGGCTGGGTGGCGTTGCTGGCCGAGCGAGTGGCGCACCGCGCCGAGGTGGTCAATGCCAGCATCAGCGGCGAAACCACCGGCGGGGGCGCCACCCGTCTCCCTGAACTCCTCCGACAGCACGACCCGGACATCGTTCTGCTGGAGCTGGGCGGCAATGATGGACTCAGGGGCCTTCCGCCGAGCCAGATGTCGGCAAACCTCGAAGGCATGATCGAAAAGAGCCAGGCCGCCGGCGCCCAGGTGCTGCTGCTGGGTATCGATATTCCCCCGAATTACGGCGACGCCTACCGTCAGGCCTTCACCGGGGTCTTTCGAGAACTGGCCGACACCCATGAGGTGCCGCTGGTGCCCTTCCTGCTCGAAGGCGTGGCGCTGGACCCGGAGCTGATGCAGGACGACGGCATCCACCCCACCGCCGAAGCCCAGCCGAGGCTGCTCGACAACGTCTGGCCGAGCCTTGCGCCCCTGCTGGACGAGACCGAGACGCCGGGGACCGAGGCGGTGTCGACCCAGCCCTCCAGCCAGAAAGACAGCAAAGAACGCAGCGAGCAAGCGAGCGCCTCCTGAGGCGCTCCGCGGGCCCCTACGAGGAGGATGGCTCGACGTGAGCCGGCGCCTTCTGCCACTGCTGCAGCCCAAGCCCCAGCAGGATCAGCACCAGTCCGATCAGGGTCGAGGGGAGTATCGGCTCGCCCACCACCAGGTAGAGCAGCATCAGCGACACCGGCGGTGACAGAAAGATCAGGTTGGAGACCTTGGCGGTGCGCGACACCCGCTGCATCGCCGCCTGCCATAGCACAAAAGCGACGCCCATCTCGAACAGTCCGACATAGATGCCCGCGCCCAGGGCGGCACTGCCGTGCCACTGAAAGCCTGGCCCCAGCACCATCAGCAGCGTCAGCACCGGCACCCCGACGCTGAAGTTCTGCCACTGGGCGACCAGCGGAGGACGCCGGTCGCGGGCATTGAACAGCCAGTACAACGCCCAGATCAGCGTCGACACCAGCGCCAGTGCGACGCCCAGAGGATCGGCGAAGGCCACGTCAAAAACCTGGCCGCGGGTGGCGATGACCCAGACCCCGGCGTAGGCCACCAGGCCGGCCACCACGTCCATCGGCGTCAACCGCTGCTTGAGGATCGGCACCGCCAGCAGGGCCATGGCCAGCGCCCAGGTGTAGTTGAGCGCCATGGCCTCCTGTCCGGGCAACCGGTCATAGGCCGCAAACAGCACAAGGTAGTACGCCACCGGGTTCATCAGCCCGGCCCACACAGCGGTGCGCCAGCCGCGACGAAGTGCCTGATGCAGCTGTCCGCGCCGCAGCATCAGCACGCTCATCAGCGCCCAGGACACCAGTGCCGCCAGCCACATCAGCTCCAGCGGGCTCATATGGGCAAGCGCCAGCTTGAAGGCGGTGGCCACCGTGGACCACAACGCCACGGCGCCAAGGCCGAAGGCCATGGCCTGTCGATCAGTTGTCATGACATTCCCTGGGGTAAAGATGAGGGTAAGGAGCAGCGGGCCATGGCCACGCCAATCAGCGACGCGGCCAATCAGGATGACGCCATCGCGCCCACGTTCAGACCGTCAACACAGGATGACCATCGGCGCTGTTCAACGGTCCAGATGGCCCAGATCGCGCTCGGGAGCGATGCCGTCGCGGACCCGTTGCTTGAGCGTCTTGACGTCGGGAAAGCCGCCATCTCGCTTGCGCTCCCACAGCGTCTCGTCATCCAGCCGGATCTCGAAATGTCCGCCGTGGGAAGGCACCAGCGTCACCTCCTCGAGATCCTCGCCGAAGGTCGAGAGCAGCTCCTGGGCATACCAGCCACTACGCAAGAGCCACTGACATTGCGTACAGTAGATAATCCGAATGCGTGCCACGTTCAGCCTCCCTGTTCCAGCACGTAGGTGGAAACACCGGCGACGCACTGCAAGGCAGCGTGTACACCGTATTCCCTCAAACCTCGATCATAACAGTCAGGACAGCCTCCATGGCCAGTGGCGAAACCCAGACGCGACTTTACGAGTGGCTCACCGGCGACGAGGACAGTCGCCTGTGCAAGGACATCCCGGACAGCGCCTGCGATGAGCAGCCGCGCAACTTCTTCCTGCATCTGCTGGCGTCGCTCGGCAACAAGCTCGCCGACGAACTCTCCAGCGCCCGTCTGGTCCTGCCCTGGCTACTGGGCGCCATCGGCGCGCCGACCTGGATGGTCGGCCTGCTGGTGCCGATTCGGGAGGCCGGCGCCCTGCTGCCCCAACTGTTCGTGGCCGGATTTATCCGCCTGAAACCCCGGCGCAAGGGCGTCTGGGTGGTCGGTGGATTGCTTCAGGCGCTGGCCGCCGCGGCGCTGTCGGTTCTTGCCCTGATCGGTTCCGGCGGTGTTGGCGGCGGCCTGGTACTGCTGGCCCTGATCGCCCTGTCGCTGGCCCGGGGGCTGTCGTCCATCGCCACCAAGGACGTGCTCGGCAAGACCATCTCCAAGCAACGTCGCGGGACCCTGATGGGCTGGAGCGGCAGCGTGGCGGGCGCCGTGACCCTGGCCGCCGGTGCGGTGCTGGTGCTGTTCGACGACCGCCCCGGCGAGCTCGCCCTGGCAGTGCTGCTTGGCGTGGCGGCGCTGGGATGGACCCTCAATGCGCTATGCGCCGCCGCCATCGAAGAAGCGGAAGGCGCCACCGACGGCGGCGCCAACGCCTGGGATTCGGTCAAGACCGGCCTCGCCCTGATGCGCGACGACGCCGCCTTTCGTAACTTCAATCTGACCCGCGCCCTGTTGCTGTCCAGCGCCCTGGCGTTGCCCTATGTCGCGCTGATGGCCCAGGACAACGGCGGCACCGAACTTGGCGGACTGGGACTTCTGATCGTGGTATCCGGGGTCGCCGGCATGGTCGCCAGCCCCATCTGGGGCAAGCGTTCGGATGCCTCCAGCAAAACGGTGATGCGCGACGGTGCCATCGGTACCACCCTGTGCTGCCTGCTGGGGGCATCGCTGGCCTGGTTGCCCGAGTCGATGAGCGCAAGTGTCTGGCCCTACGCCCTGGTCTACGCGCTGCTGGTCATCGTCCACTCGGGCATTCGCCTCGGTCGCAAGACCTACATCGTCGACATGGCCGGCGCCGACAATCGTGCCCTCTATGTGGCCCTGTCCAACACCATCACTGGCGTGCTGATGCTGATCGTCGGCGCCGTGATCGGTGCTCTGGCGCAATGGCTCGGCGCCGGCCCGCTGTTGCTGGTGCTGGCCGCCACCGCCGCCCTGGCCGCCCTCAGCGCGCTGCGCCTGCCGGAGGTAGAGTGACGCAAGGGCAGCAAAAGAGGTTAGCCGAGCATTGATTTAATCTCGCCGCCTGGCCATGCTTAGCATCAAATTTTGCCGATTAGAGCCATCATTACATCCCGAGGTTGCGCACAAACCGTCTTTGAGAGACTACCGGTTTGGTGCACATCCTGGCCCCTGAATCCCCGGCCCCTGATTACCAGGCAACAAGGGTGTAACGCCAAGCCCGCAACAGGACGTCCCATGACACGACCGAACATGATCGCCCCGGAACTGCTCGAACGCATCGTCAACGCCTCGGAAGACGGGATCGTGGTGGCCGAGAAGGAAGGCGACGAGCATATCCTGATCTACGTGAATCAGGGCTTCGAGCGCCTGACCGGCTACAGCGCGGACGAGATCCTCTACCGCGACTGCCGCTTTCTGCAGAACGACGATACCGACCAGCCGGCCCTCGACGTCGTGCGCAAGGCCTTGAAGGAGTTGCGCCCCTGCCGCGAAGTTCTGCGCAACTACAGGAAGGACGGCACCCTGTTCTACAACGAGCTGTCACTGACCCCGGTGTTGGACGAAAGTGACGAGCTGGTCTACTTTATCGGCGTCCAGAAGGACGTCAGCGAACGTGTGGCCAACCTGGCCGAGATCGATCGCCTGCGTGACGGCGCCGACAGCGCCTGAGCCAGTCCACGCCTCCCTCTTGCACTTTTCTCGATTCCCGCTTATATAGCCAACAGAGTCCTCGGATTCTGTTGGCGCTTCCCGCCGTCGGAAGCATGGTGTGACAAGACGCGCTTCGGCGCTCTGGCCATGGGAGATTTCACATGAGCCGTGATTCCCTTCTCGATGATGCCTACCTCGACCTCTCTGATCAGGAGGCGGTCAACGACGAGGACTATTCCCGCAGTCGTCCTTCCAACCGTGCTGACACCCTGCGCGCCCGCCGACGAGTGGAAGCCCTGCTCGAGGAACGTCGCCTGCGCCAGGCCATCGATGACGACTGGGGCTATGACGAGGAAGAGGAAGAAGAAGAGGAATAGCACCCAGCGCCACCTGTCTTTCCCGGGGCGGTCGGTGCATCGCCCCCGCCATTCGCTCTCGCCTGGCGAATCCCCTCACCTTGCGTGGGGCGCCCCTCGATCTCGCCACACGGCTGGCGTTTGTGCGCCTCCGGCTCTATCATCTGTGACCAGCTTTTTTTCCGCGAACCCCAGTGGAAACGCGGCATCGTCCACGTCTGGCTATGCTGTCGACGCCCAGGGCGTCCGTCAGCGCCGGTGGTGATCGTTTCCCCAACACTAGCGAGTTCCCATGGCGCAATACGTCTACACCATGAACCGGGTGGGCAAGGTCGTGCCCCCCAAGAAGCAGATCCTCAAGGACATCTCCCTGTCCTTCTTCCCCGGGGCCAAGATCGGCGTGCTCGGTCTCAACGGCGCCGGCAAGTCCACCCTTCTGCGGATCATGGCCGGCGTGGACACCGAGATCGAAGGCGAGGCACGGCCGATGCCGGGCCTCAACGTGGGCTATCTGCCCCAGGAGCCCGAGCTCGACGACACCAAGAACGTGCGCGAGACCGTCGAGGAGGCACTGGGCGAGATCAAGGAAGCCCAGGCCAAGCTGGACGCCGTCTATGCGGCCTACGCCGAACCGGACGCCGACTTCGACGCGCTGGCCGCCGAACAGGCCAAACTCGAGAACCTGATCGAGGCCGCCGACGCCCATAACCTGGAGCGCAAGCTGGAAGTCGCCGCCGAGGCACTGCGGCTGCCGCCCTGGGAGGCCAATGTCGGCCACCTGTCCGGTGGCGAACGTCGCCGCGTGGCGCTGTGCCGCCTGCTGCTGTCCAACCCGGACATGCTGCTGCTGGACGAGCCGACCAACCACCTGGACGCCGAGTCCGTGGCCTGGCTCGAGCGCTTCCTCCACGACTATTCCGGTACCGTGGTGGCCATCACCCACGACCGCTACTTCCTCGACAACGTGGCCGGCTGGATCCTCGAGCTCGACCGCGGCCAGGGCATCCCCTTCGAAGGCAACTACTCCCAGTGGCTGGAAGCCAAGGAGAAGCGCCTGGAGCAGGAAGCCAAGGCCGAGGCCTCGCGTCAGAAGGCGATCAAGCACGAGCTCGAGTGGGTTCGCTCCAACGCCAAGGGCCGTCAGGCCAAGAGCAAGGCGCGCCTCAACCGCTTCGAGGAGATGCAGTCCGGCGACTTCCAGAAGCGCAACGAGACCAACGAGATCTACATTCCGCCGGGTCCGCGTCTGGGCGACAAGGTCATCGAATTCCACGGGGTGTCCAAGCGCTTCGACGACAAGCTGCTCTACGAGGACCTGAGCTTCACCATCCCCCAGGGTGCCATCGTCGGTATCGTCGGCGGCAACGGTGCCGGCAAGTCCACCCTGTTCAAGCTGATCCAGGGCAGCGAGAAGCCGGACGCCGGCGAAGTGGTGCTCGGCGAGACGGTGGACATCGCCTACGTCGAGCAGATGCGCGACGCCCTCGACGACAAGCAGACGGTGTGGGAAGCGGTGTCCGATGGACAGGACATCCTCAACATCAACGGCTACGAGGTCTCCTCACGGGCCTACGTCGGGCGTTTCAACTTCAAGGGCAATGACCAGCAGAAGTTCCTCAGGGACCTCTCCGGTGGTGAGCGCGGCCGCCTGCAGCTGGCCCAGACCCTGAAGCAGGGCGCCAACGTGCTGCTGCTCGACGAGCCGTCCAACGACCTGGATATCGAGACCCTGCGTGCGCTGGAAGAGGCTCTGCTGGCCTTCCCCGGCTGCGCCATGGTGATCTCCCACGATCGCTGGTTCCTGGACCGCATCGCGACCCATATCCTGGCCTTCGAAGGCGAGTCCCACGTCGAGTTCTTCGCCGGCAACTACACCGAGTACGAAGCCGACCACAAGAAGCGCGTCGGTGACGACACGCCGCATCGGATGAAGTACAAGCGTATCGACGCCTGATACGACAAGCACTGCGCACTGCAACGACGCCACCGGCCCACGCCGGTGGCGTCGTCGTTTGTGCAGTTCCAGTCTTTCCGCTGCCGCCAGCGTTTACCGGCGTACTTGCATGACAGCACGCTTGAAGCGATAAGAGCCACATGCGACGCATCTTGTCGTCGACATCGACCTCTCCCATCCACCGCTACCTGACAGGGTCCCTGCCATGTCATCGCTGACCTTCCATCCGGTGCGGTTGATTCGCGCCTTTTATACCAGCATCGCCTACCTGCCGACCCTGGCAGCCCTGGTCTACGGTCTGCTCGGCCTGCTGGCGCTGGCCCCACCGATCAGCGACACCTCGCTGCCGGAGGTGATCCAGAAGCTCAGTCTCACCGCCCCGGGCAGCGCCCAGTCACTGCTGGCGGCGATGCTCGGCGGCATGATCTCGCTGATGGTGTTCAGCTTTTCCATGGTGATGTCGGTGCTGTCCCAGGCCGGCGGCAACTTTTCCCACAAGCTGGTATTCGGGCTGGTATCGGAGCGCGCCAATCAGTGGGTGCTCGGCCACTACCTGGGCACCATCCTGTTCATCCTGATTCTATTGATCGTGCCGGAGGTCGACGACGGCGAAGCCGCCTGGCGTTCGCTCGCCATCTATCTGGCCTGTGCCATGGTGCTGCACTGCCTGGCGCTGTTCGTCTATTTCATCCACAACGCCTCCCAGTCGATCCAGATCGACGCCGTGATCTCCGGGCTCCATGACACCACCCTGGCCAGCATGCAGCGTCTGCACGACAAGGAAACCGATGACCATTGGCGCTACCTGCCCTCGGCTGCACCGCCGAGCGCCCAGTGTCACGAGATCCATGCGCGCATGGCGGGCTATGTGCAGAACGCCAACCTCGAGCGACTGGCGGAGCTTGCCGAGCGCATCGGTGGCGTGCTGCATCTGCAGTTTCGCTTCGGCGACTACGTGGTGGAAGGTCTGCCCATCGCTATCCTGGAATGCGAGGACACGCCCAACGAGGAGTGGTGCGACGAGGTGCTCTCCACCCTCACCTATCTCGACGGTGAATCCATCGACGAGCACTTCGTCCACGGACTGACCCAGATGATGGAAGTGGCGATCAAGGCGCTGTCCCCGGGGATCAACGACCCCGGCACCGCCAGGCTGTGCCTGCACCGGATGACCGATCTGCTGTGCCGCTACCTCAAGTGGCAGCCGGCCAACACCATGGTCGACGGTGACGGCAAGCGCCGTGTGACCTGGCCGGTGGAACGCTACGACAGCCTGCTGCACCGCCTGTTCGTGCCGATCCTGTCCTACGGCGCCGAGGACCAGAGCACCCTGCTGGGTTTGCTCAAGTCGCTCAAGACCCAGTCACTGTTCGCCGGGGAACACCAGCTCCCCAGCATTCAGCGGATGGCTCAGCGGGTCGGCCAGGCGCTGGCGGACGGCGCCAGCGACCCGATGGATCAGGCCTTTATCGTGGAACGCTTGGAAAGAGGCGCACACCGCCTCGACCTGACCCCCATGCGAGAACGCCTGGCGGCGCGCCTCGAGCAGATCGGTTGACGCCTGGACCGACGGGGCGCCCGCGGCCAAGCCGGCAAGCCCCGCCAGGCGGGTCCATCAGTAGATCTTGGCCTCGCCCCTGGGGCGGGTCTTGAAGCGCCGGTGCATCCACAGATACTGCTCGGGATGGCGGCGAATCGCGGCCTCGATCACCGCGTTGATACGGGCAGCGTCGGCGACCTCGTCACCGCTGGGGAAGTTGTCCAGGGCGGGCAGGTATTCGAGGCTGTAGGTGCGATTGTCGGGATTGCGATGAAAGATCAGCGGCATCACCGGCGCGCCGGTCATCTTGGCGATCTTGGCCGTCAGCTTGATCGACGCCGCCTCGACTCCGAAGAAGGGCGCAAACACGCTGGCGTCACGACCGAAGTCCTGGTCCGGACTGTACCAGACGTGGTGACCGGCCTTGATCCGTCGCACCACGCCACGCAGGTCATGACGATCGATGGCGGTACCGAAGATGCCGTTGCGGGCACGGGTCATGAAACGCTCGAACACCGGATTGTCGTGGGGGCGATAGACCACGTCGGCGGGAAAGAACAGCGAGTGCAGGGCGCCGCCGAGATCCAGGGTGGAGAAGTGGATGCCGATGATCAGCGCGCCCTTGCCTTCGGCCTGGACCTTGGCCATATGCTCCTGGCCCTTGAAGGTGACCCGGTGGCGCAGATGTTCGGGATCCCGGCACCAGCCGGTGGCGGTCTCGAAGATGCCGATGCCGTTGGCCAGAAAGCTCTGCTTGACCAGGCGGGCCTGGGCCGCCGGGTCGAGCTCGGGAAAGCAAAGGCGAATATTGGTCTCGGTGATATGACGGCGACGCCCGGCGAAACGCCAGGCAGCCAGTCCGATCAATCGGCCCAGCGCCAGCTTGCAGCGCCACGGCAACCAGGCACTGGCGCGCATGGCGGTGATGGCAAGGTAGGTCGGCCAGTAGCGTGGCTGGGTCCAGTAACGTGGCGCGGTCGTTGTGTCCTTGGACATGCGATCCCTCGTCGGTCGATCAGGACGACCGACGAGCCAGGCCGTCAGTCGCTAACGGCGCCATTGTACCGCCTGGGCACCCGTGGCAGCACCCCGGTCAACAGGGTATAGCTGATGGTGTCGCAGAATCGGGCCACTTCATCCACCGACAGAACGCCACCGTGACGGCTGCGGCCCCACAGCACCACCTCGCTGCCGATGCCTGCCTCGGGTAGTTCGCTCAGGTCCACCGTCATCATGTCCATCGACACCTTGCCGGCCACATGGGTGCGCTTGCCGTCGACCAGCACCGGAGTGCCGTCCACCGCGTGGCGGTCATAGCCGTCGCCGTAGCCACAGGCCACCACCCCGATACGCGAGGGCCGAGAGGTGACGAAGCGCCCCCCGTAGCCCACCGGCTCCCCCGCGGAAAGCTCGCGCACGGCGATGATCTCGCTGCGCAGGCTCATCACCGGTGCAAGCTGCTGGCTTGCGCTGTTGGCGACCTCCAGTGGGTCGGCCCCGTAGAGCATCACTCCCGGACGGTTGATGGCACCGTGGGCCGAGGGCTGGGCAAGAATACTTGGCGAGTTGGCCAGGCAGGTGGGCGCGTCGAGACGCTCGGCCAGCGCCACAATGCACTCGCGCTGACGTTGAAAGTAGCCAGCATCGGTACTGTCGGCGGTGGCGAAGTGGCTCATCAGGTGAAGATCACAGACACACTCGGGGGCCGCCTCGAGTGCCCGCCAGGCCGCTTCGGCCCGCTCGGGCGGGAAGCCCAGCCGATGCATGCCGGAGTCCACCTTCAGCCACACCGGGATGGGCCGGGCCGGACGCCGTGCCAGGGCGGCCTCGAGCTGCCAGTCGCTGTGAATCGCCATGCCCAGGCCAAGCGCCTCCACCTGGGCCAGCTCATCGGCGCTGAAGATCCCCTCGAGCAGCACGATGGGCTCCTCGATGCCGGCCTCGCGCAGGGCGACCGCCTCCTCGATCGCTGCCACCGCAAACATCGGCGCCTCGCCGGACAAGGCCCTCGCGCAGGCGACGGCGCCATGGCCGTAGGCGTCCGCCTTGAGCACCGCGACGCTGAGGCTGCCAGGGGCCAGGCCCGCGGCAAGCCGGTAATTGTGGCGCAGGGCATCCAGGTCGATATCGGCGATCAGGGGGCGAGACATGGGGACTCCGAGGTCAGTGTGCAGAGGCTAGTGTTGTCACCATATTATGCTCAATATAAAAGGGTATTTCATGGCATATAAGTCCATAAAACTCTTCCGAGACAGCTAGTTAAACCAATACTTAGATAGCAACCAGACAAAACCACTAAAAAAAGCGCCAGGCTTGGCCTGGCGCTTATGGATACGTCTCACGGGGTCAGTCTTGAAGGTCGGGACCATGCCTCTATCCAAGCGCCCCAGCATGCGCTGATATCATCTGCTTGCCGGGTACCGCCACCGACAGCGCTCTGGTCACGCCAGGCTGACGGGACTACTCGAAGATCGCGTCCAGCGACAGGCCCTGCTTGTCGAGCATCCGGCGCAGCTTCTTGAGCGCCTCGACCTGAATCTGGCGCACCCGCTCGCGGGTCAGGCCGATCTCCTCGCCGACCTGCTCCAGGGTGGCGGCCTCGTGGCCACGAAGGCCAAAGCGTCGCACCACCACCTCGCACTGTTTCTCGGTAAGCTCGGCCAGCCAGTGATTGACGTGGGCCTTGACGTCGCCGTCGACCAGCGTCGACTCGGGCCCCTGCTCGTTGTCGTCGGTGAGGGTCTCGATCAACGGCTTGTCGCTCTCGCCGCCCATGGGGTAGTCGACCGAAGACACCCGCTCGTTGAGCCCCATCATCTTCTTGACGGTCTCGACGGGCTTGTCCAGATGTTCGGCGATCTCTTCGGCGGTGGCCTCGTGATCGAGCTTCTGGGTCAGCTCGCGGGCGGCGCGCAGGTAGATGTTGAGTTCCTTGACCACGTGGATCGGCAGACGAATCGTGCGGGTCTGATTCATCAGCGCCCGCTCGATGGTCTGGCGAATCCACCAGGTGGCGTAGGTCGAGAAGCGAAAGCCGCGCTCCGGATCGAACTTCTCCACCGCACGAATCAGGCCGAGGTTGCCCTCTTCGATCAGGTCCAGCAGGGTCAGGCCGCGATTGAGGTAGCGGCGCGCGATCTTCACCACCAGGCGCAGGTTGGACTCGATCATCCGAGCCCGCCCCTGGGGGTCGCCCTTGCGTGCCAGACGGCCGAAATAGACCTCTTCCTCCGGTGTCAGCAATGGCGAGAAGCCGATCTCGTTCAAGTAGATCTGGGTGGCGTCGAGGCTCTGGCGCGCATAGCGATCCTCGCG
The DNA here is from genome assembly GCF_019802175.1 of Halomonas sp. DP5N14-9. Classification (NCBI taxonomy): domain Bacteria; kingdom Pseudomonadati; phylum Pseudomonadota; class Gammaproteobacteria; order Oceanospirillales; family Halomonadaceae; genus Halomonas; species Halomonas sp. DP5N14-9. Next base: position 187,762 of record NZ_JAHVHR010000002.1, read on the forward strand.
GCCCAGCGCCTTCTCGAACGCCTGAGTCTCGTCCTCGGCTTCCTCGACCTCTTCGGCCTCGTCCGTCACGTCCTCGACGGCGTCCTCGTCAGCCTCGTCTACCGTTTCGAGATTCACATCCTGAAGATCCCGTTCAAGCATGCTCATCGTATAGCTACCCCGTGGTTGCGACCCGGCGTTGTCGTCACCCACTACGATCAACGCCAAAGATTATTATTGTGTGACGCTCATCCTGGAGAAACTGCCGTTTCTCAACGGGAAGGAAGATATTTCGTCGGATCCTGCGGCTGACCGTCCTTGCGCACCTCGAAATGCAGGCGTACGTCCTCGGCGTCGGAATCGCCCATGGTGGCGATGACCTGGCCTGCCTCGACGACATCGTTCTCGCTGACCTTGAGACTGTCGTTATGGGCGTAGGCACTCAGGTATTCATCGTTATGCTTGAGCAGGATGAGCTTGCCGTAGCCCCTCACACCGCTGCCCGCGTAGACCACCTTGCCCGGCCCCGCCGCTCTGACAGGTTGCCCCTTTTGACCGCCGATATCAATGCCGGCGGTGATGCTCGAACTCTCGCCGAACTGGCTGACAATCTGGCCGTCGGCCGGCCACTGCCAGGGGACCTCATCGACCGGCGTATAGGTCCGGGACCCGCCGCTTGAAGCGCTTTCGCCGCCACTGGAAGACGTGGCCTGGCTGCTGCTGCCGCTGTCCTGCGAAGCGTTGGCGGCCACGGTTTCTGACTGTGCAGAATCGCTAGCCTCGGCCTGCTGCTGTTGCTGTGCCCTGGCCTCTTCCTCGGCGGCCGCCACCACCGATTCCTCGGCTTCGCGCTGGGCGCGTTCGGCCTCATCCTGACTGCTCAGGCTGCCATCGGCGCCGGGGGTGTCGTAGTCGTACACCGGTCCCGGAGCGGTCGCGCTGACACCGGCCACGGCGGCCGCGCCCTGGGCCGCGGTACCGCTGATCTGCTCGGTACTCGCGCTCACGGTCTCGGTGCTACCGTCCGGCAACAGCCACTCGAGATCCTCGGAGGAGGGCTGAGCGTTCTGACTTTCCTGGCCGAGGGGCGTTGCCACCGCCCCGCCCTGGCCTGCCTGCGCGCCCGCTACCTGCTGGCTACCGGCGCCCGACGACGGGGCTTGACCGTTGGCCGACAGGCTCAGCGTCTGGCCGACGTCGATGCGGTAGGGAGGCTGGATATTGTTGATCCGGGCCAGTTCGCGGAAGTCCATATCGTGGCGCCAGGCGATGCCGTACAGCGTATCGCCGGACTCGACGGTGTACTGCGCAGGCACCTGGGCGGCACGGGCCGACGACAGGTCCTGAACCTGGACCGGCTGGCTCGGGCCCTGCTGATTGACACAGCCGGCCAGGACCAGCGCCAGGCTGGAGATGACGAGAGTCTTATGCATCGTGTGGTGTCTCCTTGTCGGCTGACCGCGTCGAGCGGCTAGCGTTGGCGTCTTCGCGGGCGGCGGACGAAGCGCCAACCCTGGCAACGATGAGGACCACCAGCATGCCGAGGATGGCGAGCAGCGTCACCCCCACCAGCTGCGCGGCCTCTCCGGTCACCGCAGAATAATCCCAGGGGGCCAGATAACGATAGTCCAGCGGGATGACTTGATTGTCACTGCCTAGCTGATAGCGCGTCAGCTCCCGCCAGGGCCAGAGGATCGGCAGCGAGCCCACGATGAAGCCGACCAGCAGCTGCAGGGTGGCGGTGTGATGACGTCGCAGCAGCCACGACAGCAGACGCGAAAAGGTGAAAAGGCCAACCAGGCACCCCAGGGCAAACAGCCCCAGCAGCGGTACATCAAAACCGCGGATCCCCTGCATCACCACGTCGTAGAGGCCCATGCTCAACAAAAGAAAGCTGCCCGAGACGCCGGGCAGCAGCATCGCGCTGATGGCGATGGCGCCACCGACGACCAGTACCAGCGAGGGGCTACCGAGGGCGTTGACCAGCGGCATCAGCGACGGCAGCGCCTGGGCCAGCACCAGTCCCAGCGCCAGCGGCAGCATGTGCCACCAGCGCCAGTCGGCCGGGTGCTTGCCGACCACCAGCGCCGACGCCGCCACCAGACCAAAGAAGAAGCCGTTGAGCAGCAGCGGATGGCTATCCAGCAGCCACACCACCAGGTGAGCCACGGTGATCAGGCTGGTCAGGATGCCGGCCATCAGCGGAAGCAGGAAGCGCAGGTTCAGGTGAGCAACGAGCCCCCTGACGCCGCCCTGTTTCAGCGCCCCGAAGGCACTGGGACCGAAGCGCTTGATGGTGTGGATCAGCTCCTCGTAGATGCCGGTGACGAAGGCAATGGTGCCCCCGGAGACTCCCGGGACGGCATCCGCCGCCCCCATGCCCGCACCCCGAAGGTAGAGGCCTAGCGAATGTTTCAACGAATTACTCCTTCAAGTAACGGCACGAAGCGTACCGGCTCCAGCCGTTCGAATTCAAAGCGCTCTCCCTCGCGCCGTACACGGGTCAGCCACTGGCGTCCATCGTGGCCTTCCAGCGGCGCGATCAGCACGCCGCCGTCCACCAGCTGGGACAGCAGAGGTTCGGGCAGTTCGCTGGCACAGGCGGTCAGCAGGATGGCGTCGAAGGGGGCGGCCTCGGGCCACCCGTGCCCGCCGTCGGCCAGCCTCAAGCGCGCGTTGTAGGTCTTCAACAGGCGCAGGCGCGAGGCGGCGATACGATGCAGAGCATTGATCCTCTCCACCGACCAGAGTTCCGTTACCAGACGTGCCAGGATCAGCGTCTGGTAGCCTGACCCGGTGCCCACCTCCAGCACTCGCTCGGGCGCCTGTTCGAGGATCAGCTCGCTCATGCGTCCGACGATCCAGGGCTGCGACAGGGTCTGGCCATGGCCGATCGGCAGCGCGGTATCTTCGTAGGCACGATGCGCCAGGGCCTCGTCAAGGAACAGATGGCGAGGTTCCCGCGCCATCACCTCGAGCACGCGAGACGAGCGAATGCCCTGCTCGCGCATGCGGCTGACCATGCGGTCCCGGGTTCGCTGGGACGTCATGCCGACGCCTCTGAGATCAGGTGAGCGCATCAAGCCAGTCCTGCACATCATCGCGTGCGGCGTGTCGGGTCAGATCGGTCTGCAGCGGGGTGATGGAGACGTAACCCTCCGCCACCGCGGCGAAGTCCGTGTCCGGCGCATCGTCGGCATTTTCCCCCACCGGGGCGATCCAGTAGCGCAACCGTCCACGGGGATCGCGCGTCTCGATGGGGCGTTCGGCGGGGCCACGATAGCCCATGCGAGTGACGCGAAAGCCGCGCAGCTCCTCCCACGGCACATCCGGCACATTGACATTGAGCAGGCTGCGCGGCGGCAGCGAAAGCTGCTCCAGTGCCCCTACCAGGCTCGCCGCCACCCGGCCAGCGGTCTCGAAGTAGCGGTGCCCGACCAGTGACACGGCGATGGCCGTCATGCCCAGATTGCGCCCTTCCATGGCCGCCGCCACGGTGCCCGAGTAGAGCACGTCGTCGCCCAGGTTGCCGCCATGGTTGATACCCGAGATCACCAGATCCGGCGTCTCGTCCCAGACGCCGTTGACGCCAAGATAGACACAGTCGGCGGGGGTACCGTCGACGCTGTAGAAGCCGCTGTCCATGGGGCTGAGCGACAGCGGACGCGACAGGGTAAGGGAGTTGCTGGCACCGCTGCGATCACGATCGGGGGCGACCACCCTGAGCTTGGCATAGGGGCTGAGGGCGTCATGCAAGGCCTTCAAGCCAGGCGCGTTGACGCCGTCGTCGTTGGATAGCAGCAGTCTCCTCATGGTGTATCTCCCTGGTGTTGCTCGGCCACTGGTTGCGCGTCCCCGGTCAGCTCTTCCCCAGGCTGCCTGGCCACAGGCTCCTTCACTAAAGGCTCGTCGACGGACGGCGCGTTGCGAAAGCTCAAGGTGGGGTGATCCATCAGCTCACGCAGCACGGCGGTGGCAAAGGCCCCGGCGGGCAAGCGGAACTCGAGCCACACCGCGTCGCCCTGACGCCATAGACGGGCCTCGGTGGGCATGACTCTCAACGCCCGTCGGGACGCCTTGACCCTGGCCTTCTCGAGTCCGGCGCAAAGCGCCGGCGCCTCGGCCAGGACGTCTTGCTCCAGCGCCTCGGCTCGCTCCCGGGCGCGACTGCCACCGGTCCCCCAGAGTACCCCGGCGGGATGGATGTCGCCTTGCTCGAGGCGCGCCTTCAAGGCGTCATCGGGGCTTTCCACGTCGAACAGGCTGTGGGTACCTTCCAGCATCATCACATCGCCGGCCAGCACCTCTCGCCAGCAGCCCCTGCGCAGACGCTCGGCCAACTGGGCGTTGAACAGGTAGCTGCGAGCGGCGGACAACAGCATGCCCTCGCGGTCATCACGCTTGCGCCAGCCGCGCTCGAGCACCGCACAGGCCTTGCTCAGGTTGCGCCCCTCGTGACCGAACCGCTGGGGCCCGAAATAGTTGGGCACCCCGTCGCTCACCAAGGCCTCGAAGCGCTGTTCGAGCCCAGGGTCCCGAGCCACCTCGCCGGTCAGCTTCAGACGAAAGCGGTTGCCGCGATGGACCCCACGCTTGAGCTTGCGCGGATGACGGCTGGCGGCCTCGACCACATAGCCCTCCGCCGCCAGTCGTGCGTCGAGATCTTTCGGCGCCTCACGCCCCGCAAGATGCACCGAGAACCACTGACGCGTTACCGCCGTGCGGTCCTTCATGCCGGCATAACCGACGTCGCGGCGACTCACCTGACACTGGTGGGCCAGGGTCGAGGCGACCCTGGCGGTGGTGGTGTCACGCTTGGCGATCCACAGCCACAGGTGCTCGCCCTGGCCCTCAGGAGCGAACCCAAGGTCCTCCTCGACCTGGAAATCCTCGGGGGTTTCCCGGTAACGCCCAGCCATCGGGGCGCCGAAACGCTCGTCCAGATAGCGCGGCCAGTCCGGGGGCCAGACGATGGCATCGCTCATGTCGATTCGGCCCTCGTGACACTGGCGCCAGGGTCCCCGGCGGCGCTGGTGGCATCATTGTCAATGGCCGCCATCAGCACCACCGCCTCGGCGGCGATGCCCTCGCCACGCCCGGTGAAGCCGAGACGCTCTGTCGTGGTGGCCTTGACGTTGATGGCGCCCCTGTCGATGCCCAGGTCCTCGGCCAGGGCGTCGCGCATGGCACCGAGATGCGGTGCCATCTTCGGCGCCTGGGCCATCAGGGTGGCGTCCAGGTTGGCCACCCGGTAGCCGGCCTGCGCCACCCGTGCCACCACCCGCCGCAGCAGGTCGCGACTGTCGGCGCCCTTCCACTCAGGGTCGGTATCCGGAAACAGGTGACCGATATCACCGAGGGCGCAGGCGCCCAGCAGCGCATCACTGATGGCATGCAACAGAACGTCGCCATCGGAGTGCGCCACGAACCCCCGATCGAAGGGCAGTCGCACGCCCCCGATCATCAGGTGGTCACCCTCGCCGAAGCGATGGACGTCGAAGCCGTGGCCTATGCGCAGGGGCAGCAGCATGTTCATGAACTCTCGTGCAGATCCCGGAGCACCGCGTCGCCGGCCAGGATCAACTCGGCCAGGCGCAGGTCCTCGGGGTGGGTGATCTTGATATTGTCGCGGCGACCGGCGACCAGTCGGGGCGCGCGGCCCAGGGCCTCCACCGCCGACGCCTCGTCGGTGATCCGGCCGACACCGATGCCGTCCGGCGCCAGCGCCCGGGCCAGAGCTTCCTGAAGCAGAGCAAAGCGAAATGCCTGGGGCGTCTGGGCCTGCCACAGACCCCGTCGGTCCTCGGTGTTCGCCACCGCCCCCTGGCCATCGTCACGCTTGATGGTATCCGCCACCGGCGAGGCCAGCAGCGCCCCGTCAGGGCTCGCGAGGGCAGCGTTGTAGAGCCGTGACAGGTCATCGGCGCTGACACAGGGGCGCGCCACGTCGTGCACCAGCACCAGGTCATCGGGGGCGCCTTGGGCGGCGACCGCCGCCAGGGCATTGACCACGCTGTGCACGCGCTCGGCGCCGCCGGCCACCCGCTGCCAGTCGGTAAAGGGGACCAGCGCCGGGTCGAACCAGTCGTCATCGGGCGCCAGGCACAGGCACAGCCGCGCCTCGGGAAAGCTCTGATGCAGCCGCGCCAGGGTATGCGCCAGCACCGGTCGCCCCGCCACTTCGAGATACTGCTTGGGGCAGGTCCCGCCGACCCGCTTGCCGACGCCCGCCGCCGGCACGATCAGCCACAGTCGGCTCATTCACTGGCCCCCTGGGCAGATCCCGGTGTCGGTTGGGCCACCGGGGCGACGTCGGTCTCGACCCCGGGCACCCAGAAGAACTGCTCGTCGGTGCGCACCATGCCCACATCGCTGCGAGCGCGTTCCTCGATGGCATCGAGACCGGTCTTGAGGTCCACCACCTCGGCGCTAAGGCGAGCATTGCGATCGCGCAGGGGCTGGTTTTCCGCCTCCAGCGCCGCCACCCGCCCGCTGACTTCATTCATTTCCATGACACCGCCCTGGCCCAGCCACAGTCGATACTGAAGCAGGGCGAGCAGTGCCAGCAGCACTATCGCCAAGGTCTTGAGCATGCAGGTACCGTCGACATTCGATTCGGCGCCTAGTATGCCATCGCCGCCCGGTCGGGGGCGAGTCGCGGGTCGGCCCATGTCACGATGGCCAGGAGAGCGCATCAAGACCAGAGGCACCAACGCAATCGGCCGACCCCGAGGGTCGGCCGACTCACTGGCGAGCGTTCTTGCGCTGGTTAAATGCCAACCGCTCTATAGCTGGAACGGCATACGGAAGGTCAGGCTGATATCCGAGGCGTCATCGGTCATGCCGATGCCCAGGTTGGTGACCACCGAGGTGGAATCGGTCATGGCGTAGGTGCCACCGATATTGAACACCCCGATAGTGGCGTCACTGCCGATAACCTCGGTCTCATTGCCACCTTCCGGAGTAATCTCGGTCTTGCGGATATATTCGTGGGAGTAGGACAACGCCAGACTCAGCCGCTCATTCAAGGCAAAGGCGGTACCGAAGCCTGCGCTGATGCTGTCACCCAGATCCACATCGGCGCGCTGATCACCCTCACCCGCCGAAATATCGTCGAAATCTTCCTCGATATTGTAGGTGTAGCCCAGGTTGGCGAAGACGATGGCCGGGTCCAGAGTCTTGAGTACCGACACCCCGGCAGTCACGCCCCAGACGCCGTTGCCGGTGGGCAATTCCTTGGGAACCGACAGGTTACCGGCGGTATCGGATTGCTCGATTTCGATGCCGTAGGGGTCCTTGCCGGTGGGCGCACGCACCCCCAGACTGACCACCACGTCGGGCCTCTCCACGGTCTCCGGCAGCAGCCGGTAGGACAGGCTCGCCGAGATATCACCTAGCCCGGCTTCATCGACGTCATCCTCCACATTGCGTTCTGTGGAGAACTCACCACCGATGGACTGGATGGTGGTGGTGCGATAGACGAAGGGCACATTGATGCTGGCTTCCAGCCGATCGGTCAGGCCATAACGGGTATTGATATCCAGGGTGGTAATGTGGGTCTCGACATTGTCGAGATTCAGCTCGCCGAGAAAGATGGCGTCCAGTGCCAGAAAGCCGCGTAGTGCCAGGCTATCCCGATCCGAGTAGGTGTAGGTGATCCCGGGTTCGATGGTCAGGCGATCGGAAAACAGCGCGTGCTCCTCGCGGAAAATATCCTGCACGCTGCGCGAGGCCTCCTGGGATTCCAGCGCTTCTTGCTGTTCGGCTCCGACGGTCTGTTGTGCAAGAGCAGGCGCCGCAGCACCGGCCAGTAAAAGGCCCGCCAACGGCGGGCAGAGCGTCCTGTTGATGACGATATTCACGTCGATCTCCTTGTCCCCGAATGAAATCGTTTGTACTTCTTGTCGAGCGTCTACTGCGCCCTTCTGCTCCCCTTCCAGCAGGGTCCCCCGACACTCCTGGTAAAGTGTAGTCAAATTGTGCGTTTACGACGGCCAAATCCTTCATAGCTGTCAACGCAGTGCCGCCGCGGACTTGATGCCGCTGAGCATGCCGGGTACCGCCCTGTCTCCCACCCCGGCCTGGTTACCCATATACAGCTGCAGCCGGGTCAGGTTGCGCACCTGCTGCATGTTGCTGGAGAGCTGGATCGCCTGATTCAGCCCGCCGCCGGGTACAATGGCCTGACTGATGCTGCCCATACCCGGAATGTCCACGGATACGCTCATGTTGTTGCCGACGGCGGATACCGCGATGGTACTGCCGGCGATGGAGCGGGTCAGATTGCCGCTGGTGTCCGGGCTCACTCCACCGAAGCTCGAGGCGTCCATGACATCGATGACCAGGTCATTGGCGGCGACGTTGAAGTCCCCCCCCGCCTGGATCGACTGCACCACGCCGGAGGCGTTGGCGGTGCCCCGATCGACTATCGTTGCACCGTTGCCAAGACTTGCCAGACCCGCGGCGCTCTCCACCACGGTAATGGTGGGCTGGAAGCTCACCGTGGGTTGGCCTCGACTCAGATCACCCAGCATCTGCGCCCCGGCAGATAGATGATCCCCCGCCGCGGTGCGCCATTCGCTGACCATCTGCACCCCGAAAAACATCAGGCGCCCCTTATCGGCGAAGCGCCCGCGCTGTTGTCCCAGTTCACTGTCGGATAGCTGACGCGCCTCGCTGAAACCCTCGAAGCGGTCAAAGTCGGTGGTGGCAGCCAACGCTGCCGGTGCGCCCAGAGCCAACGACAATGCCAACAGCATTGCCCAGTATTTCAGCCCTGGTCCCCTGTCATGTCCCATCATGGTGTTGCCCCCTGATCGACGGCGCCTTCCTGCTCGCCGCTGAGCCTTGCCGAAAGAGCGTTATCGTTATCAGAACAGTTCAGCGTGACGGAAACCGAAGTCGATCATCTGCTCGCGTGAGACGGGCGAAAACACGTCCTTCATTCGATGCGCCGTCAAAGGCTGGCGCGGATCGAGCAAGGCGGTATAGCGATCGAAGCCGTCGCCCACCACCGCGAAGATGATATTGTTCCAGGCGGCCATGAATTCGTCCCGGGACATCACCCGGTTGCCCAACGCCGGATCACCGATATAGACGCGATCTGCGCTGGCCTTCTTCATGACCACGAAGTGTTTGTAGCCGTTGAGGTCCAGTAGGACGATCACCGGAATCGAGACGTCATCCAGGGTCTCGGCGTCGACTTCATAGCCGCGCCCGCGTAGGCCCAGGGTCTCGACATAGTTCTTCAGATCCAGCAGGGAGAAGCCCTGCTGCTGTACCAGCTCCAGGTCGGCTACCTCCAGCATCCCCGCCAGCACGTCGTGCTCGGTGGTGTCGGGACGTTGGTAGGCGTACTTGAGCAGGGTGGCCAGCGAAGCGGCACCACAGGAAAAGTCGGTGCGCTGCTCGACCAGATTCTCGTAGCGACGCTCACGGATGGACTGCACGTCCTTGTTGATCACCGTCCCCGGCACGATCCCTCCCAGGCGAATGGTGGCAGCCTGGGTGTTGCCGAGTGGTAGTGCGAGGCCGATGGCCAGTGCCGCGGCCAGCGGCCAGCGTGGCAGTGTCATGACCTGTCCCCCGTATCCAGATGGTGAGTGTCGTATTGGCCAGCTTCTTGGTGAGCTTTGGCGGTCGTGTCTTGTTGGAAAAATCCCCGACCCAGATGGGCCGGGGAAGTACCGATTGGATCGAACGGATTACTGCGCTTCGCCCGCGCCACCGCCGGTGGCTGCGCCGCCCATGCTGGAAGCAATCGACAGCGAGTTGCGCTGCATGTTGCCGGTGCCGGAGGCGATGTTGACGCCGATGTTGCCGGTGGCGCCGCGCAGGGCATTGCCGCTCAGAGTGGCAGTATTTTCCTGGTAGACCAGCACTTCATTGAAGGAGCTGCTGGAACCGGAAGCGGTGCCGGCCAGGCCAATCAGACCAGCCTCGACGAAGCCGAGAGAACCGCCTTCTTCACCCTCGAAACGACCGTCGTTGCCATCCGGGCCCTGGTCGTCGAAGTCAGCATGGCCCCACAGGGACTCGCCGCCGGGGTGGCTGTCGCCGCCCTGCCAGATTTCCGGATAGACGTCGTTGGTCTGCTCCCAGTTGCCCTCGTAGCTACCGACACCGCCACCGATGTAGCCACCGCCCAGTACCACGCCGGCGCTGAACTCGGAGCCGCTTTCCAGGGTCACGACCTGTCCTGCGGTGGTGGTGCTGTTGTTGTAGCTGGCCTGGACGCCGCCGGTGGTGGCGTCGGCGCTGCCGCTGGCGGTGTTGACGGCTGCCGCCAGGCTGTTGTGCTGGGCGTTGCCGATACCGGCCGCGACGTTGACGCCGATGTTGCCGCTGGCGTTACGCAGGGCGTTGCCACCCATCAGGGCAGTGTTCGGGCTGCCGGTGATGCCAGTCATGTTGTTGGAGGTGGACTGGAAGGAGAAGGAGGCCGCCTGGCCGAACACGGTGGCCGCGTCGGAAGATGACAGCGCGGCGTCGTTGGCCTGCTGGTTGTTGTCACCGGCGGCCACGTTGGCACCGATATTACCGGCAGCACCCTGCAGGGCATTGCCGCCCAGGGTCGCGTCATTGGTGGTCAGGTCTTGCGTGGCATAGTTGTTGTCGCTGAACTGCTTGCTGTCCACGGTGGCGCCGGAGTAGTTGTCATCTGTAACCAGGGCTCCACCGAGCGCACCCAGCCGCTTGTAGGTGTGGGAATCGTTCTTGATATGAACGTCGTAGCGGTTGTTGACGTCGGAATCCATGTAGGAATCGGTGTCAAAGCTGTTGTCCGCCAGTGCCGCCGGTGCGACCAGAAGTGCAGAGATGGCCAGAGCGAGCGGTGCTTTTTCGAAAGTTTTCATGATCGTTCTCCTGAATGAACCGTACTGTCTTTTCACTGCTTTTATTGACGTCACTCGTTGTCTTCCACGCTTGCTCTATTGGTTGAAGCGATAGCTGAAGCTGTTGCGAGTGGCGTTCCCCGTGCCGGCTGACTGGTTGACCTGAATCACTCCTCTGGCGCCCCCGAAGGTACTCTCATCGATCTCGAGATTCCGGATGGCGCTGTCGGAGCCATTGCTGCTCGACCCATTCAGCCCCTGCCTTGGTGCCAGCACCTGTTGCAGACTGTCGTCGCTCAGGCCGCTGACCGTGCTCCCCAGAGCCATGCCGAAGCTGTTGCTCTGAAGGTTGCCTATCCCCGCCGCCTGGTTGACGGACATCCACCCGGAGGCTCCACTAAAGGCGCCCTCCCTGATGGCGGTGCCCACCTCCATGCCGGCGAGTCGTTCGTCGATGCGCACCTGCTGCACCAGACGATTGTTGATGGTGGCGCCGTCACCGATGGCCAGGGCGCCGCTGTTGGACTGCAGATTCTGGTTGCCCGCGGCCTGGTTGGCCGCCGCGACACCACTGACACCGCTAAGCGCCTGTCCGCTGATCACGCTGCTGCTGCGCAGGCCGCTGAGGTCCTGGCCCTGGGCCGGGTCCGGGCTCACCATCACCAGCCCGAAGGCGGCGGTGAGCACCAGGCTGCGAGTCAGCCGTACCGGCACGCATGAAGGCTTGAAGATCCGCATGATCAGCGCCTCCCGCCGGTCAGGGGCGCCAGCGCGCCGCTCACGGTATTGGCGATACCCGAGGTCGCCCCGATCACGCTGCCACCGGCTGCCGATCCGCCACCGACCGAGGTCGCTACCCGATTGCTGCTGCCCAGGGGTCCGGTGCCGAGATTGGCGCCGGTACCCAGGGCCCGGTGCATCTGACTCATGCCGCGGCCTACGCCGGCGGAGATACTGGCCGCCCGGGTGTCATCGAGCATGATCGCGGAGACTCCACCCATGCGGGTGTGAACGCTGCCGGTGGCGCTGCGTGCCATGTTGCTGCTGTGCATCAGGTCGGCACGGCCACGAATCGGCCCGCTTTCGCGATTGACGTAGCCGAATGGCGCAGTCTCGACCTCTCGCAGCATGATTATCTCGCCGGGCTGGACGCCGGGGCGAAGATCGGCGCCGAGGCTCTGGTCGGTCCCCACACCGACCAGGCCCACCGCTACTACCGCTGCAGCCAGGGCCAGACGCCACTGGCACGTCACGGCGTTCCCGCTTCCCCCTTGCCCTTCTTTGTGCTTCAGGTGTCCCATGGTGATCACCAGTCCCGTTGCGTAGTGACGTTGGCGCTCTGACGGTTGTTCAGCCCGTTGGCTGCGCGATGGCTGCTGTCGTCGCCCCCGCCTCCGGCACCTCGTCCCGGCCGTTCGTCCCAGAGGATGACGCCGTCGGCGTCGATTCCCTGCTCCGGCACGAAGCGGCCTCGAATTGTGTCCAGCGCCCCGTCATTGACGAGGTGCTGCTCCCCGGGAGCGCCGAACACCTGCTGCTCGTCGAGCATCGCGGTGTCCGATCGGGCCGACATGGATCCGGTGGCGGCCAGCGCCACACCGATCGCGATGGACGCGCCAAGGACTAGGGTCCGGCTGTTTGCGATCGTCTGGTTCATGTCGGCGTCTCCTCGGGTCCTGTTCCCGTTGCAGTGTTTCTCCTGCACAAAGAACAGAGCAATCGCCGTGCCAACTTATAATCTGTTGATTTATAGGAATTTTTATTTTTGTGCGAAATGAAGAGTGTTAAGCGGATGAAACAACGCACCTTCAGCCGATGAGAAAAAACAGCACAAAACATCGTCAACTATCTGTTTTGTCGGTGGTTTTCCAAAAAGTACCGTTACTGGTACAGCACAGAACTGAGCGATAGCGACAAACAGGCAAAGCGACGCTGCCAGCCTGGCACTATCGTGCTGAAGGGCCCGCGAGGCGGGGGTTTCAGAAGAAACAGCAAAAAAATGTGGCAGGGTGTGTTCAAGGACGACATTCGCGTTACGAGGGAAGCCGGCACCTTGTACGGATGGGGGAGAAATGTCAGAAATCGCATGATTGAGCACAGTTAAACCTGGCCCATCAACAAGCAATATACTGATATAAAAGGTGTTTTTTAGACATTCACCACTTCAACACTGTCCTTCTGGCCAATGTTTCAACAAAGCAACACTTTTGCGCCAGGCCCATTTTTCGGGAGCACGAAGCATCAGCTTCGTCCGCATAGCGTCGACATCTTGCCGCGATCTCTCAACGTCGCTAACCGACTTCTGATGTCAGAGCGCAGATACCTGGGTGATAGAAAGACGCAGATACCTGGGTGATAGAAAGACGCAGATACCAGGGTGATAGAAGGACGCAGATGCCAGGGTGATAGCAGAGCGCAGATAGCAGAGCGATAGAAGCACACGGTTACCAGAGCGCGGGAACCCGGATGCAAAAAGCCCCGCTTGCAGCGGGGCTATTCAAGAGTGGTTTGCCGAGAGGTCATATAGCCGAGAGGTCATATAGCCGAGATGTCATAAAGAGGGAGGAGAGCGCTGCGAGGAGAGACCTGCCGATAACGCCTCTTCACTATCGCTCGAACAGAATCAATGACACCAGGCCGTCAGGAAAAGGCGGCCTCCTGGGGAGGCGTACGTGAAATACCGTGCTTGTCGAGCAACCGATAGATGGTCACCCGGGAGACGCCAAGTTCCTTGGCGGCGGCGTTGACCCGGTACTTGTTGCGCCCCAGTGCCGAGAGCAGCGCATCACGCTCGGCTTCCTCGCGAACCTCTTCAAGCGTTATCTGGTGGCGGTTCAAGCCACGCCGTTCGATGCCGAGGTCCTCGGGCTGGATCAGACGGTTTTCGCACATCACCATGGCCCGGCGAACCCGGTTGATCAGCTCGCGGACGTTGCCGGGCCAATGGTAGCGCTGCATCACCGACAGCGCCTCTCGGGAAAAGCCTTTCAGACAGGAGGCCTTCTCGCAGGAGAAGCGCTCGAAGAAGAAACGCGCCAGGATCTCGATATCTTCCGAGTGCTCGCGCAAGGCAGGTACCTGCACCTGGAGCACATTGAGCCGGTGATAGAGATCCTCCCGAAAGCGCCCCTCCTTCACCGCCAGTTCGAGATTGACGTGGGTCGCGGCGACGATACGCACGTCCACCGGAATATCCTCGAGCCCACCGACGCGCTGGATACAGCGCATCTCCAGAAAGCGCAGCAGGTTGACCTGAAGCTCCAGCGGCAGGTCGCCGATCTCGTCGAGGAACAGGGTGCCACCGTCGGCCGCCTCGATACGACCGATCTTGCGTTGCGAGGCACCGGTGAAAGCGCCCTTCTCGTGGCCGAACAGCTCTGACTGAATCAAATGCTCGGGCAGGGCGCCGCAATTGATGGCGTGAAAGGGCTGGCGCGAACGCGTGGAGCGCTCGTGGATGGCCTGAGCCGTCAGCTCCTTGCCGGTACCGGACTCACCGCTGATGAACACCGGGGCATCGACCACCGCCACCTTGCGGATGGTCTTGAACAGGTTCCACATCACCGGCGTCGTACCGACGAACTCGTACTCGCTGTCTTCGGCGGCGGCCGACATGCGCTGTTCTTCACGGTCGCGCTGCTGCAGCATCGACAGTTCCGCAGCGTGCTCCATCAGGATCGACAGGCGTAGCAGATCCACCTGGGGCGACACCAGGGAGTGGCTCAGGTGGGCCATGATGCGACGCATCTCGGGATCGTCACACTGATCCGAGGTGCCGACCGCGATCCAGGGCCTTTCGCTTTTCAGGATCAGCGGTTCCAGATGGCGCAGGTCCTGACAGGACAGGTCCTCCAGTACCATGATGCCGACCCGGCAAGGGTCATCAGGCTGCAAGCGGCAATCCGACAGCGGCGACACCAGCGGATGCATCTGCCAGCCACTCGACTGCAATCCCTCCAGCAGGTGGCCGGCACGACCACCGGGGTCGCCGATCCACCAACTGCAACGTTGCTTGACGTCCATCGCCTGTCCCCTGAACCCAACCGCCCGCAGACACCAGCAACGATCGGACTGTCGCGCCAGCGCGACTACGAACCCGACCGCCCTCGATCCATCTGCGCCTGCGTAATGTAATCGTTATCTCACATGAGTATCGGTTGAATCATAGCACCGTATTACGCTCTACCTCGAAACGGTAGTCCACGGTGGGCCGCCGCCACATACAGTTCGAGCTGTCGGGCTTCCTCTTGACAAAATCGCGCTACCGCATCGTTGAGGCGGGGATCATTGACATGATGCAAGGACGTCAGCCGGCGGGGGACGAAGCCCCGGGACACCTTGTGCTCACCCTGGGTTCCGGGGTCAAAGCAGTCGAGGCCTCGCGCAAGGCAGTGCTCGATACCCTGGTAGTAACAGGCCTCGAAGTGCAAACAGTCGGCCAGCACCTCGCTGCCCCAGTAGCGACCGTAGAGGGTTCGAGTTCCCTGAAGGCAGAGCGCGGCGGCCACCGGGCGGCCTTCAACAAAAGCTTGAACAAGCACAAGGTTTTCCGGCATATGACGGCGAAGCCGCTGAAAAAATACCTCGCTTAGATATCCTGTCGTACCTCTTTCGAAATAGGTGATGCGATAGCAGCGAAAGAAGTGGCGGATCGCCGCTTCGTCGATCTCGCTGCCCTCGAGGCGCCGCAGTTCGATGCCCTGGTCGGCGACACGGCGACGCTCGCGTCTTACTTCCTTGCGCCGTTTCGATGTCATCGCCGCCAGGAATCCCTCGAAGTCGCCAAAGCCCTCGTCTCGCCATTGAAACTGCACGCCGCTTCGGGCGATCAGGCCCGGACAGGCCTGTCGCCAGGCGGCCACCTCCGAGTCCTCGGCAAACAGCAGATGCCAGCCCGATAGCCCGGGGTCGTCTTGCCACTGGCTCGCCAGCATGGCCATGACGGTCTGCTCGTCTTCACCTTCTGCCAGTGCCAGGCGCGGGCCTGGCGCCGGGGTGAAGGGGATCGCGCTCACCGCCTTGGGGTAGTAGCGTCCCCCGGCACGCTCCCAGGCATCCGCCCAGCTCCAGTCGAACACGTACTCGCCCCAGGAGTGTTCCTTGAGGTAGTACGGCAGCAGGCCTACCAGTCGCGCCCCTCGCCACAGCGTCAGATGTCGAGGCTGCCAACCGGTGCCCTCCCCCACCGCACCGGTGGCCTCCAGCGCATCGAGAAATTCGTGACGGGCAAAGGGGTGGTCCGGGTCCACCAGGGCGTTCCAGTGCTCGGCCGGCACCTCGGCGACGGTCTCCAGGCACTTGACCGAAAGACCTTCTTCGGCGTGGCCGCCCTGTTCTTGCTGCGGGGATGATGGCGTCACAACCCACTCCTTGCGCTTTGCGATTCAGCCACAGAGTGCCAGACTTTGGAGGTGCTCGTCGCCGAGATCGTCGAAGGCGGCGACCACCGGCCACTCCCTGTAAAAAAACTACATATTCGACCAAAGCACTCGGTCAAGGGGGAGGAAATTGGCTTTTTATTTGGTAAAGTTACGTACCTGACCCGCATCAACACGTCTGAGGTTGACCATGGCTAGCCAGCAAGCTTCTTCGCTCGATCCCACCGTCGCCCGCGTCACCGAGCGCATCCGTGAGCGCTCCCGGCAAAGGCGCGCCCTCTACGAAGAGCGCATGGAGGCCCAGCATCGTCGCGGCGTCCATCGCTCCGAACTGTCCTGCGGCAACCTCGCCCACGGCTTTGCCGCGTGCGGTAGCGAGGACAAGAATCAGCTCAAGCTGATGAATAGCGCCAACCTTGGCATCATCTCGTCGTACAACGACATGCTGTCGGCGCACCAGCCGTTCGAGACCTTTCCCGAGGTGATTCGCGAAAGCGCCCGTCAGATGGGCTCTACCGCCCAGTTCGCCGGCGGTGTGCCGGCCATGTGCGACGGCGTCACCCAGGGCCAGCCGGGCATGGAGCTGTCGCTGTTCTCCCGCGACGTCATCGCCATGGCCACCGCCGTGGGCCTGTCGCACAACATGTTCGACGCCGCCCTCTATCTTGGCGTGTGCGACAAGATCGTGCCGGGCTTGTTCATCGGCGCGGCGCGCTTCGGCCACCTGCCGACTACCTTCATCCCGGCCGGGCCCATGCCCAGCGGCCTGCCCAACAAGGAAAAGGCCCGCGTCCGTCAGCTGTTCGCCGAGGGCAAGGTCGGCCGTGACGAGCTGCTGGAAGCCGAGTCCGAGAGCTACCACAGCCCCGGTACCTGCACCTTCTACGGCACCGCCAACTCCAACCAGCTGATGATGGAGTTCATGGGGCTGCACCTGCCGGGCGCTTCCTTCGTCAACCCCGGTACCGACATGCGCGAAGCGCTGACTCGCTTCGCCACCGAACAGACGATCCGCAATACCGAGCCCGGCGGCGACTACCGTCCGTTCTATCGCCAGATCGACGAGCGTGCCATCGTCAACGCCATGGTCGGCCTGCTGGCCTCCGGCGGCTCCACCAACCACACCATGCACCTGGTGGCCATGGCCGCGGCGGCGGGTATCACCATCAACTGGGATGACTTCTCGGAGCTGTCCTCCGCGGTGCCCAGCCTGACCCGGGTCTATCCCAACGGCCAGGCCGATATCAACCACTTCCAGGCCGCCGGCGGCATGAGCCTGCTGATCCGGGAGCTGCTCGGTGCGGGCCTGATCCACGGCGACATCCCGACGATATTCGGCACCGACCTGACCGCCTACACCCAGGAGCCCTTCCTCGAGGATGGCAAGCTGGTGTGGCGCGAAGGCCCCCTGGAGAGCCTCGACCCGGACGTGCTGCGCCCGGTATCCAACGCCTTTGCCGCCACCGGTGGCCTCAACGTGCTCGAGGGTAATCTCGGCCGTGGCGTCATCAAGGTGTCGGCGGTAGAGGCTCAGCACCGGGTCGTCGAGGCGCCGATCAAGATCTTCGAGGAACAGAACGACCTCAAGGCCGCCTTCGACGCCGGCGATCTCGACCGTGACGTCATCGTGGTGGTGCGCTTCCAGGGCCCCAAGGCCAATGGCATGCCCGAACTGCACAAGCTGACCCCCTACCTGGGCGTCCTGCAGGATCGCGGCTACAAGGTTGCCCTGGTCACCGACGGGCGCATGTCCGGTGCCTCGGGCAAGGTACCTGCGGCCATCCACATGACCCCGGAGGCGCTGGACGGTGGCCCGCTGGCCAGGCTGCGTGATGGCGATGTGGTGCGCCTGGACGCCGACAAGGGCGAGCTGTCTGTCGTGCTCAGCGACGCCGAATGGCGGGATCGTCCCAAGCGCGTGGCCGAACTGGACCACTACCATGTGGGTCTGGGTCGCGAGCTGTTCGGCGGCTACCGTCACCTGGCCATGGGCGCCGAGGAAGGCGCCGGCGTCTTCGGTGGCTTCGAGGCCGACGACCTCGAGCGCCAGCAGGGACAGATCCACGACGAGGACGCCTGAGTTCGCCCATGACACGCCAAGCGCTGATCGGGGACATCGGCGGCACCAACGCACGCTTCGCGCTGGTGTCGCCGGGCAAGACTGCCCCCCACGACATCCTGACCCTGCCCTGTGCCGACTATCCCGGCGTGGTGGAAGCTGCCCGTGACTACCTCGAGCGGGTGGGCGCCAGCGGCGAGAAGGCCCCGCGGGAGGCGTGCCTGGCGTTCGCCTGTCCGGTGCACGCCGAACGGGTCAGCATGTCCAACAATCACTGGAGCTTCCTGAAGGGCGAGGTCAAGCGTGACCTTGCCCTGGATGACTTCAAGGTCATCAACGACTTCATGGCTCAGGCGCTCGGCGTCCCCCACGTCGATTCGCATGATCTGGTCAGCATCCAGACCGGCGAGGCCGAAGGGCACGCCGCTCGACTGGTCATCGGACCGGGCACTGGCCTCGGCATGGCTGGCCTCTTCCCGGCACGGCGCGCCTGGGTGCCACTGCCCAACGAGGGTGGCCATGCCAGCTTCGCGCCCACCGACGAACAGGAGCTCGAGATCTATCGACGCCTCCACCGTCGCTATGGCCGGGTCAGTGTGGAACGCATCCTGTGCGGCCAGGGCCTGCTCGACCTTTACCGAGTACTGGCCGAGATCGATGGTCTGGAGGCCAGCGCCACCACGCCGGCTCAGGTCACCGAGGCCGCCAACCGCGGCGACCCTCTGGGGCGTGATACCATTCTGCGCTTTCTCAAGATCCTCGGCGACGTGGCGGGCGACGCTGCGCTGACCCTGGGTGCGAGAGGCGGCGTCTACCTGTGTGGTGGCATCGTGCCACGGCTGATCGACTGGCTGCCTCACAGTGGGTTTCTCAGCGCCTTCTGCAACAAGGGAAGGATGCGCCCTTACAACGAAGCCATCTCCATCCAGGTGGTCACGGCCCCGTGGACGGGGCTGCTGGGCGCCGCCGAGGCGCTCCACAACGAGGAGGTCGAATGATTCCGGCAACGCTCAAGACACGTATCGACGAGGTAGAGGGCCAGGGGCACATCCACTGGGCCGGCCGCGACATCTGGGTGGCCAACGAGAGCTGGGGCCAGCTGGCGATCTCGTTGCAGGGCGCCCAGGTGCTTCACTTTCTACCCGCGCCCGACGCCGCGCGAGCCGCAGGCGCATCTCCCGCGTCCGACCCCACGCGAGCCGCAGGCGCTTCTCCCGCGCCCGACCCCACGCAAGCCGCAGGCGCTTCACCCGCCAAAGCCACCGTCGATAGCGGTGCGGATGATCCGCTGGTGCCCGCTGGCTGGCTGTGGGTGACCCCAACGCCCCAGGACGTGCCGGGTGCGATTCGTGGCGGCATCCCCCTGTGCTGGCCGTGGTTCGCCGACGAGAACACCGCCGACGAGTCCCCCGACCGCTCCGGCCCGATGCACGGCCCGGCGCGCAAGGCCGACTGGCAACTGGACGCGGTGGACGAGCACGAAGACGGCGTCGAGGTGCACCTGTCACTGCCACAGCGCCTGCACAGCCAGTTGCATCCCCGTGCGGTGGTCCAGGCCAACGCCCAGCGTCTGCACGTGGAGCTGATCACCGAGCACCTGGGCGAGACGCCGGTGAAGATGACCGCCGCCCTGCACAGCTATCTGGCAGTGGATCAGGTCTTCGCCTGCCGCGTCGAAGGCCTCGTCGGGGCCCGCTACCTGGACAAGCTCAAGGGCTTCGCCGAGAGCGAGCAGGTGGGTGAGCTCGGGGTCCGTGAAGGCGTCGATCGTATCTATCATTCCAACGCCGAGGTGGTGCTCGACGACGGCCAGCGCCGCCTGCGAGTCGCTCGCCAGAACAGCGACTCGGTGGTGGTGTGGAATCCCGGCGAGACACCCAACCCGGACACTCCGCTGGACGCCGCCCGCCGTTTTCTGTGCGTCGAGTCCGCCAACACCCGCCTCGACCCGGTGTGGCTGGTACCCGGCGCCCAGCATATGCTCGGCACCACCCTGTCGCTGGCCGACAACCACTGATCGACGAGGAATCCCGCCATGACCCCCGTGATCGCCTTTGGTGAAGCCCTGGTCGACATGCTCTCCAGTCGTCTCGGTGATGACGCCGAGGGACCAGAGACCTTCACCCCCTACGCCGGTGGCGCGCCGGCCAACGTGGCCGTGGCCTGTGCGCGACTGGGACTGACCAGTCGCTTTCTCGGCATGCTGGGCGACGACCACTTCGGCGACTTCCTGGCCCGTGAGCTCGAGCACCACGGCGTCGACGTCTCCGGCGTATCACGCACCCGCGAGGCCCGCACCGCCCTGGCCTTCGTCTCCCGCGACGCAGACGGCGAGCGCACCTTCGACTTCTATCGTCCTCCCGCCGCCGACCTGTTGTATCGCACCGAGCATCTGCCCCATGGAGTGTTCAGCGAGCCCGCCATCGTCCACCTGTGCAGCAACAGCCTTACGGACGATGCCATCGCCGCCACCTCCCTGGCGATCACCGAGATGGCCTCCCGGGCAGGCTGTCTGGTCAGCGTCGATGCCAACCTGCGTCACAACCTCTGGCCCGAGCACAGCATCGACGTCGGCCTGGTCACCCGCCTGCTCGACCAGGCCGACCTGATCAAGCTGTCCACCGATGAACTCGACGCCCTGCGGGGTGACCACCCGCGTGACGACTGGCTGGCCGAACGCCTGGCCGCCGGTGCTCGCCTGATCGTGATCACCGATGGTCCCGGTGCGGTCGCCGCCCACACCACCCAAGGCGTCAAGCGCATGACACCGCCGCCGGTCAAGGCGGTCGATACCACCGCCGGTGGCGATGCCTTTATCGGCGGTCTGCTGGCGGCTCTGGCCGACCACGACTGGCAGCGCCCCAACTGGCAGCACGACGAGGCCTTCGTCGAACGCGCCCTGACCCTGGCCTGTCGCTGCGGCGCCCACGCGGTGACGCGCCCCGGCGCCTACGCGGCCCTGCCGCGCCGCGAAGACGTGATCGACAGCTGACATCACGACAACCTCGGGTGACCCGAAAGTCCCCCGCCGCCATGCCAGGGCTTATCGCCTCCCCGCCCTGGCATGGCGCCAGCGATTGACCAGCCTGTGGACGATCAGCGGCAGAAAGATGGCAGCCACCGCGCCGCCCTGGAACCAGGCCAGACGATAAGGGTGCGCCCATGCGCCCGAGTGTCCAGTCAGGATCCCCGTGAAGGTCAGCACGATGGCCGCGGTGATCGTTGCCGCCAACCACTCGAGCCTGACCCAGCGCCGCGACCAGCGGTACACCACGACTCCTTCGACCAGCGACAGCAACCCAACCCCCCACGAGTGGTAGCCCAGGGTCATCCCCCAGGACACACCACCCCGATACTCCCTGCCCAGGTAATCGGCGATCTCATGACCGACGCTGTACCCCACGACCAGAAGCAGAAAGCGCAGTCCTGGTAGTCCAAGCACGCGGTAAAGCAATCGTAGGTTCATTGACGGCTTGTTCCATCATTGCGTTGACGGCTTGCGTCAGGCCAGGTCTCTGGCCTGCACCAGATGCCTTCCGGCTGGCGCGCTGATGGCGCCCTGCACCAGCGCCTCGGCGATGCGGGCCACCGGACTCGGTCGCCACTGGCGCGGCAGCAGCGGACGCAGACCGCGAGAAAGCGCGAGCCCCAGGCGCTCGGCGTGGCGCACCTCGGCGCGCTCGCCGTCGATCAGGCCCGGCCTGACCAGAGTCAGGCTCGGGTAGTCGAGTTTGATCATTGCGGCTTCCAGTTCGCCCTTGACCCGGGAATAGAAGAAGCGCGAGCCGCGATCGGCGCCCAGTGCCGAGTTCAAGGCAAAACGCTCGGCACCGGCGGCTCTGGCGTGGCGGGCAAACCACAGCGGCAACTCGAGATCCACACGTCGAAAGGCCTCTCGCGAGCCGGCGGCCTTGAGGGTGGTGCCCAGTGCGCAGATCACGCCATCCGCCTTCCACCACTCGTCATTCCCCGCCAGCGCCTGTGCATCACCTCGTCCAGTCTTGTCCGGTCGCAGTGACTCCAGATCGGCGAAATCGACGACCCGGGCGGCTAGCCTTGGGTGCTCCAGCGTCAGCGGTCGGCGTACCGGCGCCCGCACCTCGGTGACGTCGGGATGGGCCAATGCCTGGCGCAGCACCTCGCTACCCACCAACCCCGTCGCGCCCAGTATCAACAGTTTCATAGGTTTTCTCCGCTCGCTCAGGCAACCATCATCCCATGGCGGCGGATAAAAAAAATCCGGCCAGAGGCCGGATCAAGGACAGCACCAGCTGTCGAGAGAGCACATGGATAGGCATGACGCCCTTCCGGTGCAGAGAGCTCAGGAATCATGACGAAGCGGCCAGCGCCGCTTCGTCATCGAGCATTCGGTGATGGCTTCAGTGATGGAAACGGTCCGCGGCTTCCTTGGCCAGGGCGCGGATGGCGTCCCAGTCACCGGCGTCGACCAGCGACTTCGGGGTCAGCCAGGAGCCGCCCACGCACATGACGTTAGGCAGCGCCAGGTACTCGGAGGCGTTGCCCAGGTTGATGCCGCCGGTGGGGCAGAAGCGAGCCTCGCCAATGGGGCCGGCGAAGGCCTTGAGCGCCTTGACGCCACCGCTGGCTTCGGCCGGGAAGAACTTGAAGCGACGATAGCCGTACTGCCAGCCGGTCATCAGCTCGGAGATGGTGGCCACCCCCGGCAACATCGGTACCGGGCTCTCGACGCCGTAACGGTAAAGCGCCTCGGTGGCGCCCGGGGTCACCACGAAGTCGGCACCGGCCTGCTCGACCTGACGATACTGGGCAGGTGTCAGCACGGTACCGGCGGCGATGCTGGCCTGGGGCAGCTCCTTCTTCAGCCGGGCGATGGCCTCGATCGCGCAGTCGGTGCGCAGGGTCACCTCGAGCACGCTGAGACCACCTTCGACCAGGGCGCGGCCCATGGGCACGGCGTCCTCGATGCGATCGATGACGATCACCGGGATCACCTCGGCCTTCAGGCAGATGCTGTCGAGCTCGGTGGTGCGGGTAGACGGAAGCTGTTTTTCAATGGTCATGAGCGTGGCTCCAGGAAATCAGGGCGCCCAGTAGACGGCCAGCGGGCAGCTAAGAAAGGCACGAATGGGCAGTTCACGTACGTTGTCACCGGCCATGGCGCTTCCCAGCACGGCGCGCTTGTCGTCACCGGTCAGGTGCAGGTAATGGCGGCGGGCATGGTGCAGGCGCTCGGCGCTCAGGGTAATGCGCGCCTGGGGCTGGCTCGGTGTGCGCACCGCCACCACATGGGCATCGGTGCTCAGTGCCAGGTCCAGTTCGCGACTGTCAGGAAATAGTGAGGCGGTATGGCCATCGCCGCCCATCCCCAGGATGACTACCGATGCCGGCCAGGACAGGCCCGTCAGTCGCTGGGCGACCTCGTCGGTGCCTTCCTCGGGGGTATCGTGTTCGGTGGTGAGCGGGATAAAGGTGGCCGCCTCGGCCCGGTTGATCAGCAGGTGCTTCCTGACCAGCCGGGCGTTGGAATCGTCGGCCTCGGCAGCGACCCAGCGCTCGTCGGCCAGGGTCACGTCGACCCGATCCCAGGGCAGTGTTTCCCGGGACAGTGCCTCGAAGAACGGCACTGGGGTGGAGCCGCCGGACACGATCAGCAGGGCGCGATCCTGGGACGACAGATCCTCGCGCAGC
Organism: Halomonas sp. DP5N14-9; assembly: GCF_019802175.1. Lineage (NCBI taxonomy): Bacteria > Pseudomonadati > Pseudomonadota > Gammaproteobacteria > Oceanospirillales > Halomonadaceae > Halomonas > Halomonas sp. DP5N14-9. The sequence goes on from NZ_JAHVHR010000002.1 coordinate 211,683, forward strand.
GCCGTGGCCACGGTCTGCGCCAGCTGGTGCGCCAGTTGCTCTCGGGGGGACGGAGAAAGTTGCTCGCTGCTCATGTCAGTAGTCCTCGTACCAGCTGCGTCCGTCCTGGGTGATCATGGCGATGGAGGCCACCGGTCCCCAGGAGCCTGCCGGATAGCGGCGCGGCGGCTCGTCACGATCCTGCCAGGTAGCGATCAGCTCGTCGCACCAGTGCCAGGCATGCTCGACCTCGTCACGCCGAACGAACAGGTACTGCTGGCCCTTCATGACTTCGAGCAGCAGACGCTCGTAGGCGTCGGGGATACGTGCCTTGGGGAAGGCGCTGTTGAAGTCCAGGTGCAGCGGGCCACGGCGCAGGCGCATGCCCTTGTCGAGACCACTGTCCTTGGTCAGCACCTCGAGGCGGATACCTTCCTCCGGCTGCAGCCGGATGATCAGCTTGTTGGCGGCCAGCGCCCGCTGATCCGGGTCGAAGATATAGTGCGGCTGCTGACGGAAGTGGATCACGATCTGTGACAGCTTCTCGGGCATGCGCTTGCCGGTACGCAGGTAGAAGGGCACGCCGGCCCAGCGCCAGTTGGACACCTCGGTCTTCATCGCCACGAAGGTCTCGGTATGGCTGCGGGTATTGGCGCCTTCTTCCTCGAGATAGCCGGGCACGCTGGTGCCGTCGCTGGTGCCGGCGGTGTACTGTCCGCGCACCACGTCACGTCCGATCATGTCGTCGGTGAATGGCTTGAGCGCCTTGAGCACCTTGACCTTCTCGTCGCGGATGGCGTCGGCGTCGAGGTTGGCCGGCGGGTCCATGGCGATCAGGCAGACCAGCTGCAGCAGGTGGTTCTGGACCATGTCCCTGAGCTGGCCAGCCTCGTCGAAGTAGCCCCAGCGGCCCTCGATGCCGACCTTCTCGGCCACCGTGATCTCCACGTGGGAAATATGGTTCTGGTTCCACTGGGTTCCGAACAGCGGATTGGCAAAGCGCAGCGCGATCAGGTTCTGCACCGTCTCCTTGCCCAGGTAGTGGTCGATACGATAGACCCGTGACTCGGGGAACACCGCCCCCACCGCATCGTTGACCTCCCGCGACGACTCCAGGTCGTAGCCGATCGGCTTCTCCACCACCACGCGGCTTTGCTCGTCCAGGCTGCCACTGGCCTCGAGGTGGCGGCAGATATCGCCATACAGGCTCGCCCCCACCGCCAGATAGACCACCAACGGGCGCTGCTGACCGCCCTGCTCACGCCACTCGGCGATGGCGCCATAGCCTTCCACCGTGGTGAAGTCCACCGACAGGAAGGACAGGCGATCGAGGAAACGGGCGACCACCTTGTCATCGAGCTCGCTCGACTTGACGTATTCCTTCAAGGCGCCATGGATGCGCTCGCGGAAGGCCTCCTGGTCGATGTCCTGACGCGCCAGGCCCAGCAGCCGGGTGTCGTCATGCAAGAGTCCCTCGCGGTCCAGCTGGTAGAGCGCCGGGAACAGCTTGCGGCGAGACAGGTCGCCCAGGGCGCCGAACAACGCCAGATCGATGTCGGTACGCTCGGCGTCACCGGATCGGGTGTGTCGTGTCATAACCGTCCTCGTTTGGTGGTAGACCCCTGGATATCGCAGAAGGCTATCGAGCGAGATGTGTCCTGCTTACCGTCAGGGTATCTAAGTTTACAAAAAAATGGTCAACTTTCGACGGCCAGATTGAAAAATATTTTGTAAACTTACACAAAATATCCCGCTGGCGCGCTTATACGTTGGATGTAGATCGGTGGAGCGCTAGGATAGCCGCCAATACGTAGTTAAATCACCACATCCCCAGAGAGAATTGTCTCGGGTACCCCAATAAATGCGCCGCTGCCCGCGCACCACCGCGCAGTTGCCCGCGCCTTTCGTCACGGAGCCGACCTCGACCATGGTTCGCCACGACCTTATCGAACGCATTCGCACCCGCCTCGACGAGCTCAACCGCTCCGAGCGCAAGGTCGCCGACGTCATTCTGGCCGACCCCGCCGCCGCAACCGGCATGAGTATCGCCAGTTTGGCTCAAGCTGCCTCGGTCAGCGAACCCACCGTCAATCGCTTCTGCCGAAATTTCGAGGCCAAGGGCTATCCCGACTTCAAGATCCAGCTGGCCCAGAGCCTGGCCGGCGGCACCCCCTATGTGAGCCAGGCGGTGGAACCCGATGACGGTGCCGAGGCCTACAGCGGCAAAATCTTCGGCGCCACCATCGCGGCGCTGGACCTCGCCAGTCGGGAGGTCGCTCCCGAGCGCATCGAGCGCATGGTCGACTACCTGATCCAGGCCAAGCAGATCCACTTCTTCGGACTCGGTGCCTCCGGCGCGGTGGCCCAGGACGCCCAGCACAAGTTCTTTCGCTTCAACCTGCCGGTCAGCGCCTACATCGACGTACTGATGCAACGCATGGTCGCCTCGGCCTGCCACACCGGAGACGTGGTGGTGGTACTGTCCTATACCGGGCGCACCCGGGAACTGGTCGACATCGCCGCCCTGGCCCGTGAAAACGGTGCCGTGGTGCTCGGTATCACCGCGCCGGACTCACCTTTGTCGCGCCAGTGCACCGAAACCCTTGCGGTCAGCGCGCCCGAAGACACCGACCACTACATGCCGATGACCTCACGCATGGTACAGCTTGCGCTGATCGACGTGCTGGCCACCGGCGTCACCCTGCGTCGCGGCGAGGACTTCCTGCACCACCTCAAGAAGATCAAGGACAGCCTGCGCAGCACAAGGTACAGCGTCGACGAGTGACAACAACGACAGGCCCGCTCCACGGCTTGCCTCCTTAGCGTATTGGCACAACAATAGCGGCCTGTCTTGCGTCCCTGTCCGCACGCCGCCATCCACACCATTGCCAGGAAGCCTCATGCGATCACTGCCATCCCTGACCTCTGTTCTGACCGTCTTGAGCCTGGGGCTGTTCAGCCTGCCGACGCTGGCCGACCAGACCGAGACCTTCCGCTTCACCGCCATCCCCGACGAGGACGAATCGCGTCTGGTGGAGCGCTTCTCGCGGGTGGCCGACTATCTGTCCGAGACGCTCGAGGTCGAGGTCGAGTACGTGCCGGTGAAGTCCTACGGTGCGGCGGTCACCGCCTTCCGCAACGACCAGGTTCAGCTGGCCTGGTTCGGCGGTCTGTCCGGTGTCCAGGCCCGTCGTCTGGTGCCCGGTTCCCAGGCGCTGGCCCAGGGCGTCGAGGATGCGGCCTTCGAGAGCTATTTCATCGCCCACTCCAGCACCGGACTCGAGGCCGCCGACCAGCTGCCCGAAGAGATCGAGGGCAAGACCTTCACCTTTGGCGCCAAGACCTCCACTTCCGGTCGCCTGATGCCGGAGCACTACCTGCGCGAGCGCTTCGACGCCGCGCCGGAAGAGCTGTTCTCACGGGTCGGCTTCTCCGGTGATCACTCACGCACCATCGCCCTGGTCGAGGCCGGCACCTACGAGCTGGGCGCGGTCAACTTCAAGGTGTGGGACGCGGCGCTGGAAAATGGCGATGTCGACACCGACAAGGTCAGCGTGATCTGGTCTACCCCGAGCTACCCGGACTACCAGTGGACCCTGCGCGGCGACGCCGATGAGGCCTTCGGCGAAGGCTTTACCGACAGGGTTCGCCAGGCACTGCTCGAGATGGAAGATCCCGAACTGCTGGAGAGCTTCCCGCGTTCCGGCTTCATTCCCGCCGACAACAGCATGTACGCCCCCATCGAGACGGTCGCCGAGAGCCTCGGCCTGCTGCGCTGATGGACGATGGCCAACGTCAGGTCACCGGCGGCCGGGACAACGGCCACGGTGACTTCCCGACACTGATCCTCGGCGGGGTCGACCTGGGCCACGCCGACCATACGGTGCTGTATGACGTCCACCTTCGCCTTGCGCCCGGCGAACGCGTCGCCCTGCTCGGGGAAAGCGGCGTCGGCAAGTCCACCCTGCTGGCGGAGCTGCGCCGCCGTCTTGGCCGCCACGCCGCCTGGTGTCCCCAGTACCACGGCCTGGTGCCTCAGCTATCGGTCTACCATAACGTCTACATGGGCAGGCTGGAGCGCCACTCGGCGCTGGTCAACCTGTGGAACCTGGTCAGGCCGCTGCGCCAGGCCTGGGAAGATGTCGCAAGTCTGTGCGCTGAACTAGGGCTCGAAGGCGCCATCAGGCGCCCGGTAGGTCGGCTGTCGGGTGGCCAGCGCCAGCGGGTCGCCATCGCCCGTGCGCTCTATCAGCGCCGCCAGGTCTTTCTCGGTGACGAGCCGGTCGCCAGCGTCGACCCCCACCAGGCCATGGCGCTGCTCGATCGAATCGATGCCCAGCACGCTACCACGGTGATGGCGCTGCACCAGCGCGAGCTGGCGCTGAGCCACTTCGATCGCGTCTGGGGACTGGCCGGCGGTCGCGTGGTGCTCGACGCGCGCAGCCAAGATCTAAGCCTCGATGATCTCGACGCGCTCTACCCCAGTGCGTCACGCACGGCCTCCTCTCCCGCTGCTCCCAGCCCTGCCCGCGACGACAACAGTGATTCGCCGGCCGAGGCCAGCGCTCGCCTCGCCTCGCACCAGCCCGGCGAGGAGCAGGCACGGCCGTGAGCGCCGCGCAAGCGACACGCCCAGGCCTGTTGGCCGGCGACGGTATCGGTGCCCGCCTGGCACGCCACAGCCTGTGGCTGGTGGTGCTGGCTGTCCTGGCGATTCCGCTGGCCGACCTCGAAGTATTGAGCCGCGATCCCTGGGGCGAACTCGGACGCATGGCAATGGGCCTGGCGCTGCCTGACTTCGGCGCCATCGAGACGCCCCTGCAGGCCATCGGCCTGACCATTGCGGTGGCCTTCTGGGGCACCTTGGCCGGCGTGGTGCTGGGGCTGCCCCTGGCGCTGGTCTACGCCCGCTCACGCCTGGTGCGCGCGGCCAGTGCCGCGGTGCGGGCGGTACATGAGCTGTTCTGGGCGCTGCTGTTCCTGCAGGTGTTCGGGTTGTCCGCGCTGACCGCCCTGGCGGCCCTGGCGATCCCCTACGCCGGCATCTTCGCCAAGGTCTACGCCGAGATCCTCGAGCAGACACCACAGGCGCCCCAGGCGGCGCTGCCCGAGGGTACCGGGCGCCTTGCCCGGCTGGCCTATACCGAGCTGCCCCAGGCCTTCGCCCAACTGGCCGCCTACACCCGCTACCGCTTCGAGTGCGCGCTCAGAAGCAGCGTGCTGCTGGGTTTTGTCGGTCTGCCGACGCTGGGCTACCAGCTCGAGAGCGCCTTTCGCGAGGGTCGCTACTTCGAGGCCGGCGCCCTGCTGTGGGCCTTTTACCTGCTGATCGCCACCCTGCCCTGGTGGGCCCATCGGCGCCTGCTGCTGCCGCTGGGGCTGGCCAGCGTGTGGTTGCTGGGTCCCTGGCCCGAGATCGACCCAGGCCTGTTATGGCGTTTCGTCAGCGTAGACATCTGGCCCCGCGCCCTGCTTGAGGGCGACATCGGCGGTGTGCTCCGCTGGCTGGCCGAACTGCCCGACCTCGTCGGCGCGGTGGCCAATACCCTGCTGCTGGGGCTGCTCGGCACCGTCGGCGCCCTGCTGCTCGCCCTGGTGCTGTGGCCCCTGGCCTCGCGCCACTTCGGCAATCGCGTCAGCCAGGGAATCGGCCAGGGTGTGCTGATCTTTCTGCGCTCGACCCCGGAGCTGATGCTGGCCTTCGTCTTCCTGTTGCTGTTGGGGCCATCGCTGCTGCCGGCCTGGCTGGCCCTGGCGCTGCATAACGGCGCCCTGATCGCCTTTCTTGTATGTCGCCACGCCCAGGCCATCGAGCCCGGCATGCCGGGACTCCCGGCCTCGGGACGGCTGGCCTACGAGCTGTTGCCGCGGCTGTACCCGGGCATGCTGGCGCTGGTCTATTACCGCGCCGAGGTGATCCTGCGCGAAAGCGCCCTGCTCGGCATGCTTGGGGTCGCCACCCTCGGCGACAATATCGATGACGCCTTCCAGACCTTGATGTTCGACGTGGCCTTCGCCCTGCTGGTGATTACCGCCCTGCTCAATATCGCCGTCGACGCCCTGGCCCGCCGTCTGAGGCCCTGTGAGCCGCCCATGGAAGACCCCTGCCTGCGCTGAAGGGAAGACCCCTGCCTGCGCTGAAGGGAAGACCCCTGCCTGCGCAGAAGACAAGACGCCTTGAAGGGCGGCACATGCGCTTTATCCGGCTCATCCTGACGCCAGGACCAATGCCTCAAAACCGACACAAACGACAACGCCGGCCACGGGGCCGGCGTTGTCGTTCGAGCGGACGGCTATATCACTGGGGCTCTGTTACAGGCCCTTGACGGCGGCGGTGACGGTGATCTCGACCTTCAGTTCCTTGGCCGGCATCGGCGCGCACACGCAGGTACGGGCGGGGGCGTGGCCTTCCGGCACCCAGGCGTCCCATACCGCGTTCATGGCGGCAAAGTCCTCACCGTTCTGCAGGTAGATGGTGGCGCTCAGCAGATGCTCGCGGTCGCTGCCCACCTCGGCCAGCAGCTCATCGACACGCTCCAGCATACTGGTGGTCTGGGCGGTGATATCCCCCTGGCGGGCGTCCGGTCCGGCGACCTGACCACACAGGTAGGCAACACCGTGGTGGATGACGGCGCGGCTCATGCGGGTCTTGGTGTCGTGACGCTGAATGCTCATCGCTCTCTCCAAAAAGTCGGTATTTCTAAAAAATCTCGAAAAGACAGCCGATTCGACCACCTCTTCACCAGTGTCTTCTCTGCAACGTTAGACAGCCGCCCAATATAGCCAACTTCTCCCTGCGCCAGATAGTCCGTTGTCGCGCTTTTGCCTCTTTTGCGATGTCAGGTATCCCTCACCCCGGCGACATAGTCACGACAGTCCTGCTGTCGCCCAACCGTTTATATGAGGGTTTTCAAATGAAACGTTCCGTCATGATGGCCGCCGTGCTGTCCACCGCCCTGGCGCAAGCCGGCGCCATCGCCACCGTCCAGGCCGCCGATGGCGACATGGAAAAGTGTTACGGCGTCGCCCTGGCCGGAGAGAACGACTGCAAGGCAGGGCCAGGCACCACCTGCGCCGGCACCTCTACTGTCGACTACCAGGGCAACGCCTGGACCCTGGTCCCGGAAGGCACCTGTACCGATATCGAAACGCCCCACGGCAATGGCAGCCTGAGCGAGGTCGAGCGCCCCTGAGCCAGAGCACTGGCGCCACGGGGAGGCTACGGCCTTCCCGTGACGTTCACACGCCAAGCCTCAAGCCATAGCGAATCGCCCATGCCCTCTTCCCTGTCATCCAGCCTTCCACGCGAGTCGCTCAAGACGTCCGTCTCGGCGTCCTTGCCAGCGCCACAGCCAATGGCGGCCAATGCGGTCGGCATCGGCCTCAAGTTTCAGCATATGCAGGCGCTGGTCCATCTGGCTCACTCGGTTCACTCAGCCCAGTCGGCCCAGTCGGCCCAGTCGGCCCAGGCCCCGGACTTTCTCGAACTGCACGCCGAGAACTACATGAACGCCGGCGGGCCCCTTCAGGATCGACTCGATGAACTGGCACGCTGCTACCCGCTCTCGGTCCACGGCGTCGGCCTGTCGCTGGGTAGTGCCGAGGGCATCGACCCGGCCCACCTGGAGCGTCTTGCACGCCTGGTCGATCACCTGAACCCCGCGCTGGTCTCCGAGCACCTGGCCTGGAGCCGTCTCGACGGCCACAGCTACAACGACCTGCTGCCGGTGCCGCTGACCGAGGAATCGCTGCGCGTCCTCGGCGACAATATCGCACGCACCCAGGACCGTCTCGGCCGCCGCCTGCTGGTGGAGAACCCGAGCCTCTACGTCAGCCTCGACAATCGCTTCAGCGAGACCGAGTTCCTCCAGCGGCTGGTGGACACGACCGGCTGTGGGCTCTTGTTCGACGTCAACAACGCCTATATCAGCGCCGCCAATCTGGGACGCGACCTGGATGCCTATCTGGACGAAGTGCCCTGGGCCGCCGTCGGCGAATGGCACCTGGCCGGCCACAGCCTCGATGCCGCCGGCGAGCTGTACATCGACGACCATGGCAGCGCCGTCAGTGAGCCGGTGTGGCAACGCTACCGTCAGGTGCTCGCCCGGCGTCCCGGCCTGCCCACCCTGATCGAGTGGGACAACCGGGTGCCGACGCTAGAGCGCTGGATGCAGGAGGTCGGCCTGGCACGGCGGCATCAGCATGCAGCCCATGGCCCCGACGCCGATGCGAGCACCACCCTGGCAGCCAGCGCCTCGGCGCAAGCCACAGGGAGAGCGCCATGAGCGGCCTGCTCGATTGGCAGCGCAGCTTTATCGATGCCATGCATCGCCCCCAGGCGACGCCACCACAGCTCGGCCACAAGGCCGGGCTCGACGTCTACCGCAACAATATTCGCTCAAGCCTGATCGAGGCCCTGAAGGAAGCCTTTCCCCATACCCTGACCCTGCTGGGCGAGGGCTGCTTCAGTGCCGAGGCCGCAAGCTACGCGGCCACAAGCCCCCCGCAGGACCCTCGACTCAGCCGCTACGGCCGGGGCTTTGCCGACGCTCTGGCGCGCGCACCGGCGCTGGCGCCCTATCGCTTCGTCGCCGATATCGCGCGACTCGAGCACGCCCGGCTTCAGGTCAGTCACGCAGCCGAGGCAGTGCCGCTGGAGGCGTCCGATATCGGCGCCGTCCTTGACGACCAGCGGCTCGTCCAGGCCCGTCCGGCCAGCCGGACCATCCGTTGCCAACATGACGTCGAAGCCCTGTGGCAGGCGCTGGAGAGCGGAGAGGGTGGCGCCCCCCTGGGCGAGCGAGGCGCCGGCCACTGGCTGGTGATCCGCTCGGGTCGCCAGGTCAGGCTTAGGCCACTCGATGCGGCAAGCGCAGCGTTGTACGGCTTGCTGGACACACCGACCGCGCTGTCCCAGGCGCTGAGCGAACTGGCCGACAGCGGCGTGGCAGAGGATGCGCTCGGCCACGCTCTGGGCACCCTGGTCGGCCATGGCGCGCTCGCGGTACCGGACCCCGCCCCCACTTTGTTACGAGGCACCCCATGACACCGATGACAAACCTGCTGGACACCTACTACGGGCGACTCTGCCCCTGGCTCGAGCGTCGTTCGCTGGACCTGGTGCTGGCGTTGATGCGCTTGGTGCTCGGCGCCGTGTTCTTTCTGTCGGCGCTGACCAAGGTGGAGGGATTCGGTATCGCCGACAGCACCTTCTTCCTGTTCGAGCACGAATACGCCCTGCCGTTGATTTCACCGGTGCTGGCCGCCTACCTGGCAACACTCGCCGAGTTCTCGTTGTCGCTCCTGCTGTGGGCGGGGCTTGCCACGCGACTGGCGGCCTTCGGGCTGTTGATCATGACCCTGGTGATCCAGACCTTCGTCTATCCCGAGGCCTGGGTCACCCACGGACTCTGGGCGGCGAGCCTCGCCACCCTGATCCTGCGCGGCGGCGGCTGTCTCTCGCTGGAGTGGCTGCTGTGCAGGATGAAAGGCAAAGGTCGCGAACCGATGACGCCACAGCAGGACCGCGCCGACGACGCATAGACGCATAGACGCATAGACGCAAAAAAGAAACGACCCGCCGCCGAACAGGATTCGGCGGCGGGTCGATGTCGATGTCGATGTCGATGTCGGCTCAGCCTCGTCAGCGCAGCAGCAGCACCGGCAGCGAGGTGCGCCTGAGGACACTGGTGGTGGTGCTGCCCACCAGCAGATGGCGAATCCGCGAGTGGCCATAGGCTCCCATCACCACCATCTCGACGGCGTGGTCCTTCTGGTAGGTGCGCAGGGTCTCCTCGACCTCTCCGGCGCGAATCTCGCCCTGGGCCTCGTGACCGGCGCCCTTGAGGCTGTCCAGCGCCCACTCCAGCTGGGTGCGGTTATCACCGGTATCGGCACCGACCATCACCACGTGACAGGCGATCCCCTTGAATAGCGGGCTCCTGGCCAGCAGCTCGACGCCCTTGCGGGTGGTCTTGCTGCCATCGAAGGCGATCATCACCCGAGTCGGCGGCGTGAAGCTCTCCGGTACCATCAGAATCGGCCGATGCAGACCGCGGACCACCCGCTCGAGATTCGAGCCCAGGTGCTCGCTGGCCTGCTGGGCGCTCTCGCCCCGCTTGCCGATCACCAGCAGGCGGATCTCGTCTTCCAGCTCCAGCAGTGTCTCCACCAGGGTGCCGTTGCGCTGTCGGCAATGCAGGTCATCAACACCACTGGCGCTGGCGCGATCCTTGGCCGCCTTGAGCATCAGGCGGCCGTGCTCCTGGGCGACCTTGGCCCGCCGCTCATCGAGACTGGCCAGCTCCTCGAGCAGGTGCTCCCTGGCGCCGAGTCCCAGGTTACCGGACAGATCGGCCTCGGCGGTCTGGGGGTGGTTATCCACCACGTGAAGAAACGTCAGCGGCGCATCGAGGGCCTGACTGGCCCAGGCGGCAGAGTCGCAGACCCCTTCGGAAAACTGGGACCCGTCGATGGCGGCCATCACCTGTTCTGTCATGAAATTGTCCTGCCTGGCGTTGGGGGCGAACGCGCGTCCTCAGACGTCGCGTTCCATCGATTGTGGCCTTGTCGTCGCGCCCGAGCGGGGCGCGACCCTCAGACCTGTTGTCTAGCCCGATCCGGGTGTTACCTCCAGTTCTACACCAACTGGCACACACCCGTCACATCTTCGGCGCCTGCCTCAGTGACCACCCATCAGCTTTTCCACCGCCGCCGGGTTATCGTGGATGGCGTAGCGATCGACGATGGTGGCGCTGGCCTCGTTGAGCCCGATCAGCTCGACGTCGGTGCCCTCACGGCGGAACTTGATCACCACCATGTCCAGCGCCTGGACCGCGGTGATGTCCCAGAAGTGGGCACGTGACAGGTCGATGACCACCTTCTCGACGCTTTCCTTGAAGTCGAAGGCGGCGGAGAAACGCTGAGACGAGGCGAAGAACACCTGGCCGACCACGCGGTAGCGCCGTCCCTTGCCAAGCTCCTCTTGCTGTTCCAGCTCGTCACTGGCGATGTACAGGAAGTTGCCGACCTTGTTGGCGAAGTTGAGCGCGGCGATCAGCACACCGACGAACACACCGATCGCCAGGTTGTGGGTCCACACCACTACCGCCACGGTGGCGATCATCACCACATTGGTGGACATCGGGTGCTTCTTGAGGTCGCGCAGCGAACTCCAGCTGAAGGTACCGATGGACACCATGATCATCACCGCCACCAGCGCCGCCATGGGGATGCGCGAGACCCAGTCCGACAGGAACACCACCATCAGCAGCAGGAAGACCCCCGCCAGCAGGGTAGACAGGCGTCCACGCCCGCCGGACTTGATGTTGATCACCGACTGACCAATCATCGCGCAGCCCGCCATGCCGCCGAGCAGACCGGTACCGATGTTGGCCAGGCCCTGGCCCTTGCACTCGCGGTTCTTGTCGCTGGAGGTATCGGTCAGATCGTCGACGATAGTGGCGGTCATCATCGATTCGAGCAGACCGACCACGGTCAGCATGACCGCATAGGGGAAGATGATGCCGAGGGTCTCGAGGTTCAGCGGCACATCAGGCCACAGGAACATCGGCAGGGTATCGGGCAGCTCGCCCATGTCACCGACGGTGCGGATGTCCATGCCGGTCGCCAGGTAGACGCCGGTCAGCACCAGGATGCACACCAGCGGGGACGGCAGCAGCTTGCCGATCCTGGGCACATAGGGGAACAGATAGATGATGCCGAGACCCGCCGCGGTCATCGCGTAGACGTGCCAGCTGACATTGGTCAGCTCAGGCAACTGGGCCATGAAGATCAGAATCGCCAGGGCGTTGACGAAGCCGGTCACCACCGAGCGCGAGACGAAACGCATCAGGTCGGCCAGGCGCAGATAGCCGGCGATGATCTGCAGTACCCCGGTGAGCAGGGTCGCGGCCAGCAGATATTGAAGTCCGTGCTCCTTGACCAGGGTCACCATCAACAGTGCCATGGCGCCGGTGGCGGCAGAGATCATCCCCGGCCGGCCCCCGGCGAAGGCGATGATCACCGCCATGGAGAAGGAGGCGTAGAGGCCAATCTTGGGATCGACACCTGCGATGATGGAGAAGGCGATGGCCTCCGGAATCAACGCCAGGGCCACGACGATGCCGGACAGCACGTCGCCCCTAATATTGGAAAACCAGTCTTGCTTGATCGATCGCATCATGAGGCGGTCCAGGGGGGAGTGGTTGTGAGATATCGCGACAAGCGGCCCAGGGCCGACCGTTTCTCCACGACAGCAGCGCACCGGGAGGCGTTAGCCTGGCGCTGTCATGATGTAGTGGAGACACGGGAAGGGGCGCAGTTTACCAGAACCACCCGAGCAAGGCGACGCTGCTACCCAGCCTGTCTTTGCCTTGTCGCCGCATTGTCGCCACCCCGGTCTCGATCCGGCCAAGTCCGCCCGGTGGCATCTTCTGAAAAAAATGTGTAAGGATCGTTGCCCCCTGCCGACTCAGCTGACTACGTCCAAGGAACGCGACATGGAGCGATGCGCCTCGACGCCACCGTCACCGCGAACGGAGAGCCAATCGCCGGGCCCGCCGCTAATAGCGCTCGAGCATAGTCTCGCGCGCCATGGGTGGCCTCTGTCCGGGCATCGACTGGAACCGCTGGCCGATACCGGCCTGGCCCACTGGCATGTGCGCCTGGCCGGCGGCAGTGACAAGGGCGGCTGGCTGGCGCGGTTGCCCAAGCAGAGCCAGATGGGGCTGGACGCGGCGTCCAACCTGGCCTATCAGGTCGCCTGCTTCGATCGCGCCCAGGCCAGTGGCCATACACCCAGGCTCGATGACTGGCTGCCCTGCGACGACCTGCTGCCCAGAGGCGCGCTGGTGGTGGAGGCCATCGATGGCCGTCCCGCCAGCCTGCCCTCGGACCTGCCGGCCCTGACCTCGGCCCTGGCCAGCCTGCACCGGCTGCCGCTGCCCGATCACCGTGCCCCCCTGGCGTCACCGGTGGATCCCTGGCGAGAGATGCTCGACGAGATCGCCACCCAGGCCCGCTTTCTCCCCGGGGCCGGGCTGTCTCGCACCAGCACTGCCCTGATCGAACAGGCGCTGGCACAGCTCCCTGAGCGACTTCGCATCGCCGACGACGAGATTCGCCTGATCAGCTTCGATGCTCACCCCGGCAACTTTCTGATCACGCCTCACGGACGCGCCGTACTGGTGGATCTGGAAAAGTGCCGCTATTCGCTACCCGGCTTCGACCTGGCCCACCTGAGCCTTTACACCTCCACCACTTGGGACCTCAACAGCCGCGCGGTGCTGTTCGTCGAGGATCTGGTGGCGCTGTATCGGCGCTGGCAGGAACTGATGGCCGAAGACAGTCATCACAGCGACTGGTCGACGCTGATCACCTGTCGTCGCGCCATGTGGCTATGGTCGCTGACCTGGTGTGCCAAATGGCGTGCCCAGCAGCGCCGCCAGGTCGACAGGCAGCACAGTGGTGAAGACTGGTCGGCACAGCTAAGCGACCATGCCTTGATCGCCCATGTGGCCGACCGCGTCGATCACTACCTCTCGACCCCCATCATCAGGCGTGTCGCCGACGAACTCGAGGAACTCGCCCGTGCCGGCTGACTTTCCCGGCTCTGTTCAGCCCTGTCCGGCCCTGTTCAGCCCTGTCCGGCCCTGTTCAGCCCTGTCCGGCCCTGTCCGGCCCTGTCCGGCTCAACCCAACCCTGCCTATCCATCGTCACAAGGACGCGACCATGACCACGCCTTTTTCCTGTAGACGTCCGTTTGCCGACCTCCGCTTGACCTGGCTTCCCGGTGGCGCCTTCATCCTCACCGCCCTGGCTGCCCTGGGGCTAGGCTCGCCCGCCTGGGCCCAGGATACGTCCACGCTGCTGAACCAGCCATGGCAGGAGATCGAGCAGCAGGCCAGGGGGCAGACGGTCTACTTCAACGCCTGGGGCGGTGACCCCAACGTCAATGGCTATCTCGACTGGGTCGCCGATGAACTCGAACAGCGCCACGACATCGACCTGGTCCACGTCAAGCTCGACGACACCGCCGCTGCGGTCTCCCGGGTACTGGCCGAGAAGTCCGCCGGCAACCTCGACGAGGGAGCCATCGACCTGATCTGGATCAACGGCGAGAACTTCGCCGCGATGAAGGCCAATGATCTGCTGCTCGGGCCCTTTGCCCAGCGCTTGCCCAACTTCGCGCTGACCTCGCCGGATGCCAATCCCGAGATGACCACCGACTTCACCGTCCCCACCGAGGGTTTCGAGTCACCCTGGGGCAAGGCCCAGCTGACGTTCTACTACGACAGCGAGCGTGTCGAGGCGCCACCGACCAGCATGGCCGAGCTGCTCGACTGGACCGAGCAGCATCCCGGGCGCTTCACCTATCCACTGGTCCCGGACTTCCACGGTTCCACCTTTCTCAAGCAGGCGCTTATCGCACTGATCGACGACCCGGCGGTGCTTGCCCGCCCCGCCGGCGAAGCCGACGCCGAAGCGGCCATGGCACCGCTGTGGGACTATCTCGACGCCCTGCACCCCCATCTGTGGCGCCAGGGGCGGGACTTCCCCGCTTCAGGGCCTGCGCTCAGAAGCCTGATGGGCGACGGCGAACTGTCGCTGGCCTTTACCTTCAACCCCGCCGAGCCTGCCGCTGCGGTCAACAACTACCAACTGCCTCCCTCGATTCGCAGCTATGTGCTCGACGGCGGGACCATCGGCAACGTTCACTTTGTCACCATCCCGTTCAACGCCAGCCACCAGGCCGGCGCCATGGTCACCGCCAACTTCCTGCTCTCGCCCGAGGCCCAGGCGCGCAAGCAACAACTGGATGTCTGGGGCGACCCCAGCGTGCTCGATCTCGCGCGCCTGAATGAGGCCGAGCGTCAGGCACTGACGCCCATGGATGACCAGCCAGCGCGACTGGCGCCACAGGCCCTGCAACAGACCCTGCCCGAGCCGCACCCGAGCTGGATGGAAGCGGTAGAGGCGGCCTGGCTCGAGCGCTATGGCAGCCGCTGATACCTCGACCTTCTCCCGCCTGGTGGGGCTGGCGCCGGCGCTGACGGTACTGCTGCTGGTGGCCCCGGTGGTGGCCGGCCTGGCAGGCGCTGCGGCGCCGGCCTTCGGCTGGCTGCCGGTGCTCGGTGGAGAGCAGCTGAGCCTGGCGCCCTGGGTGAGCCTGGCGAACACCCCCGGGCTTTTCGAGATGCTGGTGCTCAGCTTCACCACTGGCCTGATCAGCACCGCCCTGGCCCTGACCATCGTGGTGCTGTTTCTCGGTGCCTTCGCCGACAGCGCCGCCTTTGTCTGGCTCAAGCGCCTGCTGTCGCCACTGCTGGCGGTGCCCCACGCCGCCGCCGCCATCGGTCTGGCCTTTCTGCTGGCGCCCTCGGGCCTGGCCATGCGCCTGGTCTCCCCGGCCTTGAGCGGTCACGCCACGCCTCCTGACTACCTGTTCCCCGGTGATCCCTTTGGCCTTGCGCTGATCGCCGGACTGGTGGTCAAGGAAGTCCCCTTTCTGCTGCTGATGAGTCTATCGGCGCTGCCTCAGTGCCAGGCCGACGATCGTCGGCACCTGGCACTGTCGCTGGGTTATTCGCCGGTGACCGCCTTTCTCAAGGCGGTACTGCCGAGCCTGTACCCGCTGATTCGGCTACCGGTCTATGCGGTCATCGCCTTTGCCTCGTCCAATGTCGATGTGGCCATGATCCTGGGCCCGTCCACCCCACCGACCCTGGCGGTCAGCGTGGTCCGCTGGCTTGGTGATCCCGACCTGTCGATGCGCTTCATGGCCTCCGCCGCAGCGCTGAGCCAGCTCGGCATCACGCTGCTGGCACTGGCCTGCTGGTGGTGCCTGGAACAGGCCGTACGCTGGTGCGCCACGCCACGCCTGACCGACGGCCGACGCAACAGCGGTCAACGCCTCGGCAGCCTGCTGGGCGGCGGTCTGACCTGGCTCAGCGTCACCCTGCTCGGTGCCAGTCTGCTGGGGCTGACGCTGTGGTCGCTGGCGGCCTTCTGGCCCTTTCCCTCGGCCTGGCCCACGCCCCTGACCCTGGCCAACTGGGGTCGTGCGCTGCCAGGCCTGCTGCCGGCCGCCCTCGATACCCTGTGGCTGGCGCTGGCCGCCACCGCTCTCGCGACCATCCTGGTGATCGGCTGTCTCGAGAGCGAAGCGCTCAATCACCGCAGCATGGGAGCGAGCGCCACCCTGGTGCTCTACCTGCCGCTGCTGGTGCCACCGGTCGCCTTTCTCTACGGTCTGGTGCAACTTCAGGCGCAGCTATCGGTGGCACCGGGCTTCATGGTGGTGGTACTGGGGCACTGTCTGTTCGTGCTGCCCTACGTCTTTCTGTCACTGGCCGAGAGCTACCGGCGGCTTGACCCCCGCTGGGCCCAGGTCGCCGCAGGTCTCGGCCATGGCCCGGCCGCCGCCTTTGTGCGCGTTCGCCTGCCGCTGCTGCTGGCCCCCATCGCCACCGCCGCCGCCGTGGGGGTCGCCGTCAGCGTCGGCCAGTATCTGCCGACGTTGCTGCTGGGGGCCGGACGCCTGACCACCCTGACCACCGAGGCGGTATCGCTTGCCTCCGGCGGGGATCGTCGCCTGACGGCGGTCTATGCCCTGGCCCAGCTACTCTTGCCGGCACTCGGTTTCGCCCTCGCCATCGGCTTGCCGCGCGTACTGCATCGCCACCGACGCGCCCTGCTGACCTGAACCGCCTCAACGCCATCCGAGCCCACCATGTCACAGACACCAGACACACGATGCCACCTTCCCCCCACGTCTCCAGCGAACCCGACGGGCGCACTGGTCTTCGATCGGGTCGTGATCTCGCTGGACGGTGCCCCCCTGGTATCACTGAATGCTCAGGTCGCCCCCGGCGAGGTGGTCAGCGTCATGGGGCCTTCCGGTGTCGGCAAGTCCACCCTGCTGGCCTACGCTGCGGGCTTTCTCGCCCCCGCCTTTGACGCCCAGGGCGAGGTGCGCCTCGGTGACAGGCGAGTCACCGACCTGCCTGCCTCGGCCCGCCGACTCGGGCTGCTGTTCCAGGATGCGCTGCTGTTTCCCCACCTCAGCGTCGCCGGCAACCTGGCCTTCGGCATGCCGTCGTCTGCCAGCCGACGCGAGCGTCGCGAGGCCATCGAAGAGGCCCTGGCGGATATCGGTCTTGCCGGATTCGGTGAGCGTGATCCGGCAACGCTGTCCGGCGGCCAGCGCGCTCGCGTCGCGCTGATGCGCACCCTGCTGTCGCGTCCCCAGGCGATGCTGCTGGATGAGCCCTTCTCCAAGCTCGACGCCGCGCTCCGCCAGGAGATGCGTGACCTGGTCTTCCAGCGCATCCGCGACCATCGTCTTCCGGCGCTGCTGGTCACCCACGACAGGGCAGACGCCGAGGCAGCGGCGGGTCCGATCGTCGAACTGGCGGCCGCCACCGAAGCCCCCGCCGGGGCCGCCTGGCAGGGTGCCCGCCGTGCCTCTCGCTGAACCAGGCTCCCCGATCGTCGCACCACGTCTGTGTGTGGTCATTCCCGTCCTCGATGAGGCAGCGACCATCGTCGCGGGTCTTGAGCGGCTATCCGAGTGGCGCCAGCAGGGCGTCGAGGTGATCGTCGTCGATGGCGGAAGCGAAGACGATACCCGGGCGCTTGCCCGTCCCCTGGCCAATCGGGTCATCGACGGCCCCCGCGGAAGGGCGCGCCAGATGAACCAGGGCGCCGCTGCGGCGAGTGCGCCGTCCTTGCTGTTTCTGCACGCCGACACTCGACTCCCCACGGCGGCCATGCCGGCGATACTGAAGGCGCTGGAGAAGCGCCATTGGGGGCGCTTCGACGTGCGCATCCAGGGCCGCTCGCGCTGGTTATCATTGATCGCCGCCTGCATGAACCTGCGCTCACGCCTGACCGGCATCGCCACCGGCGATCAGGCGATGTTCATGCGTCGCAGCGCCTTCGACGCCGTCGGTGGCTTCCCCGACCAGCCGTTGATGGAAGACATCGAAATGTCCAAGCGCCTCAAGCGGCTGTCGCCACCCGCCTGCCTTGGCTTCAAGGTGCTCACCGACGGTCGCCGCTGGGAGCAGGGTGGCGTGCTGACGACGATATTGCTGATGTGGCGACTGCGCTTTCGCTATTGGCGTGGGGCCGATCCCGTTCGCCTGGCCGAGGAGTATCGCCATGTGCGCTGACCACGATAGCGACGGGCTGGCAGCCAGCCCGGATCTGGCGAATAGCCAGGCGCATAACCAGGCAAACAGCCAGTCGCATAGCCAGGCGTGCGGCCAGGGGCCCGGCGATCAGCACCCTGTTCACCACGAGGTTGGCCTGAAGCTGGCCATCCTGGCCAAGGCGCCGATCCCCGGCCAGGCCAAGACGCGGATGATCCCCGCCCTCGGCGCCGAAGGCGCTGCTCGTCTCCAGCACAGACTGATCGAGTACACCCTGAAGACGGCGCTGGAGACGACGTCCGCGCGCAACATCACGCTGTGGACGGCGCTTGAGCACGACCATCCGTGCTTTGTCGATATCCGCCAGCGGTTCGGCGTGACGCTGAGACCACAGCCTGAAGGCGACCTGGGGGTGCGCATGCACGCGGCGCTGTGCTCGGCAGGTGGCCCGAGCCTTCTAATCGGCACAGATTGCCCGATATTGGATAAGACATTACTAAAAACTTGTCATAAACGGCTTAAAGACGCAGATAGCGTCTTTCTTCCGGCCGAGGACGGCGGCTATGCTCTGGTTGGAGTTCGTCGCCCCGATCCCCGTCTCTTCCGAGGAATCGACTGGGGCACGTCCAGCGTCATGTCCCAGACGCGCACACGTCTTGCGGAGCTTTTGTGGACGCTGGAGTGTCCAACGACCGTATGGGACCTGGATACGCCCCAGGACCTGGCTCGCCTCGCCGACATGGAAGCCCTCGCCCTGGAGATTCTGCCGTGACCCAAGAAACGCTCACCGACCGCCACAAGAAACTCGCCGCCGTGCGCCCCCGCCTGGTGTCCTTCGCCCGCATGCACCTGCGCGATCATGCCGCTGCCGAGGACGCCGTGCAGGAAGCCATGATCGCCGCCATCGAGAAGAACGACAGCTTTTCGGGGCGCTCCGGCTACGAAACCTGGGTATTCGGCATCCTCAAGTACAAGCTGCTCGACCAGATGCGCCAGCAGAAGCGTCATGGTCGCTGGGAGCCCTTCGATGAAGAGCACAGCGACGACGCCATCGACCGCATGTTTCAGCAGGATGGGCACTGGGCCGCCGACGCCAAGCCCCAGGCATGGAGCACCCCGGAGCAAGCGTTCGAGAACGAAAATTTCTGGAAAGTATTCGACGCTTGTATGCTGAGTCTTCCAGAAAACGTGGCTCGCGTTTTCTCCCTGCGCGAATTGATGGGCCTTTCCACCGACGATATTTGTAAGGAAGTGGGCATCAAGGAAAACAACGCTTGGGTGATCCTGCATCGGGCTCGCCTCAAGCTTCGCGCTTGCATTGAAAAGGGATGGAAGGAGGACGCGGCATGATGATGTGCAAGGCCGCTACGCGGCTGATGTCAAAGCAGTTGGATGCCCCCCTGACGGCCAGGGAGCGTATTTCGCTGCGGTTTCACTTGATGTTGTGCTCGGCCTGTCGCAACTGCGAAAAGCAGTTCGGCATGCTGCACAGGGTCGGCAATGCCTATAACGGCACAATTGATAAACCCCAGGACGGTACGTCCCCTGGCGCGACTACCGACAACGTCGCCAGTGATCAGGACCTGCTGAAGGTAAAGGAAGCGATGGCCGAGGCGGAGACCCGTCGCCAGAACTGAAGGACTCGGCTGACGGACTTGGCGCAAGGACCTCGACTGCCAGACCTCGACTGCCCTACCTCGAGGAAAGCATCTCGCTGGTCGACCCACCATTCTGCCTCCCCCTGGCGGGCCACCAAGGCAGCCCGCCGACGGGGCGCCAGTTACCCCCCACCTGAGTCAGCCTCAAGCGATTGCGTGCCAGATCCCCGGTAAAGAGGTCCCGAGCCGGACCCGGTGAGCAAGGCTCGGGAGATGCCTGGGCAAGACCAGGCCATCACTGCTGGCCCGCTGCCTCCCGCGCCAGCCCGGTCAGGGCCTCGGCGATCTTGTCCACGGGCAGCTCGCAGTCCTGCAGGCCGTGGCGCTCCACCAGGTAATGAGGGTCGTTCCACTCGATCACCAGGTGATCATCCTGCTGGCGAACCAGCATCTTCTGGGGAAGGTCCAGCGCGACACTGCCCTCGCACTGCATCAGTCGAGTGCCCACCTCGGGCTTGCCGAAGATGTAGGTGCGTGTCGCTGGCAATTCCAGCTCCACCCCGGCGGCGTTGGCCTGGTGGTCCACGCTTGCCATCAGTCCCATTCCCCGTTTTTCCAGCCCCTCCTTGAAGCGAGATTCCACCGCCTCCAGGCTATCGGTCGACGTCAGGCTGGCGATACCGCCGTCGCTCACCTCGACCTCGCCCTGCGCCCAGACCATGGTCGCCATCGATCCCGCCAGCACGCTGCCCAGGCACAGGGTGAACATCTTGCGATAGCACTGCTTCATGATGGAGCTTCCTTTCCAGGTCAATGTGCCTACAGCATGGTCGCCGGTCCCCGACCACCACAAGGGGAAATCTCTCACAATCCGGGTTGACGCTGTGTAAGGTTCAACGCCGGGGCGACGACCCAGCACCAATAGCCGACGCGACTGGGCATAGTGCGCGCAATGTAGCTAAACGATTTGCGTACAGGCGATGGTCGCCCACACGATTTGCACCTGATGGTTCATATCGTTCATATCGTTCGCGTCGTTTCAGCCGCTTTGCCGATTGCCGATTGCCGATTGCCGATAACAGGAGCCTGCATGGCCCGGATTCTTCCCCTTCGCCACCTCGCTGCCCCACCGCCGCGTCCCCTGACCCACGCCCTCGTCTCGGCTGCGGTCCTGTTTGCCACCTGCGCCCAGGCCCAGGCCCAGACCTTCAGCCCGCGCGCCATGCTCGACTGGCCAACCAAATCCTTCGCCGGCGAAACGGCCTACCGACTGGTCGAGCGCGATGGCGTCAGCGTGCTCGAAGCGCGCTCCCGGGGGCAGGCCTCGGCCCGCTATCTGGAGCGCGACATCGACCTCGGCGAGACGCCTTACCTGCGCTGGTGCTGGCAGGTATCCGGGGTCTATTCCGGGGTCGACGAACGCACAGAGAGTGGCGACGACTATCCCGCCCGGGTCTACGTGGCCAGACGCACCGGCCTTCTGCCCTGGCAGGTGGAGTCGGTCAACTACGTGTGGTCATCGAATCAGCCGGCAGACACCAGCTGGCCCAACGCCTTTACCGATCGCGCCGTCCTGCTGGCGCTGCAAAGCGGAGGTGCCAAGGCTGGCCAGTGGGTCGGCGAGGTGCGCGACGTGGCCGCCGACTACCGTCGACTGTTCGGCGCGAGCCCCGACGGCGTCGATGGCCTGGCGCTGATGAGCGATGGCGACAACGCCGGAGGCGACGCCACCGCCTGGTTCAGCAAGATGGAGTTCAGCGCCTCGTCGTCGCCGCCTGTCTGTCCCTGACATCAGCGCTGGAACACCACCGTGCGCGAGCCGTTGAGAAACACCCGACGCTGCAGGTGCAGGGTGACGGCCCGGGCCAGGGTGATGCACTCGATATCACGCCCCCGGGCCACCAGGTCCTCGGCGGTATCGGCGTGGGTGACCGGCTCCACCCCCTGGGTAATGATCGGGCCTTCGTCCAGGTCATCGTTGATGTAGTGGGCGGTCGCCCCGACCAGCTTGACGCCCTTCTCGAAGGCCTGGTGGTAGGGCTTGGCGCCCTTGAAGCCAGGCAGCAGCGAGTGATGGATATTGATCGCTCGACCGGCCAGGCGTTCGCTCATCTCGCTCGACAGCACCTGCATGTAGCGCGCCAGGATCACCAGCTCTGCGCCACTGTCCTCGACGATCCGCCACACCTCGGCCTCCTGCTCGGCCTTGGTGTCGGCGCTGATCGGCAGATGGTGGTAGGGCAGCCCGTGCCACTCGGCCAGCGGCGCCAGATCGGGGTGGTTGGACACCACCGCCTTGATGGCAACGGGAAGCTGGCCGGTACGATAGCGATAGAGCAGGTCATTGAGGCAGTGATCGGCCTTAGAAACCATGATCACCACCGGTGTGAGGCGCTCTGGTGAGGTCAGCTCGAATGCCATGGAGAACGGCGCTGCCCGCTCGGCAAAGGCCGCCTCGAAATCGCCTGCATCGAGCTCGCCCTCCTCGGGAGGGCGAAACTCGGTGCGGATGAAGAAACGACAGGAGCTGCTGTCGTCAAAGGACTGCTGCTCGGTGATGTAGCAACCCTGCTCGCGCAGAAAGCGGGTGACCACGTCCACGGTGCCAAGACGACTGGGGCACTGGGCGGTCAGGATCCAGTGGGTCGTGCGCACGGCGCTCACGCTGATCGTCATGTCGTCTCCCCGGCGGTGACGTCACACTCCACGCCGATGGCGAACTCCTCACCGGCATCGAGCAACCAACGATAAACGTAGTCGGCGAAACTGCGCCGCACCACCAGCTCCCAGCGTCGCTCGTCGGGGCGACGCAGGATGACGCTGGTCTTGGCCAGCACCGTGGTCACCCCCTTGCCCACCGCAAAGTGGCGCGGGTGGACGTCGTAGACCACCGACTTCATCAACAGCTCGCGCATGGCCTGGTCATCACCGGTCAGCTCGATCACCGTCTGACCGGCGCTGACGTCGGAGAAGGCCACGCTGGCGTCGCCCAGGGCGCTGCGCAGCGCCGTCTCCACGCGAAAGGCGTCACCCTGGGGCAGTACGGCAAGCCACTCGTCGGGACTTAGCCACTGCAGCGAAGCCCTATCTCCCTGACTGAGTTCCAGCGGACGCGCCGGCAACGACACCCCCAGCACCGCGCGCACCGCCTCGTCGAGCACGATGGCGCCACCGCGCAGGATCAGATGGTCGTGCAGGCGTTCGCGCATCACCACCCGCGAGTCAGTGCCGGGCGCTGGGCAGCCGACATGCTGAAACGACCAGGCCAGCGGCGACTCCAGGGGGATGCCTTCGTCCGGGAAGGCATCAAAGGTACGGGCACGTTCTATAGCTTCAGACATTCTGGCGCTCTCCCTTGGGGTCGAGAAAAAAGGGGGTGGAGACGATGTCGGCCTCGTGGACCTTGCCGCTCAAGAGGCGGGAAGCTGGTACATGCCTAGACATTCTGGCGCTCCCCCTTGGGGTCGAGGAAGATGGTGGAAACGATTTCGGCCTCGTGGACCGTGCCGTCGACACAGGGTAGGTAGACGGTCTCGCCCATCCGCTGGTGGCCACCCTTGACCACCGCCAGGGCGAAGCCGGTTTCCAGCGTCGGGCTGTAGTAGCTCGAGGTCACGTGGCCGACCATCGGCATGGGAATCGGATGGTCAGGGTCGAGCACGATCTGGGCGCCCTCCTCCAGCACCACCGACGGATCCCGGGGCTTCAGCCCCACCAGCTGCTTGCGGTCCTGGCGCGCGGTGTCGCTGCGGGTCAGCGCCCGCTGGCCCACCCAGGAGAACGGCTTGTCGTAGCCTACCGCCCACTGCATGCCCAGATCCTCCGGGGTCACCGAACCGTCGGTGTCCTGACCTGCGATGATGAAGCCCTTCTCGGCACGCAGCACGTGCATGGTCTCGGTACCGTAGGGCGTCAGGTCGTACTTCTCGCCGTGGGTGAACAGCGCCTTCCACACGTGCATGGCAGCGTGTGCCTGGACGTTGATCTCGTAGGCCAGCTCGCCGGTGAAGGAGATCCGGAACACCCGTGCCGGCACCCCGGCCACCTTGCCCTCACGCCAGTCCATGAAGCGAAACGCCTCGCGATCCAGATCGATGCCCTCGGCGAGCTCGCTCATCAGCTCCCGCGCCCTGGGGCCGGTGACGGTCATGGTGGCCCAGTGGTCGGTGACCGAGGTAAAGCTCACGTCGAGCTCCGGCCACTCGGTCTGGTGCCACAGCTCCAGCCACTCGAGCACTCCCGCGGCGCCACCGGTGGTGGTGGTCATCAGGAAGTGATCCTCGGCCAGACAACTGGTGGTGCCGTCATCCATGACCATGCCGTCGTCCTTGCACATCAAGCCGTAGCGCACCTTACCCACGCCCAGCTTGGCCCACTTGTTGGTGTAGATGCGGCCGAGAAACTCGCGGGCGTCCGGCCCCTGGATATCGATCTTGCCCAGGGTCGAAGCGTCGAGGATGCCGACGCCTTCGCGCACCGCGCGGCACTCGCGCATCACCGCCTCGTGCAGGGTCTCGCGCTTGCCGTTGACGGTCCTGGGGAAGTACCAGGGCCGCTTCCACTGGCCCACGTCCTCGAACTCGGCGCCCTGCCCGACGTGCCACTGGTGCAGCGCGCTGTAGCGCTCGGGATCGAACAACGCACCGCAGTGGCGACCGACGATGGCTCCGAAGGTGACCGGGGTATAGTTGGGCCGGAACACGGTGGTGCCGACCTCGGGAATCGAACGCCCCAGGCAGCGCGCGGCGATGGCCATGCCGTTGATATTGCCAAGCTTGCCCTGATCGGTACCGAAGCCCATGGCGGTGTAGCGCTTGACGTGCTCGATGGACTCGAAGCCTTCCCGGGTGGCAAGCTCGATCCCGGCGGCGGTGACGTCGTTCTGCAGGTCGACGAACTGCTTGGGCGCCCGCAGGGTCGGCTTTTCGTGGGGCACCTGGAACAGCGCCACCGCCGCACCGTCGCGCCGCGACGCTACCGCCGGCAGTTTAAGCTCGGCACCCTCGAAGCCGGCCTGGCTTGCCGCCTCGAGGCCGGCGTCGCGACCTTCCGCCAGCACCTCGGCCAGGCCAAAGGTGCCGCCGGCTGCACCGGCCGCCAACATGCCCCTGGGCAGGTTGGGCACGAAGGCGATCAGGTCGTCGCGCCAGCTCGGCCGCGTTCCGGTATGGGAGGCCAGGTGAATCACCGGACTGAATCCACCGGAACTGGCCAGCGTGTCGCAGTCGAGCGTCTCGCTGGCGCCGGTAACGCGAAAGGCGTCGATATCGATGGCGGCGACCCGCGCTGAGGTGACCCGCTGCTCGCCCCTGGCCTCGACCACGGCAGAGCCCGGCAGGATGCGAATACCGCGAGCCCGGGCGATCTCGACCAGTTCACCGTCGGGTGCGGGGCGGGCGTCGGCCACCGCCACCACCTCACGCCCGGCATCCAGCCAGTCGAGCGCGGCACGGTAGCCGTCGTCGTTGCCGGTGGAGACCACCAGCCGCTTGCCCGGCACCACACCGTAACGGCGGATGTAGGTGGACACCGCCGAGCACAGCAGATTGCCCGGCACGTCATTGCCGGCGTAGACCAGCGGACGCTCATGGGCCCCAGTGGCCAGCACGACGCGCGCGGCGCGCACCCGATGCAGGCGCGAGCGCGACTGACGCCGTCCCTCCACTCGAGGCGCGCAGTGGGCCAGGTGCTCGCTGCGCCGCTCGTGCAGGGTGACGAAGTTGTGGTCGTGGTAGCCGTTGGCGGTGGTACGCGGCAGCAGCGTCACCTCGGGGTTGGCGGCAAGCTCCTCGAGCACCTCCTCGACCCACTGCAACGCCGGACGATCGTCCAGCAAGTCCTGCCCGTCCAGCAGCGAGCCGCCAAAGAGCTCCTGCTCGTCGCACAGGATCACCCGGGCGCCGCTGCGCGAGGCGGCCAGGGCGGCAGCCAGTCCCGCAGGCCCTGCCCCGATCACCAGCACCTCGCAGTGGCGATTGATGTGGTCGTAGATATCCGGGTCGTGCTCCAGCGGGCTGCGCCCCAGCCCCGCGCTCTTGCGGATATAGCGCTCGTAGGTCATCCACAGCGAGGCCGGCGCCATGAAGGTCTTGTAGTAGAAGCCGGGGGGCATCAGCTTGCCGCCAAGCTTGCCGATGGTCCCCATCAGGTCGCGCTGGACGTTGGGCCAGCCGTTGGTGGAACGTGCCGTCAGCCCCTCGAACAGGGCCTGCTGGGTGGCGCGCACATTGGGCACCTGCTCGGCTTCGGCCTGGCCGAGCTGGACCACCGCATTGGGCTCCTCGGCACCGGCGGCGACGACGCCGCGGGGACGCGAGTACTTGAAGCTGCGATTGACCACGTCCACCCCGTTGGCCAGCAGCGCCGAGGCCAGAGTGTCCCCGTGAAAGCCGGTGTACTCCTTGCCATTGAAGGTAAAGCGCAGGGGTGTGCTGCGGTCGATCAGTCCCCCTGTGTCGAGGCGATTGGGCTGGCTCATGCGCGAACCTCCTGGGCGGCGGTGGCGATATCGCTGTCGTCAAGGGACTCAGGCGCGGACGCCACCACCCCGTCGGGGTTATCCCGGGTAAAGCGCGGTCGCTCGCCGATGCGATAGGTCTCGAGGATTTCGTAGCTCTGGGTGTGGCGCGTCACGTTGAAGAACTTGCGACAGCCCACCGCGTGGACCCACAGCTCGTGGTGGATGCCGCGGGGGTTATCGCGGAAGAACAGGTAGTCGCCCCACTGCTCGTCGGAACAGCCGGCCGGATCCTCGGGGCGTGCGATGTGCGCCTGACCCCTGGGATGAAACTCCTCTTCCTCGCGCCACTCGTCGCAGTAGGGACAATGGATATGGAACATGGAAACCTCCTGAATCAGTGGGCGACACCGGCGGCGCCGTGTTCGTCGATCAGCGCGCCGCTGTGGAAGCGGTCGATCGAGAAGGGGGCAGCCAGCGGATGCATCTCGCCCTTGGCCAGGCTCGCCGCGAACACATGCCCGGAACCGGGGGTCGCCTTGAAGCCACCGGTGCCCCAGCCGCAGTTGAAGTAGAGCCCCTCGATCCGGGTCTTCGACAGGATCGGACAGGCGTCCGGGCAGGTATCGACGATGCCGCCCCACTGCCGGTTCATGCGCACCCGCGAGAAGATCGGGAACATCTCGACGATGGCCTGCAGGGTGTGCTCGACGGTGGCGTAGCTGCCACGCTGGCCGTAGCCGTTGTAGCCGTCGATGCCCGCGCCGATGACCAGGTCGCCCTTGTCGGACTGGCTGATATAGCCGTGCACGTGGTTGGACATCACCACGGTATCGAGCACCGGCTTGAGCGGCTCAGACACCAGCGCCTGCAGCGGGTGGCTCTCCAGCGGCAGGCGCAGCCCGGCCAGCGAGGCCATCACCCCGGAGTTGCCGGCGGTCACGCAGCCCACGGTGCGAGCCTCGATATCGCCGCGATTGGTGTGCACCCCAAGGATGCGGCCGTCGCGGATCTTGAACCCGGTCACCTCGGTCTGCTGCAGAATGTCGACGCCGAGTGCATCGGCACCACGGGCGTAGCCCCAGGCCACGGCGTCGTGGCGGGCGACCCCGGCGCGGGGCTGCCAGGAGGCCCCCATCACCGGGTAGCGCGCGTTCTTCGAGCAGTCGAGGATAGGCACGATCTCCTGCACGCCCCTGGCGTCGAGCACCTCACCGTCGATGCCGTTGAGCCGGTTGGCGTTGACCCTGCGCTGGATGTCGCGCATGTCCTGCAGGGTATGGCCAAGATTGAGCACGCCACGCTGGGAGAACATCACGTTGTAGTTGAGATCCCGGGACAGCCCTTCCCACAGCTTCATCGAGTGCTCATAGAGCGCGGCAGCCTCATCCCACAGATAGTTGGAACGCACGATGGTGGTGTTGCGGGCGGTGTTGCCGCCGCCCAGCCAGCCCTTCTCGATCACCGCGACATTGCGCACGCCAAATTCCTTGGCCAGGTAGTAGGCGGTGGCCAGGCCGTGGCCGCCACCACCGACGATGATCACGTCGTAGGCGGCCTTGGGGGTCGGGTTGCGCCACTGGCGCTGCCAGTTCTCGTGGTGACTCAGGGCGTGGCGGGCCAGCGCGAATCCGGAGTAGCGTTGCATAGGGTGTCCCTCAAAACTCTGGGCTAGAGCGTGTCTGAAAAGTGCCTGGGCGGTCGCTGGTGCGTCACGACCGCCGGGGGGTCATCAGGCCGGCACGGCAGCGGCTTGCCGAGGGGTCGGATAGACCGGGTGGCGCGCGCATAGCTCGCCGACCCGCTGGCGTACGTCGGCCTCGATGGCGGCGGTGTCCTCGCCACGGGCCAGCACGTCCAGCACATCGCAGATCCAGCCGGCAAGCCGCTCGCACTCTTCGGCATCGAAGCCGCGGGTGGTCACCGCCGGGGTCCCGATGCGCAGGCCCGAGGTGACGAAGGGGCTCTGCGGGTCTCCCGGTACCGCGTTCTTGTTGACGGTGATGTGCGAGCGACCCAGGGCTGCGTCGGCGTCCTTGCCGGTGATCCCCTGGCGAATCAGCGAGACCAGAAACAGATGGTCTTCGGTGCCGCCGGAGACCACGTCGTAGCCGCGCTCGAGAAAGGTCCCGGCCATGGCCTTGGCATTGACGATGACCCGCTCCTGGTAGCGCACGAAGTCCTGGTTCATGGCCTCGCGGAAGGCCACCGCCTTGGCCGCGATGACATGCATCAGGGGGCCGCCCTGCTGGCCGGGGAAGACCGCGCCGTTGAGCTTCTTGTACAGCGCCTCGTCACCGCTGGCGGACAGGATCAGGCCACCGCGCGGCCCGCGCAGGGTCTTGTGGGTGGTGGTGGTGACCACGTGGGCGTGGGGCAGCGGGCTTGGATAGAGCCCGGCCGCCACCAGACCGGCGACGTGGGCCATGTCCACCAGCAGCCAGGCGCCGACGCTGTCGGCGATGGCGCGAAAGCGGCGCCAGTCGACCACCTGGGAGTAGGCCGAGAAGCCGGCGACGATCAACTTGGGGCGATGCTCCCTGGCCAGACGCTCGACCTCGGCGTAGTCGATCTGGCCGGTGGCCTCGTCCAGACCATACTGCACCGCGTGGTAGTGCTTGCCGGAGAAGTTCGGTGCCGCGCCATGGGTCAGGTGGCCGCCGTGAGCCAGGCTCATGCCGAGCACGGTATCGCCGGGGGACACCAGCGCCATGAAGGCGGCGGCATTGGCCTGGGCGCCGCTGTGGGGCTGCACGTTGGCGTAGTCGGCGCTGAACAGCGCGCAGGCCCGCTCGATGGCCAGACGCTCGACCACGTCGACGTGCTCGCAGCCGCCATAGTAGCGCTTGCCGGGATAGCCCTCGGCGTACTTGTTGGTCAGTTGGGTGCCCTGGGCCTCCATCACCGCGGGACTTGCGTAGTTCTCGGAGGCGATCAGCTCCACATGATCCTGCTGGCGAACGACCTCGTCGGCGATGGCCTCGGCGATCTGCGGATCGAACCGGGACAGTGACGAGCTGGACAGATGAGCGCTTGGCATGGGGTATCTCCGATAATGGCGAAGCGCCTCTTCGCGGCCGCTTTCGCCTGGTCGATATTGTCGTTGTGATGGCTGACGAAGACGGGCAGTCCCCCGCCTCCAAGGTAAGCCGCTATCCCGGCGCCGATATTCTGGAAACGACATCGGCGTCGCCGTCAGGGACATCGACGCTGCCCGGACCGGCCCAGACCGGCCCAGACCGGCCCAGATGGGCCCAGATGGGCCCAGATAGGCCCAGACGGGCCCAGACTGGCTGAGCACGGCTCAGACGAGCGCAGGTGCCCGTCGGGATAAGGTCATTGAAGCCGAGCGGCTCCTTCAGAACTTGAACAAATGCGACAGCTTTGTTGGACGCAGGCATGAGCCGAGCGCCGTGGAAGAGCGCTCGGATGACGTTGTCAGGAGAACTATCCGGGGCAATTGCGCCAGCGGGGGCGCTCAGCGATGCCCCAGACGTGCACCGACATGCAGGAAGAAGGGATCGACGCCGGCCTCCTCGCGACCGACGGGATCGCGCCGCAGGCGCGAGGGTGACTGTCCGAAGGCGCTGCGGAAGTGGCGGGAAAAGTGGGCGGTGTCGGCGAAACCACAGCGCTCGCCGATCTCGGTGACGCTATGGTCGGTGAAGTACAGAAGCCACAGGCCGTAGCGCAGGCGCAGGTCACGGGCGAACTTCTGCGGGCCGACACCGAAGGCCTGGCGAAACTTGCGCTCGAGCCCCCGACGCGAGGCGCCGGCGCGCGTCGCCAGCTCATCCACCGACAGCGGCTCGCCCAGATGCTGCTCGAGAATCGCCACGGCACGACGCACGATGCGATCCTCGATGCGATCGAAGACCACCGGCTGGGGCTGGGAGTGGTCGCCGCTTCGGTGGCCGTCCAGCAGCATGATGTGCAGGCTCTTGCGTGCCCAGGCGCGTCCCAGGTGGCGCTCCACCAGATAGGCGGCCAGGTCCGCCGCCGCAGCGCCACCGGCACAGGTCAAGCGGTCGCCATCGTCGACATAGAGGCGGTCGGCCACCGCGCTGACGGCGGGAAAACGCCGGGTCAGATCCAGGTGGTGGTACCAGCTGACGCAGCAGCGCCGCCCCTCCATCACACCGGCCTGGATCAGCGAGTAGACCCCGGTGCACACCCCCACCAGCGGCACGCCCAACTCTGCCGCATGGCGCAGATAGTCGAGGGTGCCGCCATCTCGCTCGGGGCGGTTTCGCTCGAGAGCCCGTCGTTCATGGCTCGTTCGTTCAGGGCTACCAGGTTCCTCGCCATCCCCCAGCACCCCGCCGATGACCACCAGGTAGTCGAACTGGCGGGGATCACAGAAAGGCTGCCCATGACGCCCCCCTATCGGCTCGCAGGGCGAGATCACCGCACCACAGCTTGACGCAACCTCGGCGCCATCCTCTGACAGAAAGCGCCAGCGGCAACGTAGCTGACGACTGCGGTCGCCCTCGTCGGACGCCAGCCGCAGGCAGTCGACGAAGGCAGCAAAGGGCAGCAGGGTAAAGCGCGACAGCAACACAAAGCCCACCGACAGCGCCGGCGTGAGCGGCTCGCCGCCAGAGACATCGGCGTGCCCTTGCTGTGCTGACGCTGGTGCCGGCGATGGCCGTGATGGATGGAGCGGGTGCAGGGGCGAGGATGGCATGGCGTCCGAATACCAGCAAAAATCAGACTCCAGCCTAACCGAATTTCTCACGGCCCTCCTATTTATCAACGCCATACGGAGTCACCTGCACCGGACGGTTACACCACTGCCGCGCTGGGTGGCCCACGACCCTCCTCCGCCGGGAGCCACCGCCGCTACCAGTCCACCGTGACGTTACCCCTGGGCCGACTGCAGCAGGACAGGATGAAGCCCTCGGCCACGTCCTCGTCGGTGATACCACCGTTGTGTTCCATGTCCACCTCGCCGGCGACCAGTGGCACCCGGCAGGTGCCGCAGATGCCCATGCCGCAGGCCTTGGGAATATGCAGTCCGAGCTTTGAGGCCGCGGCGTGCACGGTCTCGCCCGGCTGGATGCGTACGCTCTTGCCCGCCGAGGCGAATTCGACACAGTGCATGTCGGCCGCAACGAGCTCCTCGGCCTCCGCCTCGGCCTGCTCCGCCAGCTCGTGGACGTCTTCCTGGACGTCGACCGGCGTGGCACCGAAGGATTCCTCGTGGTAGCGACTCATGTCGAAGCCACGCTGGGTCAACAGACGCCTGACCGCCGACATGAAGGGCGTGGGCCCGCAGCAGAAGACCTCTCGATCAAGAAAATCAGGCGCCATCAGCTCCAGCATGGGCTCCGACAGGAAGCCGCGGAAACCCGACCAGGCCTGGTTCAGCTCGTTGTCCCGCTCACACACGATATTTAGCCGGAACTCGGGAATGCGCGAGAAGATATGCTCAAGCTCACGGTGAAAGATGATGTCCCTGGGGGTCCTGGCGCAGTGGATAAAGGCCAGGTCCACCGCCGCATTGGTATCGAAGAACCAGCGGGTCATCGACATCAGCGGCGTGATGCCGACACCGCCGGAGAGCATCAGCACCTTGTCGGCGGTGTGGTCGATGCAGTTGAAGTCCCCCACCGGGCCGTGCACCGCCAGCTCGTGGCCCACGTCCATCTGGTCATGCAGCCAGTTGGAGACGCGCCCCCCCGGCACCCGCTTGACGGTGATCGAGAAGCTGTAGGGGATGGAGGGTGAACTGGCGATGGTATAGGAGCGAAAGACGCACTCACCGTCGATCTCGAGCTCCAGAGTGACGAACTGCCCCGGCTTGAAGAAGAACATCACCGGCTGCTCGGCCATGAAGCAGAAGGTTCGGACGTCCCAGGTCTCCTGGATGACCTTGACGCAGCGCACGACGTGGCGGCCATTGGCCCAGGTCTGGGTGGTCACCGGATTGAGAAAATTCGTCACCATGGCGGTTTCGCTCGCAGACAGTCGGCGGTTCATCCAGGCCCCGAACCTCGTTCGAGGCCTGGTCATTGAGCGCATTCTGCCCCTCGCGCCTCGCGCGCCACTTGTCTGATCGCGACATCAGCATACTCGAATCCTCCGGCCACGCTCGCTGCAGCGACAAAGAGGTCGCAACGGCATCATCTAGTGTCGCCGCCAGATACCCAGGG
This sequence comes from Halomonas sp. DP5N14-9, assembly GCF_019802175.1. NCBI lineage: Bacteria > Pseudomonadati > Pseudomonadota > Gammaproteobacteria > Oceanospirillales > Halomonadaceae > Halomonas > Halomonas sp. DP5N14-9. The sequence continues at coordinate 244,028 of NZ_JAHVHR010000002.1, forward strand.
TCATCCCCCTTGCCCCAGACTGCGCAGCATGACAACCGCGACGCACGCCAGCCAATAGCGCCGCTAATGCTTTCCCCTGATCCATAGCGGCGCCCCTTGCCATGGGCCACCGCGCCCATCGACACCGCATCTATCGCATCACGAGGAGTGCACCATGGAGCCCATCGCCCATCTCAATCTGGAGGATCCCCTGGGGGACGCCCGTCGTTTCGCCCTGGAGACGATGTCACATCACCCCTTCGGCTTCTCGTTGCCGCAGCCGTTCTACAACGATGAACGACTGTTCCAGCTCGACATGCAGACCATCTTCGAGCGCGAGTGGATCTTCGCCGGCATGAGCTGCGAGATTCCCGCCAAGGGCAACTTCATCACCCTCGACATCGGCCATAATCCGGTGGTCATCGTGCGCGGCGATGGCGACGCCATTCACGCCTTCCACAACACCTGCCGCCATCGCGGATCTCGCCTGTGCTCCACCGAAAAGGGCAAGCTGGCCAAGCTGGTGTGCCCCTACCATCAGTGGACCTACGAGCTGGACGGACGCCTGCTGTTCGCCGGCACCGAGATGGGCGAGGACTTTCGACTCGAGGACTACGGACTCGCCCCGGTCGCGCTGACCGAGGCCGGCGGCTACCTGTTCGTCAGCCTCGCCGAGAATCCGCCGGACGTGAGCGACCTCAAGGCCATCTTCGACAGCTACCTGAGCTTCTACGACATGGCCAACCTCAAGGTGGCCGTGACCACCACCATCGAGGAGCAGGCCAACTGGAAGCTGGTGCTCGAGAACAACCGCGAGTGCTACCACTGCAACGGCTCTCACCCGGAGCTGATCAAGTCGCTCTACGAGTTTGACGACACCGAGGACCCCCGTGCCACGCCGGAATACCGCAGTCTGGTGGCACGCAAGCAGAAGGAGTGGGACGGCCTCGGCATCCCCTGGAGGATGAGCTGGGCGGGAGGCAAGCGCAATCGTCTGACCCGCACCCCGCTGGTCGAGGGCACCGTGTCCATGACCATGGACGGCAGGGCCGCCTGTCGCCGGCCGCTGACCCATCAGGGCATCGAGGACATGGGCTCCCTGCGCATCCTGCATCTGCCCAATAGCTGGAATCACTTTGTCGGCGACCACGCCGCGGTGTTCCGGGTGCTGCCGCTGGGTCCCCAGCGCACCCAGGTCACCACCAAATGGCTGGTCCACAAGGATGCGGTGGAGGGTGTCGACTACGACGTCGAGAACCTGAGCCGGGTATGGGACGCCACCAACGCCCAGGACCGAAGGCTTGCCGAAGAGAACCAGCGAGGCATCAACTCCCTGGCCTATCGTCCCGGCCCCTACTCCCCCACCTACGAATACGGGGTGATCGACTTTATCGACTGGTACCGCACCACCTTGGCAGCCAACCTGGGCAGCAGCCCGGCGTTGAGCCTGGCCAGCGGCTAGGCGCTGGCGGAAAAGCCCCTGCACTCGTCGACATTGCAGCCCCCTGGGTGTCTCTCTGTCACGGCCTGGTGTCCGACCTGCTGACACAGCCCGCTGACACAGCCTGCTGACATAGCCCGCTGACACAGCCTGCCGTCATCGCTTGCCCCGAAGCCAGCCCTGGTGTCGTCTTCAAGACGACACCAGGGCGGATTTCAGGACTCGGCGGGCGCTCAGCGTCGGCGCGCTTCCGCCCCAATCAAGTCCTGCCGATCCATCGGGACCTCCTGCTGCGGCGCCAGATGGGGGCGACGCAGCAGGCCGGCAAGCTCCCGGAAAGGCACCGGTCGAGAGAACAGATAGCCCTGGAAGGTGGTGCACCCCAGGTCCTTCAGGGCGGCACATTGATGCGGTGTCTCGACCCCTTCTGCCAGCGCCTCGAGGCCCAACTCCTGGGCCAGGGTGATCACGCTGCGACAGACCGCCAGGTCGGGCTCGCTGTCCAGGCACTGGGCGACAAAGCCACGATCGATCTTGATCTTGTCGATCGGTAGGGACTTGAGGTAATCGAAGCTCGAGTATCCCTTTCCGAAGTCATCGATCGCCGTGGTGACCCCGCGGGCCGCCAGGGCCCTCAGTGTACGTGCCACGCGTTCCTGGTCATCCAGCAACATGCCTTCGGTGATTTCCAGCTCTAGACACTCGGCATGCAGGTGGGTCTGATCCAGCGTCTGGCACACGCTCGATAGAAAATCCATGCGATGAAATTCCAGCGGTGACAGGTTCACCGCCACCCGCCCCGGCTTGAGTCCGCTTCGCCACAGGCGCTTGGCGTCGTAGCAGGCCCTGCGCATTACCCAGCGACCCAGATCGATGATCTGGCCGGTTTCTTCGGCCAGTGGAATGAACTCCGACGGCGGTACCCAGCCGAATTCGGGATGGGACCAGCGTATCAGTGCCTCCAGACCGGTGATCCTGCCCTCGCCATCCACCTGGGGCTGATAAAACAACTGCAGACGCTGCTGCTCCATGGCAATACGCAGCGCGTTGCGCAGGGTCACATGACGTCCGGGGACACCGTCGAGGGTGCGTGTGAACAACTGATACTGGTTTCGCCCGCGTTGCTTGGCCTGGTACATGGCCAGATCGGCCTGCTGGATCAGCCGTTGTGGCGACAGAGTGGTCCCGGTGTCCAGCAAGGCGATCCCGATACTCGCGGATATCTGCAGCTGGAAGCCGTCGACGCGGCAGGGTTCACGCAACTGGTTCAGCAGACGCTCGGCCACCGCGATGGCCTTGTCCTTGCCACCGATATCCACCAGCACCAGCACGAATTCGTCCCCGCCCAGACGCGCCAGGGTATCCGAGCGTCGCTGCCCTCGGCTCAGGCGTTTGGCGACCTGTATCAGCACGCGATCTCCGACCTCATGCCCCAGGCTATCGTTGATCGGCTTGAACGCATCCAGATCGATGAACAGCACCGCCAGCCCCTGCCGATGACGTGTCGCCAGGGCTACGTCGTGCTCCAGTCGGTCGGCCAGCAGGGTGCGATTGGGCAGACCCGTCAGGGCGTCGTGGGTGGCCTGGTGGGCCAGCATCTCTTCCTGAACCTTGCGCTGACTGACGTCATCGACGATGCCGATGTAGTGACTTACCCCTTCGCGGAGCGCATGCACCGGCGAGAGCGTCAGGTCGTACCAGCGACCGCCTCCTCCTCCCTGGCTGGCCAGCGCAGTGACCGAGCCCGGCTGCTGGGTCTTCATCCAGTGACAGATCTCGGCTTCGGTCACCGGGTCCAGACACATGGTCCTGGCAAGCTCACTCGCCAGCAGTCCGGTCACCGAAGATGCCGAAGCATCCAGCATGCGGCACAGAGCAGCGTTGGCATACATCACGGGGCAGCCCCTGGACTGGGCGTCGAAGATCACGACCCCATTGCTGCTCTCCCTGAGACAGTGCTCCATGATCGACAGCCTGGCTTGCTCCTGCTGACGCAGACTGATGTCGGCGAAACTGGCGAAAAGGCCCACACAGGCCGCCCCCACCCGGACCTGCTGCAGGCGTATCCTGAAGGTAGAATCCGCGATCGAGCACTCGAACACCACGGACCGCTGTCGCCCGGTCATGACATTGTCGAAGTGCTTCATCAATTCATCGGGCGCATCACCGCATCCCAGCAGTCGACTGGCCACCTCGGTGAAGGGTCGAGCGATAGCCTCCCCTGCCCTGTCACCCAGAGCTTCCGCGGCAGAGTCGTTGAGCGCACCGATCAGGCCCGAACGTCGCACCTGCAGCATCGGCACGGGGTTAAGTCCAAACAGGGAATGAAACTCCTGTTCACGCGTCGCCAGCGAAATCGCCTGCTCTCTACGCAATCGCGCCAGCGCAATCCAGGTCATCAGTTGATAGGTGACAAAAAGGCCCAACGCCAGCAACAGCGCCGGCAATAGCACCCACTTGAGCGACAGCGGCTTCGATGCCTGAACCCGCAGCAGCGTGCCGCCAGCCAGGGCAATATCGTCTCGCATCACGCCGGCCAGCCTGCCGCGCTCGACCCAGACCTCGCGGGCAGCATGGTCCAACGCCTCTGCTGGGCGGAGCCCCAACAGCGACAGGTTCGCCGTCAGTCCTTCACTCATATGCTCAAGCCACGGCATCGTGTCGACCAGTACGACCAGCCGGGGGCCCGCAGCACCGAAGCTGTTGACCTCCAGCAGCGCCTCGCCTTCGTCCTGAATCCACCAGCGCATGGCCTCGTTCTGGCGCTGTTCGAGCCAACTTAGAACCTCGTGCAACGCCAGCATTTCTTCGAGTCGAGACGTCGCCCCATCACCGTCAGCGGGGTTCCAGCGCAATGCGCCCCTGTCCTGCCACCAGACGTAGGCAAGCACCTCTTCCCGGGCCGCAGGACCGGTGGGTTCCGGCGACCCTCCTGCCTGCGTCAGTGGCAGGCTCCATTCGCTCCAGCCCAGGCGGTAGCGTTCTTCCCAATTGGCGATGCGCTCACTCAAGGCATCCAGCTGCGTGCTCAGATCCTGTTTCAGATCGAGCGAATAGAGGTGGTAGCCCCCAAAGCCCACCAGCACGCTGAGACTGGTGCCGATGAGCCCGACCTTGATCACCCTGGGTGCCAGTCGTCGCAAGCTCAAGCTGCGCTGGCGGGCGACCAGCCAGAAGATGACGCCGTAGGTAAACACCATGACGGTGCCAAGCGGTCGAGACTCGAACAGCAAAAGGCGCCAGCGAGGGGCATCCTCCGTCGTCCACAGGATCGAAAAACCCAGCGTACCAGCCACCATGCACACGATTCCCAGGGCCGCGTAGCGCCTGCGCCCGACGCCTCGACCGTGCCACAGACAGAAGGCGAACAGCAGCATCAGCAGCAACGACATTGCCGGCAACGCCTCGAGGCTCACCTGACGATTGACTTGATCAAGCAGCCACACTGCTTGCCCCAGGCTGAACGCCAGCAGTGCCAGCGAGGCCAGCCGCCTGACACGATCACAGCCGATAACCAGCGCCAGAATACCGAGCGTCGCCAGCAACGACGCCACCGCGCCCGAACGGCTGAAAGTCAGAAGATCGAACAGGAACAACGAGGACGAGGAGGAGGCGAACAGGGTATGCAGGGCCATCAGAGCCCCGAAGGTCAGCACCACCAGCAGCAGTGGCGGAAAGCCCAGATTACGTTCTTCCTCGGACTTCCAGTCACTCATCGGCCGGCCTCAGTGGTGAAGGAGCGTCCAGATGGGCGGCGCAAGCCTCCTGGGCGAACGCCTTAGATCAGCCCGCCTCAGGGGAAAGCTGCACAGATTTGTCTCCCTGCTAATTATCCTGCACAAAATGTCGCTACGACTCTCAGTAACTAATTCGTAATTTAATGTAAGAAAAAAGCCACAAGCTAAGCGCCGTGGCTTCACATTCTTATCGCGGGCAAGTCCTGACGGCAGACTTTGTGGCAACCACCACCCTACCTGCAGACACACCAGCAGGCCCGATGCCCCCTGCGACATGATGACGGACAGCATCTAGGCACTACCTCGCAAGCGACAGCTCGCAAGCCGCCGCTCGGCACCTGCGAGAAAGATCAGCCTGTGGGTTTCAATGAGCGCCGTCGCCGGACGACAGCTCCAGACCCAGGAAAAGCTCCACCAGGCCGGTGAAGCAATGGGGAGAAATACCGGTAATCTCGTGGATGCGATCCAGCCGATAGCGCAGAGTGTTGCGATGGACATGCAGGGCATCGGCGCAGCGACTCAGGTTGCCCTCGTGCTCGATCAGCATTGCCAGGGTCTTGAGCAGACGCCCATGGCTGTCGGCGCCACGGATGCGCTCGACCGCCTCGCGCAACTGCTCGCCTTGCCAGCCATCGTTCAGTGGCGACAGCAGCACCGGAAGGCGCAGCTCGTCGTAGTGATAGGTCATTCGCTCGGGAAACTGGCGCTTGCCGATCGCCAGTACCTGCCGGGCGCTCTCGTAGGACAGGTGGAGGTGGCCGGGTGCATCGAAGGCACGCCCGACGGCGACCTTGACCCCGTGAATATCGTGGCGTGCCAGTCGCGCCAGCAGGGCTTCGATAGCCCCGTCGGGGCCTGGGTGTGCGCCCTGCCTGCGCTGTCCAGCCTGATCCATCACCGGCTGGAGCACCAGAGCGCGATGGGGTGACACCTGGGTGACCAGGCTGTCGTGGGCCAGAAGGTCCATCAATCGCTGCATGGCGTCCAGGTCTGCGCTGGGCGATCCTCTGTCCAGTTCGATCAGCACCGCCAGTCGTCGACAGGCGACGTCGATCCCCAGTCGCTCGGCCCAGTCATGAAGTTGCTCGGAAGAAAGCTCGGCGTTGACCCATGACAGGATAAAACCTTCCCGGTGGCGCTTGGCCCACTCAAGCTGACTCAGCATGTCGGCCTGTTCGACCAGCATCTCGGCGGTCACCTTGACCAGCCGCGCCGCCTGACGTACCTGCGATGGCGGACCGGTGATACCGAGCACCCCCACCGTCTCGCCGGCGCACTGAAGCAGCAGATTGATGCCCGGTCGCGCCCCCTTGAAGGCATCGACGTCATGCTCGGATATCTCGAGTCCACTGCCACGCTGTAGCGCCAGCACCGCGCCGTCGTGCAGGGTACCCAGACGCGAGTGATCACCGCTGGCGATGATCACCCCGCGCGCGTCCATCACGTTGATGTTGGCGTCGAGAATATCCTGGGTCTTGTCGATGATCTGCTGTGCGAGCTCAGCGCTCAGAATCATGGGGCCACCTGCCGCCGCTGGCGAAGAAACGCCATCTTCGCCTTGCGACTGAGCGGCTGCAAGCCAGCGGTCTAGCCTGCGCCCCAGGCTGAGCCATAGACGGCACCACAGTCGGCGCCCTAGGCTGAGCCCTTCCCTGCTGCCCTGGATTCGCCGTTATCATCGAGCCCCAGCAGGTGGGCCTGGATGGCCTGATGGACCGACGGCAACAGCACCTCCTGCTTGTCCATCAATTCGTGCACCAGCGCCGCAAGGCCGGGCAGGCCGACCTCACGTGCCTTGAGCCGGGCCATCCTGGCGCAGGTCTCGGGACAGGCATCCTCGGGCAGGCGCACTCCCAGCGCCAACAGCCGATCACGAAAGTCACGACCGTCGATCAGCTCGGCAATCATCATGGTGGGTGACTCCTTGTTGCTGTGTCTTACGTTCAGATTAGGGCTTGTCTGAAAAGTGCCTGCGCTCGGTAATACGGCGTTAAAAATCGGATCAAAATACTCATTTACACCCCGTAAACTGCGCTTTCTCACCGATTTTTGCCTTGTCTAACCTTCGCTCGTCGACTTTTCGGACATCGCCTAGGTGACCTGGGCCGGCTCGGCCCGACTCAAGCGACAGGCGGCATACTTGAACTCCGGAATCTTGCCGTAGGGGTCCAGCGCCGGATTGGTCAGCAGATTGACCGCTGCCTCCACATAGCAGAAGGGTACGAACACCATGCCGTCGGGCATGCCGTCGTCGAGCCGCGCCACCAGGGTGATGGCGCCACGCCGGGTGGTGATGGTCACCCGCTCTCCCGGGTGCACGCCCAGCCGGGTGAGCTCCCCCGCCGACAGGCTGGCCACCGCCTCGGGCTCCAGGTCGTCGAGCACCTGGGCCCGGCGGGTCATCGAACCGGTGTGCCAATGCTCAAGCTGGCGTCCGGTGGACAGCACCGTCGGGTAGTCACGGTCGATGGGTTCATCGGGCGGCAGCGGCAGCGCCGGCGAGAAGCGCGCCTTGCCGCTCGCCGTGGGGAAGGCCTCGGAGAACACCACGTCTTCGCCCGGCGCCCCTTCCGCCAGGCAGGGATAGGTGACCGCGCCTTCGCGCTCGAGTCGCTCCCAGTCGATATGGTTCAGCGAGGCCATCCCCTTCTGCATCTCGGCGTAGACCTCGCGCGGGTGGCCATAGTCCCAGTCGAGGCCGAAGCGCCGCGCCATCTCCTGGATGATCCACCAGTCCGGCCGCGCATCACCGGGCAGCGGCAGCGCCTGGCGCCCTAGCTGCACCTGACGGTTGGTGTTGGTCACGGTACCGTCCTTTTCCGGCCAGCTCGAGGCCGGCAGGATGACGTCGGCGAACTGCGCCGTCTCGGTGACGAACAGGTCCTGCACCACCAGATGTTCGAGGCTTGCCAGCGCACCACGAGCGTGGGTCAGGTCCGGGTCCGACATGGCCGGGTTCTCGCCCAGAATGTACATGCCGCGGATGGTGCCGGCGTGGATGGCGTCCATGATCTCGACCACGGTGAGGCCCGGCTCGGGATCCAGGGCGTCGCCGCTGCCGTCGCTGCTTGTGCCGGCGTTGCCCCAGAGTTCCTCGAAGGAGGCCCGCACCTGGGCGTCGGACACCGGCTGATAGTCCGGCAGCACCATCGGGATCAGGCCGGCGTCGGAGGCTCCCTGGACATTGTTCTGGCCACGCAGCGGATGCAGGCCGGTGCCGGGGCGCCCGGTGTGACCACAGGCCAGCGCCAGCGAGATCAGGCAACGGGCGTTGTCGGTGCCGTGGGTATGCTGGGAGATCCCCATGCCCCAGAAGATCATCGCCCGTTCGGCGTTGGCGTATTCCCGCGCCGCCGCGCGGATCTCGTCGGCGGGCACGCCACAGGCCGCGGCCACCGACTCCGGCGTCTGATCGCGCACCGCTGCCTTGAGCCGCTCGAAGCCCTCGGTGTGCTCACGGATATAGTCCTCATCGAAGAGCTGCTCGTCGATGATGACGTTCAGCATGGCGTTGAACAGCGAGACGTCGGCCCCCGGGGTGAAGCGCAGTACCCGATGGGCATAGGCGCCCATGGCCTGGCCCCGTGGATCGATGATGATGAACCGGGTGCCACCCTTGGCCGCCTGCTTGAAGAAGGTCGCCGCCACCGGATGATTGACCGCCGGATTGCAGCCGGTGAGGATCACCAAGTCGGCGTTCAGCGCCTGCATGAAGGAGGCGGTCACCGCACCGGAGCCGATGCATTCCATCAGCGCCGCCACCGAGCTTGCGTGACACAGCCGGGTGCAGTGGTCGACGTTGTTGGAGCCGAAGCCGGTGCGTACCAGCTTCTGGAACAGCCAGGCCTCCTCGTTGGAGCACTTGGCACTGCCGAAGCCTGCCAGCGCCCTGGGACCGTGGTCGGCCTTGAGCCGGGTCAGGCCCCCGGCGGCCAGCGCCAGCGCCTCGTCCCAGTCGGCCTCGCGAAAATGGGTCAGTGGCCGGGCGGGATCGAAGCCCTCGTCCATGCCCTTGGGCACGCCCTCGCGCCGCACCAGCGGTCGGGTCAGCCGTGACGGGTGGCGGCCGTAGTCGAAGCCGAAGCGTCCCTTGACGCACAGCCGTCCCTGGTTGGCCGGGCCGTCGCGGCCTTCCACGTAGAGGATGGCGTCATCCTTGACGTGGTAGGTCAACTGGCAGCCGACGCCGCAGTAGGGACACACCGAGTCCACCTTGCGCTCGGCGCTGTCGCTGTTACCACGGCCCTGGGCATCGATCAGGCTGGTCGGCGACAGGGCGCCGGTGGGACAGGCCTGGACGCACTCGCCGCAACCCACGCAGCTGCTCTGGCCCATGGCGTCATCGAGGTCGAACACCACCTTGCTGGCGGCGCCGCGATGGGCCATGCCGATGACGTCATTGACCTGCACCTCACGACAGGCGCGCACGCACAGGGTGCAGTGGATACAGGCGTCCAGATTGACCGTCATCGCCGGATGGCTGGTGTCGTGGCCTGCTGTCGCGGAAGCACGGCGCCCCCCGCTCGCATCATCTGCGATCGGCGGGCACTGGCCGGGAAGGCGAGCGCCGGGCGCATGACGCACGACGTCGGGCCTGCGCCTGGGATAGCGTGCGCGGGCGCGGGTGGCGTCCACCGCCAGGTGATCGGCCATCTGCCACAGCTGGCTTGCACGGTCCGGGCTATCGTCGCGCGGCGGCTGATCGCTGAGCAGCAGCTCCAGCACGCCCTCGCGGGCGACCCGGGCGCGCTCGGACGACTGGCTTCTGACCACCATGTCGGGGCGCGCCTCCGTCAGGCAGCTGGCGACGAGCACCCGCTCGCCTTCGATCTCCACCATGCAGGCACGGCAGTTGCCGTCGGCGCGGTAGCCGCTGGCGTCCTTGAAGCACAGGTGCGGTATGGTCTCCCCGGCACGCTTGGCCACCTGCCACAGGGTCTCGCCGGGCCAGGCGCTCACTTCGACACCATCCAGCGTCAGCGTGAAGGACTCAAGCGTCGAATCATCAGCGACGTGGGAGACAAAAGCGTTCCTGGATCCGGTCATCAGCACGCTCCCTCGGCGGTATCGGTGACGATGATGTCGTGGCGCCCCAGATCATCGCGGAAGTGGCGCAGCAGACTCAGCACCGGATTCGGCGCCGCCTGCCCCAGGCCGCAGATCGAGGCGTCCTGCATCACCCGGGACAACCGCTCCAGGTCCTCCACCACCCATCGATCGCGCTCGAGCAGGCTCAGCATCTTCTCGCTGCCGACCCGACAGGGGGTGCACTGACCGCAGGATTCATCGGCGAAGAAGGCCAGCAGGTTGGTGGCCACCGCGCGCAGGTCGTCCTGGTCGGACAACACGATCACCGCCGCCGAGCCGATAAAGCAGCCCTCGGCCTGGAGGGTGTCGAAGTCCAGTGCGATATCCGCCTTGGCAGCGGGCAGGATGCCGCCGGAGGCGCCCCCCGGTAGATAGCCGGCCAACTGATGGCCCGGCGCCATGCCGCCGCCGTACTCGTCGACCAGCTCGCGCAGGCTGATGCCGGCGGGCGCCAGATAGACACCAGGCCGCCGCACCCGCCCGGACAGCGAAAAACTGCGCAGGCCGCTACGCTCGCGCCGGCCCTGACCGGCGTACATGGCCACCCCCTCGCGCCACAGCACCGGTATCCAGTACAGGGTCTCGACGTTGTTGACCAGCGTAGGCCGGCCAAACAGGCCCTTGTGGGCGACCAGCGGCGGACGATGCCTGGGCTTGCCGGGCTTGCCCTCCAGAGACTCGATCATCGCCGACTCTTCGCCGCAGATGTAGGCCCCGGCGCCACGCCTGAGGATAAGCTGGCCCGGCTGCGCAATACCGGCGTCTTCGAGCTCCTCGATGGCCTCGATCAGTACCCGGTGGACGCCGGGATACTCGTCGCGCAGGTAGATATAGACGCCTTCTGCCTCGACCGCCCAGCAGGCCACCAGGGCGCCTTCCAGCATCTGGTGGGGCGCGCGCTCCAGGTAGTAGCGATCCTTGAAGGTCCCCGGTTCACCTTCGTCGGCGTTGACCGCGCACCAGCGAGGACCGGGCTCGGCGCGAACGCTCTGCCACTTGCGATGGGTCGGGAAACCCGCGCCTCCGAGGCCACGCAGCCCCGCGCGCTCGAGCATCGAGGTCAACTCATCGACCGTCACCTGGCCTTCCCGGCAGCCGCGCAGCAGCTCGTAGCCGCCCTCTCGGCGATATTCGTCGAGGCGCTGCCACAGCACCGCCTCGGGATGGGTCTTGCCGGTTTCCACCAGCACCTCAACCGCCTGCGGGGTGGCGTGGCCCAGGTGGTGGTGCCCCACCTCGACCACCGGCGCCAGATCGCAGCGGCCCATGCAGGGGGCGCGGACGACACGCACCTGCTCGGGGTCGAGACCGCCGTTCAGGGCCTCGGCCAGACGCTCAGCCCCGGCAAGCTCACAGGACAGCGAGTCGCACACGCGCACCGTCAGTGCGGGTGGCGGCGCCTCGCCGTCATGCACCACATCGAAGTGAGCGTAAAAGGTCGCCGTCTCGTAGACCGCCGCCATCGGCAGCGTCATGTAGCTCGCAAGCGCCCTCAGCCAGTCAAGCGCCAGATGACCATTGGCGTCCTGGATAGCGTGCAGGTGCTCGATCAATAGATCGCGCCGCCGCAGCTCGGGGTGCTTGCGTTCATCGCCCAGCAACCGACGCAATGCCTCGAGGAGGTCGGGATCGGTCTGGCGCCCCTTGAGGGTCGCCCGGGTACGCCGGGGTCGACTGGCGTCGGAAGTCACGGTGGTATCGGGTTCGACGGTCATTGCTTGACTCTAGTTATGTCCATGTAAGGCAGCGGTGCGGACTTTGCCGGGTCGACGCGCCCTGCCACTGGCGGTCCCTGCCTTGATGCTGGCACCGCTTGGCGTCAGCGTCCATCGCCTTGTGGGCTACCTTGTTGACCGTGCCGGACCCCGCCGGCAGGCAAGACACCCTCTGCCTCGAGCATCGACAGGATGGCGGCGGCCCCTTCTGCGGCCGAGACATCCTCGAGCACCCGACCACCGCCCCCTTCGGCCTTGGCGGCGGCGGCCTTGAAGCGATCGCGGGCGCTGGTGGCGGTGACGATCTTGAGTCGTTTGGGACGTGCCCGGGCCGGTATCAGCGGCCACTGCTCCACCGCCGGGTCCAGCACCAGCTCTTCGCCTGACTCGACCAGACGCAGCTGACCACGCCGGGCAGGACCGAAGGCACTCTGGCGCGCGGCCGGTGCCGCACTGTCCACCCCCAGGATCGCCGGCAGGGTCACCGCCAGACGGCGTCGCTGTCCCTGCGGCAGCGCCTGCAGCACGATGGCCCGGAACAGCGCGGTCTCCTCGCAGTCATTGACCTTGCCCGGCTCGCCGTCCTCAGCGTGCCGCTGGCGACCCTCGATCGCTTCAATACGCTCGAGGGCCACCACCCCAGGGACCCAGGCCCAGCCGAGTTGCTCGGCCAGCACCATGGGCAGCATGCCGGTGCCCTCGCCCTGCTCGGCACGCATCCCGCACAGCACCAGGCGCGCCTGACGGTGGTAAGCGTCCTCCGCCGAGGGCGATGTCAGCGACGCCCGAAGTGGCGCCATGGCGTCCGCCGCCGCCGGTGCCTTGATCCAGCGAATGGCGTCCAGGCCCATGCCCAGATAACCACGCAGCGCTGCTTCGGTGTCGTCGCCCTCCGGCCCCTGGTGCCAGGGAATCAACTCCACCTCGGGAGGGGTCGTCTTCTCAGCCACTAATGCCTCTCTCAGTGACAGCGCCATTTCCAGCGCCCGGGCGTCGCCATCGGCACGCTGGGCGCGACCGGTGAGGCGGTGGCGCCCCACCGACAAAAGCACATCCAGGCGAAGCGAGGTGATGGCGCTGGCTTGTAGGTAGGCAGCGTCTGCGCTGGAGGCGTTGGCGTTGGCGTTGGCGTTGGCGTTGGCTTTGGCTTTGGCTTTGTTTTTGACACCGCCGTTGGTATCGGCACTGGCACCGATCTGGGCTTCGCCATGGGGGGAGGAAGATTCAGGCAACATTCAGGGCCTCCTTCGGGGATGTTTCCGCTGGCCGGGACTCGTGGGTATCGCCACGCTCGCTATCACCTTTGCCTCCACGTTCCCCCCTGGCCTCGACCAGACGTACCAGTTCGGCGAGGATCTCGTCGCCATTGCCAATCACCGACAGATCGGCCCGCTTGACCATATCGCAGCCGGCGTCGCGGTTGACGGCGATAACCTTGTCGCAGCGCTGGATCCCCTGCAGGTGCTGGATCGCCCCGCTGATCCCCACCGCCAGGTAGACCCGGGCGCTGACGAAGGTGCCGGTGGCCCCCACCTGGCGATGGCGTGGCATATGGCCGTCGTCCACCGCCACCCGGGAAGCGCCTTCGCTGGCGCCCAGCGCCTGGGCGGCACGGTGAAAGCCGGGCCAGTCGCCAACGCCATTGCCGCCGGACAGGATAAAGGGCGCCTCGTGCAGGGCGATTTCGGCAGGATCCACCGCCACCGCGCCAAGATCCTCGAGCCTTGCTTGGGGTGTTTGGGGCGCGTGCGGTGGCTCCAGGACCATCGCTCTCGCCTCGTGGCGGGTCTCGACCACTGGCTCGGCGCACTCGGCCAGCGCCATCAGGATGCGCGGCAGCGGACGGGGCTGGTCCTCGCGCCCGGACCCGGTCCGACAGACGCAGGACCCGCCGGTATCGAGCCCGCCATCCGCCTCGACCCGCCACACCCCACAGGCGGGCCGCTCGCCCAGCCGCACCGCCAGCCTGCGCCCCAGATCGCCGCCATCCAGGGCGGTATCCGGGAACAGCCAATGGCGCGGGGCCAGCGCGTCGTCCACTCGAGTACAGGCCGCCAGGCGTGCCTCGGGGGCATAACCCTCCGCCACCGCCAGGCAGACCACCCGATCGGCCCCGGCCTCGCCGAGCGCCTGCTCCAGCGCGGGTGGCGGCGAATCCCCGAACAGGATGGCCACCACGGCCAGTTCAGCACCCTCTGGCTGCAAACCGCTATCGGCCAGTCGACGGGCCAGGCCGAACAGATCGCGATCGTGATCGGTCAGCCTGCCGGTGGCGGTATCCGGGACCACCACGATCCAGCCCGCCGGGGCCTCCAGCGTCACCGCGCGGCGCCGGTCGCGAGCGACCTGAACGTCTATGTTCTGGGCGCGACCTGCAGGCGACGCGGAGGCTCCCGCCTGGACACCGCTGCGGTCGATACGCCGGCGACCGTTGGGGCCAATAAAGCCCACCGCGTGCGGGTTCCGGCGCAACCGCCCCTGGGGGCCCATCCACGCCGGCGGCGAGGTGGCGTCCTCCAAAGCGGCCAGTACCGACTGATGCTGCGGATGCAGGCGGTTGCGGACGATCCAGTCTTGCCGGGGATCGCGACGCCGCCGAGCCGTCGCTACTGGGGTGCTGCCTCGCGTCGCTTCATCGGACGTACTCATTGGCTCAGCTCCTCTACATCACGGCCCACGCCTCGATCCACGACCGGGTCGGCGCCTCTTGCCACACCTCCTTTTGCGGCGACCGTCCTGTCGTGTGCTTGCGTCTTGCGCGCTTGGCGCTTGCCGGCAGGCGGCTCGATCAGCGCCTCCGCCACCAGCTCGGCGATATCGCGCACCTGGGCGGTGGCATCGACCACCCCTTCCAGCATGGCGGTGCACTGGGGGCAGCCCACCGCCACCAGCTCGGCGCCGGTCTCGGCCACGTCGGCCATGCGCATGTCGGGAATCCGCCGCTCGCCGGGCACGTCGGTGATCGGGGCGCCGCCACCCCCACCGCAGCAGCGCGAACGGAAGCCGGAGCGCTGCATCTCGGCAAGCTCTATGCCGAGCGCCGCCAGCACCTGGCGCGGCGCCTCGTATTCGCCGTTGTAGCGCCCCAGATAGCAAGGGTCATGGTAGGTGACACGGCCACGCTGACGGGACTCGAGCGCAAGCCGTCCATCGGCGATCAATTCCTGAATAAAGGTGCTGTGGTGGCGCACCCGATAGTCGCCGCCGAAGGCGCCGTACTCGTTGCCGAGCACGTGGAAGCTGTGGGGGTCACAGGTGACGATGGTCTGAAAGCGATAGTGTGAAAGCGTCGCCACGTTGGCCCTGGCCAGACGCTGAAAGGTCGCCTCGTCTCCCAGCCGGCGCGCCACGTCGCCGCTGTCGCGCTCCTCGTTGCCAAGCACGGCGAAGTCCACCGACGCCGCCCGAAGGATCTTGACCAGGGCACGCAGAGTGCGCTGGTTACGCATATCGAAGGCGCCGTCCCCCAGCCACAGCAGCACATCCACCTGGCCGTAGTCGCGCATCAGGGGGAGCGCCAGGTCGGCCGCCCAGTGCATGCGTGACCCGGGGGCAAAGCCGCCGGGATTGTCCGTGGCGATCAGATTGTCGAGCACCGCCGCGCCCTTGCCCGGGGTCTTGCCGCACTCCAGGGTCAGGTGACGGCGCAGGTCGACGATGGCGTCCACGTGCTCGATCATCATCGGGCACTCTTCCACGCAGGCCCGGCAGGTGGTGCAGGACCATAGGGTATCGGCATCGAGCAGGGCGCCACCCGCCTCGACGACGATGGGTCCTCCCGGCCGGCCCTGGTTCTGAGACTTGTCTTGACCTCTATCTTGAGTGAGCGGCCGGCCGGGATAGGGCGAGCCGTGGTAGCTGTCGGCGCTGGCACCGGTCATGCCCCGCACCATGTCCTGGATCAGCTTCTTGGGATTGAGCGGCTGGCCGGCGGCGAAGGCCGGGCACACCGCCTCACAGCGCCCGCACTGCACGCAGGCATCGAAGCCCAGGCGCTGGTTCCAGGTGAAGTCCTCGGGACACGCCACCCCCAGCGGCGCCTCGGGGTCGTCCAGATCGAGCGCCTTGAGCCCGGTGGAGAGCGGCGTGCGCCCCTCGCGCTCGCTTGAGCGCGTGGAAAAGCGCTCTGCCCGGCGATGCCAGGCCAGGTGCAGCGCACCGGCGAAGGCGTGCTTCATCGGCCCGCCCCAGGTCATGCCCAGCAACATCTCGGCGAGCCCCAGTGCGAGCCCCACCAGCAGCACGCCGGCAAGCGCCCAGCCGAGGATGCCGCCGAGCCAGCCTGGCGGCAGCAGCGAGGACAGCAGACCGACCAGTGCAACGCCGACAAGGCTTGCCGAGAAAACCGTGAGGCTCCTGGGCAGGCGCATCCAGGGGCCACGTGACAGCCGCGCCGGCGGCGAGCGCCGCCGCCTGGCGACCAGCCTGGCACCGACCAGCATCAGCACGCTGGCGGCCAGCATCAGGCCGGTCAGGGCAAGCCTTAGCCCTGACGGCATCGGCACCAGCAACACCAGCAGCATCAGCAGCGCGGCGGCGACGAAGCCCCCGGCGGTGGCCACGTGGGTGTGGGCGAAGGCCTTGTCCCGGGCCACCACGTGGTGCAGATCCACCAGATAGCGTCGTGGCATCGCCGCCAGGCCCGCCAACCAGGGCACCGGCGAGGGCCGCCCGCGTCGCCACAGGGTGAAGCGTCTGGCCCCACCCACCAGGGTCAGTGTCAGCACGGCCAGCACCAGCACGGCCAGCAGGTCAGGAAGAACGGTTGCGGGCATCTTCTATCTCCTCTCGACGAGGGGCAGGCGGGCGGCGACTGGGCCGCCCTCGTGGCTCGCTCAAACGTCCTTGCACAGACGCAGGGCGTCATAGATGGCGGCGTGCACATTGCGCGGCGCCACACCGTCGCCCAGTCGGAACAGCACGAAACCGGCGCTGCGATCTCCAGCGCTGCGACCTTCTGCGTCCAGGTGCGCCAGGCAGGGCTGCGGCCTGGCCGCGTAGAGCGCTTCCAGATCGACCTGACCGCGATTGAGCGAGGCCTCCTTCATCTCGAGGTAAAGCCGCTCGTCCGGGCGCACGCCGTTCTCCACCACGATCTGGTCGACCACACGCTCTTCCTGCACCCCGCTGTACTCGTTCTCGAGCACCGCCACCAGCGACGCCCCCTCGCGGTAGACCTCGTGCAGCATCAGGTCCGAGGTCATGATGACCTCCTTCTCGTACAGGCTGCGGTAGTAGGTGGGGAAGGTGGTGCCCCCCACCGCGGCCCCGGGCTTGATGTCGTCGGTGACGATCTCGACCCGGGCGCCCTTGTCGGCCAGAAAGTCGGCGGCGGATACCCCGGAGAACTCGCAGATGGAATCGAATACCAGCACGTTCTGGCCCGGTGCCACCTTGCCCGAGAGGATGTCCCAGGTGCTGACGACCAGGCTCTTTTCCGGGTCCGGGTCGAAGCCCCAGTCGGCGTACTGGTCGAGAAACGGCCGCCCGCCGGTGGCCAGCACCACCAGGTCGGGCCCCAGGTCGTCGATGGTGGGTACATCGGCCCGGGTGCCCAGGCGCAGGTCCACCTTGAGCCGAGCAAGCTCGAGCTGATACCAGCGGGTAATCCCGGCGATCTGGTCGCGACTCGGGGCCCTGGCCGCCAGGGTGATCTGGCCGCCCAGGCTGTCCTCGGCCTCGAACAGGGTCACTTCGTGGCCGCGTTCGGCCAGCACGCGGGCGGCCTCCATGCCACCGGGGCCGCCACCCACCACCACCGCACGACGCCTCGGGCCTTCGCTCTGGCTGATGACATGTGGCAGGCCCATGTACTCCCGCGATGTCGCCGCGTTCTGGATGCACAGCACGTCGAGACCCTGGTACTGGCGATCGATGCAGTAGTTGGCGCCGACGCACTGACGGATCTGGTCGACCTGGCCCATCTTGATCTTGGCGATCAGGTGGGGGTCGGCGATATGCGCCCGGGTCATCCCCACCAGGTCGACGTAGCCGCCTTCGAGGATGCGGTTGGCCTGGGTCGGGTCCTTGATGTTCTGGGCGTGGATCACCGGCACGCTGACCACTTCCTTGATGCCCGCGGCCAGGTGCAGGAAGGGCTCCGGCGGATAGGACATGTTGGGAATGACGTTGGCCAGGGAATTGTGGGTGTCACAGCCGGAGCCGACCACGCCGAAGAAGTCCACCTTGCCGGTGGCGTCGTAGTAGGCGGCGATGGCCTTCATGTCCTCGTGGGTCAGGCCATCGGGGTGGAACTCGTCGCCGCAGATGCGCATGCCCACCACGAAGTCGTCGCCGACCTCGGCACGCACCGCCTTGAGCACCTCCAGGCCAAAGCGCATGCGGCCCTCGAAGGTGCCGCCCCAGGCGTCCTCGCGCTTGTTGACGCGGGGGCTCCAGAACTGGTCGATCAGGTGCTGGTGCACGGCGGACAGCTCGACCCCATCGAGACCGCCCTCCTTGGCCCGGCGCGCGGCCTGGGCGAAGTCACCGACGATGCGCCAGATTTCCTCTTCCTCGATGGTCTTGCAGGTGGAACGATGGACCGGTTCGCGGATGCCCGAGGGCGACACCAGGGTGGGCCAGTCGTGGCCATCCCAGCGCGAACGACGCCCCATATGGGTAATCTGGATCATGATCTTGCCGCCGTGACGGTGCACCGCCTCGGCCAGATTCTGGAAGTGCGGGATGATGCGGTCGGTGGACAGGTTGACTGAGCTCCACCAGGCCTGGGGGCTGTCGATGGAGACCACCGAGGAGCCGCCGCAGATGCATAGCCCGCAGCCGCCCTTGGCCTTCTCCTCGTAGTAGCGCACGTAGCGCTCCGTGGTCATGCCACCGTCGGTGGCGTGGACCTCGGCGTGGGCGGTGCTGACCACGCGATTGCGAATGGTCTGACTGCCGATGGTGATCGGCTCGAAGATCGCGTCAAAGGCCATGGGGAAACTCCTCTGCCCGGACGAAGGTGGAACCACGACAGACGCCTTGGCCTGCGGTGGTCGCTGACTGGGGTCGCTGACGGGAGCCGCTGGCTGGGCTCGCCGACGGAGGTTGCTGGCTGAGCTTGCCGATGGGGTTGCTGAACAGGGTCACCCAACAGGGAGACCAGGGCGGCGCGCCGAATCGACGAGATAGCGCAGCTCAGCGAGACACGGTGGCGAGCGGCTGGACCTCGAAGCGGCCTACCTCGCAGCCTGGCTCGGCGGCGCTCTGGGTCTGCTCGGCACGGGTGCGAAGTGCCGACCCCGAGGCCGCCAGAATCTGGTCCATGGCACCGGCGAACCAGCCGGTGAACATGTACTCGACCCGGTAGCCGACCTTGCCCAGCTGGTAGACGAAGGCGCTGTGTTCCAGTCGCACCCGGGCGGTACCCGCCTCCAGGTCGATGGCCTCGGTGATGAAGCGGCCCCAGCCCCGCTGGGACAGACGCGTCATGTAGTGCTCGAACACCGCCTCGCCGGCCAGACCGTGCAACTCGGCCTCCTTCTCGCACCAGTGCCAGGCGCTCTTGTAGCCGGCGTGGTAGAGAATCTCGGCGTAAGCCTCGACGCCCAGCGCCTGCTCCACAGCGATATGGTTGTTGATAAAAAAGTGTCGCGGCACATACAGCATCGGCAGGGCGTCGGTGGTCCAGACACCGGTCTCGACGTCCACCTCTATGGGCAGTTCAGGCGCCATCTTGGTCACGGTCGACTCCTTGGCAGGCGGTATTGTTGTGGTGGTTATGTGCTATTCGCCCCAGACATCGGCCAGCACCCGTACCCAGTTCTCGCCCATGATCTTGCGCACCTGGGCCTCGCTGAGGCCGTGGCGCAACAGCGCTTCGGTGAGGTTGCCGAACTCGCCGATGGTGCGAATGCCCTTGGGATTGATGATCTCGCCAAAGGAGGTCAGGCGACGGGCGTAGCCCTTGTCGTGGGTCAGCCACTCGAAGAAGGCCTGGTCGTGGCCCTGGGTGAAGTCGGTGCCGATACCGATGGCGTCTTCGCCGACGATGTTCATCACGTAGACGATGGCCTCGACGTAGTCGTCGATGGTGGCGTTGACCCCGGCCCGCAGGAAGGGGGTGAACATGGTCACGCCGACGAAGCCGCCGTGGTCGGCGATGAACTTGAGTTCCTCGTCGGACTTGTTGCGCGGGTGTTCCTTGAGCCCGGAGGGCAGGCAGTGGGAGTAGCACACCGGCCTGGACGACTCGAGAATCACTTCGCGGGAGGTGTTGGCGCCAACGTGCGACAGGTCGCACATCACCCCGACCCGGTTCATCTCGGCGACGATCTCGCGACCGAAGCCGGACAGGCCACCGTCGCGCTCGTAGCAGCCGGTGCCCACCAGGTTCTGGGTGTTGTAGCAGAGCTGGACGATACCGACGCCGAGCTTCTTGAAGATCTCGACGTAGCCGATCTGGTCTTCAAAAGCATGGGCATTCTGAAAGCCGAAGATGATGCCGGTCTTGTCCTGCTGCTTGGCACGCCGGATGTCCGCGGTGGTGCGCACCGGCAGCACCAGGTCGCTGCACTCTTCCATCAGCGCGTTGGTGGCCACGATATTGTCCACCGTGGCCTGGAACCCCTCCCACACCGACACGGTGCAGTTGGCCGCCGACAGCCCACCACGGCGCATGTCCTCGAGAAGTTCGCGGCTCCACTTGGCGATGATCAGACCGTCGATCACCGTGGCCTCGCGGTGAAGCGCCCGGGCGTCGATGGCACCAGTTTCGGTTTGCGTCAGAGGGGAGTTCATCGCTGTTGTCCTTACCCGCTTCAGGGAGAGCGCCAGCGGCAAACGCTGGCGTTGTGCGGGCAGGATAGCGCCGCCCCGGGGGGCCACGACGCCTGATTGCGACGACGAGAATTCCAAAAACGTCACCGCCGTTCCGGCAGCGACAAAAGGCACCCGTGGGCAAAGGAAAGAAGCGAAACGACGCGCCTCAAAACACCGCGAAGACGTGCCGGAAGCAAAGGGGCGAAGAGGGAAAGAAGTGAATGGACAGAACCCAAAGGATCAAGGACTGCGACGCCTGCCGGCTACAGTTTCTCCAGGTAGCCAAGGCCCAGGTTATTCATCTGCCGCTGAATCCAGGCGGCGTGACGGGCGGTGCGCGGCCCCGGGTGCGAGGCGCTGCGCTCTCGCGGGTTGGGCAGTACCGCCGCCAGGCGGGCCGCCTGGGCGGCGCTCAGTTGGTTGGCACCGACGCCGAAGTAGTGGCGACTGGCGGCCTCCAGGCCAAAGACCCCCCGGTCGAATTCGACGATATTGAGATAGACCTCGAGGATGCGCTCCTTGGGCCACAGCAGTTCCATCAGGGTGGCGAACCAGGCCTCGAACACCTTGCGCACATAGTCCCGCCCGGTCCACAGAAACAGATTCTTGGCGGTCTGCTGGGTAATGGTGCTGGCCCCGCGCAGTGAGCCACCATTCATCGCGGACTCGATGGCGCGCTTCAACTCCACCAGGTCGAAGCCATGATGATCGGGGAAGCGCTGGTCTTCCGCCGCGATTACCGCCAGCTTGGCGTTGTCGGATAGTTCGTCCCAGGGACGCCAGCGCTGCTGGATGTCCAGCGGCTCGCCGGAGAACCAGGACGAGACCTCGCGCTCCAGGATCACCATGGAGCCGAACACCGGCACCACGCGAAACACCAGCACCAGCACCACTGACCCCAGCGCAAAGGCAAGGGTGGCGCGTAGCAGAAGTCGGCTGAGAGGGCGCCACCAGTTGCGCATGCATCGGGCTCGGTTGGAATCGATCCGGGGAGTATATCAAGGCCTTGGGTGGGGCGGGCAATCGCCGCTGTCAGCATTTTACCGGTGTGGCCAAAGGCCCTTCTGCCGATATCTGGCGTCCAGGCATGCCGAAGCCTGGTCCCAGGCCTCATCCAGCAATTCAGCCAGCGAAGGCGCATTTTTCAATACGCCCTTCGCTACTTGGGCAACACCTTGAAGCTGCCGTAGGTCGGCTCCCCGCGGGCTTCTTCCAACGCCGACAGCGCCCGGGATACCGGTTCGTCAGGGGCCGCCGCCAGCAGCGGGGATACGGTGCTACCGGCCACCACCGGCGAGAAGGCGCTCCAGCCCAGTCGCTCCTCCCGCGGCGGCAGGCCGAAGCACTCGCGGTAGCACTTGGAGAAGTGCGGGGTGGAGACGAAGCCACAGGCGGCGGCGATGTCGATGATCGACATCGAGGTCTGCTTCAACAGCTGACGGGCGCGATTGAGCCGCAGGCGCATGTAATAGCGCGACGGCGAGCAGTGCAGGTTGCGCTGGAACAGCCGTTCCAGCTGGCGCCGCGACAGGCTGACGTAGCGGGCCAGTTCGTCCAGGTCGATGGGCTCTTCAAGGTTGTTCTCCATCAGCGCGACGATCTCCTGCAGTCGCGGCTGGGTGGTGCCGAGCATATGCTTGAGCGGCACCCGCTGCTGGTCCTGCTCACCACGCACCCGGTCGCACACGAACATGTCGGAAATGCCCGCCGCCAGCTCGCGCCCATGGTCACGCCCGATCAGCGTCAGCATCATGTCCAGCGGCGCGGTGCCGCCGGAGCAGGTGAAACGGTCCCGGTCCATGGCGAAAAGTTTCGACGTCAGGCCGATGCCCGGGTAGGCCTCCTGCAGCGCTGCCTGGCACTCCCAATGGGTGCTGACCTCATAACCCTCGAGCAGCCCGGCCCGGGCCAGCGCCCAGGCGCCGGTACACACCGAGCCAAATCGCTTGAGGTGGCGTGCCTGGGCCTTCAGCCAGCTTACGTGGCCCTGGTGCACATGCCGGGTCGGCGCCACGCCGCCGCAGACCACGACCATGTCCAGCGACAGCGGCACCGTGATCGACGAGTCCGGCGTCACGGTCAGACCGTCGCTGGCCTGAAGCGGCGCACCATCCAGGCTCAGGGTGAACCATCGATAGAGTTCCTGGCCCGATAACTGGTTGGCCATGCGCAGCGGCTCGATGGCCGAGGCCAGCGAGATCAGGGTGAAATGCTCGAGCAGCAGAAAACCTACGGTCTGTGGCCCCTCGGGCCGGCTGGGCAGGGTCATGGTCATCTTCTCCACAGCGTCGGCCTCCTCGTCGCAAGCCACGAGGTACCGTCACGTCCATTTGTTGTTATCGCGACGTCGTAAACGGAACAGGACTCGCGCATGGTGTCGACACCCTCGACGTTGCCAGCGTCGCTACGGGTATCGCAGGCAGGAGCGTCCGTGCTTTTCTCCGACGACTTTACGCCTGGCGACTGAGTCTCGGCATCACAATAATCGCTATCGGCTGCCGCTTGACCAGTCGTCTCCGACAATGATGTCGCTGGTGACTATGACGAGGTCGCATCTGTCATCTGACAAGGCAAAGGATCGGCCATATTTCCCCATTCACGACAGGGCTATCTCTCCAGGCGACCCGGCGATGCCTTGCCGGGACACCGCCTTTGGCTCGCCAGCCAGCGCATGCCCCCGCCCGGACACGCCAAAACCCAGCACTCTCTTCTCCCACTCCATGGCCCGGAAGTTCAGGCCGCAGAAATTCTGGACCCAAGAATCAAGAGCCCAGAAACGCCACGGCCCCCGATGATCGGGGGCCGTGGTGGATACCTTGGAGGGTACTGCAGGTTGGCGAGAAGTCTCGCTCAGCGCTTGGCGTAGAGCTTCTCGGCGTGGTAGCGCAGGTGATCCTCGATAAAGGTCGCGATGAAGAAGTAGCTGTGGTCGTAGCCGGGCTGGCGACGCAGGATCAGCGGGTGATCGCGCTCGGCACAGACCGCCTCGAGCCGCTCTGGACACAACTGCTCATCGAGGAAGTCATCGGCGTCGCCCTGGTCGATGAACAACGGCTGACGTGAGGCGCCACGGGCCACCAGTTCACAGGCGTCGTACTGGGTCCACTTGCTGGAATCCTCGCCCAGATAGGCCGAGAAAGCCTTGCGCCCCCAGGGGCACTGGGTCGGGTTGACGATCGGCGAGAACGCCGACACCGAGCGGTAGTGCCCCGGCTTGCGCAGCGCCAGAATCAGGGCACCGTGGCCTCCCATGGAGTGACCACTGATGGACTCGCGACCGTTGAGCGGGAAGTGCTGACGAACCACCGAAGGCAGCTCTTCGGTGACGTAGTCGTACATCCGGTAGTGGGCCTTCCAAGGCTCCTGGGTGGCGTTGACGTAGAAGCCCGCCCCGGAGCCCAGATCATAGCTGTCGTGCTCACCCGGCAGGTCGGTCCCCCTGGGACTGGTGTCGGGGCAGAGGATGGCGATGCCCAGTTCCGCCGCCAGCCGATGGGCACCGGCCTTCTGCATGAAGTTTTCGTCGGTGCAGGTCAGCCCCGACAGCCACCACAGCAGCGGCACCTTTTCCGTCTCGGCCTGGGGCGGCAGATAGATGGCGAAGGTCATCTCGCAGTCCAGCGCCCGCGAATGATGACGATAGCGCTTGTGCCAGCCGCCGAAGCTGCGATTGGCGCTGACCAGTTCCAGATGTTCGCTCATGGACATGGCGACTTCCCCTCAACGATGAAGCCCCGAGGTCCGGGGCGGATAAAACGACGCGGTGCGTTCTGGCGGACGACGCGGCCGTCTGGCGGTGGGGCGAGCTGGCATCAATACTGCGCCAGCATTCGACTCACCGCCAATCGGCGCCCGCCTGGCCCATCGCTTGGGTCAGGCGGGCGTGGCCTCATCAGCGCCGTCTCGATGCTACCGGCTCAGTAATGCAGTACGGTGCGGATGCTCTCGCCGGCGTGAAGCAGGTCGAAGGCTTCGTTGATCTTCTCGAACTCCATGTTGTGGGTGATGAAGTCGTCGATGTTCAGCTCGCCCTTCATGTACTGCTCGACGTAGCCCGGCAGCTGGCTACGGCCCTTGACGCCACCGAAGGCGGAGCCCTTCCATACCCGACCGGTCACCAGCTGGAAAGGCCGGGTGGAGATCTCTTCGCCGGCGCCGGCGACACCGATGACGATCGACTCGCCCCAGCCCTTGTGACAGCACTCCAGCGCCGAGCGCATGACGTTGACGTTGCCGATGCACTCGAAGGAGTAGTCGACGCCGCCGTCGGTCAGGTCGACGATCACCTGCTGGATGGAATCGCTGTAGTCCTTCGGATTGACGAAGTCGGTGGCGCCAAACTGCTTGGCCAGCTCGAACTTGTCCGGATTCACGTCGATGGCGATGATACGACCGGCCTTGGCCATCACCGCACCCTGGATTACCGCAAGGCCGATGGCACCGAGACCGAACACAGCCACGGTGGCGCCCGGCTCGACCTTGGCGGTGTTCATCACCGCGCCGATCCCGGTGGTCACCCCGCAGCCGAGCAGGCAGATCTTGTCCAGCGGCGCTTCCTTGGACACCTTGGCCAGCGAGACCTCCGGCACCACGGTGTACTCGCTGAAGGTGGAAGTGCCCATATAGTGATAGAGCGGCTTGCCGTCCAGCGAGAAGCGCGTGGTGCCGTCAGGCATCTGGCCCTTGCCCTGGGTGGCACGGACCGAGCTGCACAGGTTGGTCTTGCCCGAACGGCAGAACTTGCACTCGCCGCACTCGGCCGTGTACAGCGGGATGACGTGGTCACCGGGCTTCAGGCTGGTGACGCCCTCCCCCACTTCTTCCACCACACCGGCACCCTCGTGACCCAGTACCGACGGAAACAGCCCCTCCGGGTCGGCTCCGGACAGGGTATAGGCGTCGGTGTGACAGACGCTGGTAGCGACCACCCTGACCAGCACTTCGCCGGCCTTGGGGCCTTCGACATCGATTTCGGTCAGGGTAAGCGGCTTGCCGGCTTCCAGGGCAATGGCGGCGCGAGACTTCATGGCAATCTCCTCGGATCGGGGGTTGCACGCCAGGCATGAACGACCAAGCCTGGCGCACTAACGTAAGGGGCACGGGTCATCCTGACCCGGTGGATGATGACCACAGTCTAGACCTCGCTACGGACTGGGATAAAGCACGCATTCGGCATAACATTGTTGCTGTCTCGCAACAATGGAGAGCGCCATGCATCCTTGGGCCGGCATTGAAGCCTTTATCGAGGTGGTGCGCCTGAAGTCCTTTGCCGCCGCCGCCCGACGCCTGGGTGTATCCAGCTCCCACGTCAGCCGACAGGTGGCCGCCCTGGAAAGCCGCCTCGATACGCCGCTTCTGTATCGCACCACCCGCCAGATAAGCCTGACCGAGGCCGGTCGGCTCTACTATCAACAATGCGAGGCACTGGTCGACGGCTTTCGCGAGGCCGACGCCGTGGTCAAGGACTTCGAGGCTCACCCCAGGGGCGAGCTGGCGCTGACCTGCGCCACCACCTTTGGCGAGCGCTACGTGGCGCCTCTGATCAATGACCTGTTGATCCAGTACCCCCAGCTCGGCGTGCGCCTGCACTTCACCAACCGCCAGGTGGACCTGATCGAGGAAGGCTTCGATATCGGCATCCGCATGGGCACGCTGGAGGACAGCACCATGATCGCCCGTCGTCTGGCCGATCGCCGCGAGTACGTGGTGGGCTCCCCCGACTACTTCCAGCGCTATTCGCAGCCCCACGCCCTGTCCGAGCTGAAGCATCACCGCTGTCTGCATGGCTCACGCGATCGCTGGCGCTTCGCCGTCGACGGCATTCCCCGGGAAGTGGCGATCAAGGGGCCCTGGCAGGGCAACTCCGGCCCGGCCCTGCTCGACGCCGTGCTGAAGGGCGTGGGCCTGGGTCAGCTTCCCGACTACTACGTCGAGCATCATCTGGCCCAGGGTGAGCTGGTCTCCGTGCTCGACACCTACCGCCACAGCGATACCGGCGTCTGGGCCGTCACCCCCCACCACCGCCACCGCTCCCCCAAGGTCCGCGTGGTCATCGACTACCTGGCCGAACACCTCGCAGAGCGCCTGCCACCGCGATACCGCGACAGGCGAGGCACAGACGAGCCAGCGCCATCCGACTAACCCCCAGCGACAAAAAGGCCCTCGACACGTTTTCGTATCGAGGGCCTTCGACATCTGGTCACCAAAAGCCTTGCCTCTTGTTGCCTGCCACCTGCGACTACTGAAAGGTCCCATCCTCCTGATACTCAAGCCCGTAGTAGCTGGGAACAAAGATATTGTGTTCTTCCTGCCACTGGCGAGAAAGTCGGATCGCCTCACGGATCTGCTCAGGGGTCATTTGTTCTTCAAGGCGGGCTTTGTCGGGGGCGCTGCCGGGGGAGAGAAGGTCGTAATATTTATAGGCTTGGACGAGATCTATGTCGGTACCGATACCTTTTTCATAAAATGCTGCCAGCCCTCTAAACCCTGATGTATCGCGGCCATAAGGCATATCCTCCGTCCTAGAAAACCAACGAAATGCCTCATCGTCATCTTTATCTACACCTCTTCCTTCGTGAAGAAACACTGCCACATTCGTTGCAGAAGTCCTATCTCCTTGCTCTGCAGCCAATAAAAACCATTCGAATGCTGCAGCTTCATCTTTATCCACCAAGTCACGTAAAGTTAGCCCCCTATATGCCACGCCCAATTGTCTTTGCGATCTAATAAAACCTAGCCTAGCTGAATCCAATAGATATCTTAATGCAACTCCTTTGTTTTTCTCGACGCCACCCCCGGTATAGTACATTCCAAACAGAACGTATCCCGCATCAACTGCACCCAACCTCCAGGCGTTCTCATTATATTTCACCATATCTTCAATATTTTTCTCCACATCAAAACCACGCACTCCACCCTGAGATAAAAATCCTGACAAAAAAAAGCCCGGCCTTGAGGCCGGGCAGCGGGAGAACAGCGGCAATCGCCGTGTCTATTTGAAGTTCTTGCGCACCATGTTCTGGATCTCGCCGACGATACCGCTGCGAAAGCTCAGGACGCAGAGCACGAAGATGGACCCCAGGATGACGCTGACCCAGTTGCCCAGCGGCGACTGCGCGAGCTGAGTCTGCAGGCTGACCACCAGGCCAGCGCCGACCAGCGGGCCGAACAGGGTGCCGACACCACCGACCAGGGTCATCAGGATGACCTCGCCGGACATGTGCCAGTGGGCATCGGTGAGCGAGGCAAGCTGGAACACCACCGTCTTGGTCGCGCCGGCAAGGCCAGCAAGCCCCGCCGAGATGACGAAGGCCACCAGCTTGTAGGCGTCGACGTTGTAGCCCAGTGACACCGCCCGTGGCTCGTTCTCGCGGATGGCCTTGAGCACCTGACCGAAGGGCGAGTGCACGGTGCGCTGGATGATGGCGAAGCCGATCACGAAGATCGCCAGCACCACGTAGTACATCGCCAGGTTGTCGGACAGATCGATCAGCCCCAGCAGCTTGCCCCGCGGCACACCGTGCAGGCCATCCTCGCCCCCGGTGAAGGGCGCCTGGATGTAGAAGAAGAACATCATCTGGGCCAGCGCCAGGGTCACCATGGCGAAGTAGATGCCCTGACGACGGATCGCCAGCGCCCCAAACAGGGTGCCGAGGATCACCGCCGCCAGGGTGCCGACGACGATCCCGAGTTCCGGCGTCAGGCCCGGATAGCTCGACAGCAGAAAGCCGGTGACGTAGCCCCCGGTGGCGAGAAAGGCGGCGTGGCCGAAGGACAACAGTCCGGCGAAGCCCAGCAGCAGGTTGAAGGCACAGGCGAACAGCGCGAAGCACAGCACCTTCATCAGGAACACCGGGTAGGCAAACAGCGGCGCGACCAGGGCGATGGCCAGCAACACGATCATCAGCATGCCCTGGCGTCGGCGCGCGGCGCGGGCCCGGGTCTGAGTCGGCGTCGGCGAAGTAGTGGTTGTGGACATCTCAGGCCTCCTTTCCAAACAGCCCGGCGGGCCTCAGCATCAGCACCATGATCATCACCAGGAAGATCACGGTGTTGGCTGCCTCCGGGTAGTACACCTTGGTCAGCCCCTCGATCAGCCCCATGGCAAGACCGGTCAGGATGGCACCGAGGATCGAGCCCATGCCGCCGATCACCACCACCGCGAAGACCACGATCAACAGACTCGAGCCCATGGTCGGTGACACCGGGTACAAGGGCGCGGCGAGTACCCCGGCGAAGGCCGCCAGGGCCACCCCGAAGCCGTAGGTCAGGGTGACCAGCAGCGGCACGTTGACGCCGAAGGCCTGCATCAAGGCGGGGTTCTCGGTGCCCGCCCGCAGGTAGGCGCCAAGCCGGGTTCGCTCGATGATGAACCAGGTGCCCAGGCATACCACCAGGGCCGCCACCAGCACCCAGCCGCGATAGGTCGGCAGGAACATGAAGGGCAGCTTGATGCCGCCGCTCAACGCCTCGGGAATCGGGTAGCTGGCCCCGGACACGCCGAACAGGTTGATCAGGCTACCCTCGAAGATCAGCGCCAGGCCGAAGGTCAGCAGCAGCCCATAGAGGTGATCCAGGTGGGCGATGCGCCGCAGCACCAGACGCTCGAGCAGAGCACCGAAGGCGCCGACCACCAGCGGCACCAGCAACAGCGCCAGCCAGTAGTTGATGCCCAGGTACTGAGCCCCGAGCAGTGCAGCAAAGGCACCCAGCATGTACTGGGCGCCGTGGGCGAAATTGACGATCTTCAGCAGACCGAAGATGACCGCCAGCCCCAGGCTGAGCAGCGCATAGAAGGCGCCGTTGATCAGCCCCAGCATCAGCTGGCCCATGAACACCGCCAGCGGTACGCCGAATATCATGGTCATGATGATTTCCCTTGAGCATCAGGCCGGGGCACCACCCTGGTGACCCCGGCGTAGATCGAGCGCGGGCGGCTCAGTTGACGAGCTTGCAGGAACTCTCGGACAGCGGACGGTAGGCCTCTTCGGCCGGGATCGTGGCCTGGATCTCGTAAAGGTCCCACTCGCCCTCGGAGTCGGCGGGAGCCTTCACCTCGGCCAGGTACATGTCATGCACCATGCGACCATCCTCGCGAATCTGGCCATTGCGAGCGAAGAAGTCGTTGATCGGCGCCTCGCCCAGCTTGGCCCTGACGGTGGCAGGATCGTCGGTGCCGGCGTCTTCCAGCGCCTTCAGGTACTGGGTGGTGCTGGAGTAGATGCCGGCCTGAACCATGGTCGGCATCTTGCCCACCCGCTCGAAGTAGCGCTCGGCCCACTCGCGGGACTCGTCATCCATGTCCCAGTACCAGCCGGTGGTCAACAACAGGCCCTGAGTCGTCTCCAGGCCCATGGCATGGACGTCGTTGAGGAAGATCAGCAGGCCGGCCAGCTGCTGGCCACTCTGGGTCAGGCCAAACTGGCTGGCCGTCTTGATCGCGTTGACGGTGTCGGAGCCGGCGTTGGCCAGACCGACGATCTTGGCGCCGGAGCCCTGGGCCTGAAGGATGTAGGAGGAGAAGTCGCTGGTCGGGAACGGATGGCGAACGCGATCGATGATCGTGCCACCGTTGTCGGTGACCACCTTTTCCACGTCGCTCTCGAGGGCATGACCGAAGGCGTAGTCGGCGGTGAGCATGAACCAGCTGTCGCCGCCCTGCTCGACCACCGCCTTGGCGGTACCGTTGGCCAGCGGATAGGTGTCATAGACGTAGTGAATATGGTTCGGGGTGCAGTGTTCGTTGGTGATGCTCGAGGCCGCCGAGCCGGAAATGATGGCCAGACCACCGGCCTCCTCCAGCACCTTGGTCACGGCGATGGACACCGAGGAGGCGACCATGCCGGCCACCAGGTCGACGTTCTGCTGGTCGACCCAGCCGCGCACGGTGTTGGCGCCCACGTCGGCGCTGTTGCGATCGTCGGCGCTGAACACCTCGATGGGGGCACCGGCGACTTCGCCGCCGAAGTCCTCTACCGCCATCTTCAGCGCTTCGAGGCCGCCGGGGCCGGCCAGGTCACGGTAGGTGCCGGACATGTCGGCCAGATAGCCGATACGCACCTCGCCATCGCTGATGGCATCCTGCGCCATGGCCGACGATGCCAGGCCCAGGCCGGTGGCGGCGGCGACCGCCAGGGCCAGGTGGCGGCGGGCAAGACGGGGGGAGGAAGCGTGTACCTTGGTCATGGGAGGCTCCTGGGGCCAGCGGCCCTTGTTGTTGTTGAATAGGTTGTTGTTTAGAAAGTGGTTGTTGAACGGCTACTGCCGGACATCTTGTGGTTGATGCAAAGGTCCTCTAAGGCCTGGAAGACAGCGGCCATGGACACTAGACCCCGAGCAGGCTGTTGAGGTGCTCACGACGAGCGTCCAGATCACGCGCCTCGATGGTCTCGATGATGCGACC
The DNA here is from genome assembly GCF_019802175.1 of Halomonas sp. DP5N14-9. Lineage (NCBI taxonomy): Bacteria > Pseudomonadati > Pseudomonadota > Gammaproteobacteria > Oceanospirillales > Halomonadaceae > Halomonas > Halomonas sp. DP5N14-9. The sequence goes on from NZ_JAHVHR010000002.1 coordinate 275,153, forward strand.
GTGTTCCATCACGAAGTGGCGATCGGCCAGGGGCGCGGCGAAGCGGAAGTTCTGCTCCACCAGCACGATGGTCATGCCCCGAGACTTGAGGGTAATCAGCACCTCGGCGAGCTTCTGGTTGATGACCGGTGCCAGCCCCTCGGTGATCTCGTCGAGCAGCAGGATCTCGGCCCCGGTACGCAGGATGCGGGCCATCGCCAGCATTTGCTGCTCGCCGCCGGACAGCCGCGTCCCCTGACTGCGGCGCCGCTCGTAGAGGTTGGGGAACATGGCGTAGATGTCATCCAGGCTCATTCCGCCCGAGCGCACGGTGGGCGGCAGCAGCAGGTTCTCCTCGACGTCGAGACTGGCGAAGATGCCACGCTCCTCGGGGCAGTAGCCGACCCCCAGACGCGGGATGTGATGAGGCTTCATGGCCAGGGTCTCCTGGCCGTTGATCTTGATCGAGCCACTGCGCGAACCGACCATGTTCATGATGGTCTTCAGGGTGGTGCTGCGTCCGGCACCGTTGCGCCCCAGCAGGGTCACCAGCTCTCCCCGCTTCACGCGCAGCTCCACGCCATGCAGGATATGCGACTCGCCGTAGAAGGCGTTGACGTCCGCTAGACTGAGCGCTTCGTCGCCATGGGCGCCGACCGCCGGTGAAGCAGTTGGCCTGTCGAGAGTCTGGTTCATGCGCTGGCCTCCTCACCGACGCTGGCTTCACTGCCCATGTAGGCTTCACGCACCGCCGGATCGGCCGAGACGCTGGCATAGTCGCCTTCGGCCAGTACCGAGCCCCGGGCCAGCACGGTGATGCGATCACAAAGACGACTGACGACGCTCAGATTGTGCTCGACCATCAACACGGTACGCCCGGCAGAAACCCGCCGAATCAGCTCGACGATACGGTCGACGTCCTCGGCTCCCATGCCCTGGGTGGGCTCGTCGAGCAGCATCACGGTGGGCTCCAGCGCCAAGGTGGTGGCCACCTCCAGCGCACGCTTGCGTCCGTAGGGCAACTCCACGGTGAGGACATCGGCGACGTCGGCCAGTCCCACCTGCTCGAGCAGTTCCATGGCACGCTGGTTGAGTGGCTCCAGCGAGCGCTCTGACTTCCAGAAGTGGAAGGAGGTGCCGAGCTTGCGCTGCAGGGCCACACGCACGTTCTCGAGCGCGGTCATGTGGGCGAACACGGCGGATATCTGGAACGAACGCACCAGCCCCAGCCGCGCGATCTCGTTGGCCCGCATGCGGGTGATCGGCTTGCCGCGATAGAGGATCTCGCCGCGGGTCGGCGGAAGAAACTTGGTGAGCAGATTGAAGACCGTGGTCTTGCCGGCGCCGTTGGGGCCGATCAGGGCGTGGATATGCCCTTCCGTGATCTTGAGATCCACGCCGTCCACGGCGGTGAAGCCACGAAACGACTTGGTCAGGCCACGGGTCTCTAGCACGTACTGCTGGGTCATGTGGCGTCCTCTGCGGGACCGGGGTCCCTGGCTTGAGGTTGTTATGGTTGTTCGATGCCGCGATGGCGACGCTCTACTTTACGTTTACGTAAGCTAGAAGAGTCAAAGGCCCGACGCAATTGGCCAAGCGTTGAACAAGACCAAAGATGTATTCTCCGCATTTCAATAGGTTGCTTACGACAAACCGGCAACACCTTGGCCCCGCGAGGTTTTCCCCCTGAAAAGCACAAGGCCCCCGTCGCGCTGGCGCGACGGGGGCCTGAAAGAAGAGGCTCAAATGGTTCGGTCCTCGTCGAGCGACTGGTCAACCACCACGACCAGCGCCCGCGTCCTGCTCAGCACTCGATGGCGTTGACGGCGAGTCCACCCTTGGAGGTTTCCTTGTACTTCTCCTGCATGTCGGCGCCGGTGTCGCGCATGGTGCGGATGGCCTTGTCCAGCGAGATGAAGTGCTCACCATCACCGCGACAGGCCATCAGGGCGGCGTTGATGGCCTTGACCGAGGCAATCGCATTGCGCTCGATGCAGGGCACCTGGACCAGGCCTCCGACCGGATCGCAGGTCAGCCCCAGGTTGTGCTCGAGCCCAATCTCGGCGGCGTTCTCGACCTGGGGGACGCTGGCCCCCATGACTTCGGCGAGCCCGGCCGCGGCCATGGCGCAGGCCGAGCCCACCTCACCCTGACAGCCCACCTCGGCGCCGGAGATGGAAGCATTCTTCTTGCAAAGGATGCCGACGGCACCGGCGGTCAGCAGGAAGTTGACCACGTCCTTCTCACAGGCACCGGGCTGAAACTTCATGTAGTAGTGCAGCACGGCGGGAATGATCCCCGCGGCGCCATTGGTGGGCGCGGTGACCATCCGCCCACCGGCGGCATTTTCCTCGTTGACCGCCAGGGCGTAGACGTTGACCCAGTCCATCGCCGAAAACGTCGTGGCGATCAGTCCGGCGTCATCGCCCATCGCCTCGAGACGGCGATACAGCGACGCGGCGCGACGCTTGACGTTGAGCCCGCCAGGCAACACCCCTTCCCCCTCGACACCACGGTTGACGCAGGCCTGCATGGCTTGCCAGATATCCCACAGACCGGAGCGCACCTCGGCTTCGCTGCGCCAGGCCTTCTCGTTTTCCAGCATCAGCTCGCTGATGCTCATGCCATGCAGACGACACAGCGCCATCAGTTCCGCGCCACTATTGAAGTCATAAGGCAAGGGGGTGGTGTCGGAATCCAGCGCTCCGTCCCGGGCCTGGGCCTCGTCGACGACGAAGCCACCTCCGACCGAGTAGTAGGTCTCGCGCTTGACCTCCTCGCTGTGCCCCTTGGCCACCAGCGTCATGGCGTTGGGGTGATAGGGCAGGCTCTCCTCGTGCCACTTAAGGTCTCTGGCCCACAGGAAAGGCACCGCCACCTGACCACCGAGCAACAGGGTCTGGCTCTCGAGCAGCTCTTCGATGCAGGGGCCAACAACGGCCGGATCGATGCGGTCTGGACGCTCACCCATCAGTCCCATCACGCAGGCGCGATCGGTGGCGTGGCCCTTGCCGGTGGCCGACAGCGAACCGTAGAGGTGAATCTCGATCCCCGCGACGCGCTCCAGCAGGTCCTGCGACCGCAGCGCCTCGACGAAGTCGTAGGCGGCCTTCATCGGCCCCACGGTGTGGGAGCTGGACGGCCCGATCCCGATCTTGAACAGGTCGAATACGCTGATAGCCATGGCGCTGCCTCTTGTACGAATGACGCGAAGTGTGGGGCATGAGGGGCGGAGGTCCGAGACCTGCGAGGTCAATTTCGCTAAAGCGAGGGCTGCCGTTCCTCCGGGATATCGTTATGCTGGCTGCCATCGCTTCGATGGACAAGGCAGAATATCTTGCCTTCACTATAGCTCAGCTAAACCATACCTAAACCACCGCCATACCACGGCCAGACCATGACCTCTTGTCGGAACACATCGCAATGAGTCGACTGCTCAACGCCCAGACCCACGCCTGGCTGAAGGGTTTCGCCGTCAGCGCCCGCCACCTGTCCTTCACCCGAGCGGCGGAGGAACTGCACGTCACCACCGGCGCCGTCAGCCAGCAGATCAAGCAACTGGAGGACCGGCTGGGCTTCAAGCTGTTCCGGCGCCTGCCCCGTCGCCTGGAACTGACCGAAGAAGGCAAGCGCCTGGCCGCCGTGGTGGACGACGCCTACCAGGCGGTGGGACTCGAGGTGAGTCGCTTGCGCAGCGGGGTAATGAGCGGGGTCATCCGCCTGCGCTCGGTGCCCTCCTTCCTCAACAAGTGGCTGATGCCCCGCCTGCCGCGTCTGCAGGCCAGGTTTCCCGATATCGAACTGCATATCACCGCCGAGGACAGCAACATCTCGTTGCGTGACGGCGACTTTGACCTCGCACTCGACCTCAACGACGGCCACTATCCGGGACTTGCCATCACCCCGCTGATGCAGGAACGCATCTTCCCGGTCTGTTCACCCGGCCTGCTGAAGGGCCGCCCACCGCTCAGACGTCCCGAAGACCTGGCCTGGTACCCGCTGCTGCATGACATCACCGCCTGGCGCGGCAGCCAGGAGTATGGCGAGTGGCGCCACTACCTATCCGCCATCGGCGCCCCTTCGATCAATCTGGAGCGTGGCTACACCTTCAACCGCAATCACCTCACCATGGAGGCCGCCATCGCCGGCATGGGCGTGGCGATCGCCCGGGAAACACTGATCACCAGCGAGTTGAAGAGCGGCGCCCTGATCGCCCCCTTCCGTGCCCGCGTCGACAGTGGCAAGCAGTACGGCATCGTCCACGCGGCAGGCGCCACCGACGATCGCCGGGTCAAGGCCGTGCACGACTGGCTGGTGGAGGAGGCCGGCCGCAGCGCTAACCACTAGCCCCCGTGCCTGGACGAGCGGCCCTGACCAAGCCATTGGGCACCTGTCTTGCGCCTTACCTATGCTGTATAAGCATATGGCGAAGACTGGCGAAGAATCCTTCGGGATTCCCAGACACTCCCCCGGCTCGACGGGTATAATCACTTCCAGATACACCCCTTTTCTGGAGATTGAGAGGGATGCTCAATACCCCCCCTTCCATCACGCCTACCATCAGCTTTCGCGCGACCTGCGCCAGAGCCTTGCTCTATATCCTGATCATCGGCGCGATGATGCAGGGCGTGCTGTGGGAGACCGGCCTGCCCGAAAAGATTCGCTTCAGCGAAGTCGGTTTTACCGAGAGCATGCAGACGCTGTGGCTGCTGATCAGCTGCCTGTTGCTGATCTACGCCCGCCAGGTGCTGGGCGGCCTGCCACGGGTGACGCTATTGATGTTCGGCCTGCTCGGCGCCGCCCTGATTCGCGAGCAGGACGCCTTTCTCGACGCCTACGTCTTCGACGGCGCCTGGCAGACCCTGGTGACCCTGCTGCTGCTGCCCATTCTCTATTGCGTGCTTCGCCAGCGTCACGCCTTCGTACGCGAGTTCGAGGAGTTCGTCGAAAGCTTCGCCTTCGGCCTGTTTGCAGCAGGCTTCCTCTGCACCTTTGCCTTCTCGCGGCTCTACGGCCGCAGCGAGATGTGGGAGGCCCTGCTCGCCGAACGCTACGTCAGGGTATTCAAGGACGCCGCCGAAGAGGTCACGGAACTGTTCGGCTATACCCTGCTGATGTTCGCCATGGTCGAACTGGTGCTGTGGATCCGCCGGCGTCAGGCCAGAAGCCAATAGCTCGTGACCACCACAGCGTCGTGACACGACAACGCCCGCGGCCATCACCGCGGGCGTTGTCGTTTTCAGCCTTCGCTCGCCGGAAACGCTCGCGTGCGGCAGCGCTTCACCCTGATTCGATGACATGAAAAAACGCCCGTGGCTTTCGCCACGGGCGTCCTGAGCTCACCCTACTGCTTCGCTGTCGACGCAAGCCCTGCTCGGTCGAGACAGGCGTTACTCGTCGAGGAAGGAGCGCAGCGGTTCGGAGCGGGTCGGATGGCGCAACTTGCGCAGCGCCTTGGCCTCGATCTGACGGATACGCTCGCGGGTCACGTCAAACTGCTTGCCGACCTCCTCGAGGGTGTGGTCGGTGTTCATGTCGATACCGAAGCGCATCCGCAGCACCTTGGCTTCGCGGGCGGTCAGGCCACCGAGCACGTTGCGCGTGGCTTCGACGAGGCCCTCGCCGGTGGCCGAGTCGATCGGCAGCACCATGGTGGAGTCTTCGATGAAGTCACCCAGGTGCGAATCGTCGTCGTCACCGATCGGCGTCTCCATGGAGATCGGCTCCTTGGCGATCTTGAGCACCTTGCGCACCTTGTCTTCCGGCATCTCGAGACGTTCGCCCAGTTCTTCAGGCGTCGGCTCGCGCCCCATCTCCTGCAGCATCTGCCGCGAAACGCGGTTGAGCTTGTTGATGGTCTCGATCATGTGCACCGGAATACGGATGGTGCGCGCCTGGTCGGCGATGGAACGCGTGATCGCCTGACGAATCCACCAGGTGGCGTAGGTCGAGAACTTGTAGCCGCGACGATATTCGAACTTGTCCACCGCCTTCATCAGGCCGATGTTGCCTTCCTGGATCAGGTCGAGGAACTGCAGGCCGCGATTGGTGTACTTCTTGGCGATGGAGATGACCAGACGCAGGTTGGCCTCGACCATCTCCTTCTTGGCACGGCGAGCCTTGGCCTCACCGATGGACAGGCGACGATTGACCTCCTTCACCTCGCTCACCGGCAGCTGGATCATCTCCTCCTCGAAGGCGATCTTGCGCTGGGCACGCTGTACGTCAGCCTTGAGCGGCGCGAGACGATCGGCGTAGCGGGCGTTGTCGGCCATGAAGTCGTCGAGCCAGTCGAGCCGGGACTCGTTGCTCGGGAAGGCCTTGATAAAGGCCTTGCGCGGCACCTTGGCCTGCTTCACCAGGAGCTGCATCACCGTCTTTTCCTGGGCACGCACCTGCTCGACGCTGATGCGGACCTGTCCGACCAGACGTTCGAAGTGCTTGGGCACCAGCTTGATCGGAGAGAACAGCTCGGCCAGACGTGCCAGCTCTTCCTGAGCCTCACGGGACTGACGACCGTGGGTCTCGATGGCGGCGTTGGCGGCCTGACTCTGCTCGCGAATCTGCCCGAAACGCGCACGGGCCTCTTCCGGATCCGGGCCACCACCGGAGTCGTCCTCTTCTTCCTCGCCGTCTTCGTCGTCGTCGCTGGCAGCCTGCTCGTCCACCTCGGGCACTTCGGCCTCGGCCACGCCGGGGATGCCTTCGTCGGGGTCGATGAAGCCGGAAAACAGGTCAGAGAGACGTCCCGGCGCTTCCTCGTCCTGGGTGGCATCGTAGGCATCGAGGATCGACTCGACGGCACCCGGCACATAGGCCAGCGCCGACATGACTTCACGGGTGCCTTCTTCGATGCGCTTGGCGATCTCGATCTCGCCTTCACGAGTCAACAGCTCGACGGTGCCCATCTCGCGCATGTACATGCGCACCGGGTCCGTGGTGCGACCGACATCGCTTTCCACCGCGGCCAGGGCCGCCACTGCCTCTTCAGCCGCGGATTCATCGGTTGAGTGATCCGACATCATCAGGGTATCTTCGTCGGGAGCTTCCTCGACGACGTTAATACCCATGTCATTGATCATGCCGATGATATCTTCCACCTGGTCGGGGTCGGCGATATCTTCGGGAAGGTGGTCGTTGACCTCGGCATAGGTCAGGAAGCCCTGTTCCTTGCCGCGCGCGATCAACTCCTTCAGACGTGACTGCTGCTGCGCATTTCCAGCCATAGAAACCCTATCTCGACGAAGAAGAATGAAGCACCTGAAGCGCTAAGGTGGAGAAACTCGGTAAGCCGGACAGTATAGCGGTTTTGGGGCCACTTCTGCCAGTCTGGAGTGTTTGCGCGATGTCTCAGGTGTGTTAGTTTATCTGGTTGCGCCACTTGTCAGCGCCGTATCCCTTAGATGGTGATGGTAGGACAAAATTCAACCCTACCCGCATCCATACCTCATATTTGTCGTCGATCGCTCACAGGTTCTTACCATTGGTGGTAGCCGAACCTGCCGTCGTGACAGCGCTCGCGCCCTGCCGCAAGCGACCTAGCGCCCCGCCGCCAGCAACTCCATCAAGCGCCCGCGTTCTTCACTCGACAACCGCTCGCCGGACTGTTGCCGCCTCAGCAAGGCGTCGATCTCTTCCTGCCGGGACGGGGTCTGACTGGCTCTCTGAAAATAGCTCACCAGACCATCGAGCTCCGCCGCCCTGGCCGCCACCGGGATCAACAACTCCCGTCGCGCCAGCGCCGCCAGCCGCTCACCGTCCTCGCTGCCGTGAAAGTGCATCAGCAGCACCTGAGCGCTTGAGTAGCCGCCAGCGCGCAGCAAGGTAATGACCTCCCGGCATAGCCGGGCGTCCTCGTCCTGCCCCCCGCACCAGTCCAGCGATTCGGGCAAGCGCTCCACCAGCCTGGGCTCGTGAACCAGCAATTGCAGGGTTCGCGCCATCAGGCCAAGGGCGCCCCCGGAACGGCGCGGTCGCGGCGCCGGCTCGCCGTCCTCGACGACGGGTTCGAACAACTCATCGACCGGCGCGACGTCGTTGTCTTCGGGCGCCGGCGCCAGCAGCGCCTCGAAGCGCGACTGCTCGACCCCGGTGCGACGCGAGAGCTCGGTCAGCATCAGCGACTTGAGCACCCCCTGCGGCAGCTTCTCGATCGCTGCCAGCACCTGACTGGCGTAGCGCTCTCGCGACTCAAGCTGGGCCAGATCGCGCCCCTGGGCGGCGTGCTCGAACAGAAACTCCGACAGAGGGCTTGCGCACGTCACCCGATCCTCGAAGGCCTCGGTTCCCTCCTTGCGCACCAGGGAGTCGGGATCCTCTCCCTCCGGCAGGAACAGGAAGCGTGCCTGGCGACCATCGATCATCTCCGGCAGTACCGTTTCCAGCGCCCGCGCCGCCGCCTGACGTCCCGCCTTGTCGCCGTCGAAGCAGAACACCACCTCGCTGACCAGACGGAACAGCCGACGCAGGTGATCGGCGGTGGTGGCGGTGCCAAGCGTCGCCACCGCGTTGCGGATGCCGAACTGGGCCAGCGCCACCACGTCCATGTAGCCCTCGACGATCAGCAGGCGTTCCAGGCGATGATTGGCCTGACGTGCCTCATAGAGGCCGTAGAGCTCGCGCCCCTTGTGGAACACCGGCGTCTCTGGAGAGTTCAGGTACTTGGGCTTGGCGTCGCCCATCACTCGGCCGCCGAAGCCAAGCGTCCTGCCGCGAATGTCGCGGATCGGAAAGACGACCCGATCGCGGAAGCGGTCGTAGCTGCGGCCACTGTCCTCGTGATGCACCAGCAGGCCGTACTCGATCTGCACCGACTCATCGACGCCCTGGCTGCCCAGGTGTCGCTTCAGCGCCTCCCACTGGGCCGGCGCGTAGCCGATGCCGAAGGTCTCGCGCACCTCATCGGACAGCCCTCGACCCTCGAGGTATTCGCGCGCCGCCTTGCCTTCTGGCATCTTGAGCCGCTCGCGAAAATAGCTGGCCGACATTTCCAGCAGGTTGACGCCTTCCTTGCGCTTCTTCTCGCGGGCCTGGGCGCGAGGGTCGTCCGCCCCTTCCCTCGGCACTTCCATTCCCATCCGCGAGGCCAGCTGCTCCACCGCTTCGGGAAACCGCAGCTTGTCGTACTCCATCAGAAAGCGCAGGGCGTTGCCGTGGGCGCCGCAGCCGAAGCAGTGATAGAACTGCTTGTCCGCACTGACCGTGAAAGACGGGCTCTTTTCCTGGTGGAAGGGGCACAGACCGGAATGGTTGCGCCCGGCCTTTTTCAGCTTGACGCGCTCTCCCACCACTTCGACCACGTCGACGCGGGCAAGGAGATCATCGATGAAACGCTGGGGAATCTGACCGGCCATATTCTGCTCGACAGGAGCTCTCTCGACTTAAGCGCGCTAGTCTAGACTGAAACGCGCTAGACAATGCACTAGCAGGAGCAAGAGAAGCGAAGCGGGAGTCGGCGACAAACGTCAGAAAAACAAGCGGCCACCTCAATGGCGGCCGCTTGGCGTCCTCCTGAACCGAGGGCGGCGGACCGCGCTCGACTCAAGTACGGATCAATAGAGCCGTTCGAAACGCTTGCGCTCGCGCTGGAGCTTCTTGGCGTGACGCTTGACAGCGGCAGCAGCCTTGCGCTTGCGCTCGGCAGTCGGCTTCTCGTACTGCTCACGACGACGAACCTCGGACAGAACGCCGGCTTTTTCACAGGAACGCTTGAAGCGACGCAGAGCGACGTCAAACGGCTCGTTATCACGTACTTTGACAGAAGGCATTAAGCACTCACCTACCTTGGGTAACTTGAGTTCGGTTTGTACGCACACCTTCAAGGCCAATACCCCGCACCACTCCTTGTCCGGCCAACCCTTGAGCTGACAACAGCTCAGCGCAGGAACCCTGCGGGCATGACCTGAAACGGAACAGAGACGGGGGAAGCGAGCCCTGGATGCACGACCCAGTCTTGCAGCGGACAGTATTTTAGTGACCATCCCGCTTTCTTGCAAATGCTTTCGTCTCGCTCACCCTTCAATCTGTACCCGCCGCCAGCGCTGCTTGCCTGCCACAAGGCGCGCCGCGGCCGCCGAAAGGGAGCCCGTCGCTTATGCAGCGGAAGCCAAATCGGCGTAGAATACTCCCCCCTTTCACCGTTTCCCGAGCCCGATCCATGCGCGTACTAGGCATCGAAACCTCCTGCGACGAGACCGGCGTCGCCCTTTACGACACCGACCGCGGCTTGCTGGCCGATGCGTTGCATAGCCAGGTGGCGATGCACGCGGACTACGGCGGTGTGGTGCCGGAACTCGCCTCTCGCGACCATACCCGGCGCCTGCTGCCGTTGATCGACCAGGTGCTCTCTGGAGCACAGCTCGAACGCACCCAGCTGGACGCCATCGCCTACACGGCAGGCCCCGGGCTGGTCGGCGCGCTGATGGTCGGCGCCAGCACCGCCCACGGCATGGCCCGCGCACTCGGCATTCCGGTGCTCGGCGTTCACCATATGGAAGGACACCTGCTCGCTCCCATGCTCGAGGACGAGCCTCCGGCCTTTCCCTTCGTGGCATTGCTGGTCTCGGGCGGCCACACCCAGCTGGTCCAGGTTGACGGCATCGGGTGCTATCAACTGCTGGGCGAATCGGTGGACGATGCCGCCGGTGAAGCCTTCGACAAGGCTGCCAAGATGCTGGACCTCGATTATCCCGGCGGCCCGCGGGTAGCCGCCCTGGCCGAGGGCGGCGACCCGGGCCGCTTCCGCTTCCCCCGGCCGATGACCGATCGCCCGGGTCTCGACTTCAGCTTTTCGGGGCTCAAGACCCACACCCTGACCGCCATTCGTCACTTAGAACAGGCTGGCCAGCTCGACGACCAGGCCCGCGCCGACGTCGCCAGAGCCTTCGAGGAGGCCGTCGCCGACACCCTGGCGATCAAGTGCCGTCGGGCCCTCAAGCAGACCGGGCTCACCCGCCTGGTGGTGGCCGGCGGTGTCAGTGCCAATGTGCGTCTTCGCGCCAAGCTGGAAGAAGCGACGCGAAAACAGGGGGCTCGCGCCTACTACCCTCGCGGCCGCTTCTGCACCGACAACGGGGCCATGATCGCTTATGCCGGTGCTCAGCGCCTGCTGGCGGGAGAACGCGATACCGTGGGACAGATGAAGGCGGTGCCGCGCTGGCCGATGGATCAACTCAGCGCGCCGTAGTCGACTAGCAAGAAGAAAGGGCCATGATTGCGCTCTCTATACGCCCAGGTGCCCTGCCTGCCCCATCGAGCCGGTCGCTTTACAGGTGGGGCTCCTTGCCCTGGCGCAACCGGCCGATATTGATGGCGTGGCGGGCCACCACAAGACCGGCGAATACCAGCACTACCCAGACAAAGTCCGGCGCCAGCCACAGGCTCAGCAGCGGGGCCAGGGTGGCGCTGGTCAGTGAGGCCACCGCCGCGGTGTGCGCCCACCAGGCAAGCAGCGCCCAGATCACGGCGCTGACCAGGGCTACCCCAGGGGTCAACAACAGCATCACGCCGAAGGCGCTGGCCACCGCCTTGCCACCACGGAAGCGATACCACGCCGGGTAGCAGTGGCCCAGCAGCACACCGAGCCCCACCAGGCCTAGCCCCCAGGGCGGCAGTTCGAGCCACAGGCCGAGCAGCAGCACCGGCCAGCTTTTCAGGGCGTCGATCGCCAGCGTCGCCAGCGCCAGCGGCACTCCGTGCTGGCGAAGCACATTGGAGAAGCCGGGATTGCAGGAGCCGCTGAGCCGCGGATCCGGGCGCCCGGCCCAGCGGCAGACGCTGATGGCTCCCAGCCAGGTGCCGCTCAGGTAGGCAAGAGCGGTCAAGGGCAGTATCACTTCCAACGATGAACCCATGGCGACTCCTGACCCGACGCAACCGGTGCTGGCGAAAGATGCCACACTCAAGGGCATTCCGTCGTAGTTTGCCAGTACGAGCACTCGCGAGTCACCCGCGGCCTGTTTCCCGGGGGGCGGCTCAAGTACAATCGGGCGCCTTGTCACACCTGCTTTTCCCGGTTCTTACTTAGCGGCCGGGAGGACAATCACCGGGGATCACCGATGGATCAGGTACTGATCGAAGGCCTTGAACTGGATACCGTCATCGGCGTCTATGACTGGGAGCGCAGCATCACCCAGCGCCTGACGCTGGACCTGGTGCTGGCCACCGACATCCGCGCTGCAGCGCAAGACGATGACCTGAGCCAGACCCTCGACTATGACGCCATCAGCCGTCGCATCGGGGTCTTCGCCGAAGAACACAGCTTCGAGTTGGTGGAAACCTTCGCCGAGCGGCTGGCGGAACTATTGCAGGAGGAGTTCGGCGTGCCCTGGCTGAAGATGACCCTGCGCAAGCCCGGGGCGGTGGCCAACGCCCGCGCCGTAGGCGTCAGCATCGAGCGCGGTCAGCGCCCCGGGGGCCACTGATGGCGCTGGTAACCCTGAGTCTTGGCAGCAATATCGAGCGCGACCAGCATATTCGCGTCTGCCTGGACGCCCTGTCGGAGACCTTTGGCGAGCTTGCCATCTCGCGGGTCTACGAAAGCAAGCCGGTCGGCTTCGAAGACGGTCGCAACTTCTACAACCTGGTGGTCGCCCTCTACAGCGACTGGTCCGTTGGCGAACTGCAGGCCTGGTGCAAACGTCTCGAGGCCGCCAATGGTCGACGCAAGGACAGCCCCAAGTTCAGCCCTCGCACCCTCGACGTGGACATCCTCACCGTCGGCGAGCAGGTAGGCGACATCGACGGCGTCAGCCTGCCGCGAGGCGAAATCCTGCACCACGCCTTCGTGCTCTGGCCCATGGCCGAGCTGCTGCCGGAGCACCGCCACCCCCTCGACGGGCGCTGCTATCAGGAGATCTGGCAGGCCTTCGACGCGGACGACCAGCCGTTGTGGCCCATCGAGTTCCACTGGGGGGATCGGGCGCTGCCTTCACGCGCAGCACTCGAGGGGACTCTCGAGCAGTAGCCCCGCAAGCCCGCTAGCGCCAGGCGTCTTCCAGGACGGCAAGCCGCCTGTGTCGTAGCTCCTGACCCAGCGCCGCACCCTTGAAGCCCTCATCGAGCAGGTCTCTGGGCGAGAGCGCCAGCGCCGTACGATAGCCCAGCGCCAACCGTTCGGCGTCCCCGGGACGCCTAAGTGCCAGCACCGCCAGCAGCGGCGACACCCGCTCACCGCGGCGCCAGGCGTCGATGCCATCGAGCCAGTCCATGGCGATCAACGGCGCCGAGCGATCACCGTCCTGAGCAAGCGACGACGCCAGCTGTCGGGTCGACGCTAACTGATGCCCGGCGTCACGATAGTCGTTGGGTAGCTTGAGGCGCTCCTCCAGGGCCTTGCGTGCGGGCGCACTCAGTGCCTCCACCAGTCGCCCCCAGCGCCAACAGGGCGAACCGGACAACGCCTCGGGCAATCTCGTCATCCGAACAAGCGCACGCTCCAGGGCATCACCGCCCGCCTCGCTCAGCGCCGGCATCAGCCGCTTAAGTGCACCGCAGGCGGCCAGGGCATCGAAGTAATGCCGCGGCTCGGGCTCGCCGAGCGCTTTCTCGGTCTCCACCCAGACCCGCTCGGCCACCAGATGGTCGAGCTCACCGCTGTCGGCCAGTTGGCGCATCAGCGCCTGGGTCGGTTCGGCGATGCGAAAACCAAGACCTGCATAACGGGCCAGAAAGCGGGCGGTACGCAGCACCCTCAAGGGATCCTCGACGAAAGCCGGGCTGACGTGGCGCAGCAGTCGATCATCGAGGTCTCGACGGCCATCGAAGGGATCCACCAGCGCGCCGTCGAGTGACTCGGCCATGGCGTTGATGGTCAGATCGCGGCGGGCCAGGTCTTCCTCCAGGGTCACCTCGGGGCTGGCGTGCACCACAAAGCCGGTATAGCCGTGACCAGACTTTCGCTCGGTCCGCGCCAGGGCGTACTCTTCGTGGGTCTCGGGGTGCAGAAATACCGGAAAGTCGCGCCCCACCGGGCGAAAACCACGCTGGCGCATGGCCTCGGGGGTGGCACCGACCACCACCCAGTCGGTGTCCTTCACCGGCCAGCCAAGCAGCGCGTCGCGTACCGCGCCACCCACCCGATAGACCTCCAGCCCCGCACAAGGCTCGTCGCCCTGACGCTGCTCGCGTTCCTGGGTCATGACGCCATCCGGCTCACCCGTTCGGGCAGGCGATGCTGCCACTCGGTAAAGCCACCATCGAGGCTGTAGACGCGCTCGAAGCCCTGGGCGCTGAGCCAGCTTGCCGCCTGCTGGCTGGAATGGCCGTGATAGCACACCACTACCAGGGGTCTATCCTTCGGCGTCTGTTCGACCAACGGCCCTACGCTGTGGTTGTCCAGATGGCGGCTGCCGGGAATGTGGCCCTGGGCGTAGCTGCCGGGATCGCGAATATCGACGAGACACAGCTCGCCTTGCTCATCGAGCCACTGGCTCAGGCGCTCGATATCCAGATGTTCGAAGGCGGCGGACGTCATATGGACTCCTTGATAAAGGGAAGGGTCGGGCACGGGGAAGTGGGTCTCGGCGAGTGGCCTGCGGCGTTACGCAAACTGCCGACTGGGCACGCTGATGCGCTCGCCGCTGTCCAGGTCCAGCGCGGTCAGGCTGCCGCCCCAGACGCAGCCGGTATCCAGCGCCTCGGCGCGAACCCGACTGCCGCTGGCCTCGCCGTTGAGCGCGGCCCAGTGGCCGAACAGCAGCCAGGGATCATCCTGGCGAGGGTACTGAAACCAGGGAGCGAAGCCATCCGGCGCACTGTCCAGGCCTTCCTTGGCGTCGAAATCCAGGCGCCCCTCGGCGTCGATGAAGCGCATACGGGTCAGGGTGTTGACGATGGCCCGCAGGCGGTCGACCCCTTCCTGGTGCGGCTTGAAGCGGCGCGGACGATTGCCGTACATGCGCGTGAGAAAATCGCCGGCACGCTCGCCGGTCAGCATCCACTCGACCTCACCGGCCAGCGACTCGGCCTGATCCAGCCCCCACTGGGGCGGCAGGCCGGCGTGGGTCATCAGGGTATTGCCATCGCGCACCAGCAGCGGCCTGGCCTGGAGCCAGTCGAGCAGGGTCTCGCGATCCTCGGCCTCTAGAATATCGTCGATGGTGTCCTTGCGCTTGGTCGCGGCGCCACCTCGCGCCACCGCCAGCAAATGCAGGTCGTGGTTGCCTAGCACCACCCTGGCCGCCTCCCCCAGCGCCATCACTTCGCGCAGGCAGGCCAGCGACCCCGGCCCGCGGTTGACCAGATCTCCGGCCAGCCACAACTGATCCCGACGTGGATCGAAGTCGAGCGCCTCGAGCAGGGCGATGAATTCCTCGTGACAGCCTTGAAGGTCACCGATAGCGTAGCGTTTCATAGGATCTCGGGGCTCTTGAAGGGCGTTCGATTCGCCAGATCAGTGAATCTGGTTGGGTGTGGCCAGGCGAAACACCGTGATCGGCACCTCGAAGGGACGCTGGCTGGCGGTGTCCACGCAGGTGTAGGCCCCTTCCATGAACCCTACCGGCCCGTCGAGAATGGCACGACTGGTGTACTGAAAGGTCTGACCGGGGCCTATCATCGGCTGCTTGCCGACCACCCCCTTGCCACGAACCTCCTGGACCTGCCCGCTGGTCTGGGTGATCTTCCAGAAACGCGCCATCAACTGAATATTCCCCGGCGAATGATTGTGCACCGTCACCGTGTAGCTGAACACGAAGCGGTTCTCCATCGGCGAAGATTCATCTTCACGATAGGCGGGCTCCACATCGACCCTTACGTCGGGCATCTCGCTCATGACGGATTCTCCTCTGCACTCAAGGCGTTGGCGATGGACACGAACTCTTCCACCTCCAGCGTCTGGGGCCGCCGGCTCGGATCGATACCGAGGGCCTCGAGGGCGTCACCGTCGATGCGTCCCTTGAGATTGTTGCGCAGCGTCTTGCGCCGCTGACCGAAGGCCTCGCGCACCACGTCGAACAGCAACGTCTCGTCCTTGGCCCGCCCCTGGGGTCGCTCACGCGGGGTCAGCCTGACGATGGCCGAGTCCACCTTGGGACGCGGCACGAAGGCCTCCGGCGGTACCACGAACAGCGAATCGACGTCGCAGAAGTACTGCGCCAGCACCGACAGCCGCCCACGATCACCTCCGCCCGGTGGCGCCGCAAGACGATCCACCACCTCCTTCTGCAGCATGAAGTGCATGTCCTGGATGGCGTCGCCAGCCTTGAGCAGGTGCGAGATCAGCGGGGTCGAGATGTTGTAGGGAAGGTTGCCGACGACCCTGAGTGGCTGGCCCTCGCCGCGTAGCGCAACGAAGTCCATCTTGAGGGCGTCGCCTTCGTGGATGACGAAGTTCGGGTGATTGAAGAATTGCACCCGCAGCCCCGGAATCAGGTCCCGGTCCAGCTCGATGACCTCGAGATCACCGTCGGTGGCATCGAGCAGTGGTTCGGTCAGCGCCCCCTGGCCTGGGCCGATCTCGACCATACGGTCGCCGGGGCGCGCCCCGATGGAACGCACGATGCGCGAGATGACGCCGGGATCACGCAAGAAGTTCTGACCGAAGCGCTTGCGGGCCCGGTGCGCCGTGGGGCGGGATGACATGCTTGAATCCTTTGCAAAACGAGGGTTGGGGTGACGGACCTTCAGCGCTCGGCCACCCGGCTGCCCATATCCTCGGCGAGGGCAATCGCCACCGCCAGGCTATCGGGACTGGCAGTGCCATGCCCGGCCAGGTCCAGGGCGGTGCCGTGGTCCACCGAGGTCCGTGCCAGCGGCAGCCCTAATGTGATGTTGGCGGCCTGGCCGAATCCCGAATACTTGAGCACCGGCAGACCCTGGTCATGATACATCGCCAGCACCGCGTCGACGCCGTCGAGATGACGCGGGGTGAACAGGGTATCCGCCGGCAGCGGCCCGTCAAGGGCCAGTCCTTCTTCACGTAGCCGTTCGAGCACCGGGGTGATGATCTCGATCTCTTCGCGCCCGAGATGCCCATCCTCGCCGGCGTGGGGGTTCAGACCGCACACGGCGATCCGCGGAGAGACAACGCCAAAGAAGTCTGTCAGGTCCCGGGCCAGAATACGCAGCACTCGCTCGAGACCCTCTCGAGACAGCGCGTCGGCCACCTCGCGCAGCGGCAGGTGGGTGGTCGCCAGGGCCACCCGCAGCGGTATCGAACGCAATGAATCAGTGGTGGCGTCGGCCGAGACGACGCGCCCGTGCAGGGCGCTGTCGGTGGCCAGCATCATGACCACCTCCTCGACCCCGCAGGCATCGCGCAGGTACTCGGTGTGGCCGGTGAAGTGGTGATGGCCCGCGTCGCGGATCACCCCCTTGTGCAGCGGCGCCGTGACCATCGCCGAGGCCTTGCCGGCCAGGCACTGGACCACCGCCATATCCAGGGTCTCGAGCACATAGTCGGCGTTGGCCGTCGACAGCACGCCAGGCTCGCTGGCCTCCTTGAGCGCGACCGGCCATACCGCCAGACGCTGCCGGCGCGGCCCCGGGTGCGCCTCGCCCGGTGCCGCTATTACCACCTCGACATCCAGTCCGAGCGCCAAGGCGCGAGCCCTCAACAGCTCTGGGTCGCCAATGGCGACCCAGTCGGTGGCGTGGCGCGCAGCCAGCATCAGGGCAAGCTCGGGACCGATGCCGGCGGGTTCGCCGGTGGTCACCACGATCGGTGCCTTCATCCGCTGCGACATCAGCCCTGGTTCAGGCGCTTCTCGACGAAGGCCTCGCCGCGAATTTCCTGAACCCACTTCTCGAGTTCATCGCCGGCCTTGCGCTGGAAGATCGCCTGGCGCGCCTCCTCGCGGCTGGTACCGACGCCTTGCTGCTGCAGATAGCGCTCGACCTCGGACTCGGAGATGTTGATCCGGCTGGACACCTGGGCCTGCTGGACCTTCATGATCAGCATCTCGCGACGGATCTGATCACGCACCTGGGACAGGCTCATGCCCTGGGACTCGAGCCGATCGGCGAACTGCTCCAGGCTGACACCGTTCTGGTTGGCCACGGCGCGCACCTGACGATTGAGCTCGGTATCGTCGACGCTCAGGTTCATGCGCTCGGCCATCTGCACCTCGATCTCCTCGACGATCATGCGGTCCAGAATCTGCTCACGCAGGGCCTGCTCCGGAGGAGTGTCCATGTCGCTGGCGCGCAGTCTGGCCATGGCCTGCTCGACACGGTCATCGAGCTGGGAGGCCATGATGGCGTCCTCGTTGACCACGGCGACGATCCGATCCAGCGGCTGGCGGTAACCATCCTGGGCGTGGGCCGCCACGGTGGTCAGTGCCAGGCAGGCGGCCATCGCCAGGGCGGCAAGGGGTCGGCTACGCATAGTCATGCTTCCTCGTTCACTCAGATTCGATGCGGCGAGCACGTCTCGTGCTCGCCGTTGGGGATACGCCAGGGTATTTAGTTCAGGCCGGGACGGTAACCGGGCACCGCAGACTGGAAGTAGGTGTCCGCGTCGCCACCGATGCCACCGAAGCCCTTGAGCACAAAGCGCAGGAAGAGCCCGCGATCCGTGGTGTCGTCCTCGATGTTGTTGGCGGTGTCCTCGTCCTCGATCCACTCGCGCCACACGACCTGCACACCATAACAGCAGTCGTTCCACTGCACACCCGCCATCTGGTCGAGGGCACGGTCGTTGGTGTTGTCGTAGAGCACCCGGCCGATGACGTCGAAACGATCCGTCGCCTTGTAGGCGAAGGACATGTCGTACTCTTCGCGGTTGTAGTTGCGAACGTCATCGTCATCGTCGGCGTTGTCGAAGCCTTCGATCTCCCAGCGGTAGCCCAGGTTGAGCACGTGACCGGCGTCGGCACGGTACTGCACGCCGAGGCCGGTGCTCTCGGTGCGACTCTCCTCGTCGTCGTAGAGCCACTGCCAGCGGGTGCTCCAATTGTCGGTGATCTGCCAGTTGATTCGGGTCACCCAGGGCGAACGATCGCGGGTGGCTTCGTAGTAGTCGAAGGACTCCTCATCACCGGGCAAGGTGTCGGGATCACCGGCCATATCGATATTGCGGTCCTCGAAGTAGGCCGACTGCCCGACCCCCACAGACAACCGCTCGCGGCCGCTCTGGTCTTCGAGGAAGCGGCTTTCCACGCCGTAGGACAAACGGTTCAGGTCACCCAGACGATCGCCGCCGGAGAAGCGGTACGGCGACCACAGCTGGCCCCACGAGAACGCCAGCTCCTCGGTGTCGAAGTCGGGGAAGTCGCTCTGGTCGCGCTCCGGTACGTAGGCGTAGTTGAGGCGTGGCTCGAGGGTCTGGCGCCAGTCGTCACCGCCAAAGGCGAAGTCGCGCTCGAAGATCAGCCCGGCGTCGATGGTGGTCACCGGTGCGGTCAGCGTCGGGCTCTCGCTGTTGTCGGTGATGCGCTCGTCATAGTCGAGGTCATAGCTCGTGTGCTGCAGCGCCACGCGGGGTTCGAAGAAGCCCCAGCTCGGCTCGAAGCGGTAGCCCACCGCCGGCGCCAGATCCAGGCGGGCGCCCTTGACGTCTTCCCTGAGCGGGATGCGGCGCTGGGTATCCTCGTAGTCGTAGAAGCCGTTCTCGTCGCCCTCGATATCGCGCCAGAAGTAGGTGGCGTTGGAGTTCCACTCCTGATAGAAGCCGAGGTCCTGGGACCAGCGGCCGTTGGCGGTCAGGCTCGGCAGCCGGTAGAAGGGCTTGTCGCCTTCGTCGACCGGATCGTCCAGCAGCTGATAGCCCTGGGCCTTGGCCTGGAGGTTCCAGGTGTCGCCGAGGTAGTCGATCTGGGCCAGACGCGCCATGTTGCTGGTATCGGTCTCACCAAAGGTACGCCCGAAGTCATCGAAATAGCGGCCGTCACTGGCGGCGCCATAGCGCAGCCGGTAGGGAACGCGCGAGCTGAAGCGCCCGTAATGGCTGTAGTCGAAGTACCAGCGTTCGTCGCCGTTCTCGAGCTCGGTGGTGGAGTCGTCATCTCCGGCGGACTCGTCGTCACCGATGTAGGCGCCTTCCAGAGTGCCCTGATCGGTGGGAAACAGGTAACGGAACTCCGCCCCCATCAGTAACCCGCTGTCGTCGATCCAGCGCGGGGTGATGGTGGCGTCATAGTTGGGCGCCAGATTCAGATAGAAGGGCTGTGCGTAGTCGACACCACCGTCGGAGACGCCGATGGTCGGCCACAGGAAGCCTGTCTGGCGCCGCTCGTCGATGGGAAAGCGCACCCAGGGCCAGTAGAACACCGGCACATCGCCTACCTCCAGGCGGGCATGCTTGGCGGTACCGTAGCCCTGATTGCGATCCAGCAGAATATCGTTGCCGATCAGGCGCCAGGTGCTGTCGCCAGGCTCACAGGTGGTGAAGCTGGCCTCGCGCAAACGAAAGACGTTGTCACTGACTCGCTCGAGCTGGATGGCATCGCCGCGCAGGCGCGACTCGTGGGCCACGTAGTGGGCCGAATCGATGGTGGCCTGGTCGCTGTTCAGCGACACCTCGGCGCTGTCACCGCGCACCAGCAGGCCCTTGTCGCGCAGGGTCAGGGGACCACTGGCGTTGGCCAGGTCACGCTCCGGTGGTACCTGCACCCGGGTTGCCTCGAGCTGGGTATCGCCCTTGCGCAGCACCACTTCACCGTCGAGCACGGTGTCACCGTCGGTGCCGTAGTTGGCGGTGTTGGATTCGCTGTTGACCTGGCCATCGATGGCCGGCGCAGGAAGGCGGTATTCGGGCTGAACGTAGTAGCCTCGGCACACCGTCCCGGCGGGACGGTCATCGCCCCAGGGCTGCCAATCCATCTGGCTTGCCGGCAGGGGTTCAGGTGGGGCCGCCCACAGGGGGGACGACACCAGACTGGTGGTGGCGAGGCCCGCCAGGGCCGTCCATGCGTATCGCTTGGCCATGTTGCACGCTGTCCTCGACGGGGTGAATCGGTATTATACAGGCCGCGGCCGACCTGTAACGCCGATCTGTACCAACGAGATTCGCGCCACGGCCGCCCTTGATCCATGCACAGCATGCGGTGAGGCCAACGGAGCGTCAACCGACATTGGCATCCTTCGCCCTGCCGCCACCAGGAGTTTTCCCCCCGATGTCCCAGGCTGAAAGCCCCCGCCGACTCGAGCAACTGCGCCTTTGGGCACAGGCACAGCACCCGTCCATCGAGGGCTCGAGCGATCTCGTGCTGGCCGCCGGCGACGCCAGCTTCAGGCGTTACTACCGCCTCACCCTGGAAAGTGGGGAGACCCGCATGCTGATGGACGCCCCACCCCCCCAGGAGGACGTCGGCCCCTTCGTCGCCATCGCCCGTGACTGGCACGCAGCGGGCCTGCCGGTACCCCGGGTCTATGCCGTGGACGCCGACCAGGGCTTCGTGGAGCTTGAGGACCTCGGCGACGAGCCGCTGCACCTGGCCCTCGACGGTGCCGACGAGGCCACCACCCACGCCCATTTCGACGCCGCCATCGCGCTGCTCGAGGAGCTTCAGCGGAAGGCTCCGAGCGATAGCCTGCCGCCCTACGACGCCGTAACGCTGGCCCGGGAGCTGGACCTGTTCCCCGACTGGTGCCTCGCCCAGTGGCTGGAGTTGGATGGCCAGCCTCCCGGCTGGCCTGCGCTGCGCCAGGCGCTGATCGAACAGGCGCTGGCCCAGCCGGTGGTCACCGTGCACCGCGACTTCGATGCCATGAACCTGATGCGTCACGCCGCCGAACTGTGGTTGATCGACTTCCAGGACGCCCTGGCAGGCCCCATCACCTATGACCTGATCTCGCTGTTGCACGGGCGCTATCGGCGCTTCGATGCGGCCACCCGGGCGGCCTGGAGCGAGGCTTTCCGCCAGCGCGCGATAGCCGACGGGCGCCTGTCTGACTCGGTGGATAGCGACAGTTTCCTGCGCTGGGTCAATGCCATGGCTGCCCAGCGTGCGCTCAAGGTGCTCGGCATCTTCTGTCGCCTGACCCTGCGCGACCAGCGCGACGGCTACCTGGCGCGTCTACCTCACTTTCTTGCCCATCTTCAGGACAGCCTCGAGGGGCTGGAGGGCCTCGCGGGACACGCCGACTTCAGCGCCTGGGTCGAAGACAGCCTGCGCCCGCTGATCGAAGCCCGCGTCGCAGAGGTGCGCCCATGAAAGCCATGATCCTGGCCGCCGGTCTCGGCAAACGCATGCGGCCGCTGACCGACCACTGCCCCAAACCCCTGTTGCCGGTGGCCGGCGAACCGCTGATTGGCCACCACCTCAGGCGCCTGGCCGGCTGCGGTATCGAACAGGTGGTGATCAACGTCAGCTACCGTGCCGACCAGATTATCGAGACCCTGGGCGACGGTGAACGCTACGGGGTATCGATTGCCTACAGTCGCGAGGACGAGCCGCTGGAGACCGCCGGCGGTATCGCCAAGGCTCGCCCACTGCTCGGCGAGGAGCCCTTCGTGCTGGTCAGCGCCGATGCCTTCTGCGACATCGACCCCAGCGCCCTGCCCTCTCTGGAGGGCGATCTGGCCCATCTGGTGCTGGTCGACAACCCCGTCCACAACCCGGACGGCGACTTCCACCTGGCGGCCGGCGGCAGAGTTTCGAGCGACGGCTCGCCAAAGTTGACCTACTCGGGGATAGCGCTGATCGACCCGCGTCTGGTGAATGACCTGCCCGCTCCCTGCTATCCTGTCGCTCCACTGCTTCGCGAGGCCATGGCCCGCGACCTCGTCGCCGGCACCCACCATCGGGGAGACTGGGTCGACGTGGGTACGCCCGAGCGCCTCGAGGCGTTGAATCACAGACTCGGCGGCGCTCCTGGCGAACGCTGATTGAGTCCGGCTGCATCCTGCAGACCGCATCAAAAAACATCGACATCACTATCGCAGAAAAAGAAGGAATCCCCATGAAAGCCAGCGTCAAATGGACCGACGGCCGTCAGTTCGTGGCCGAATCCGGTAGTGGCCACGCCGTGGTCATCGACGGCCCCCCCGATCACGGTGGCCGCAACACCGGGCCGCGCCCGATGGAGATGCTGCTGATGGGCATGGGCGCCTGCACCTCCTTCGACGTGCTGGAGATCCTCGAGAAGTCCCGCGCCCCGGTGGAAGACTGCGTCGCCGACATCGAGGCCGAACGCGCCGACAGCGTGCCGTCGGTGTTTACCAAGATCCACGTGCACTTCACCGTCACCGGCAAGGGGCTCAAGGAAAAGCAGGTCCAGCGCGCGGTGGAACTCTCCGCCGACAAGTACTGCAGCGCCTCCATCATGCTGGCCAAGGGCGGCGTTGAGGTCACCCATTCCTACACCATCGTCGAGTCCTGAGGCCGCTTCGAGCGCCGCGCAGCAGCGAGCGCCTCGGATCGACAGCCACCCTCACGCAAAAGCCCCTGCCGATCGGCAGGGGCTTTTGCGTGAGGGCGAGGCCATCGCAGCATCAGGCGCTGGCCACCGGCACAGGATCAGATGCGGTAGACGCTCTTGGTCATCACCCTGGACATCAGCGTCATGCCGGCCTTGACCGGGCCAGGGAACCTGGCGCCACCAGCCTCCAGCGCCTGCTGGGCGTGGTGGGCCTCGTCGATGGCCATCTGCCTGAGCACCGCCCGGGAGCGCTTGTCTCCTTCGGGCAAGGTCTCGAGGTGCTCGTCCAGATGCTTGCCCACCTGTTCCTCGGTGGCGGCGACAAAGCCCAGGCTGACACGATCGCCAACCGCCCCCGCCAGTGCCCCCATGCCGAAGGACGCCGCATAGAACAGCGGATTGAGTCGACTGGTCGGCGCATTCAACTCCCTGAGCCGGTCCTCGCACCAGGCAAGGTGATCGATCTCTTCCTGGGCGGCTTCCTCCATCTGGCCGCGCACCTCCGGCAATTTGGCGGTCAGGCCCTGGCCCTGGTACAGCGCCTGGGCGCATACCTCTCCGGTGTGGTTGATGCGCATCAGGCCGGCCGCGTGATGGCGCTCATCCGGGCTCATTTCGCCGTCATGGATCGTATCGACCGCGGGCGTCGGCCGAGATGCCCGCGCCGCCCCCGGCACCAGGGTGCGCAATACATTGTCGAACTGATGGATGGCCCGATCGGCGGGGCTGAGAGAGCGGGACATGGCGCGATCCTTGTACGACTAAGTGAGCCAGCGAACATGGGCGAAACGATGAACGTTCGCATCAAGGGATTATTCTACGCAAGCGTCGGCGGCACTCAAGCGCCGGCTCTTCATGTTGAGGGCGGCGTCGCCTCGACGCTCAACACATCGAAAAAAACCGATCGGCGCCGGCTCTTCAAATGGGGCACCAGCCCCTCGGCGGCGCCTAGAAACAAAAACCGATCGGCGCCGGTTCTTCATGTTGAGGGCGGCGACGCCTCGACGCTCAACACACACCAAAAGCGATCGGCGCCGCCTGGGGGACACCAGGCGACGCCGGAGAATGCACGGATGCGTCGAGCGCTTGAACTGCCGGAAGAGACTCCGTTGCGCGCCGGCTAGCCAGCCGGCCATGTGAAGCGACGACCGCCCATCACGTGCATGTGAATATGATAGACCGTCTGGCCGCCGTCTTCATTGCAATTCATCACCACCCTGAAGCCGTCTTCGGCAAACCCGAGGTCCTTGGCCAGACGCGAGGCGGTCAGCGGCAGGCGCCCCACCAGTGCCTGGTCTTCCTCGGTGATGTCGTTGAGGGTGGCAATATGCTTCTTGGGGATGACCAGCATATGGGTCGGGGCCTTGGGATCGATATCGTTGAAGGCCAGCACCTGATCGTCCTCGTAGACGATATCGGCGGGAATCTCGCGGTTGATGATCTTGCAGAACAGGCAATCCATGGCAGGCTCCGGGGCACACTGAAAAAACGGTGTCTTCGAGATTACCCGCCAACAGGGCTGCTGTCAGTCCCCTGACTCGCCCGATCACTGACCCAGGCCCCATGAGCAACGTTCCCAAACCGCCAGTTATGCACCTCTGGTCATCGCGCTCGCCTGCCCCCCCAAGCCATTGCGGCTATGGTACAACCGTAGCTCCCATGCATTTTCGGAGTGTCGCCTGCCATGCATCACACTGCCCTGCTGCTGATCCTTCTGATCATCATCGCCTTTGCCCTGCTGTCGCGGCGCATCTCGGCCTCGCTGATCAGTCTGCCCATGGTGTTCATGGCCGCGGGGATGGGGCTGGGCGCGCTGACGCCGGACCTGGTGCCCATCGACATGCAGCAGGAGCTGACCCAGGTGATCGCCGAGATCACCCTGATCATAGTGCTGTTCGCCGATGCCTCGGTGGTCAAGCTGAAGTCTCTGCGCCAGAACCTGGCGATTCCGCTGCGCATGCTGTTGATCGGCATGCCCCTGACGGTCTTGCTGGGCACGCTGATGGCCAAGTGGGTCTCGCCGGAAGCAGCCTGGGGCACCGCCATGCTGGTGGCGGCGATTCTCACCCCGACCGACGCGGCCTTGGGCCAGGCGGTGGTATCGAGCCCCAGCGTGCCGGAACGTATCCGCCAGTCGATCAACGTCGAAAGTGGGCTCAATGATGGTCTGGCTGTACCCGTGATTCTTGCCTCGGCACTGCTGGCGGTGGCGGCCACCGGCACCGAGGTCGCCGACGCCCCGAACAACCTCTGGACCTTCGCCCTGCTGCAACTGACCCTCGGGCCGCTGGTCGGGGTGCTGTTCGGCTGGGGCTTTGCCCGCCTGCTCGACGCCGCCATCGACCGCGGCTACGTCACCGTCATCTATCAGGGCATCCTGTTTCTGGCGCTGGCCTTCCTGATCTATCTGGTCGCCGAAACCGTCGGCGGCAACGGCTTTATCGCGGTGTTCCTCGGCGGCCTGACCTTCGGCAACCAGCTACGCCATGACACCACCTTCATCGAGGAGTTCATGGAGAGCGAGGGCCAGCTCTTGACCATCGCCACCTTCCTGATCTTCGGTGCGGTAATGGTGCCGCTGGCCATCTCGCATGCATCCTGGAAGACCGTGGCCCTGGCGCTGATGTACCTGTCGGTGATTCGCATGATCCCGATCTGGATATCGCTCACCGGACTCGGGCTGTCCGCCTATGAAAAGACCTTCCTCGGCTGGTTCGGACCTCGGGGGTTGGCCAGCATCCTGTTTGCGCTGCTGATCTACGACCAGTACCCGATCCCCGGCAGCGACGAGATCCTCGCCTGCGTGGTGTTGACGGTCATGATCTCGGTGGTGCTGCACGGCGTCAGCGCCCAGCCCATGGCCCAGCGCTTCGTCGCTTCTCGCCCCACCAAGGACGCAGCGGCCAAGCAGGGGCCTCCTGGCCACTAGAGCCGCCTGCTCGAGGGTGGGCGGGACTGACGTTTCACCACGATAGCGTCAGTCCCGATCCCTGGCCGTCCGTTCCTTGGCCACCCGTTCCTTGGCCGCCCGCTCCATGGCCCGGTCCAGCGCCCTGAAGACGTCATCATCCAGCGACTGCGCCACATTGAAGCGCAGGTAGTGACTGTTCGCCGTTTCCGGGCTGAACACCTCCCCAGGCGCCAGTACCAGATCCTCGTCCAACGCCGCTCTGGCCACGTCCTTGGCGCAGAGCCCCGCGGGCAGTCGCGTCCACAGAAAGAGCCCCGCACTGGGCTCCACCCAGGGCTCCAGGCCCGCCGAGCGCAGTCGCGGCATGACCTGTCCCATGGCGTCTGCCAGGCGCGTCCTGAGCACGTTGAGGTGACGTCGATAGGCGCCTTCCCTGACCAGCTGGAACACCAGCTCTGCCGACAGCGCGCTGGCGCCAAAGGAGGTCGCCAGCTTCAGGTCGACCAGCTCCTCGAACCACTCGGGGCGGATGGCGATATAGCCACAGCGCACCGAGGCCGACAGGGTCTTGGAGAAGCTGCCCACCTGGATTACCCGCTCGAGCCCGTCCAGCGCCGCCAGGCGTGGTGACGCCTGGTGCTCGAAGTCGGCGAAGATGTCGTCCTCGATGATCAGCAGGTCGTGACGCTCGGCCAGGCGCAGCACGCGGTGGGCCACCGCCAGTGACAGGCTGGCACCGGTTGGATTATGCAGCCCCGAGTTGGTGATATAGAGCCGCGGACGATGCTGCTCGAGGGCCTCGGCAAGGCGCGATAGGTCCGGCCCCGCAGGGCTGAAGGGCACCCCCACCACCTTGACCCGGTGGGCACGCAGCAGGGCATGAAAGTTGAAATAGCAGGGGTCATCGACCAGCACGCGGTCGCCCGGCTCGAGCAGAAACCGACACAACAGATCGATGGCCTGGGTGCCGGACTCGGTCAGCAGGATCTGGGACGGCGCCGCCTCGACACCCCGCTCGGTAAGGCGATGCGCCAGCACCTGACGCAGTGCTTGCAGGCCCTGGGGCGACGCATAGTCGGTCAGGCTGGCGACAGCGCCGGAACGCCTCGCCAACTGCCTCAGCCCACGGCGAATCTCCTCGTGGGGCATCCACTCTGCCGGCAGCCAGCCACAGCCTGGCCTCAGCCGGTAATGGTCGCTCTCGAGCGCCTGGCGGGTCAGCCACAGCGGGTCCACTTCGCGCTCGCGACGGGGCGCCAGCTCCGCCAGGGACAGCGGCGGCAAGCGATCACCGACGAAAAAGCCGGCGCCGCGACGGGAATGGATGGCGCCCTCGGCGACCAGCCGATCGTAGGCCTCGACCACGGTGGAGCGTGACACCCCGAGCGATTCAGCCAAGCCGCGAATCGACGGCAGGCGCGCACCTGGCGCCAGCTGACGCTGGGCCATGCGGCGCTGGATCAGCGCTACCACCTGCTCGACCAGGCTGATGCCCGCCCGACGATCGATGTCCTGTGCCTTCATCTGTACTGGAGGCTCCACCATGACAGTTTGTCAAAACTGTACTGCACCGTCTCTGGCTGCACCAGCGCACGCCCTTCACCCTAGGCGCTACTGACCCGCCACGGAGTTCGCGCAGATGCCCTCACGACACCGACCATTGAACCCGACACACCGCCCGGACCTTGGCAAGGGCTGGGCCTGCGGCGCCCTCGGCATGGCCATCTTCAGCGGTTCATTGCCCGCCACCCGGGTGGCGGTGAGGGCCTTCGATCCGCTGTTTCTGACCTTTTCCAGGGCCAGCCTGGCGGGACTGGTGGCGGTGGTATTGCTGGCGTGCCTGAAGGGACGCCGGCCGCGGACCGATGAGCTTGCATCGCTGGGGCTGGTTGCCGCCTGCGTGGTGGTGGGGTTTCCACTGCTGACCGCCATGGCGCTGGAGCACGTCAGCGCAGCGCACTCGCTGGTCTATATCGGCCTGCTGCCGATGGCTACCGCGCTGTTCGGGGTGCTGCGTACCGGCGACAGGCCCCGCCCGGCGTTCTGGGCCTGCTCGTTGAGCGGTGCTGCGCTGGTCGCAGGCTTCGCGCTCGGCCAGCCTGGCAGCGCCTCCTTGACCGGCGATCTGTTGATGCTGGCCGCCGTGACCGTCTGCGGGCTCGGTTACGCCGAGGGCGCGCGACTATCAAGACGGCTGCAAGGCTGGCGGGTGATCTGCTGGGCGCTGACCCTGACCCTGCCGTTGATGCTGCCTCTGGCGGTCGCATCGCAACCGCCGACCCTGCAGGGTATCGGCAGCGCCGCCTGGTGGTCGCTGGGCTATGTATCGCTGTTCAGCATGCTGATTGGCTTCATCTTCTGGTATCGCGGCCTGGCGCTCGGTGGGGTGGCCGCGGTGGGTCAGCTACAGTTGCTGCAGCCGTTTCTCGGGCTTGGCCTGGCGGCCTGGTTGTTGAACGAGTCGATCAGCGTGGCGATGCTCGCCACCTGTGCCGCGGTCGTGGTGTGCGTCGCCGGCGCAAAACGCTTCGCCACACCAGCTCCGGTGCCGTCGATCCCGACCTGTCAGTCAGACGAAGCCGGCATCAACGGTGCGGCAGCTCAACGAAAACGTCGTTGGGCCAGCAGATGACGCACCAGCGGACCGAGGATCAGCTCCATCGCCAAGGATAGACGAGAGCCGGGCACCACCAGGGTGTGGGGGCGACTCATGAAGGCGTCCTGAATCATCGCCAGCAGGTAGGGAAAATCCACGGTGGACGGATCGCGGAACCGGATCACCACGAAGGACTCGGCATCGGTGGGGATATCCTGGACCTCGAAGGGGTTCGAGGTATCTACCGTGGGCACCCGCTGAAAGTTGATATGGGTACGCGAGAACTGCGGCAGGATGTAGCGCACGTAGTCATCCATGCGCCCCAGGATGGTGTCGATGACCGCTTCCTGGGTGTAGCCGCGGGCATGCATGTCGCGGTCGATCTTCTGGATCCACTCGAGGTTCATGGTCGGGGCGACGCCCACCAGCAGATCGACGTGGCGGGCGATGTCCACCTCACTGGTGACCAGCCCACCGTGCAGACCCTCGTAGAACAGCAGGTCGGTACCGGTGGGCAGCGGCTGCCATTCGGTGAAGGTGCCGACCTGGTAGCCGGCCTCGATCATCTTCTTGTCTTCGGCGTGGATATAGTGCCGGAAGGTCCCGGCGCCGCTGTCACCGTACTCCTGGAACAGCGTCTCCAGGCGATCGAGCAGGTTGGCCTCCACCGCAAAGTGGGACAGCTCATCCTTGCGCTCGGGCTCCTCGCGAAAGATCCGCGCCATCTCCTGGCGGGTGTAGCGATGGAAGGCGTCACCATCGACGAAGGCGGCATGGACATCTTCCCGGGCGAACATGCGCTCGAAGGTACGCTTGACCGTAGTGGTGCCGGCACCGGACGAGCCGGTGACCGCGATGACTGGATACTCCCTCGACATCAGCCAGCCCTCGCCAGGGCGTCACGTACCGCTTCGGGCACCGCCACCGCACGCCCTGCCTGGGGGTCGACCACCATCAGGTTGAGCCTGGCGGTCGCCACTATCCGCTGGTCGCTGTTGCGACGCATGCGATGGTAGACCGTGATGGCCTTGCGCGCCGGTTCGGGGATGGCGGTCTCGACCGTCAAGGCATCCGGCCAACGAGACTCGGCCTGGTACTGCACCGCCAGGTCAGCGGCGACACTGGGATAGCCTCCCATGTCACCTTCGTGAAGCCCGAGATGGGCCAGGGCGGCCGCCCTGGCCTCGTGCAACAGCGAAATCACGGCGTCATGGCCCAGATGGTGCCCGTAGTTCATGTCGGTCACGCGCACCGTCAAACCATGACGGTGGACGATCGCCTGCTCGGGAAACTCCAGTTTGACGCGTTCCATGCTCGCTCCTTGCTGATTATTGTTGGTCAGTACCATGGGGCAAGCCAGACCGGTACCCGACGATCAGGACTGCCGGGCCATGGCGCGGTGGGCGATGTCCGAACGCCAGAAGGCGCCTTCGAAACTCACCGTCTTGACCCCGCGGTAGGCCAGCTCCCGAGCCTCGCCAAGATCCTGACCGAGGGCGGTCACGCACAACACTCGTCCGCCGGAGGTGACCACCTGGCCATCCTTTTCCGCGGTGCCGGCGTGGAAGACCTTGACGCCCAGGGCCTCGGCACTGTCGCCTCCGCTGATCACGTCGCCCTTGCGGTAGCTGCCGGGGTAGCCTTCGGCGGCCATCACCACACCGATGGCCGGACGCGGGTCCCAGCGGCAATCGTGACCGGACAGGCGACCCTCGGCGCCGGCCAGACACAGCTCGGCCAGATCGCTCTGCAGGCGCATCATGATCGGCTGGGTTTCGGGGTCGCCGAAGCGGCAGTTGTACTCGATCACCTTGGGTTCACCCGCGTCGGTGATCATCAGCCCGGCGTAGAGGAAGCCGGTATAAGGATGCCCTTCGTCGGCCATGCCACGCACCGTGGGGCGAATCACCTCGTCCATGATGCGCTGGTAGACGCTGTCGGTGACCACAGGTGCCGGCGAATAGGCGCCCATGCCGCCGGTGTTGGGGCCGGTGTCGCCCTCGCCCACCCGCTTGTGGTCCTGGCTGGTGGCCATGGGCACGATGGACTCGCCATCCACCATGACGATAAAGCTGGCTTCCTCACCTTCGAGGAATTCCTCGATCACGACACGAGCACCGGCATCACCGAAGGCGTTGTCTTCGAGCATGTCGCGCACCGCCGCCTCGGCCTCGGCCTCGGTCATGGCCACGATGACGCCCTTGCCCGCCGCCAGGCCGTCGGCCTTGATGACGATGGGTGCGCCCTTGTCCCGCAGATAGGCCAGCGCCGGTTCCACGGCGGTGAAGGTGCTGTAGTCAGCGGTGGGAATGGCGTGGCGAGCCAGAAAGTCCTTGGTAAAGGACTTGGATCCCTCGAGCTGGGCAGCGCCCTGGGTCGGGCCGAAGATCGCGAGCCCGGCATCACGAAAACGATCCACCACTCCCTCGACCAGCGGCGCCTCGGGGCCCACGATGGTCAGGCCGACGCTCTCGCGCCGGGCAAAGTCCACCAGCCCGTCGAGGTCGGATACCGCGATATCGACGTTGGTCAGTCCCGCCTCCCGTGCGGTGCCGGCATTGCCTGGCGCCACGAAGACCGAGGAGACGCTGGACGACTGGGCGACCTTCCAGGCCAGGGCATGTTCGCGGCCACCGCCGCCGATGATCAGGACCTTCATCCGCTCAACTACCTTTCGAGTACCAAATGAGGCGGCATTATGGCAGAAAAAGCCCGCTCTCGCCCTCCTGGCCTCTCTCCATCAGAGCCGGGCGTGGGAGGGTCAGGAGGAACGCTCGTCGTCGTCTTTGGTGGTCCCGCCCTGGCTGGTTCCGCCCTGGCTGATGGTGTTCTGCCAGAAACGCATGTTTTCCTCGGCCAGCTCGCGCATCAGCTCCATCGGCGAATGCCGCATGGCCTGCTGCCACTGATCCTGCATCTTCTTCTGCTGCTCCATCATCAACCGGGTGCCCTGCTCCAGGTAGCGCGCCAGGGGCAGCGGCTGAGACATGGCGTACACCCGAATCAGCTGTTGCAGCAGGTCATTGGAGAACACCTCGGCGTCGCTGTCGGCCTGCTCCTGCTCGATGATGATCGACAGCAGAATGGTACGCGTCAGGTCCTCGCCACTCTTGGCATCTTCCACACGGAAAGGCACTTCCTCGAGAATCAGGCTTCGTAGATCCTCGAGCGTTACATAGCGGCTCTGTTCGGTATCATAGAGCCGGCGATTGGCATACTTGCGAATCACGCGCACGGCGCTGCTCCTTTGTTCGTGGGAAGCCCAGGGACTGCAGCTGCAGATCCTCGGCTTCGTTCGCATCCATTTTGCACCGCGACACGGCCCTTGCAAGACAAACCGGTACTCGAGGCTCCATGAATCTGATACTTCTCACCCGGAACGACGTCGATGACGCCGGGTTGGCACGGGTCCGCGACCCCCGGCGCCTGGCCCACCTGCGCCAGGTCCACCGCGCCCGCCAGGGCGACGTGATGACCCTGGGACTGGAGAACGGCCCGCTGGGCCGCGGTCAGCTCGTGTCGCTGACCGACGATGAGGCCTGCTTCGACGTTTCCGGGCTCGATCAGGCTCCGCCCGCGGCGCTACCGGTGCACCTGGTGCTGGCGCTGCCTCGCCCACGCATGCTGGCAAGAAGCATAGAGCATGCCACCGCGCTGGGGGTGAAGCGCATCACGTTGCTGCATAGCCGCAGGGTGGAGAAGAGCTACTGGCAGTCCCCCGAACTCGATCCCGCCAAGATCCACCAGCACCTGGTGCTTGGCCTGGAGCAGGCCCGCGATACTGCGCTGCCGGTGGTGGACACGGCGCGGGGCTTTCGGCCCTTCGTCGAGGACCGTCTGCCGTCCCTGCTGGAAGGACGGCGGGGCCTGTTGGCGCACCCCGGGATGGCGACTGCCTGCCCTCGAGGCCTGACCGAGCCTGTGACCCTGCTGGTCGGCCCCGAGGGCGGCTTCATCGAATGGGAGGTGGAACAGATGCTGGCGGCAGGCTGCGAGGGCATCCACCTGGGCGAGCGCATCCTGCGGGTGGAAACCGCGGTGACCGCGCTACTGTCCAGGCTGTTCTAGGCCAACCCTGTAGACCACACCGGCGGTGCCATCGACGTATCAGCTCTCGCTGTCCTCGTCATCGGCACCGTCATCCTTGTTGGTGCCGTACTCGCCCTCTCCCTCATGCTCGATGACCGGGGAGTTCTCGTCGCAACTCGGCTCGATCATGAAGGTCTCGCGCACGTCCAGCAGCCCGAGCTCACCGATGGTACGGCGCCCCAGCAGCATCGGGTAGTTCATCTCTTCCCGGTTGCGCAGGCTGAACTGCTCCTCGTGGATGGTGTCCCCCATGCACACCTCCATCAACACCACCAGGCGCTCGTCGCGACCGCCGGCCCCGCGCACCGTCATGTCGCGATAGAGCGGGCGTTCGAGCTGCTTCTTGAAGGTCTCGCCAGTCTCCTCGTCCTCGAGCTCGAGGGCGAAACGCACCCAGGGTTCGCCTTCCTTGTCGAAGCGCTCGATATCCCGGGCATCCAGCGAAGACGTCAGCGCCCCGCTGTCCAGCTTTGCCTTCACTTCGACGTCCCAGGGCTCCAGGGTCGCCATCTCGACCCAGCCAAAGACGTCAGGGCCGTCATCGGCCAGGGCGCCGCCGGCCGGCGCCATGCACAGGGGAAGCGCCGCCAGCGCCATCCGTCGGGCGGGGCCCGACAGCCATCGATTCCAGAGAGTCATCGTGCCATTTCCATGTGGAGGGCGTCCCGCCGGACGCCGATACGTCAGGCCCCTGAGTCAGGGGCCACCTTGATGTTTTCAGGGCTGATTGATCGCTCAGTGGCTTAGGCGTTCGAGCAGCTTGAGCGTGGCGAAGCCGTCGGGCACCAGATCCTGGTCGCGCTGCCAGGCGCGCAACCCTGCCCGGGTATTGGGACCCATGATGCCGTCCGGGGTTCCCACCTCGTAGCCAAGCGCCTGAAGCCGCGACTGCAGCGTCTTCACCTGAGTACGAGAGAGCGGTTGCTCGTCACGAGGCCAGCCACCCTCGATGCCGGCGCGCCCGGCGATACGGTCGCTCAGCGAGGCCACCGCCAGGGCGTAGCTGGTGGCGTTGTTGTAGCGCAGGATGGCGCGGAAGTTCGGTCCCACCAGGAAAGCAGGACCACGCGCGCCGGCCGGAGTGATCACCGACGCCTCATCGAAGGCCGGCAGATCGCCACCGCCCAGCGGGCTCACACCCAGGCCGGCCCAAGCCGAAGCGCTCTTGCGGGTATCGAGCTCGGTCTGGGCGTAGTCGAACCCGGACGGCAGTTGCACCTCGACACCCCAGGGCTCGCCCTGACGCCAACCGGCACGATCCAGATAGTTGGCAGTCGACGCCATGACGTCGGGGATACTCGCCCAGATATCACGGCGACCGTCGCCGTCTCCGTCCTTGGCGTAGGCCACGAAACTGGAAGGAATGAACTGGGTGTGGCCCATCCCCCCCGCCCAGGAGCCCTTCATGCGCTGCGGTGTGATATCGCCGGCGTCGATGATCTCGAGCGCTGCCATCAGTTCACCGCGTGCAAAGTCTCGGCGCCGACCGTCATAGGCCAGGGTCGCCAGTGCCTCCAGGGTCGAGAAGTCACCGAAGTTCTGGCCGTAGTTGCTCTCGATACCCCAGATGGCGGTAAGGACCTCGGCGGGCACACCGTAGTCGGCCTCGGCGCGGTCGGCCGCGGAGCGATTGGCGGCGAGCTTGTCACGCCCCTGGGTCACCCTGGCGTTGGAGACCGCGGTATCCAGGTATTGCCAGATCGGGCGCACGAACTCCGGCTGGGAGCCGTCGAGTTCGATCACCCGGGGACGGTAGCGCAGGCCATCCAGCGCGCGCGCCAGGGTCGCTTCGCTGATGCCTTCTGCACGCGCCTGATCACGAAAGCCGGCCAGCCACTGATCGAAGCTCTGGGGCTCGGCTGCAGCGGCGGCAGGGGCGGCCTGCCCAGACGCTTCGCCACTGGCGCTGGCGGTGACGCTTGCACCAGCACTGGCATTGGTACCGGCCGCGGCATCGCCGGAGGGGGCGGCGGAGGTACTCTGGCAACCGGCCAGGGTCACCACGAGAAGGGCGGGGAACAATCGGGTCAGCATGATGAAGCAATCCTTGGCGATCAATATGCGGGCATGATGACCCAGGACCCGCTGTCATACCAGCCAGTCAGGACACCAGAGCATCGCAAGATGTGGCACCACTACCACCAAGGTGGGAGCCACCCGCAGGGGCAAGAGACCTCATACGGGAGGTCGAACAACGTGGTGAACTGGGCATCGCTCGTCCTTCCATACACCGGTGCCTCAATGCCCCAGTGCCTCAATGCCCCAGTGCCTCGTAGGAAGACGGCTGCAAGCTCACCTCCTTCCAGTGGCGGACATAGCGTTCATCGGGGTCGTAGCGCCGGCTCTGTTCGTCGATATCGAAGATCCTGGGTTTGGCGTTGCGGCCCACTCCTGCGATGTACTTCCAGTTGCCCCAGTTGCTGGCAACGTCATGGTCGATCAGACAGCGTTCGAACCAGGCGGCGCCGTGGCGCCAGTCCTCCCCGAGATCGTGCACCAGGTAGCTGGCGACGAGCTGACGCGCGCGATTGGAGAGCCAGCCGCTGACCGTCAACTCACGCATGGCTGCATCGATCAGCGGCTGCCCGGTAGCGCCCAGGCGCCAGCACTCGAATGCCTGCCCCGG
The DNA here is from genome assembly GCF_019802175.1 of Halomonas sp. DP5N14-9. NCBI lineage: Bacteria > Pseudomonadati > Pseudomonadota > Gammaproteobacteria > Oceanospirillales > Halomonadaceae > Halomonas > Halomonas sp. DP5N14-9. Next base: position 310,655 of record NZ_JAHVHR010000002.1, read on the forward strand.
CGATGATGGAGGATCGCCGAACAGCGCTTTGCCTTCCTGGCGTGCCGCCCAGTGGAAGTAGTCGCGCCATAACAACTCGTGATAGAAGTGGCGAGATGATGCGTTGGCGCCCCGCCGGTCTTCCCATTCACGCAGTGCTTCGAGGACCTGGGTCGCCGACACACAGCCAAGCGCCAGCCAGGGCGATAGACGGGACGAAAAGCCAGCGCCGATCAAACCATTGCGCGTCTGCTGATAGGTCGCCAGCAAATCGGACTCCCACACGACGTCGTCGAGACGCTGCCAGGCGGGCGCTTCACCGCCGACAAAGGCAAGCCCGGCGCTGTCGGGCACGTCGTTCAAGGCGTCCGCTTCGCGTGACAATCGCTGCAACGAGGGCAGTCCGCGCGGCGCTCGTTCCGGCCACGCCGGCTGCGTCGCCGGGGCCGGACGGCTGTGACTTCGAGGAGACGCCTCGCCGAGGCGACGCCGGAAAGCCGACCAGCTTGCCGGTACCTCATCCAACGTCATCGGCAACGTCTGCGACGTCCACAGCGTGCCCGTACCACGACGCTCCAGTCGACACTGCCTTGGCAGGCAGCGTGCCAGTCGCTCAAGCTGGTCGTCCCCGCCTGCTGCCTCGCTGGCCACCACCCGTGTCACCTGATACTGCTCGGCCAGCCGGGCGACCAGCGATACCGGCTCGTCCACCGCCACCAGCAGGTCGCTACCCTTCTTCAACAGCGTCCCACGCAACTCCTTGAGACACTGCCACAGAAAGCGCAGCCGACGAGCGCCGATACCGGCCACGCCGTCTGCCGATGTGCCATCAAGCAGCGCCTCGTCGATCACGAACACCACCAGGCGCTCGCTGACCGAGGGCGCGATGTCCAGCAAGGGGTTGTCGGCCAGCCGCAGTTCCCCACGCAACCACACCAGCTCTGTTTCCATGTCACGCTCCCGACAGGCCTGAGGATTCGCGGCACGCGCCCCGTGGACACAGATCGTGCGCTACCGCCGGAGGCATTGCCCTACTGCATAGCGATAATATATAGGCCTTGTACACTACATGTACAATTTTTAGAGCGCCTACGGCTATCACGTTGAATCCGCACGGGGCAGCGGTCCGTCCATCTTTCGGGTAAAGTGGGTCGGCGCTTCAGGGTGAGCTGATCAACACCCCTGGCGGTAGGCCAAGGCATTGTGAGGGCTCGTGTTTTCAGACCATCGCGGCGCTCACCACGTTCAAGGACAGGCAGGATGACCGACAGATGACTTTGCTATGGATTCCCTTGCTCCCCCTTCTCGGTGTGCTGGTCCCCGCATTGACCGGATCTAGAGGCCGCCCTCTTTGCACCCTCGCCACGGCGGTCCTTCCCGCCATTGCCCTGGCCATGACCCTGGCCCAGCTACCCGCCCTGGGTGCCGGGGATATCCCTCGGGTCTCCCTGAGCTGGGTGCCCCAACTGGGGCTGGACCTGGCCTTTCGCCTCGATGGCCTGTCACTGCTGTTCAATGTGCTGATCCTGGGCATCGGCCTGCTGATCATCCTGTACGCCCACTACTATCTCGACCCCAGCGAGAACTACGCCCGCTTTTACGCCTACCTGATCCTGTTCATGGCCTCCATGGTGGGCATCGCCATGGCCGACAACCTGCTGGTGCTGTGGTTCTTCTGGGAGTTGACCAGCCTGTCATCCTTCCTGCTGATCGGTTTCTGGTCACACCGCTCGGAGGCGCGCAAGGGCGCGCGCATGGCGATGACGGTCACCGGCGCCGGTGGCCTCGCCCTGCTGGCGGGCTTTCTGCTGCTGGGCGATATCGTCGGCAGTCTCGACATGCAGGTGGTGCTGGAAAGCGGCGAGACGATCCTGGCCGACCCGCGCTACCCGCTGATGCTGGTCCTGGTGCTGCTCGGCGCCTTCGCCAAGTCCGCCCAGTTCCCGTTCCACTTCTGGCTTCCCCATGCCATGGCGGCACCGACTCCGGTGTCTGCGTACCTGCACTCCGCCACCATGGTCAAGGCGGGGATCTTCCTGATGGCGCGCCTGCATCCCGCCATCGCCGGCAGCGAGCTGTGGTCGGCCATCGTGACCGTGATCGGTATCGTCACCATGGTGTATGCCGCCTGGTTTGCTCTGATCAAGGCGGATCTCAAGGGTATCCTGGCGTTCTCCACCGTCAGCCATCTGGGCCTGATCACCGTACTGCTGGGCATCGGCAGTCCCATGGCGGTGCTGGCGGCGCTGTTTCATATCCTCAACCACGCCACCTTCAAGGCCGCACTGTTCATGTGTTCGGGGATCATCGACCATGAGGCCGGCACCCGCGACCTGGCCCGGCTGGGCAAACTGGCCAAGGCGATGCCGGTCACCTGCGTGGTGATGAGCATCACCGGCGCCGCCATGGCGGGCGTGCCGCTGTTCAATGGCTTCATCTCCAAGGAAATGTTCTTCACCGAGGCCCTCGAGACCCACGCCTTCGGCGGCCTCAGCCTGGTGCTGCCGGTACTGGCCACCATTGGCGGCGTGCTGTCGGTGGCCTATTCCGCGCGGCTGGTCCACGCGGTGTTCTTCTCCCCTCCGCGCCACGCGCCGCCCAAGACGCCGCACGAGCCGCCCCATCTGATGCGGGCTCCGGCGGAGCTGTTGGCGGTGCTGTGTATCCTGGTCGGCCTGTTCCCGGCGCTGATGGCCACCTGGCTGATGGCGCCTGCGGTCGAGGCGGTGCTGCTCGAGCCGCTGGAGTTCCACCTGGCCCTGTGGCACGGCTTCAACCTGCCGCTGGCGATGAGCGCCGTGGCCCTGGTCGCCGGCGTCATCACCTATATCCTGCATCGCAAGATTCGCCAGTTCGTGCGGGACTTCCCGCCGCGTGATGCCAGCCGTATCTTCGAGGGTGTCATCCAGTGCATCGGCGATCGCGCCGAGCGCATCACCGAATGCGTCGACAACGCCTCGCTGCAGCGCTTCATGACCCTGCTGCTGACCGCCTCCCTGGTGGTCGGCGCCATCGGTCTGGCCCAGATGGATACCCTGACCGGGGCCAAGGGCAACCAACCGGTGGACGGCGTGCTGCTGGTCGGCGCCCTGCTGCTGGTGTTCACCGGCATTGGCACCGCCATTACCCATCGCCATCGTCTGATCTCGCTGCTGATGCTGTCGGTGGTGGGCCTGCTGGTATCACTGACCTTTGCCCGCTTCTCGGCACCGGACCTGGCGTTGACCCAGCTATCGGTCGAGGTGGTCACCATGATCCTGCTGATGCTGGCGCTGTTCTTCCTGCCCCAGAAGACCCCTCGGGAATCCACCCCGGCGCGGGCGCTGCGCGACCTGGTGCTGTGTACCGGACTGGGCGGAGTGATCGCCGGACTCAACTACACCGTGTTGACCCGCGACACCGAAAGCATCTCGGACTTCTTCCTCGACAACAGCGTGCCCGGCGGCGGCGGCCACAATGTGGTCAATGTCATCCTGGTCGACTTCCGTGGCTTCGACACCCTGGGCGAGATCACGGTGCTGGCGATCGCCGGTCTCGCCATCTTCAAGCTGCTCAACCGTCTGCGCCTGTTCATGCCTCACAGCGACAGCGAGGGGCGCATCTGGGCGCCGGATCGCTACCCGATGATTCTGACCACCATCTCCCAGACGGTACTGCCGCTGGCACTGCTGGTGTCGGTATTCATCTTCCTGCGCGGCCACAACCAGCCCGGTGGCGGCTTTATCGCCGGCCTGATCACCGCGGTGGGATTGATCCTGGTGTACATGGCCCGGGGCGTTGCCTGGACCCAGAAGCGTCTCGACTTCCCCTACCAGCCGGTGGCGATCCTCGGCGTCGGTGTCGCCGCCCTGACCGGCTTCGGCAGCTGGCTGTTCGGCGCACCCTTCCTGACCTCGTCCTTCGGCCATTTCCATATCCCGCTGATCGGCGATATCGAACTGGCCACCGCGATGCTGTTCGATCTCGGTGTCTATCTGGCGGTGGTCGGTGCGACCCTGATGATCCTGGCCAACCTGGGCAAGGTGACCACCCCCCACCGTCCGGCCAAGGAAGACCATGACGCGACGGAACGCGGCCTGCACCGCACCGACGACCCCACCCCCGACGGCAAGGAGACCGTGTGACATGGAAATGCTCTATGCCATAACGACCGGCGTGCTCGCCGCCAGTGGCCTGTATCTGATGCTGCGCGGCCGAACCTTCCCAGTGGTGGTCGGTCTGACGCTGCTCTCCTACGCCACCAACCTCTTTCTGTTCTCCATGGGCGGACTGACCACCGGTGGTTCCGCCATCATCGACGGCAAGAGCGACTACAGCGATCCGCTGCCCCAGGCGCTGGTGCTGACGGCCATCGTCATTGGCTTCGCCATGACCGCCTTCGCGGTGATCCTGGCGATGCGTGCACGGGGCGACATGGGCAATGACCACGTGGACGGGCGCAAGGCCGAGGACAAGGAGGAGCGACGCTGATGTCCCACCTGATCGTGATGCCCATCGTGCTGCCGCTGGCAGCAGCGGTGGCGCTGCTGCTGACCCGATTCGGCAATGCCACGCTCAAGCGTGGTCTCGGCCTTGCCACCACCCTGGCGCTGCTGGTGATCAGCGTGATGCTGCTGCGCCAGGCGGCCAGCGGCGAGATCCAGTACTACGCCCTGGGCAACTGGCAGCCGCCCTTCGGCATCATCATGGTGCTGGACCGGCTATCGGCGCTGATGCTGTTCGTGACCTCGATGCTGGCGGTTGGTGCGGTGCTGTTCGCCTGCGGCGGCGACGACGAGAAGGGCAGCAACTTCCACGGCCTGTTCCAGCTGCAGCTGATGGGAATCAACGGCGCCTTCCTGACCGGCGACCTGTTCAACCTGTTCGTGTTCTTCGAGGTGCTGCTGCTGGCCTCCTACGCCCTGCTGGTCCACGGTGGTGGCAAGGCGCGCATCCAGTCGGCGGTGCACTACGCCGTGCTCAACCTGGCGGGATCGGCGCTGTTCCTGTTCGCCGTGGGTCTGCTGTACGGGGCCACCGGCACCCTCAACATGGCGGACATGGCCCAGGCGGTGAGTCAGCTGCCGGGAGAGCGTCAGGGCATGGTCGTCGCCGGCGCTCTGCTGCTGCTGGTGGTATTTGGCCTCAAGGCGGCGGTACTGCCACTGTATTTCTGGCTCCCGCGGGCCTACGCCAGCGCGCCGCCGCCGGTGGCCGCCCTGTTTGCGGTGATGACCAAGATCGGCGTCTACGCCATCCTGCGGGTCTACTGGCTGGTCTTCGGCGACCAGGCAGGTCCCCTGGAGGCGCTTGAGCAGAGCTGGGTGTGGTGGCTTTCGCTCGGCACCCTGGCGATTGCCGGTGTCGGCGTGCTGGCCGCCCGCGACCTGCGTCTGCTGGTGGCCTATCTGGTACTGGTGTCGGTGGGCACCCTGCTCGCCGGCGTCGGCATGCGCTCCCCCGAGGCGGTGTCGGGCCTCCTGTTCTATCTGGTGCACACCACCCTGGTCACCGGCGGGCTGTTCCTGCTGGCGGACATGATCGGCGTCCAGCGTGGCAAGGCCGGTACCCGCCTGGTGCGCGGCCGGATACCGCGCAACGCCACGGCGCTGGGCCTGATGTTCCTGATCGGGTCCATGGCGGTGGCGGGCCTGCCCCCGCTGTCCGGGGCGCTGGGCAAGGTCATGCTGATGAACGCCGGCGACAGCGCCCAACGTCTCTGGTTCTGGCCTCTGCTGCTGGCCACCGGCCTGTGCGCCATTGTGGCGCTGTCGCGGGCAGGGTCCACCCTGTTCTGGCGCAGCCAGGCCAGCGATGACGGCGATTCGCTGTCCCCCTGGCAGTGGGCGGGCACCGGCTGGCTGCTGGCATCGTCGCCGTTGCTGGTGATCCTGGCCGGCCCCCTGGCCGGCTACACCGAGGCCACGGCAGAACAGTTGAGCGACCCGCAACCGATGATTCAGGCCGTTCTGATCGATCAGGGAGACGCCCAATGAACCGACGCACTCGCTCACTACTGCCGACACCGCTGCTCAGCCTGCTGCTGCTGGTCGTGTGGCTGTTGCTGGTCAACACGGTCTCGGTCGGTCACCTGCTGCTTGGCGGCTTTCTGGCCGTGCTCATCCCCTGGCTGACCTACCCCTTCTGGGACATGCAGCCCGGTGTAAAGAAGCCCTGGAAACTGGTGCGCTTCTTCTTCCGGGTGATTGGTGACATCGTGGTGGCCAACATGCAGGTGGCCTGGATCATCATCAATCCCTGGCGCCGCACTCGGCCCCACTTCGTCGAGTATCCGCTGATGCTCGAGGAGCGATTCACCATCACCCTGCTGGCCAGCACCATCACCCTGACCCCAGGGACGGTGTCGGCCAACCTGCGCATGGACGGCAAGACGCTGCTGATCCACGCTCTGGACGTGCGTGACGAACAGACCCTGATCCGCACCATCCGCGAACGCTACGAGCAGCCGCTGAAGGAGATCTTCGAATGCTAGACACCGCCTTGACCATCAGTTTGGCGCTGGTCTGCCTGGCGCTGCTGCTGAACCTGTTTCGCCTGACCGTGGGCCCGGACATGCCCGACAGGATCCTGGCGCTGGATACCATGTACGTGAACTCCATCGCCCTGATCATCCTGATGGGAGTGTGGCTCAACTCCAAGACCTACTTCGAAGCCGCGCTGCTGATCGCGCTGCTCGGCTTCATCAGCACCATTGCCGTCTGCAAGTATCTGCTGCGCGGCGATATCATCGAGTAACTTCGGGAGAATTCCATGTTCTACGTCATTCTCGAGGGGCTGATCTCGGTGCTGCTGATCGCCGGCGGGCTGTTTGCCTTCATCGGCTCGCTGGGCATGGCCCACCTGCGGGACTTCTACATGCGCCTGCACGGCCCGACCAAGGCCACCACCCTGGGCATGGGCTGCATCCTGTCCGGCTCCATGGTGTACTTCAGCGCCACCCAGGAAGGCACCCACCTACAGGAGATGCTGATCACCCTGTTCCTGTTCATCACCGCCCCGGTAAGCGCCCACATGCTGGCCAAGACTGGCCTGCACCAGCGCCTCAAGTATCTGGACAAGACCCGCGGCAAGCCGCTCGAATTCCGTGAGGAAGAGGTTGGGGATAAGCCGGTGCCCCACCCCGACCGAGACTAAGGCTTGTTCGAAAAGTGCCTGCGCTCGGTAATACGGCGTTAAAAATCAGGTCAAAATGCTCATTTACACCTCGTAAACTGCGCTTTCTCACCGATTTTTGCCTTGTCTAACCATCGCTCGCCGGCTTTTCGTACAAAGCCTGGGCATCATGCAAGCCAGACACGAAACGGGCAGCCCATGGGCTGCCCGTTCTGTGTCTGGCTATCGTGGCGCGAAAGGCCGAGCGATCAGATCCAGCCGCCCAGTTCGCGCTTGACGATATCGGCCAGCACCGCGATATGGTCGTCGCGATCGTTGAGACACGGAATGTAGATGAAGTGCTCGCCGCCGGCCTCCATGAAGGCGTCGCGGATCTCTTCCTCGATCTCTTCCAGGGTCTCCACGCAGTCGGCGCTGAAGGCGGGGGACAGTACGGCGATACTCTTGTGTCCCTGACGCGCCAGCTCCGCCACCTTGTCGACGGTGGCGGGGCCCACCCATTCTTCAGGCCCGAACTTGGACTGGAAGGCGGTGACCACTTCGTCCTCGGCGTGCCCCAGCCGTTCGCGCAGCAGCCGAGTGGTCTTCCTGCACTGACAGTAGTAGGGGTCGCCTTCCTCCAGAAAGCGCTTGGGTACGCCGTGATAGGACGCCACCACCACCGAAGGCTGGTGCGTCTCGTTCTCCAGGCGTTCGCTGACCGAGGCGGCCAGGGCCTCGATGTAGCCCGGCTCGTCGAAGTAGGCCGGCACCGTTCGCACCGATGGCTGCCACTTGCGCTTCATCAGCTGACGGAAGAACTGATCGCAGGCGGTGGCGGTAGTGGGCGAGCCGTACTGGGGATACAGCGGGAAGAACAGGATACGCCGACATCCCTTCTCCTCCAGCTCCTTGAGCGCCTTGTCGGTGGAAGGATTGCCGTAGCGCATGCCGAAGCTGACCTCGATCGAGTCCCCCAGCTCAGCGCGCAGCCGCGTCGACAGCTTCTCGCTCTGGCTTCTGGTGATGGTCAGCAATGGACTCTCGTCCTTGTCGGTGTTCCAGATGCTGCGATAGGCCGCCCCGGAAGCAAATGGCCGGCGACTCAGGATGATCAACTGCAGCAGTGGCTGCCAGAGCCAGCGCGGATAGTCGACCACCCGCTGGTCCGACAGAAATTCGCTGAGATAGCGGCGCATGGACCAGTAGTCGGTATCGTCCGGCGTACCCAGGTTGGCGACCAGCACGCCGATCTTTTCACGTGCGACGGCGGGGTGGTCGACCGGCGCCTGCTCCGGGCGATGGGCCTCCACCACTGAGGGGGGAACGGACTGATCCATGAAGGTGACTTCCTCTTGGTAGCGAATGCACAAAGCCTATCACCGGTGGGTATCAGGCTCGAATGAAGTGTTACTATGAAGAGGATTTGTACAATTTTTGGTGAACCCATGTCCAGATCCTTGATCCTGATCACCGGCGACCAGTTGAGCCTGGACCTCGGACTCTTGCAGACCACTGGCGACGACGACGTCGTCGCGCTGTGCGAGGTCGCCGAGGAAGGCCGCTACGTGCCGCATCATCCTCAGAAGATCGCCATGATGCTGTCGGCCATGCGCCACTTCGCCGCCACTCTTCGCGACAAGGGCTATCGCGTCCACTACAGCGCCCTCGATGATCCGGACAACGCCCATGGCCTGCTGGCGGAGGCGGAACGCCTCGCGCAAGCCTACGACTGTTCGCGGATTGTCACCACAAGGCCCGGCGAATGGCGGCTGCTGGATGCCATGGAGCGCCGCCAGGGCGGGATACCCTGGCAATGGGTCGAGGACGACCGCTTCTACTGCACGCCTGGTGAATTCGGCGACTGGTTGTCCCATCGCCGGCAGCCTCGCATGGAGGGCTTCTATCGACTGATGCGTCGCCGCACCGGCCTGCTGATGGAGGGCGATGAACCCATGGGCGGCCAGTGGAACTTCGACAAGGACAACCGACGGCCCCTGCCCCAGCACTACACGCTGCCCAAGCCTCCCCGCCACACCGTCGACGACTTGACCCGTGAGGTGCTGACACTGGTGGAGGAACACTTCGATGAACACTTCGGTCGTCTGGATGGCTTCCACTGGCCGGTCACCCGACGCCAGGCGCTGGTCGATCTCAGACACTTCATCGATCACCTGCTGCCGAGCTTCGGTGACGTCCAGGACGCCATCAGCGACAGCGATCCCTTTCTCTTCCACTCGCGCCTGTCCGCTCCCATGAACCTTGGCCTGCTCAGCCCGAGAGAGGTCTGCGAGGCCGCCGAAACCGCTTATCTCGAGGGGCATGCACCGATCAATGCGGTGGAAGGTTTTATCCGCCAGATCCTCGGCTGGCGAGAGTACGTCAGGGGCATCTACTGGACCCGTATGCCGGACTACAAGGGCTATAACGCCTTGCAGGCCCGCAGGGGTCTGCCCCACTTCTACTGGAGCGGTGACACCGGCATGCGCTGTCTATCCCGCGCGATCGGCATGACCCGGGACAACGCCTACGCGCACCATATCCAGCGTCTGATGGTGACCGGCAACTTTGCTCTGCTGTGCGACGTCAGCCCCGAGGCCCTGTGCGACTGGTACCTGGCGGTCTACGCCGACGCCTGCGAATGGGTCGAATTGCCCAATACGCTTGGCATGGTGTTGCACGCCGACGGTGGACTGATGGGCTCGAAGCCCTACTGTGCGTCAGGCAAGTACATCGATCGGATGTCTGACCATTGCCGCCACTGTCGCTATGACGTGAAAAAGACCCTGGGCGAAGACGCCTGTCCCTTCAACAGCCTCTACTGGGACTTTCTCGAACGTCACGCCGACACCCTGGCGAGCAATCCTCGCATGAAGCTGATCTATGGCTCGCTGCGCCGCATGAGCGATGACAAGCGCAGCGCCATGCGCCGCCAGGCCACGTCCTTTCTCGACAACCTGGCATGCGAACCGAGCTACGGTCAGGGTCCCCACCGCGACGGCTATCGACCTCAGGGAGCGAATCCATGAATCGGTTCGAGACACTCGCCACACCGCTTGCGCTGTTTCATGATGGTCAGTGCCCACTATGCCGCAAGGAGATCGCCTGGCTGAGGCGGCATCCGCGCAGCCGGCTGATCCACTTTATCGATGTCCGCGACGACGATTTTTGCGCCGAGGCCTGGGGCCAGCGCTTCGATGACATGCTGGGCAAGCTGCACCTGCGCGACGCCACAGGTCGCTGGTTCATCGGCATGGATGCCACTCGCGCATTGTACGCGACGCTGGGTCATCGCCGTTGGGTGCAGCTAAGCAGCGTACCCGGTTTGCGTGGACTGCTGGACATCGGCTATCTGGGCTTCGCCCGACTGCGCCCCTGGCTAACAGGGACTCAAAGGAAGCGATAAGGCAGGTCGACACCGCCAAGGGCCCTGGCAGCTTGCGCCAGGGACTTGTTCGGTGAACGTGGGTACATCAGTGGCAAGGCAGAGACGGCGAGACTGCCGTCGAGAGGGTTCCAGCACCAGGGTGGTGTGGAACGATGTCACTCAAAACACCAGGGGCATACGTGAGGCCAGCGGTTCGGCATAGTGGGCCTCGCGACCGATCACCTCGTCGTGGGCCACGTGCTGGACCAGGTAGGCGCGGTGGATACCGGCACGCTTGAGCTCCAGGTAGACGTCGTCCAGCGAGCGGAACAACACCGGCTTGCCGCGGCGGCAGAGCATCTTGCGGGCACCTTCCACGTCTTCCAGTTCGACCTGGTAAAAACGGCTGCCGGCATGGCCGATCACGCGAATCTCGAAGTTGTCGTGGCGGCCGACAAAGGCCTTGAGATCATTAATTTCCATCGTATCTTTCGCCTCTTTTCATCCTGTCGCGACGGGGGTCCTGTGGCCCCCGCCCTCCTTATGTGACGACACTACGGCGACGAGCGTGCCGATGATATTTCGGCAGACCATGACGCTCGTTTCATTTCCCTGTGCCGCGCATGTGACTCTCTGATCATGGCACAGCCTGGGCCCTTCGGGTGACATTCCCGTGACGGTGTGAAGAATTTCTCTGATCTGGATACATATTGGCCGTTTCGCGCGCACAGCGGGTTAAACGACCTCCATGATCGCGGCGGAGAAAGGGGGTCTTCAGCGGCAGGCAGCGCCTTTGCGGGAGGAAGTGGAGAGCTTGAAGGAGGGAAAACGAAGGCCCGCGACACGAATGCTCGCGGGCGACGGATCCGGCGGTGAGACTACTGGTAGTCGGAGGGATCGATGGCCTTGCCGAGGGAGTTGCGGTCGACCCAATTGCCGGCCTTGGTCTCCTTGTAGCGAAACACCACCTTGTCGCCGATCTGCACCGGCAGCTCGGAGTCTTCTGTCTGGTAGCTGTAGTCCACGCCGTCCACTACCAGGTGATAGCGATACAGATCGGGCATGCCGAGCCATTCCTTGAACGGGCCTTCCCGTTCCACCGAGGTCAATTCGCCACGGGCTTCCAGCTTGGGCGCGCGACGGCGATTGCCGCGTCGAAATCCGCCTGCCATGTCAGGTCTCCTTCACTGTGTCTGTCGAAATCGCAAGGGGCGGCATTATACGAGCCCGTCGGTCAGGCTCAAGCACGTTTATTCGCCGAAGGTATCACCGTAGCTGTCCGGCGCCAGATCCTCGAAGCGGGTGTACTTGCCGATAAAGGCCATGTGCACCGTCCCGATGGGACCATTACGTTGCTTGCCGATGATGAATTCGGCGAGCCCCTTGTTGTCGGGATTATCCGGGTTGTAGACCTCATCACGATAGACGAAACCGATCAGGTCGGCGTCCTGCTCGATGGCCCCGGATTCACGCAGGTCCGACATCACCGGACGCTTGTTGGGGCGCTGCTCCAGCGAGCGGTTGAGCTGCGACAGCGCAATCACCGGGCAGCCGAACTCCTTGGCAAGCCCCTTGAGCGAGCGCGAGATCTCCGAAATCTCGCCGGTACGGTTGTCACCGAACCCCGGCACCTGCATCAACTGCAGGTAGTCGATCATGATCATCGCCAGGTTGCCGTGCTCGCGCACCACGCGACGCACCCGTGAGCGCATCTCGTTGGGCGACAGCGCAGCGGTGTCATCGATGAACAGTTGCTTGTCCTTGAGCAGGTTGACCGCCGAGGTCAACCTCGGCCAGTCCTCGTCCTCGAGCTGACCGGAGCGCACTCGGGTCTGGTCGATACGCCCGAGTGACGACAGCATGCGCAGCATGATCGAGTCCGCCGGCATCTCCATGGAGAACACCATCACCGGCTTGTCGCTGGACACCACCGCGTGCTCCACCAGGTTCATGGCGAAGGTGGTCTTGCCCATGGACGGGCGGCCGGCGACGATCACCAGGTCGGAGGGCTGCAGCCCGGAGGTCATGTCATCGAGATCGCGAAAGCCGGTCGACAGGCCGGTCATCTCGCCTTTCATGTTGAACAGCTCGTCGATGCGATCGACGGCCTTGGTCAGCAGCTCGCTCATGCCGATGGGGCCGCCGGCCTTGGGGCGGTCCTCGCTGATCTGGAACACCAGCCGCTCGGCCTCGTTGACCAGCTCATCGGCAGGACGCCCATTGGGGCTGAAGGCGCCGTCGGCGATCTGGTTGGCCGCCTGGATCAGCTTTCTCAGGGTGGCGCGTTCGCGCACGATGTCGCCATAGGCGCGGATATTGCTGGCCGAGGGAGTGTTGCGGGCCAGCTCCGCCAGGTAGGCGAGCCCGCCCACGGTGTCGAGCTGGTCGCGCCCCTCCAGGGCCTCGGACAGGGTCACCACGTCCAGCGGACGGCTCGACTCGGCCAGCGCCACCATGGCGTTGAACACCAGGCGATGCTCGTAGCGATAGAAGTCGTCGGCCACCAGCCGGTCGGCGATATTGTCCCAGGCCTGATTGTCGAGCATCAGGCCACCCAGCACCGACTGCTCGGCCTCCACCGAGTGCGGCGGAACCTTCAGCGCCGCGGCTTCACGATCGATGGTCTGGACGTCACTCATGCGCTTGTCTCTTCGCTGTTGTTCACGGCGCCATGCCACTGGATCCAGGCTGTGTCCGAAAAGTCGACGAGCGCAGCCACTCTCCAGACAAGCCTTAGTCTACCCGAAGCCGGGTCCGTCGCACGATCACCCGTGCGGGCGATCGCGAGCCACAAAAAAGGGCGCGGGATGTGACTCCCGCGCCCTTGCCACTGCCGTGGGAGACGACCTTACTCGGCCACCACCACCACGCGCACGGTGGCGTCGACGTCGGCATGCAGGTGCAGCACGATGTCGTATTCGCCGGTCTGGCGGATCGGGCCTTCCGGCATGCGGACTTCGCTCTTGGCGACGTCGATACCGGCGCTGGAGATCGCCTCGGCCAGGTCACGCGGACCGATGGAACCGAACAGCTTGCCTTCGTCGCCAGATTTGGCGACCAGAGACAGCTCGATGTCGTTGAGCTGCTCGGCGCGAGCTTCGGCTTCGGCCTTGCGCTCGGCGGCCTGAGCTTCGAGCTCGGCACGCTGGGCTTCAAAGGCAGCGATGTTGTCCTTGGTGGCCGGTACGGCGAGACCGTAGGGCACCAGGTAGTTGCGGCCGTAACCAGGCTTGACGGTGACCTTGTCACCGAGACCGCCCAGCTTGCCAATGTTGTCGAGCAGAATGACTTCCATCTCGTAAACCTCTATGTCAGTTGCTGTGACCCAGACGCCCGCGGAAGTCCGCGAAGGTATCGATCAGGGCCACAACCAGCACGATGAGAATCATGGGCCAGGTGGTGATCAGCAGCAGATAGAACGCGACCAGCCACAACCCGTTCATTCCCTTACGTCCAACTACACCATGTGTCAGGCCGATGCCGGCCATCAGCAGCGGAATCCAGGCCAGCATGCCGATCCCGGGGAGACCCAGCAGGGTGCCGGCGATCACCAGCACCACCAACAGGATCAGCTCCCTCGGGGTGAGCCGCAGGGCGTGGAACTCTTCCCGGAAACCTCCCGGGTTGTAGAGCCCCGCCTGCCAGCTGCGTGCCAGGGCCAGACAGGCCACCGCAGCGAGCATCACCACCAGACCGGTGACACCGCTGATGACCAGCTCGGCCAGCCGACTGGCGTCGAGCCCCTGGGCAGCCAGCTCGTCGAGCATGGCCGCCACCTCGGAGGAACTCTGGCGCAGCTGCTCCAGCATCAGGGCGGTGTCTGCCTTGGGCAGGAACACCCCCAACTGGATCATCGCAGCGCCGGCCAGCGACCCCAGGATCAGCGCCTCGCCCCAGCGCATGCGGGAGCGCAGCACGATGGCCATCAACAGCGCCAGCAGGGTGGTCGCCAGAGGGATCGGATCTCCCTGGGTCCACCACCAGCCTGCCGGCACCGCCGCAGCGGCGATCACCGGCATCGCCGGTGCCATGCCCTTGCGCAAGGTCACCAGAGCGGCAATCGCCGCCCCGAACCAGAACAGCCAGGGCACCGCAGACGCCACCAGCGCGACCAGAGTCGCCTGGGGCATGCCTTTCATCGACCATCGGGCGACGGGCAGCATCGGCGACGACTTACTGGTGGCTGTCGGTGTAAGGCAGCAGGGCCAGGTAGCGTGCGCGCTTGATCGCGGTGGACAGCTGGCGCTGGTAACGGGCCTTGGTACCGGTGATGCGGCTGGGAACGATCTTGCCGGTCTCGGTGATGTAGGCCTTGAGCGTGTCCAGATCCTTGTAGTCGATCTGCTTCACGCCTTCAGCGGTGAAACGGCAAAACTTGCGGCGACGGAAAAAGCGTGCCATGGAAAGACTCCTTATACGTGCGTTGCAGAGCTAGTGATGCGCGGCTCAGGCGGATTCAGCGGTGCGCGGCTTTTCTTCGCGACGGGCACGCTTCTCTTCCACCGGCTTCATCATCGGAGACGCTTCGGTGATGGCTTCCTTGCAGCGCACCACCAGGCTGCGAATGATGGCGTCGTTGAAACGGAAGATGTTCTCGATTTCCTCGAGGGTCTCGCCGCTGCACTCGACGTTCATCAGCACGTAGTGAGCCTTGTGGATCTTGTTGATCGGGTAGGCCAGGTGACGGCGGCCCCAATCCTCGAGACGGTGAACAGTACCGGCGTTCTCGGTGACGATGCTGGTGTAGCGCTCGACCATGGCCGGAACCTGCTCACTCTGGTCCGGGTGGACCATGAAGACGATCTCGTAGTGACGCATGGATTCTCCTTTCGGTTTGGCAGCTTCCGCAGGGGCCTGAGTAGTCTCGGCGCCGGGGGAAGCAAGGAGTGAATAACAATTAGCCTGTCCCGCGCAGAACGCACGGGCGCACAGATTCTACGGAGTTGTGATCAGGGTTGCAAGCCGATGCTGGGGCGACACCGTCATCCGCGGGCCTTGAGCTCGCGCTGGCGCACCACCTCGAACAGACAGACGCCGGTGGCCACCGACACATTGAGACTCGAGACGGTGCCCGCCATGGGCAGCTTGACCAGGTTGTCGCAGGCCTCCCGGGTCAACCGACGCATGCCCTTGCCCTCGGCCCCCATCACCAGCGCCATGGGCCCGGTGAAGTCGGCAGCGAAGACGCTGGCGTCGGCCTCGCCGGCGGTACCGGTGATCCACACCCCTTCTTCCTTCAGTCGCGCCATGGCGCGGGCCAGGTTGGTCACCTGATAGACCGGCACGCTCTCGGCGGCACCGCAGGCCACCTTGCGCACGGTGGCGTTGAGCGGTGCCGACTTGTCCTTGGGCACGATCACGCCGTGCACCCCGGCGGCGTCGGCACTGCGTAGACAGGCGCCGAAGTTGTGAACGTCGGTGACACCATCGAGGATCAGCAACAGCGGCGGCGTCTCCAGCGGCCAGGCCTTGAGCTTGTGCCACAGGGACTCCTCGCCCTCCGGCGCCAGTGGCGGACAGAACGCCACGATACCCTGATGGGAGGCACCCTGGGAAAGGCCGTCGAGCTCTTCACGAGGCACGCTCCTGAGCCTGGCGCCGCGACTGCGCGCGGTATCGACCAGCTCACTGAGACGACGCTCTGCGTCGCCCTCCTGCACCCACAGTTCCTTGGGTGATTCGCCACGCTCCAGCAGTGCCCGGACGGCGTGAACGCCGAACACACTGTCGAGGCCGTTCGGCACTGCCGGACCATGCTGACCACGCCCCTTGCCACGCGCCTGAGTACGCGCCTGGTCATGCGTCTGGGACTGGCTCTGGCCGTGGCGACGGCGTCTGGAATCATGCTTGGCCACGGGCGGCCTCCTGGTCAATCATCACGCGGGTGTTCATCCCTTGTTGCCACGCCGCGGACCGCGGCGCCGACGTCCGCCCTTCTTCTTCGGGGCGTCCTGTTCGCCGACCCCGGAAGGGCCGTCGGCACGGCGCTTGGTGTCGCCCTGGGCCGACCTGCCGCCACGCCCCTTGCTGGCCTGGGCGGGCTTGTCACCTTGCCCATTGCTACGCCCCTTGCCCTGCGCGCCTGCGTCGCGACGCTTGCGCGGTGCCCGACGAGGGCGCGGCTTGTCGTCGGCCATCTCGAAGTCGATCTTGCGCTCGTCGAGGTCGACTCGAGCCACCTGAACGGTGACCCCATCGCCCAGACGATAGCTGGTGCCGGTACGCTCGCCCTTGAGACGATGCTTCTCGGGCTCGTAGTGGTAGTAGTCCGACGGCAAGGAGGTGACGTGGACCAGCCCCTCGACATAGAACGCGTCGAGGCGCACGAAGATACCGAACTGGGTGACCGAGGCGATGGTACCGTCGTAGACCTCGCCGAGCTTGTCGGACATGAACTCGCACTTGAGCCAGCCCTCGACGTCACGGGTGGCGTCGTCGGCACGACGCTCGGTCATCGAGCAGTGCTCGCCAAGTTCGAGCATCTGCTCGAAGGTATAGGGACACCACTTGGTCGGCGGCTCCACCGGCGCTCCCTCGGCGCGCAGCACGGTGTTGGTCTGGCGCGGTCCGCGGATCACCGAACGAATGGCGCGGTGCACCAGCAGATCGGGATAGCGACGAATCGGCGAGGTAAAGTGGGCGTAGGCCGGGTAGGCCAGGCCAAAGTGGCCCTCGTTGTGGGGCGAATACACCGCCTGACTCATCGAGCGCAGCATCACCGTCTGGATGATGTCGGCATCGTCGCGACCCTTGATCGCCTCGGCCAGGTCACGGTAGTCCTGGGGCGTCGGTTCATCACCACCGCCGAGTGACATGCCGATCTCGTTGAGGAACAGCCGCAGCTTGTCCAGGCGCTCCGGCGACGGACGCTCGTGGATACGGTACAGCGCCGGCAGGTCGTGCTTGTCGAGGAAGCGCGCGGTGGCAACGTTGGCCGCCAGCATGCACTCCTCGATGATCTTGTGGGCGTCGTTGCGCGAGCGCGGCACGATCTTCTCGATCTTGCGCTCGTCGTTGAAGACGATGGCGGTCTCGGTGGTCTCGAAGTCGATGGCACCCCGTTCGGTGCGCGCTTCTCGCAGCAACTGGTAGAGGCTGTGCAGGTTCTTCAGCGACGGCACCAGCGACTTGTACTCCTGGCGCAGGGCCTCGCCTTCCTCCCCCTCGTCCTGAAGGATCGCCGCCACCTTGTTGTAGGTCAGCCGGGCATGGGAACGGAACACCGCCTCGTAGAAGCGATAACGGCTGATGGCCCCGGTCTTGGAGATGTTGAGCTCGCACACCAGCGCCAGACGATCGACGTCCGGATTCAGCGAGCACAGTCCATTGGACAGCAGCTCCGGCAGCATCGGCACTACCTGCCCCGGGAAGTACACCGAGTTGCCGCGGGCGATGGCCTCCTGATCGAGCGGGCTGCCGGGACGCACGTAGTGCGACACGTCGGCGATGGCGACAAGGAGCTTCCAGCTGCCCGAACGCGTCTTGTAGGCACACACCGCGTCGTCGAAGTCCTTGGCGGTCTCGTCATCGATGGTGACCAGCGGCTTGTCACGCAGGTCGATGCGGTGGAGCTTGTCCTCCTCGGCGACCTCGGCGGACATGCTGGCGATCTGGTCGGTGACATCCGGCGGAAACTCGGACGGGATCTCGTAGCTTCTCAGCGCGATGTCGATCTCCATACCGGGATCCATACGCTCTCCCAGCACCTCGATGACCTCACCCACCGGCTGCACCCGGGTCTCGGGCTGCTTGACTATGCGTGCCGAGATGACCTGGCCGTCCTGGGCGCCACCACAGGCGCTGTGCGGGATGATCACCTCCTGGGTGATCCGATTGTTCTCGGGGATCAGTACCCCGAACTCGGGAGTATTCTCGCGATACACACCGACGATGGTCTGGGTGTTGCGCGCGATGACGTCCACCACCGTGGCCTCGTCACGGCCCCTGCGATCGCGTCCGCTGATGCGCACCAGCACGTGGTCACCGTGAAACACCCGGCGCATCTGTCGCGGGGGGATCACCAGATCAGGCTTCTTGCCGTCGTCGCGCAATAGAAAGCCGAAACCGTCCCGATGCCCCAGCACCTTGCCCTTGATCAGATCGAGCTTGTCGATCAGCGCATAGGCGTTGCGACGGTTGCGCAGCACCTGGCCGTCCCGCTCCATCGCGGACAGTCGGCGACGCACAGCCTCGCGCAGGTCCTCGTCATCGAGACCCAGCTGATCACTCATGGCCTCATGGGTCACCGGCGCCCCGATTTCCTCGAGCCGCTTGAGCAGGTATTCGCGGGACGGGGCGGGGTTGTCGTACTTGTGGGCTTCGCGGAGAGCGTGTTCGTCGGCGTCGAGCGTCCAATGGGTCATGCGAAAGGCATCCTTGGCAGGGTCGAGGACGGCAGGTGAGCGCCGACTCCCGGGCGCGAGCGTGCGGTCTTGTCGAAAATTTGTCGTAACATGCGCGCAGTATAGCGCTGGCGCGGCCTTGACCCAACCATAAGCGCCCGTGGATAGACCCGCCGCCCACCGAGGGCCCATTCAGGCGATGGTCACAACGGCAAAAAAAATCGCGCGATTCCCTATCGAGACGCTTGCATTATTCAGATGATTCGGTAACATACGCGCCACTTGCCCAGATGGCGGAATTGGTAGACGCGCTAGCTTCAGGTGCTAGTGTCCTTATGGACGTGGAGGTTCAAGTCCTCTTCTGGGCACCAACGATCCTTCGGGATCACGACGATGCAAGTCGTCACGCTCTTTGTCAGTCAAGCAGCACGTGTTCGCCCAGGTGGCGGAATTGGTAGACGCGCTAGCTTCAGGTGCTAGTGTCCTTATGGACGTGGAGGTTCAAGTCCTCTCCTGGGCACCATCGACTCGTCAGGGTCGACGAACACGACAGACTGATGCAAGATTGACAAGAGAATCGCATGACATGCCCAGGTGGCGGAATTGGTAGACGCGCTAGCTTCAGGTGCTAGTGTCCTTATGGACGTGGAGGTTCAAGTCCTCTCCTGGGCACCATCGTCATGCAGACAACGGATCCACATCGGATCAACAAGAACCCGCGCCTCGTCGCGGTTTTTTTGTGCCTGAAATCTGCACCGCTCCCGGCTATCCCTCTACCTCACCTTCCTCTTGCACTATCCCTCTGCGCCCCCTCCTGACGCAGCAGAACAGCAACAGCCAGCTCCGCCGTCTTTCCGGCACCCGCGAACTCTCTACCTAGTCGAATCGAGAGGGCAACTCGGCCACCTGGGACAATGCCCAGTCGCCGACCCCCGCGACCGACTCCCAGTCGGCTTCCTGGCTCGCCGCCAGCCGCGGCAGGAAATTCAGCCCGGTGCTTGCTTCTACCTCGTCGATGCTGACCAGAAACTGCTTGAGCGACTCGTCGCCACGCACGTCCTGGGGCATCACAAACGCCACCGCCAGCGGCGTATCGCCCGGCACCACCACGATCTTGTAGAACGCCACCGGCACCTCGACGAAGCCGACGCGATCGAGTAGACGATCGATCTCGAGATCGGTGATTCGTGTCTCGGCGTAGATCGGGCCGGTGATCACCTGCAGCCGGCCGAAGCGCGGCAGGAAGTGGTCCATCACCACCTCCTCCAGGCGCTGCCACAGCTGCCGATTGAGCGCGGGCTTCTGCGGCATCATGTTGCTCATCAGAAAGCTGTCGTCCTGGGCGTCTTCTCCCCACACCTTGGCCATGGCGTAGTTCGGGGCCAGGTGGCCGCGGTCGTAACCACTGCCCGAGTAGCTCGTGGTGCTGACAGGCCACAGCGTGCGCCAGTCCTGGCGGAAACCGGGTCGCGGCCCGATCTGTCGATCCCCGCTCTGGCGTAGCTCATAGCTGACCCACAGCGCACCGACGCGGACATCCGACCATCCGAGCAGATAGCCATCGTTGCGCATGACGCGGGTGAAGGACAAGACGCCGGGCTCGGCCCACTCGGTTACCCCCATCCAGCTCATGCGATCACGGTAGCCCTGCTCTGTGCTGTGCCACAGAAAGGCACCCGCGGCGACCAGCACCAGCGAGACAAGGAGGTTTCGGGGGCGGGGTATCAGGCGATCGAGTGAAAGGTCCACACGCTTCCTTGATGCAAAGAGTCACGAGATGGCGAAGAGGTGCTGGTCGCCGGCGCGTCGAACGAGCGGCGTTGCGCCGGCCCGGCGCAGTCACCGGGCTGCACACGCGATCTTGCTACCACCCCAGCGAGAACATGGTCTCCAGGTCGTGACGGGAGTGCACCTGCATGGCGTTGAGGGTCTCGGTGTCGGCGATCCCCTCCACCGCGTTCAGGCGACCGGTGACGAGTTCGGCCAGGCTCTCGAAATCACGGGTGCGCGCGATCGCCACCAGGTCGTAGCGACCACAGGTGGAGTACACCTCGCTGATGCCGTCGACCTCGGCGAGGCGCTCCGCCACCGCCTTGACCTGGCCCTTTTCGGCATTGATCAGGATCACTGCATTCTGCATGGTCGCCCTCCTTCGATGTCCGTCTTCGCCTGGCCAACCAAGCCCACGGCACAGACGGCAAGATGTGGTGTGCTCGCGGCGCAGTATATCAGCGCCGGCGCGGCACGGGCAGCACCACCCGACAGGCACCACCTGCGTGGCGGATTGCCGCAGCGGAGTAGCGAGGATTCGCCAAGACTCAAAGGCTTAGCTAATCTGAATGTTCAGCGCCGCCTAGAGCGCACGAGGTCGCCCAGGCTCACCGGGCACACTCGATAACATCGGTCCAGCAGAAACGGACCCAACCAAGACCGTTCGACTATCGACTTCGATCACCATCGATCGAGCCACAACGAGGAGCCCCACCATGGCCAAGCACAGCCGCCGTGACTTCCTGCGCCACAGTCTGCTGGGCATCGCCGCCCTGCCTCTGGGCGCTGGCGTACTGTCCCGCACCGCCCTGGCCCAGAGCCTGCCGCGCCTGGATACCGACAACGCCCAGGCCAAGGCGCTCGGCTACGTCGAGAACGCCAGCGACGCCAGTGGCAACGCCGCCTACGAAGAGGGAGAGACCTGCGCCAACTGCATGTTCTTCAACGCCGAGACCGAAGGCTGCCAGCTGTTCCCGCAGAACAGCGTGGAGCCGGGCGGGTGGTGCCAGTCCTGGACCGCCAAGCCTTGACGTCTGGCTGACCCAGCGTCGGATTTACCAGGGGTAGGCTGAAAAGAACTCGCCCCTGAGCCACACCAGAACGACAACACCCCGGGCCGATGGCCCGGGGTGTTGTCGTTTGCCGCTCTTGCCGAGTCTCAAGCGCCTTCTTCGCTGTCCGGCAGCGGCCACTGATAGCGACGCACCACCTCGTCGCCGTCCCAGGACTCCAGCTTGACCGGAAAGCCCCACAGTTGATGCAGATGACGGATCACCGGATAGACACTGCGTGCCAGCGGTCGCCGCTGATCCTGCACGTGGCGCAGCGTCAGCGAACGATCACCACGGATATCCGCCTCATAGACCTGAATATTGGGCTCACGCAGCGACAGCGCATACTGCGTGGACAGCGCCTCGCGCACCCGCCGGTAGCCGCGCTCATCGTGGATGGCGCCGACTTCCAGGGTCTCCTCCTGATCATCGTCGACGATCTGGAACAGCTTCAGATCGCGAATCACCTTGGGCGAGAGAAACTGCTGAATGAAGGACTCGTCCTTGAAGTTGCGCATGGCAAAGTTCAACGTCTCGCGCCAGTCACTGCCGGCGATGTCGGGGAACCACTCGCGGTCCTCGTCATTGGGCGCCTCGCAGATACGCTTCAGGTCGGTGAAGATGGCGAACCCCAGGGCGTAGGGGTTGATGCCGTTGTAGTAGGGGCTATCGAAGGCCGGCTGACTGACCACGGCGGTGTGCGACTGCAGGAACTCGAGGATCAGCCCTTCGTCCACCGCGCCCTCGTCGAACAAGCGATTCATCAGGGTGTAGTGCCAGAAGGTCGCCCAGCCTTCGTTCATCACCTGGGTCTGACGCTGGGGGTAGAAGTACTGGGCCAGCTTGCGCACGATGCGCACCACCTCACGCTGCCAGGGCGCCAGCAGCGGAGCGTTCTTCTCGATGAAGTACAGCAGGTTTTCCTGGGGCTCCGGCGGATAACGCCCGCCGCCTCGCAGCCCCAGCGGATCGTCCTCGGACGCCATGGGCTCTGCGATGCTGCCCACATCACCGGTCGGAATGGTGCGCCACAGGGCGTTGACCTGGGTCTGCAGGTAGTCTTCGCGTTCCTGCTGACGGCGAGCCTCCTCCTCGGGAGATACCGGGGACGGACGCTTGTAGCGGTCGACGCCATAATTCTGCAGGGCGTGACAGGCGTCGAGTAGCTGCTCCACCGCCTGGACACCGTGGCGCTCTTCGCACTGGCTGATGTACTTGCGGGCGAACACCAGGTAGTCGACGATCGAGGAGGCGTCGGTCCAGGTCCGAAACAGATAGTTGCCCTTGAAGAAGGAGTTGTGGCCATAGCAGGCGTGCGCCATGACCAGCACCTGCATCATCAGGGTGTTCTCTTCCATCAGGTAGGCGATGCAGGGATCTGAATTGATCACCAGTTCGTAGGCCAGCCCCATCTGACCACGCCGATAGGCCTGCTCCACCGCCAGAAACTGCTTGCCGAAGGACCAGTGGTGATAGCCCACCGGCATGCCGACGCTGGCGTAGGCGTCCATCATCTGCTCGGTGGTGATGATCTCGATCTGGTTGGGGTAGGTATCGAGCCGGTACTCGTCTGCCAGTCGCGCGATCTCGGCCTCGAACTCGGTGAGATCGTCAAAGCTCCAGTCGGAGCCGGTGGCGATGGGCTTGGCGTGGCGCTTGGTCAAGGTGGTCATGGAGCTCCCCTCCTCTCCGGGGCTCTATCATCGCCCGGAGTTGCGTAGCGCTTGTTCAGGGGCCGCAAGGCCCCGGTCGGCTGTCGAGTCGACCGAGGGGTCAACTCTCGGCGCGACGCTTGAACAAGGCACGGAACACCGGATAGATATCCCCCGGCTCGACGATCTGACGCATGGCGAAACGGTCAGGATAGGCCGCCTCCACCCGCTCGTACTCTTCCCACAGGGCCTGGTGGGCGTGGGGCGTGATCTCCACGTAGGTGAAGTACTGCAGGCGCCCCATCAGTGACTTGGTCAGGAGCTCGCGACAGTTCACCGAATCATCGTCCCAGTTGTCGCCATCCGAGGCCTGGGCCACGTACAGATTCCACTGACCCGGCGGGTAGCGCTTGTCGATGATCTCGTCGACCAGGGTCAAGGCGCTGGAGACGATGGTGCCGCCGGTCTCCCTGGAGTAGAAGAACTCCTCCTCGTCGACCTCCTTGGCGGCGGTATGATGCCTGACAAAGACCAGCTCGACCCGCTCGTAGCTGCGCTCGAGAAACAGGTACAGCAGCAGGAAGAAGCGCTTGGCGATGTCCTTGTGGGCCTGGGTCATCGACCCGGAGACGTCCATCACGCAGAACATCACCGCCTTGCTCGATGGCTGGGGCTGGTTGATCAGGTGGTTGTAGCGAAGATCGTAGGTGTCGATGAAGGGCACCGCCTCCAGGCGCCGCTCCAGGCGCTCGATCTCGTCCTTGAGCTCCTGGATGCGAGCGGGGTTTCTGAGCACCGGATCCTTGCGTTCCTCGACCTCCAGTGCCTCCTGAGCCTCGCGCAGGGCCCGACGAATGGGCGCCCGCATGGCGATACGTCGGGCCTGGGCCTCGCGCATGGAGCGCACGATGTTGATCCTCGCCGGCACCCCGTCCCGGGACACCCCTGCGCGCACCGGCCGCACCTCCTCGACGTCGACCAGCGGCTTGCGCTCCAGGTGGGGCAACTCCAGGCCGTCGAAGACAAACTCGAGAAATTCCTCCCGCGTCAGGGTGAAGGCGAACTCGTCCATGCCCTCACCCTGATTGGAAGCGCCGCCTTCGCCGCTGCCATCGCCGCCACCGCCGCCACCGTCCGGACGGCGCAGGCGATCCCCTTCCTGAAATTCGCGATTGCCCGGCGCGACGATGGAGCGACGCCCCCCGCTACCGTGCTGGAATACCGGCTCGGAGATATCACGGCTCGGGATCGAGACCTTCTCGCCGCGCTCCATGTCGGTGATGGAACGGCGATTCACCGCCTCCTCCACGGAGCGCTTGATATGGGTCCGATAACGGTCAAGAAAGCGCTGGCGGTTGACCGCGCTCTTGTTCTTGGCGTTGGCTCGGCGATCGATGAAGTAGGTCATGGGACCTCCTGGGCGCAGTCGACAAGGGTGGCAGGCACCGGGACGCTCCCGGTGCCTTCACGGCTACTGCGACTTGCGCACCCTCAGGTACCACTCCGACAGCAGGCGCACCTGCTTCTCGGTGTAGCCTCGATCCTTCATCCGCGCCACGAAGTCCTCGTGTTTCTTGATGTCGGCAGAGGATGCCTTGGCGTTGAAGGAAATCACCGGCAGCAGCTCCTCGGTGTTGGCGAACATCTTGTGCTCGATCACACCACGCAGCTTCTCGTAGGACTGCCAGCCCGGATTCATGCCGTTGTTCTGGGCACGCGCCCTGAGCACGAAGTTGACCACCTCGTGGCGGAAGTCCTTGGGATTGGAGATGCCCGCCGGCTTCTCGATCTTTTCCAGCTCGTCATTGAGCGACTGGCGATCGAACAGCTCGCCGGTCTCGGGATCCCGATACTCCTGATCCTGGATCCAGAAGTCGGCGTAGGTGACGTAGCGATCGAAGATGTTCTGACCGTACTCGGAGTAGGACTCCAGGTAGGCGGTCTGGATCTCCTTGCCGATGAAGTCGACGTAGCGCGGCGCCAGGTACTCCTTGATGTAGCGCAGGTAACGCTCGAAGGTCTCCTTGGGCAATTGCTCCTGCTCCAGACGCTGCTCCAGCACGTACAGCAGGTGCACCGGGTTGGCCGCCACCTCATGGTTGTCGAAGTTGAATACCTTCGACAGGATCTTGAAGGCGAAGCGTGTGGACAACCCGTCCATGCCCTCGTCCACCCCGGCGCTGTCGCGATACTCCTGGATCGACTTGGCCTTGGGATCGGTGTCCTTCAGGTTCTCGCCGTCATAGACCCGCATCTTGGAGTAGACGCTTGAGTTCTCCGGCTCCTTGAGCCGCGACAGCACCGAGAACTGGGCCAGCATGCGCAGGGTATCCGGCGCGCAGGGAGCCTGGTTGAGCGAGGAGTGCTCGAGCAGCTTCTTGTAGATGTTGATCTCTTCGGAGACCCGCAGGCAGTAAGGCACCTTGACGATGTAGACCCGGTCGAGGAAGGCCTCGTTGTTGCGATTGTTGCGGAACGCCTGCCACTCGCTCTCGTTGGAGTGGGCCAGCACGACGCCATCGAAGGGTATCGCGCCCATGCCCTCGGTGGGGTTGTAGTTGCCTTCCTGGGTGGCGGTCAGCAGCGGGTGCAGCACCTTGATCGGCGCCTTGAACATCTCGACGAACTCCATCAGACCCTGGTTGGCCCGACACAAGCCACCGGAGAAGCTGTAGGCGTCCGGATCATCCTGGGAGTAGAGCTCGAGCTGGCGGATGTCCACCTTGCCCACCAGCGAGGAGATGTCCTGGTTGTTCTCGTCGCCAGGCTCGGTCTTGGAGATGGCGATCTGATTGAGCCGTGAGGGATATAGCCGCACCACCCGGAACTGAGAGATGTCACCACCGGACTCCTTGAGTCGCTTGGCGGCCCAGGGGGACATCACGCTGCGCAGGTGCCGACCGGGAATGCCGTACTCCTTCTCGAGCAGCTCGCCGTCCTCTTCCGGCGAGAACAGGCCAAGCGGGGACTCGTGCACCGGAGAACCCTTGATGGCGTAGAACGGCACTTTTTCCATCAACAGCTTGAGCCGCTCGGCCAACGACGACTTGCCGCCACCCACCGGCCCCAGCAGGTAGAGAATCTGCTTTTTCTCTTCCAGGCCCTGAGCGGCGTGGCGGAAGTAGGCCACGATCTGCTCGATGGCCTCCTCCATGCCGTGGAATTCACTGAACGCCGGGTAACGGCGTATCACCTTGTTGGAAAAGATCCGCGCCAGCCTCGGGTCCTTGGCGGTGTCGATCACCTCGGGTTCACCGATGGCCTCCAGCATGCGTTCGGCCGCACTGGCGTAGGCGGAAGGGTCTTGACGGCAGAGTTCCAGATATTCCTGCAGGGACATTTCTTCCTGCTGGACGCGAGCGAAGCGGTTCTGCACGTGGTCGAAGATGCTCATCGATGCCTCCTGTGATGCCCGGGACTCGATCTGGACGACGTCACCCACCCTTGCCTGCCATCGCCCTTGTCGAGGGGGTACTCTCAGCGTAGAACAGCATTAGCCAATGACGATGCTCGAGTCTTCAACGCTGAACGTCCTTACCTATAAGAACTCATGCCAGCAGAAGCGTTTCATTGTCCAGACGTAATTCGACCTAAGAGGGTCAAGAGGCACCAAAGCCGAGGTAGCCGACGGTCGGGAAGCCAGCGCCGGACGCCACCTGCCCGGTCCTCATGAGGCACGACAGCGCACCTCCTGAGGATTACCGAATCTGCATATTTTATTGTCGACAATCCTACAGCGACGCCGCCAGACGTACGCCCTGATCGATGGCGCGCTTGGCGTCCAGCTCCGCTGCCTTGTCCGCCCCACCGATGATCGACACCCGAACGCCGGCAGCCTCAAGTGGCGCTACCAGCTCGCGCACCGACTCCTGCCCGGCACACACCACCACACTGTCCACGGCCAGGGTGCGCTCCTCGCCGTCAACGCTCAGATGCAGGCCCTGGTCGTCGATACGCTGATACTCGCAGCCGGGTATCGCCTGGACGCCCCGATGGCGCAGCGAGGCCCGATGCACCCAGCCAGAGGTAGTGCCGAGCCCCTTTCCGGGCTTGGAGCTCTTGCGCTGCAGCAGAAAGACCTCCCGCGGTGACTCGGGACGCTGTGCGGGCTTGAGCCCTCCCGGCGCGCTCACGGCGAGATCCACGCCCCACTCGTCACACCACTCGGCCAGGGGGTCGTCACCCGGGGCGACGTGGGTCAGTAGCTCCGCCACGTCAAAGCCGATACCGCCGGCGCCGATGATGGCGACCCGCCGCCCGACCCGCCCGGGTGACTCGATTGCCTCTGCGTAGCTCAGCACACTGGCATGATCGGCACCGGGCAACTGAAGCTGGCGGGGACGGACGCCGGTGGCCAGCACCACGTGATCAAAGCCCTCGAGGTCGGCCAGCGTTGCCTCACAGGACAGCCTGACGTCGACGCCGGTCTTGTCGAGCATGACCCGGAAGTAGCGCAGCGTCTCGTCGAACTCCTCCTTGCCAGGTATCCGACGGGCAAAGTTGAACTGCCCCCCCAGACTGGCCTGGCGCTCGAACAGGGTGACCCTGTGTCCCCGCTCGGCGGCACTGACGGCGGTAGCGAGTCCAGCAGGACCGCCCCCTACTACCGCCACCGTCTGCGGCGTGGCGGCCGGCTCCAGCGACAGCTCGGTCTCGTGACAGGCGCGAGGGTTGACCAGGCACGAGGTCAGCTTGCCCTGGAAGGTGTGGTCGAGGCAGGCCTGGTTGCAGGCGATGCAGGTGTTGATCTCATCCGCTCTGTCGCCGCGAGCCTTGGCCACCCAGGCGGGGTCGGCCAGCAGAGGCCGGGCCATGGAGACCATGTCGGCGTGGCCCTCGGCGAGCACCCGCTCAGCCACCTCGGGCATGTTGATGCGGTTGGTGGTGATCAGCGGAATCGCCACCACCTGACGCATGCGCCGGGATACCTCGGTAAAGGCCGCCCGCGGCACACTGGTGACGATGGTCGGCACCCTGGCCTCGTGCCAGCCGATGCCGGTGTTGATGACGTCGGCACCGGCGGCTTCCACCGCCCGCCCCAGGGCGATGACCTCGTCATGGGTGCTGCCGTCCTCCACCAGGTCGATCATCGACAGCCGGTAGATCAGCAGAAAGCGATCCCCCACCGCCGCGCGTACCCGGCGCAGGATCTCTAGCGCAAAGCGACAGCGATTGTCGAAGTCGCCGCCCCAACGATCCTGCCGCTGATTGGTGCGCCGACAGATGAACTGATTGATCAGGTAGCCCTCGGAGCCCATGATCTCGACGCCATCGTAGCCGGCCTGCTGGGCCAGGCGCGCGCAGCGCACGTAGTCGTCGATCTGCCGCTCCACATCTTCGTCAGTGAGCTCACGCGGGGTAAAGGGGTTGATCGGCGCCTGGATCGCCGACGGCGCCACCAGCTCCGGCGAGTAGGCGTAGCGCCCAGCGTGCAGGATCTGCATGCAGATGCGTCCGCCCTCGGCGTGCACCGCCTCGACGGCCTGACGGTGTCCCTCGAGCTGGTCCTCGCTGGTCAACTGCGAGGCCCCCTGGAAGACGGCGCCTTCGGCGTTGGGGGCGATGCCGCCGGTCACAATCAGCGCCACTCCCTCGCGGGCACGCTCGGCGTAGAAGGCGGCCAGACGCTCGAAGCCGCGCGGTGCTTCTTCCAGGTTGGTATGCATGGAGCCCATCAGCACACGATTGGGCAGGCTCAGATGGCCCAGGCGCAAGGGAGTGAAGAGCTGGGGATAGGCGGTCACGGGGCGGTCCTTCGCAGCACAGGCTGCGCGTTGTTGTTGGCGGTGTCGGATGGCGCGCTCACACAATTGGCGCCACTCATCGACCAATTTCAAACAACTGTATGATAGCAGTCCACCCTCTGCCACCCCCCTCGATGAAAATGCGCGCAAAACGCATCGTCGGGCAAAGGTTTCTTTCTGGCCAGCTCCGGGGATAGCTCTTGAAAGAGCTCTTGAAAGAGCTCCTAAAATAGCCCCTGGAATCGCCCTCCTGGAACAGCTCCCTGGATAGCCCTCCAGTCAACCCTCGTCCACCACCGCTGACCTGACGCACACGAAAAAGGCCCCGCTGCGTAGCAGCGGGGCCTTCCGAAATAAGCGCCGGTAACAGGACCGGACTTTTCCAGCGAACTGGATCGAGTGAAACTGGCGGACCGGACGGGACTCGAACCCGCGACCTCCGGCGTGACAGGCCGGCATTCTAACCAACTGAACTACCGGTCCGCGTGGTGGGTGATACCGGATTCGAACCAGTGACCCCCAGCATGTGAGGCTGGTGCTCTAACCAACTGAGCTAATCACCCACGTTATTTCACACGGTGCGATGTCTCGAGTTTCCTGAAGACGTCGTCTTTGGCTTGTCATCGTGGCGGACCGGACGGGACTCGAACCCGCGACCTCCGGCGTGACAGGCCGGCATTCTAACCAACTGAACTACCGGTCCGCAATGATGACCAATTCGAGAAGAGACGCTGGCGGACCGGACGGGACTCGAACCCGCGACCTCCGGCGTGACAGGCCGGCATTCTAACCAACTGAACTACCGGTCCAGCGCTCTCTACTCTACGTGTCCATCCATCATTTTCATGATGGTGGGTGGTACAGGGTTCGAACCTGTGACCCCCAGCTTGTAAGGCTGGTGCTCTCCCAGCTGAGCTAACCACCCCTGGTCACGTGGCGCTGCATTCTACAGAACATCCGGGGGATGTCAACGCGCTCCACGCATCTTTCTCGTTTTTTTTGTCCCGACTTTTGCCCGTGCATTCATCGACTTGGGCCGAAAGCCAGACGGCGCAAGGGCTGGCGCCACAGCGCCGTGATATCCACCCTTGCAGAAAGAAGCGCTCACGACTTGCCCATGGCGTCCGCGGTAGCGCGCGCCGCCTTAGCCATCAGGTCCTGACGCGACAGTCCACTCAAGCGCCGCGGCGACCAGTCGTGGTCACCATCCTCGAGCCATTCAAGACGCGCATGCGCCGGCAACTCATAGCCCGCCACCTCGTCTCGAGTACCGAAAGGGTCCCGGGTACCCTGCAGCACCACCAGAGGGCAAGCCAGCGACGGCCAGTGATCCAGCCGTAGGCGCTCGGGCTTGCCCACGGGATGAAAGGGGTAGCCAGCCAGCACCAGCCCCGGTGCACCGTCCTCGGCGGCCAGCAGACTGGCCACCCGCCCGCCCATGGACTTGCCGCCGAGCCACAGCGCCCCTGGCACCATCTGCGACAAAACGTCACGCCAGAGGCGCATTTCCTCCACCAGCCGAGCCACCCTGGGCGGCGGCCGCCGACGCCCCGCCGCACGCATCTCGCGCAGATAAGCAAACTCGAATGACAGCGTCTGTACGCCGGCCCGGGCCAGCGCCGCGCGCCATTCAAGCAAAAAGGGTGAATCGTGTCCGGCACCGGCCCCATGCGCCAGCAACAACACGTCTCGGCAAGGTGGTCCCTCCAGGATCACCGGCGCCAGGTCGGGCACCTGCCACTCGCCACGGTGCCCGGCGGCGAGTGCCTGGCTGAATTCCTGAGTAAAAGCGTCGGGTAAAACGAGTTGTGACACGGCCAAGTTTCCAAAGTTCACTGCCACCAGAGGCTAAGTTCTTCTCACTGCCAGGCTGGGCTAGAATTCTGAGTGGTTGTTGATCTGCATCATTCTGAGGCAATTGCCGGGCAGGCACTATGGCCGGGGGATCGTCCCCTTTACGCGATCGATGGGAAACTGATCATGAGCACAGCATTTGAACATCCGACCTACAACTACAAGGTGGTCCGGCAGTTCGCGATCATGACGGTGGTGTGGGGCATCGTGGGCATGACCCTCGGTGTCATTCTCGCCGCCCAACTGGTCTGGCCGGAACTCAACCTTGGCTTGCCCTGGACAAGCTTCGGTCGGCTTCGCCCGCTGCATACCAATGCGGTCATCTTCGCCTTCGGCGGCTCCGCCCTGTTCGCGACGTCCTACTACGTCGTCCAGCGCACCTGCCAGGTGAGGCTGATCAGCGACAAGCTGGCCGCCTTTACCTTCTGGGGCTACCAGGCGGTCATCCTGTGCGCGGTCGTCACCCTGCCGCTGGGCCTCACCGAGGTCAAGGAATACGCCGAGCTGGAATGGCCCATCGACATTCTGCTCGCGGTGGTGTGGGTGACCTACGCAGCCGTCTTCCTCGGCACCATCAAGGTCCGCAAGACCTCCCACATCTACGTGGCCAACTGGTTCTTCGCCGCCTTCATCCTGACCGTTGCCGTACTGCACATCGTCAACAGCGCGGCCCTTCCGGTCACCGCCACCTACTCCATCTCCATCTACTCCGGCGCCATCGACGCCATGGTGCAGTGGTGGTACGGCCACAACGCGGTAGGCTTCTTCCTGACCGCCGGCTTCCTCGGCATGATGTATTACTTTGTGCCCAAGCAAGCCGAGCGCCCGGTCTACTCCTACCGCCTGTCCATCGTCCACTTCTGGGCACTGATCATGGTCTACATGTGGGCCGGCCCCCACCACCTGCACTACACCGCCCTGCCGAACTGGGCGCAGTCGCTGGGGATGGTGATGTCGATCATTCTGCTGGCGCCCTCCTGGGGCGGCATGATCAACGGCATGATGACCCTCTCCGGGGCCTGGCATAAGCTGCGAACCGACCCGACCCTGCGCTTTCTCGTCGTCGCGTTGTCGTTCTACGGCATGTCGACCTTCGAAGGCCCGATGATGGCGGTGAAGACCGTCAACGCCCTGTCCCACTACACCGACTGGACCATCGGTCACGTCCACGCCGGCGCCCTCGGCTGGGTCGCGATGATCACCATCGGCTCGATGTACCACCTGATTCCACGCCTGTTCGGTCACACCGAGATGTACTCCGTCAAGCTGGTGGCGGTGCACTTCTGGCTGGCCACCATCGGCACCGTGCTGTACATCGCCGCGATGTGGGTCAACGGCATCCTGCAGGGCCTGATGTGGCGCGCCATCAACGAAGACGGCACCTTGATGTACACCTTCGTCGAGACCGTCGAGGCCAGCGGCCCCGGCTACATCGTGCGCCTGATCGGTGGCCTTTTCTGGGTGACCGGCATGCTGATCATGGCCGTCAACGTGGCCATGACCGTCAAGGGTTCCGCCAAGCGCGGCGCGCCCCTGCCCCAGACCGCCTGAGTCAACGAAGGACCGAGACTGACATGAAACACGAGATCATAGAAAAGAACGTCGGTTTGATGGCGGTGCTGGTGCTGGTGGTGATCAGCTTCGGTGGCCTGGCCGAGATCGTACCGCTGTTCTTCCAGAAGCAGACCACGGAGCCGGTCGAGGGCCTCGAGCCGCTGTCCGCACTGGAACTGGAAGGCCGGGACATCTATCGCCGCGAAGGCTGCGTCGGCTGTCATTCGCAGATGATTCGCCCCTTCCGTGCCGAGACCGAGCGCTATGGCCACTACAGTGTGGCCGGTGAATCCGTCTACGAGCACAACTTCCTGTGGGGGTCCAAGCGCACCGGCCCGGACCTGGCCCGCGTCGGCGGTCGCTACAGTGACGACTGGCATCGTGCCCACCTCTACAACCCGCGGGACGTGGTGCCGGAATCGGTGATGCCGGCCTACCCCTGGCTGTTCGAGAACACCCTGGACGGCGAGGACACCCCGGCCAAGATGCGCACCCTTCAGAAACTGGGCGTGCCTTACACCGACGAGCAGATCGCCAACGCCACCAGCGAGGTCCGCGGTGAGCGTGAAATCACCGCCCTGGTCGCCTACCTGCAGCAGCTTGGCACGGTGTTGCCCAGCTCGGCGAAGAGCCCGTAACCATGGATATCGGAACCTTTCGCGGCATCTTGACCGGCATCCTGCTGATCGCCTTCCTGGGCCTGGTGGCCTGGGCCTACTCGAGCCGCCGCAAGCGTGAGTTCGATCAGGCGGCGCAGCTGCCGTTCGCCGACGACGACGAACAACCGAATCGTGACCGCACGGCCGAGCGACAGGCCGATTCCCGAGAGGACAGGGGAGAGAAGAACACATGAATACGCTTTGGGGTGATGCCCTCTCAGGCTTCTGGAGTGCCTGGATCATCGTCATCACGCTCGGCACCATCGGCTTTGCGTTCTGGCTTCTGTGGGCCAACCGCAAGACCGACAAGCGCCCTGACGCCGACGGCACCGTCGAGACCACCGGCCACACCGCCGACGGTATCGACGAATACGACAACCCGCTGCCTCGCTGGTGGTTTCAGCTCTACGTTGCCACGGTGATCTTTTCCCTGGGCTATCTGGTGCTGTATCCGGGCCTCGGCAACTTCGCCGGTGTGCTGGGCTGGAGCCAGGAAGGTCAGTGGGAGGAAGAGGTCGCCCAGGCCGAAGAGCGCTTTGCACCGATCTTCGAGAAGTACCAGCAGGTACCCATCCCGGAACTCGCCCAGGACGGTGACGCCATGCAGGTGGCCGAGCGCATCTTCCTTAACAACTGCGCCATCTGCCACGGTTCCAACGCCAAGGGCGGCTACGGCTTCCCCAATCTGACCGACGACGACTGGCTCTACGGCGGCGAGCCCGAGCACATCGTCACCACCATCAACAACGGACGCAATGGCCTGATGCCGTCATGGCAGCAGCTCGGCGCGGACAATATCGAGAACCTGACCCAGCATGTGCTGTCGCTGTCCGGCCAGGCCGAAGACGCCGAACGTGCCGAAAAAGGCGGCGCCGTCTTCACCTCGGTATGTGCCGCCTGCCATATGCCTGACGGTACCGGCAACCAGGCGCTGGGCGCGCCCAATCTGACCGACGACAGCTGGCTGTACCAGGCACCGGGCCAGAGCCTGGCCGACTCAGTGCGTCAGACGCTGCGTAACGGCCGCAACGGCCATATGCCGGCGCAGGCCGCCTACATCGGCGAGGAGCGGGTCCACCTGGTCGCCGCCTATGTCTATGGTCTGAGCCAGAATCAGGACCAGAGTCAGTAGTGACCCCAGCGGGATCGCTCCCGCGGCGAGTGCGGCGCTTGGCCGCACTCGCCACCCACCTACCCGTCAATCGCTAGACTGGGGCTTCGGCCCCATCGACGCGATGTGAGTCTGCCATGAGCGACAAGATCCCTGCCCACGACGTCACCGACCCTGCGGTGTCGCACCATTCCCCCGACAGCCAGAGCATGTACGAGAGCCGCCGGCACATCTACGTACGCGAGATCAAAGGCGTGTTCCAGCGTGTCCGTCGGGTCGCCAACTGGGCGCTGATGCTCGGTTTTCTGCTGCTGCCCTGGATTCCCTGGGGTGATCGACCGGCGGTCTGGTTTGATCTGCCGGGGCGCGAATTTCATATCTTCGCCGCCACCTTCTACCCCCAGGAATTCGTGCTGCTGTCCTGGCTTTTGATCATCTGCGCCTTCGGCCTGTTCTTCATCACCGTCTTTGCCGGTCGAGTATGGTGCGGCTACACCTGCCCCCAGAGCGTCTGGACCTTCCTGTTCATCTGGGTCGAGCACCGTATCGAGGGGCCGCGCAATCGTCGCATCAAGCTCGACAAACGCTCCTGGGACGCCGACAAGGCCTGGCGCAAGAGTGCCAAGCACGCCATCTGGCTGATCATCTCGGCGGTCACCGGCATCACCTTTGTCGGTTACTTCACCCCGATCGGTGGCCTAATGACGGACCTTGCCACCCTGTCGGCCAGCGGCTGGTCCTATTTCTGGGTCGGCTTCTTTATCGTCTTCACCTACCTGAACGCCGGTTGGCTGCGCGAGCAGGTCTGCCTGTACATGTGCCCCTACGCCCGCTTCCAGTCGGTGATGTTCGATCGCGACACCCTGATCGTGTCCTACGACTACCACCGCGGGGAGCCTCGCGGCCCGCGCAAGCGCAACGCCGACCCGGCAGAGCAGGGCCTTGGCCACTGCATCGACTGCGACCTCTGTGTTCAGGTCTGCCCGACCGGCATCGACATCCGCGACGGTCTGCAGTACCAGTGCATCACCTGCGCCGCCTGCATCGACGCCTGCGACAGCGTCATGGACAAGATGGGCTACCCCCGTGGCCTGGTGCGTTACACTACCGAGCACGCCCTCGACGGCAACAAGACCCACCTGTTGAGACCACGCCTGATCGGCTACCTGGTCGCCCTGGTGGTGATGATCGGCCTGTTCGTCTGGACCATCGCCGACCGCACACCGCTGGATGTGGATGTGGAGCGCGATCGCGCTCGGCTCTACCAGACACTGACCGATGGACGCATCGCCAACTCCTACGCCATGACCGTGCGTAACCTCGACAACCGCCCTCATCGCTACGTGATCGAGGTAGCCGGCATCGAGGGTCTCGAGAGCGACACCACCGCCATCGAGGTTCCCGCCAACCAGTCCCGCCAACTGGTGATGACCTTGAGCGTGAATCCTGATCAGATGGAACAACGCAGTGCCGATATCAGCGTTCGCGTCCTCGCCGAGGACGATCCGTCCGTGGCCATCGAACGTGAAAGCCGCTTTATAGGAGTTACCCCCTGATGTCCCTGTCCGATCCCCAGGTGCCGCCCTGGTACAAGCAGTTCTGGCCCTGGTTCCTGATCGCCCTGCTGCTGTCGTCGGTCACCTTCAGCATGGTCTACCTGGCCTTCTCGATCCGCTACTTCGACGGTTCGGTGCCGGACGATTACTACAAGGAAGGTCTGGCCATCAACGTCCAGCTCGAAAAGCAGCAACGTGCCGAGGCGCTGGGGCTGGCGGCCGAGCTGCGCATCGACGCCACCACCGGCGACGTGGTGGTAACGCTCGATGGCGACGAACGCCCAGAGCGGCTGGATCTGGCGCTGAAGTTCCCCACCGATGGCGCCCGCGACCGGGCACTGGTGCTGACCCACACCCGTGCAGGCCACTATGTCGGCACCCTCGACCGCAATCTGCGCTATCGCTGGTACCTTCAGCTGCAGCCCCACGCAGAAGGCGCGTCAGGACAGCCTGAATGGCGCCTGACCGGCGAGGCAGAGTTCCCGCGGGAGACCTCCGTGCGCCTGACACCGGGACTCTGATGGCGGCCTCGTGCTACCACTGTGGCGCCCCGGTGGAGGCCACAGCACCCTGGTCGATCACCCTGGATGGCCAGCGCCATCCGCTGTGCTGCCCGGGCTGCGAGGCGGTGGCCCAGGCCATCGTCGGCGGCGGCCTGGACAGCTACTATCGCTTTCGCACCGCCCTGCCGGAGCGCCCATCGCCGACACCCGCCGACGAGGCCCGCTATCAGGTATTCGACGATCCGGGCCTGCAGGATCGTTTCGTGCGTCAGGATGGCGACACCAAGGTAGCGACCCTGGCGGTGGATGGCATCACCTGCGCCGCCTGCGCCTGGCTGATCGAACACCGCCTGAATGCCCTCGACGGCCTGGAGAGCTGCGCTGTCAATCTTTCCCAGCATCGCCTTCAGGTGCGCTGGGATCCCGAACGCCTGTCGCTGTCGCGCCTGCTGGCCGAGATGGCTGCCATCGGCTATCCCTCCCAGCCCTACGAGCCGGACCAGGCTCAGCAGCGGCTCAAGCAACAGTCGCGCCAGATGATAAGACGCCTGATCGTGGCGGCCGTCGGCATGATGCAGGTGCTGATGTTTTCCATCCCGCACTACGTCGACGGCGGTGATCTCAGTAGCGAGTTCGAGCGTCTGTTTGCCTGGCTATCGCTGGCGTTGACCACTCCGGTGGTACTGTACTCGGCCCAACCCTTCTTCGTCGGCGCCCTGCGCGATCTGCGAACCCGCGTGCTGGGCATGGATGTGCCGGTGGCCCTGGCCATCGGTGGTGCCTTTATCGCCAGCACCTGGTCGGTCGTGAGCGACTCCGGTGATCGCTACTTCGACTCGGTCAGCATGTTCACCTTCTTCCTGCTGTTCGGACGCTACCTGGAGTCTCGCGCCCGTACCCACTACGGCCGTAGCGGCAATGCCCTGGCCAGTGCCCTGCCGAGCGCTGCGGTGCGCCTCGACGAGCATGGCGATGAACGCGTCATCCCCGCCAGTCGGCTGGTCCCGGGTGACCGGGTTCGGGTCAGCCCCGGCGCCCAGATCCCCGCGGACGGCAACCTGACCTCGGGCCTGGCCCAGATCGACGAGTCGCTGCTGACCGGCGAATCGCTGCCCTGCCTGCGTCGCCAGGGAGATACCGTGCACGCAGGTACCCTGTGCATGGACAGCCCGATCGAAGTGATGGTCACCCGCGTCGGCGACGACACCCGCGCCGCCGGCATTCTCGATCTCACCGACCGTGCCTTCGCCCATCGTCCACGTATCGCCCGCCTGGCCGAGCAGGTGGCCCATCGCTTCGTGTTGAACCTGCTGGTCATCACCGCCCTGGTGGCGCTGGTCTGGAGCCTGATCGACCCTAGCCGCAGCCTGTGGATCACCCTGTCGGTACTGGTGGTGACCTGCCCCTGCGCCCTGGCGCTGGCGACCCCCACCGCCCTGACCGTGGCCCACGGTCGGCTGAGACGTGCCGGGGTACTGGTGACCCGAGCCGATGCGCTGGAGACCCTGGCCTGTCTCGATCGCGTCGTCTTCGACAAGACCGGCACCCTGACCCGGGGTCGCATGCAACTCGCCGAACACCGGCCGCTGAGCGACGACGAAGGAAGCGCCAACAATGGCGAGATGGACCCTGCCGCCAAGCGCCGGCATCTGGCCCTGGCGGCGGCACTGGAGACCGGCTCGGAGCACCCCATCGCCCGTGCCTTCGCTGCCTGGCGCGACGCCAGCTGCCAGGCCAGCGAACTGCGCAATCACCCGGGTCAGGGCGTGGAAGGCGTGATCGACGGCCGGCGCTGGCGACTGGGCCAGCCGGGTTTTGCCTGCCTGGGCCAACCCGTTACTGAGCTCCCTGGCGCAGGGCTTTGGCTGCTGCTGGCCTGCGAAGGCAAGCCCCAGGCCTGGTTCAAGCTCGACGATCAGCCCCGTGACGACGCCGCCGAGACCCTCGCCGCCCTCGCCCAGCGGGGGCTTGCCATCGAGATCCTGTCGGGCGACCGCGCAGTCAACGTCGGCCAGCTTGCCCGCACGCTGGGCGTCGATCAGTGGCGTGGCGAGGCCACCCCCGAGGACAAGCTCGGGCACTTGAAGGCGCGACAGGCACAGGGTGAAAAGGTGGCCATGGTCGGTGATGGCATCAATGACGTGCCGGTACTGGCCGGCGCCGACCTTGCCATCGCCATGGCCGGGGCCAGCGACCTCACCCGCACCCGCGCCGATCTGGTATTGCTGGGCGAACCGCTCACGGGTATCGTCGAAGCCATCGAGGTGGCCGGTCAGACCCGTCGCATCATTCGCCAGAATCTGTCCTGGTCGGTGCTCTACAATGTCGTGGCGCTGCCCGCAGCGGCGCTGGGCTTCGTGCCCCCATGGCTTGCCGCCATCGGCATGTCACTCAGCTCGTTGCTGGTCATCGGCAATGCCCTGCGTCTGCGACGTGGACGCACCAGGCGGACCGCGACGCCTTCACCCGTCACCGCAAGCCCCGGCCCATGAGCATCCTTTACCTGTTGATACCCTTGTCGTTGATCCTGCTGGGCCTGGCGGTCTGGGCCTTCTTCTGGGCGGTGCGCAACGACCAGTTCGAGGACCTCGAAGGCCCCGCCTATCGCATCCTGTTCGAGGATGAGGACGACACTCGCGGTGCCGATGACGGCGCTTCCTCTTCCGAAACGCCTGCGCAGACATCCGATCGTGGTCCATCGTCCAGAGGGCCTGAGTGAACCCTACCGGCCTGGAACTGCCTCCCATGATGGCGGCCTTCGTGTTTGGCCTGCTCGGCGGTGCACACTGTATTGGCATGTGCGGCGGTATCATGAGCGCCCTGACCTTTGCCATCCCACCCAGCATGCGTCAACCTTGGCGGGTGAGCACACTTGTGCTCGGCTACAATGTAGGTCGTATCACCAGCTACTGTGTGGCGGGCGCTCTAGTTGCCGCCCTGGGTTCGGTGATCGGCCTTTCGCCGACCCTGCGTGGCCTGATGCAGATCGTCGCCAGCCTGATGTTGATCCTGATGGCGCTTTACATTGCCGATCTATGGAAAGGCCTGCGTCACGTCGAGGCACTGGGACGTCACCTCTGGAGGTACCTGGAACCCGCAGGCAGACGCCTGTTGCCGGTGGTGCGTCTGCCCCAGGCGGTGGCGCTGGGCGCCATCTGGGGCTGGCTGCCCTGTGGCCTGGTGTACTCGATGCTGGCCTGGAGCCTGGCACGGGCCGAGCCCCTCGAGGGCGCACTGCTGATGGCGAGCTTCGGTCTTGGTACGCTTCCGGCGCTTGTGGTGACGGGCCTCGCCGCCAGACAAATGCAGGCCCTGCTGGCGCATCGGGCAACACGCCTTGTCGCCGCTGGCATGATCATCGCCTTTGCCGTCTGGCAACTTTGGACTGGGCTGCATCAATGACGCATCCTACCTCTAAGTTATTAATCCTAAAGAGGTAGACGCCACTTTTAGCTGATCTGAGGGTGTAGAATAGTGCCATCAACGTGCTGTACGGGCGACGTCTGTTCTCCCCATGGCCCAGTCAATATCGATCCCAGATCCACAGGAGCTGCGAATGAGTCCTACGGCCCAAGATCGGCGGCGTCCCATGCTGCATGAGACTCGCTGTGAGTCCTGCAGCCTGAGTTCCTTGTGCCTTCCGCTGTCGCTGGAGACCGCCGACCTCGAGCGCTTCGATTCCATCATCCGTCGTCACCCGCCGATCAAGAAAGGCACACGATTGGTCGAGCAGGGAGATCGCTTCACCAGCGTCTTCGCGGTCCGATCGGGGAGTCTCAAGCAGATCACCACCGAAGGCAGCGGCGAAGCTCAGTTGACCAACTTCTTCCTGCCCAGTGAACTGGTTGGTCTGGATGGCATCGACGACGGCCGCTATCCCGGCAGCGTGGTGGCGCTGGAGACCACAACGGTGTGCGAGATTCCCTTCGACCGCCTCGATGCGCTGACCCAGACCCTACCGGAGCTGCGTGCCCAGCTGTTTCGCACCCTGAGCAAGGAGCTGCGAGAGGACCGCCGGATGATGCAGCTGCTGTCACGCAAGACCGCCGATCAGCGCCTGGCCTGCTTCTTCCTCGGCCTGTCGGACCGCTTCCGCCGCCGCGGCTATTCACCGTTCAGCTTCCGCCTGTCCATGTCCCGCGCCGACATCGGCAATCACCTGGGGCTGGCGGTGGAAACGGTCAGCCGTATCCTCGGGCGTTTCCAGCAGCAGGATCTGGTGGCGGTATCGGGACGTGAGGTCAATATCCTCGACCTGACCGCGCTGTCGACCCTGGCCGACACCGAAGTTACCTGAGCGGGCCTGGCGGCAGTGTGCCGGGCTTGGCCAGCAGCGCCCGGTACCCAGGATCTGGAAAGCAAAGCGTAGTAGATGGCGTGTGACAAGAAAGAGGCCGCATCCGGAGATGCGGCCTCTTTTGCTGTCATGGCGTCATGCACATTCGCTGTTGGCGAGATCAGCCGGCATCCACCACGTCGATGCGCCGGGCCTGGCGTTCGGCCTGTACGGCCTCCAGCCCCTCGAAGTCGAACAGTTGCCGATCCGCCAGCTGCGACGGCGCTACATTGGTCACCGCCTTGAACATGCTCTCGAGGCGCCCGGGATGCTTGACCTCCCACTCGGCCAGCATCTCCTTGACCACCTGGCGCTGCAGGTTGGGCTGGGAACCACACAGGTTGCACGGGATGATCGGGAACTCCATCGCCTCGCTGTAGGCCTGAATATCGGCCTCGCGGCAGTACGCCAGCGGGCGGATGACGATGTTCTTGCCGTCGTCGGAGAGCAGCTTGGGCGGCATCGCCTTGAGGCTGCCACCGAAGAACATGTTCAGAAACAGCGTCTCGAGAATGTCCTCGCGGTGGTGGCCCAGGGCGATCTTGGTCGCCCCGATCTCCTCGGCGAAGCCATAGAGAGAGCCGCGCCGCAGGCGTGAGCAGAGCGCGCAGGTGGTCTTGCCCTCCGGCGTCTTCTCCTTCACCACCGAATAGGTGTCGCGCTCGAGGATGTGGTAGTCCACGCCGATGCTGTCCAGATAGTTCGGCAGCACATGCTCCGGAAAGCCCGGCTGCTTCTGATCCAGATTCACCGCCACCAGCGAGAAGTTGACCGGCGCGTTGCGCTGAAGGCTGCGCAGGATCTCGAGCATGGTGTAGCTGTCCTTGCCACCAGACAGACACACCATGATCTTGTCGCCTTCCTGGATCATGCCGTAGTCGATGATGGCGTTGCCGGCCTGGCGGCGCAGGCGCTTCTGCAGCTTGTTGAACTCACGCCGTGCCTTGGCCTGAACGTGAGCTTCCGTCTGGTCGCCATCCGCAGCAGGGTCGGCCGGGCTGTCGCCGGCATCGATCGAGAGATGGTCATCCTCGGGGGTACGGGGATCGAACAGGGTGGCGGAGGCGGACTGTGGCGACATGGGAGCGGGACATCACGGCTGAAAATGAAAGAGGCGCCAGTCTACCATCCGGACGCTTTAGTGGCGAAGAGGTCAGCGACCGCTTACCCCGGCGAGGACAATAAGGGGGGGGGGCTTTTCGTCGGCGGCACATCGGAAACCGCCAGGGACGACACCGCCGTAGTGGCGCCCTTGCGCGTCGTGGCCTGGTCTGGTCTGGTCTGGTCTGGTCCGGCAAGTCGAAGAACGCAAGTGCCTGTCAGCCAGGCCCTAGGCGCTGTCCGAAAAGTCGACGAGCGAAGGTTAGACAAGGCAAAAATCGGTGAGAAAGCGCAGTTTACGGGGTGTAAATGAGCATGTTGATCCGATTTTTAACGCCGTATTACCGAGCGCGGGCACTTTTCAGACAAGCCCTAGACGACGTTCAGCGCCAGCAGATAGCGCACCACCACGCCCAGCAACAGCAGCAGGATGCCGGCACGTTGCCAGCCAAACTCGCGCACGGTCAGGGTCAGTCGCTTCTCCCAGAACTTGACCATGCCCCACAGGTCCCGGGTACGGCGATAGTACTGGAGGTAGGCCACCAGCACCGAGACCAGGCCCAGCGCCAGCAGCGTGGGCTCGAGAAGGGTCAACATGGCGTGCAGACTCATGACAGGATCTCCTTGCAGGTGAATGGTTGCCGGTGCGGGTGGCACCGGGTCAGCGCGGATGACGGCAACGGGTCAGCGCGGATGACGGCAACGGGTCAGCGCGATGGCGCCGTGAGTGCCCCGCTTTCCAGGCGCAGATGCATCAGCGCCGTGGTGACGGCGTCGCCCAGGGCCGTATGGCGTCCCATGATCGGGACTCCAAGTCGCTCTGCCAATTGTTCAAAGGTCGGCTGCACCTCGATTTCCGGGTGACTTCGGCGCAGCCGCTTGCGGTACTGCTGGGCCACGTCGATGGTGGCGTTGGGCAGCGAGAAGCCAAACTCCGCCTTCAGGTAGCGATCCAGCATGGCCAGGTCGAAGTCGATACACCAGCCGACCAATGGGCGATTGC
Source organism: Halomonas sp. DP5N14-9 (assembly GCF_019802175.1). Lineage (NCBI taxonomy): Bacteria > Pseudomonadati > Pseudomonadota > Gammaproteobacteria > Oceanospirillales > Halomonadaceae > Halomonas > Halomonas sp. DP5N14-9. The sequence goes on from NZ_JAHVHR010000002.1 coordinate 353,330, forward strand.
CGATAAATTCCAGCAGCGTCGTCAAGGCCTCGCGCACCTCGAGGCCGCCTTCCAGGTCGACCCCACGCAGGCGATGGATACAGATGGAGTCACCACTCAGACTGGCAGGACGCGCGAGCCGCAGGTCCAGCGACTCGCTGGTCAAGACGCGATCGTCACGAATGCGCACCGCAGCGATGGACACCAGCTCCGCATGACGGGTATCCAGGCCGGTGGTTTCGCAGTCCAGGGACACCAGCTCGTCGCCGGTATAGGGATTGAACAGCCAGGCGAAATCGCCATCGGCCTGCCGACGCCTGTCGGCCACACGCCTGATCGCTCTCAGCATCGGGTACTCTCCCAAGCGAAACCATTGACGCCAAGGCAGCTTGCCCTGGGGGGCTGCCTCGACACTCATGCATACTCCAGGTGATAGCGGTGGGACAGGCTGGCCTTGAACTCCTTGACCAGGTGCAGCGCCTCGCGCAGCAAGTCCCGCTCCAGCGAATTGAGCGACTGCACCACCACCCTGTCCGGGGCGTCCGTGGCCCGGGCATCGTCGCGCCGGTAGGCCAGCTGCGCCCGAAGCCGAAGCTCACAGAACAGCGACAACGCCTCGCCGAGATCCTCCGCCACCACTCGCTCGATGCGCCCGAGTGACGCCAGCGCCGCCAGCCGGTCGTGGGTCGAGGTCTCGCGCAGCCCGCACTCCAGCGCCATGGTGCGAACACCGTGGACGATGGGAAAGATGCCACCCTTCTTGATGTCGACGCCGTGCTCGGGCTTCTTCAGCGTTCCAAACAGGGTCAAGGGCGTCGAGAACCGCAACACTCCCCTCGCCAGATGGGTCAGCAACAGTTCATTGCCCCGTGTTTCTTCGATCAGCACGTCGTGGAGTCGGTCCACCAGGGCAAAGTCACCGGCCACCCCCGAGGCGTCGGCAAGCACCGCCAGACGCATCAGGCTTTCTCCGTCGGGTTCGCTGACCCAGCGACGGATGCGCGCGCGCCATTGCGCAAGGGTGCCGACCCACTGGGGGTTGGAGACCATGATGTTGCCCGGGCAGCGCGGATAGCCCAGATCGTCGAGCACGCTGGTGAACCGCGCGGTATCTGCGCTGAGCTCGTCCCACTGCTGGTCATCGGCCAGGATCAGCGCATTGTCCTGGTCGGTCTTCAGGATCTGCTCGCCGCGCCCTTCGCTGCCGAGCACCAGCAGACAGGCGCGCTCGCGCTGAGGGGCCGGCATCGAGAAGTGCCAGGCCTTGCTGATGATGCGCCCATTGAGCGCCGACAGCATGCCCATGGCGAAGCGCATGCGTACCCCTTGGGCCATCAGCGCCTCGACCAGCTCCGGCGCACGCTGACTTGCTTCGCTGAGCGAGGCCAGGGTCGTCGCCTGCTCGACCTGCAGGCTGACCACGTAGCTGCGGCTGGAAAAGAAGCTGAGCACATCGGTCAGCTCCACGACACCGATCAGCCGCTGGCCCTGAAGCACCACCACCCTGGCCACCTTGTGGCGGGTCATCTCGATCAGTGCCTCGAACAGGTACTGGCTTTCATCCACCGTCACCAGCGACAGATGAGCGATACCACCGACCTCGGCATCACCGTCGCACCCCTCCAGCACCAGGGCCTCGAGCAGGTCGGTCTTGGTCAGCATGCCAGGACCGTCGGGCGTCTCGACCAGCAGGCTGTCGGCGCCCTTGTCCTTGAGGGTCAGCACGGCGTCGCGAATGCATGTCGTCGAGCCGACCTTGAGCGGCTCACGCATGCACTCGTTCACCCGGGCGAGCATGAATCCGGCCAGGGTGACGCCGCCCTCGGCGCGACGTTCGGCCAGCAAGCGCGTCTTGCTGATCAGGCGCTGGTGAAAGTAGTCCGAGAAGGCGGCGTTGTTCTCGCACAGCGACAGAAACAAGGTGTGCGGCATCAGGTAACACAGGCTTTCTTCTTCGGCGACGAAGCGGTAACGGCTCTGGCCGTTGATCACGCTGATGGCACCGAACAGATCGCCCCCGGTGTAGTGGCCGATGCGCCCCCCGGCGGGGCCCTCGGCCGGGTCCAGTTCGGCGACTTCGCCCTTGTGGATCACAAAGACGAACTCGCCGGACTGCCCTGCATCGAGGATCACGTCATCCCGCCCGTAGTAGGCGATATCCAGCCCGCCCAGGACCCGCTCGCGCTCGGCCTCGTCGAGCAATGAAAACGGTGGATGAGTGAAGTCGATGTCGATCATGTCTGCTCCATGACCGACCCCGGCGAGGCCGGGGTCGGGGAGTGTTGTCGTCTGGCAGGGAGCGGCGGATGGTGGTCCGACGCCCCTGCCTGATGGCCCGCTCTAGTGAGCGTGGGCCTCACCCGCGCCTCTCGGCACACGCACGTTCTCCACCAGTTCCTGGATGTGCTCCGGCGGTGCCGCGGTTGCCCGCGAGACCACGAAGGCCACAACGAAGTGGAGGATCATGCCGAGGGTACCGATACCCTCCGGCGAGATGCCGAACCACCAGATCGAAGGATCGGTGTTGATGAACTTGGTGTAGACGATGTAGATGAAAGTGAAGCTCAGACCCAGCACCATGCCGACGATGGCCCCTTCGCGGTTCATGCGCTTGTCGAAGATGCCAAGCAGGATCGCCGGGAAGAAGGACGAGGCAGCAAGACCGAAGGCAAAGGCCACCACCTGGGCCACGAAGCCCGGCGGGTTGATGCCGAAGTAGCCGGCTACCACCACCGCCACCGCAGCAGCACTACGCGCCGCCAGCAGCTCCCCCTTCTCGCTGAGGTTGGGATTGATCTGCTTCTTGATCAGGTCATGGGACACCGCCGCCGAGATCACCAGCAACAGACCGGCTGCGGTGGACAGCGCCGCGGCCACGCCACCGGCGGCCATCAAGGCGATCACCCAGGCCGGCAGGCCGCCGATCTCGGGGTTGGCCAGCACGATGATGTCGCGGTCGATATAGACCTCGTTGGGGCTGTCGGTAGGCGTATTGGTCACCACCCGCTGCCCGTGCTCGCCGGGAGTTTCCTCTTCCAGCGGGCCGCTTTCGAAGGTCGGCTTGCCCTCGAACGGCGCGCCCGGCCCCATCTGCACCCGACCGTCGTCGTTCTTGTCGAGCCAGCCGATCAGGCCCACGCCTTCCCAGCTCTTGAACCAGGCCGGTGCCTCTTCGTAGCTGGTCTCGTGTACCGTCTCGATGATATTGGTGCGGGCGAACACGCCGACCGCCGGAGCGGTGGTGTAGAGCAGTGCGATGAACACCAGCGCCCAGCCGGCGCTGACCCGGGCGTCACGCACCCGCGGCACGGTGAAGAAGCGCACGATGACGTGGGGCAGACCCGCGGTACCGCACATCAGGGCTGCGGTGATAAAGAACACGTTGATCATCGGCTGACTGCCGTCGGTGTAGGGCGTGATGCCCAGATCCGTCAGCAGACCGTCGAGACGATCGAGAATGTACTGGCCGCTGTCGTTGCCGGCGGCATCGACGAAGGTGGCACCGAGCCCGGTCTGCGGCAGCACGTGGCCGGTCATCATGATCGACAGGAACACCGCCGGCACGATGAAGGCGGTGATCAGCACGCAGTACTGGGCCACCTGGGTGTAGGTGATGCCCTTCATGCCACCGAGCACCGCGTAGAAGAACACGATGACCATGCCGATGACCACGCCCAGATTGACCTCGACTTCGAGGAAACGGGCGAAGACGATACCGACGCCGCGCATCTGACCGGCGACATAGGTAAAGGACACGAAAATAACGCAGATGACCGCCACGGTACGGGCGATATTCGAGTAGTAACGGTCACCGATAAAGTCCGGCACCGTGAACTTGCCGAACTTGCGCAGGTAAGGCGCCAGCAGCATGGCCAGCATGACGTAGCCACCGGTCCAGCCCATCAGGTAGACCGAGGCGTCGTAACCCAGATAGGCGATAAGACCCGCCATGGAGATGAAAGAGGCCGCCGACATCCAGTCTGCCGCGGTAGCCATGCCATTGGCGGCAGGGTGGACGCCGCCGCCGGCGACGTAGAAATCCTTGGTAGACCCGGCACGCGACCAGATCGCGATACCGATGTAGAGCGCGAAGGACGCCCCTACAAATATATAGGTAAGTAGTTGTACATCCATGGAATCAATTCCCGTTCATTGACGTTATTTTGCGGGTGTCACTGTTCGTGGACGTCGTACTCTTCATCGAGCTTGTTCATCTTCCAGGCATAGAAAATGATCAGCACGATAAAGGTGTAGATGGATCCCTGCTGTGCAAACCAGAAGCCGAGCTTGAAGCCAAAGAACTGGATATTGTTGAGTACATCCACCAGCAGAATGCCGAAGCCATAGGAGACGATGAACCATACGGCCAGACAGCCGAGGATGGTTCGTATGTTTCGTTTCCAGTAGGCCTGTGCGCTCTTGTCTAGCATAAGGCTACCCTCAAGAAGTGGTTTGATCGCCAAATGCCGCCGCAAAGACGACACAAAGGCTCGAGAAGCAGACTAGACAAAATGGCCTTTCCTGGAACGATAACTTTAGTCGAAAAGCATAAATGCACCGCACCAAGAAAACCATTACATTAAATATTTCAGCAACTTACAAACATTCCTGGAATATTAGCCGATGGTCTATCACTACAAAGGTGCAATCCACCTTAGTCGCGATCCAAGGCCTTGAGACCAGGCAATGCCTTTCCCTTGATGGCGCAAAATTCCGTCAATGCTTCGCGCTTCAGGCGCCCGAATCGAGGCAACCACGCTGCGCCCCTGCCGAGCAGGCCGCCAATGCCCTAGAATGGCCGCTGACGTCGAGGAGGTGCCCATGTTTGCCGGTTGGCTATTGATCGCTGTTTCACTGCTCTACATCGCCGTGCTGTTCGCCATCGCCTGGCGCGGCGATCGTCGTGCACGCCACCTGGGGGCCAGCCATCGTCGCCCGCTGGTCTACAGCCTGGCGCTGGCGATCTACTGCACCTCCTGGACCTTCCACGGCGCCGTGGGCCAGGCGGCGACCTCCGGCTGGTCGTTCGCCAGCATCTTCGTCGGTCCGGTACTGACGCTTCTATTGTTCTGGCCGGTACTGGCCAAGATGGTGCGGGTCGCCAAGCACCAGAACGTCACCTCGATCGCCGACTTCATCGCCTCTCGCTACGGCAAGACCCAGTCTCTGGCGGCCTTCGCCAGCCTGGTCGCGCTGATCGGCACCCTGCCCTACATCGCCCTGCAGTTGAAGGCCGTGTCCACGTCCTTTGCCGTGCTCACCGACGCCTCCGACATCACCCAGGCGCCGCTGTTCGGTGACACCGCCTTCTATGTGGCCATCGTCATGGCGATCTTCGCCATCCTGTTCGGTACCCGCCATACCGACGCCACCGAGCACCACGAGGGCCTGATCCACGCGGTGGCCTTCGAGTCGCTGGTCAAGCTGGTAGCCTTCCTGATCCTCGGCGCCTACGTCACCTGGGGCATGTTCGATGGCCTGCAGGACCTGATGACCCGGGCCGACACCCACCTGCAGCTGCAGCGGCAACTGGCCCAGCAGGACTTCGGCCAGAGCTTCTGGGCCCAGACCCTGCTGGCCATGCTGGCGATCCTGTGTCTGCCGCGTCAGTTTCACGTCACCGTGGTGGAGAACACCCACCGCGACGACGCCGCCCGCGCGCGCTGGATGTTCCCGCTGTACCTGGTGCTGTTCGCCTTCTTCGTGTTGCCGCTGGCCGCCGCCGGCCTGACCATCTTCGCCGGCACCGACGTATCACCCGATACCTATGTGCTGTCGCTGCCGATGGCCGCCAACCAGAGCTGGCTGGCCCTGCTGACCTTTATCGGCGGCTTCTCCGCCGCCACCGGCATGGTCATCGTCGCCGCCGTGGCGGTCTCGATCATGATCTCCAACGAGATCGTCATCCCGGCACTGTTCCGCATGCGCTGGTTCGACACCAAGGCTCGCGACTACGGACGCCTGGTCCTGCGGGCACGGCGCATTACCATCGCCGTGATCCTGGCCATGGCCTATGGCTTCTATCAGCTGATCGGCGAATTCACCTCGCTGGCCTCCATCGGCATGCTGTCCTTCGCCGCCGCCGCCCAGTTCGCCCCGGCGCTGATCGGCGGGCTCTACTGGAAGCGCGGCAATCGCCTGGGGGTCATCGTCGGCATGAACGCGGGCTTCGCCATCTGGGCCTACACCCTGCTGTTGCCAGCGATGATCAACGCCGGTGTATTGCCCGCCGGCTGGCTCCAGGGTGGGCCGCAGGGGATCGCCTGGCTGTCACCGACCTCGCTGTTCGGCCTGCACGTGGGTGACAGCTTTACCCACGGCGTGATGCTGTCGCTGGGGGTCAACCTGGTGGCCTACATCTTTGTCTCCCAGGTAACCCCTCAGCGGGTGGTGGAACGGATTCAGGCGTCGCTGTTCGTCGACAGCGTCGAGACCCGCCAGACCTCGGTCAATCGCCCCTGGACCGGGGCTACCACGGTCGGCGACCTGAAGGTGCTGTGCCAGCGCTTCCTCAGCGCCGGCCAGGTCGACCGCGCCTTCTCGGACTACGCCCGGCGCAACGGCAAGGCGCTGGAAGACAGTGCCCGAGCGTCCATCGACGTGATCCAGTTCACCGAGCGCTTTCTGGCCTCGGTGCTGGGCGCCTCGTCGGCGCGCATCGTCGTCAACTCCGCGCTGCAGGGGCGTGGCATCGGCATCTCCGACGTCATCTCCATCGTCGATGAGGCCTCCCAGGTGCTGGAGTTCAATCGCGCCCTGCTCCAGGCCACCATCGAGAACATCAACCAGGGCATCAGCGTGGTGGATCAGAACCTGCGCCTGGTAGTGTGGAACCAGCGCTATCTGGAGCTGTTCCGCTTCCCTGACCACCTGATCCGTGTCGGCGCACCGATCGACCGCATCTTCCGCTACAACGCCCATAACGGCGAGTACGGCCCCGGCGACCCGGAAGAGCACGTGGAATTGCTGCTCGACAACATCCGCGAGGGCCAGCCCCACCGCTACGTGCGATATCGCCAGGACGGCAGCGTGCTGGAGGTCCAGGGCAACCCCATGCCCGGTGGCGGCTTCGTCTACACCTATCAGGACATCACCCAGCAGAAACGCACCGAAGAAGCGCTGATCCGCTCGGAAAACAATATCCGCATCTATACCGACAACGTGCCGGCGTTGATCGCCTACTTCGACCGGGAGTGTCGCTACCTCTTTACCAACCGTGCCTACGAGCAGGCCTTCAACATCAACCGCAACGAGGTCATCGGCAAGAAGGTGACCCAGGTGATTCCGGAGACCATGGCCGAGGAGCGCATTCCCTGGATTCAGCGCACCCTGAGTGGCGAAAGGGTCAGCTTCGAGGTGTCGCTCGAGATCACCAACGAAGGCCTGCGCTACATGCTGGTGACCTATACTCCGCACTTCGGCGACAGCGGCGCGATCCTCGGCTTCTTCGCGCTCTACCAGGACATTACCGAGCGCCGGAGGGCCGAGATCGCCCTCAAGGAAACCAACGAGACCCTGGAGGAGCGGGTACGCTCGCGCACCCTGGCCCTGTCCGAAGCCAACGCCGCGCTGCGCCAGGAGAACCGAGTGCGCGCCGAAGCCGAGCAGGCCCTGCGCCAGGCCAAGCAGGTGGCCGAGGACGCCAACGCCTCCAAGACGCGCTTCCTGGCCGCAGCCAGCCATGACCTGCTGCAGCCACTCAACGCGGCGCGGCTGTTTACCTCGGCGCTGTCCCAGGACATGGGCGCCGAGGACATGAAGCGCACCATCGGCCATATCGACAGCTCACTGCAGTCCGCCGAAGAGCTGCTCGGCACCCTGCTGGATATCTCCAAGCTGGACGCCGGCGCGCTGACCCCCAGACGCAGCCATTTTGCGCTGACCGACATCCTGCGCCCGCTGCAGGCCCAGTTTGCGGTGATGGCCGAAGATCGCGGCCTGGACCTCAAGGTGGTGGGGTCGGCCCTGTGGGTGGACAGCGACAGCCAGATGCTGCGCCGAATCATCCAGAACTTCCTGTCCAACGCCATCCGTTACACCCAGGAGGGCCGGGTGCTGCTGGGCATTCGCCGGCGCGGTGAGCGCCTGCTGATCGAGGTATGGGACAGCGGCCCCGGCATCCCCGAGGCCAAGCAGGCCGAGATCTTCCAGGAGTTTCGTCGCCTGGATCAGGCCTCGCGCCACAAGGAAAGCGAGAAGGGACTGGGCCTCGGCCTATCCATCGCCGACCGCATGAGCCGGGTGCTCGACCACCCCATCCGGGTGCGCTCCTGGGTCGGCGTGGGCACGGTATTCTCAGTCAGCGTACCCAGGGTCGAGGCAAAGGCCCCGGCCGAGGACACGGACTCCCGGCCTGCGCGCAAGGTCGCCAGCAAGCTCGACGGCAAGCGCATCCTGTGTATCGACAACGAGTCGCTGATCCTCGAGGGCATGAAGGCGATGCTGTCGGGCTGGGGCTGCGAGGTGTTCACCGCCACCTCCATCGGTGGCGCCAAGTCGGTGCTGCGCCATCTGGACGATGACCCCGACGCCATCCTCGCCGACTATCACCTGGACAACGAGGTCACCGGCCTGATGGCGCTGGACGCCCTGGGGGAGCGCCTGACCGGCGCGGTGCCCGGTATCGTGATCACCGCCGACCGCACCGAGGAGGTGGCCGAAGAGGTCCGCCGCGGTGGCTACCAGCTGCTGCTCAAGCCGGTGCGCCCGGCCGCCCTGCGGGCACTGCTGACGCGCACCCTGCAGGCCAGCCAGGCACCGCAGTAGCCGGCGCGAGCCCTGCTGGCGAAAGTTCTGTCGGCGTAAGTCCTGCTGGCGAGCAGCCCACCGGCGGCGACGACGTTGCCGGTGGGGTCCCTCAGGTACCGCAGAAGGTTCTGAGCACTCGCTCGTCGCGCCCGGGTGGGGCCAGCAGGCTGGTATCGTCCGGGATCCGGTAGGGCCGGGTCACGGCGGCGAGCAGCGTCTCGAATACGCTCAGGTCGTCGTCATCGATGGCGGCGCGAATGGCCTTCTCGACCAGATGATTGCGCGGTATCACCTGGGGGTTGGCCGCCGCCAGGCGCGCGCCGACGACCTCGTCGGAGACGCCTTCACGGGCCAGACGCTCGCGCCAGCGCGGCAGCCAGGCCTCGAGCCTGCCACTGCGCTCGAAGCCCTCGGCAAGCGCTGCCTCATCACCGGCCAGCGCCCGGGACAGATGGGCAAAGCTCAGGGTGAAGTCGGCGTTGCCCTCTTCCATGGCCTTGAGGAAGTCCTCGCCCAGGGCCAGGTCCTCGTCTGCCACCTGGCCCCCCTGACCATCGGTCGAGCGGCTTTCCGGCTGGCCTTGCGAGTCATCAGCCCCGAGTCCCAGCTTGGCACGCAGCACCGCCGTCCAGGCGGCGTCATGGCACTCAGCGAAGGCCTCGATGGTCTCGGTGGCCAGCGCCACCGCTCGCTCCTGATCGTCACTGATCAGCGGCAGCAGCGTCTCGGCCAGGCGCGCCAGGTTCCACTGGGCGATGGCCGGCTGGTTGTCCCAGGCGTAGCGCCCGCGTTCATCGATGGAGCTGAACACCCTGTGCGGGTGGAAGGCGTCCATGAAGGCGCAGGGACCATAGTCGATGGTCTCCCCCGAGATCGCGCAGTTGTCGGTGTTCATTACCCCATGAATAAAGCCGAACCCCTTCCACTGGGCGACCAGGCTTGCCTGGCGCTCGACCACCGCCTCGAGCAGCGCCAGCGCGCGCTCGGCCTCGGGCAAGTCGGCCAGCTCGGGGTAGTGGCGCTCGATGCAGAAGTCCACCAGCAGCGACAGCGCCTCGCTGTCACGACGGGCGGCAAAGTACTGAAAGGTGCCGACCCGCACATGGCTCGAGGCTACCCGGGTCAGTACCGCCCCGGGCTCTACCATCTGGCGCACCACCTGCTCGCCGCTGGCCACCGCCGCCAGCGCCCGGGTGGTGGGCACCCCCAGTGCGGCCATGGCTTCTGACACCAGATACTCGCGCAGCACCGGTCCGATCGGCGCGCGACCATCACCGCCGCGGGAAAAGGGCGTGCGTCCGGCGCCCTTGAGCTGGACCTCACGCAAGCCACCGTCTCGATGGGCTAGCTCGCCCAGCAGGATCGCCCGACCATCGCCGAGCTGTGGCACGAAGTTGCCGAACTGATGCCCGGCGTAGGCCGCGGCGATCGGCGTCGCTCCGTCGGGCACGGCGTTGCCACCAAGCACCTCGGCGGCACGGGTCGCGTCGAAGGCGTCAAGGTCGAAACCCAGCGCCTCGGCCAGCGGACGATTGAAGGCCAGCAGACGCGGCGCCGCCACAGGGGTGGGCGCCATCTCGGCGCGCATACGATCGGGCAGGGACGCATAGCGCCCGGAAAAGGCAGGAAACATGGGCTGCTACCTCAGGCTGGCAAGTGGGATGCCGACTACCCTCGGCCCTGCCTGTGGTGGTCGTCAAGCGACATTGCTTGCGACACCACCATCTCGGTACGGCAGGGCCCGGCTAGTTCGAGGCAGTGGCGCGCCGCAACTCGCCCCCTCCCTCCTCCAGCTTGCGCACGCTGGAGACAAAGTCGCTGAAGCGCTCGCCCTGGATCAGCACGTGGTCACGCAGGATGCGCTCGGCGCTCTCGGCATCACCGGCTTCGATCGCCTGGAGCACCTCACGGTGTTCATCGAGCGAGCTCTGCATGCGTGAACGCACCTGCAATTGCAGGCGTCGATAGGGCTTGAGCCGCTGCTTGAGGGTCTGGGCCTCTTCGGCCAAGAAGGCGTTGTGGCTGGCCTGATAGATGACGCTGTGGAAGGCTTCGTTCTCGTAGTAGTAGTCGTCGCTGTCACCGGTCTCGCCGGCGCGGCGGCATCCTTCGAAGGCGTCGCGCAGGGCCTTGAGTTCATCGGCTGAGATTCTCCGCGCTGCCAGTCGACCGCACATGCCCTCGAGTTCGGCCATCACCTCGAACATTTCGATCAGTCGCTCGAGCCCTAGCCTGGCGACAAAGGTGCCCTTCTTGGGGTAGACGGTCACCAGGCCACTGGCCACCAGCTGCTGGATGGCCTCGCGCACCGGGGTACGCGATACCTGGAAGGTCCGGCACAGCTCTTCGGGGTCCAGTCGCTCACCCGGTGTGCGCCGACCATTGATGATGTCGTCCTCGAGAGAGTCCCGCAGACGCTGGGCGTTGGAGGGCTTCTTGCTCATATGGCTGTCCCCTGGCTGTCCCTTGGCTGAACTCGAATCGTTCCAGCATATCCTGTCCTGATGCGACTGACCCCTCGGCGCCCTCACCCCACCATGGTCTAAGCCCTACGAACTGACAGGAATATACATGCTGGCTATTGATGTATACATCATAGCAGATAAAAAATGTTTGACCTCCATCCCCCGCGCCGACCTCGGCGCGTTTATCCCACCACCACAACAGTGATCATCACGCTCGCTACAACACCCACTACAACAATCATCACAACAACAACGCCTCGAGGAGTCACCATGAAACGCCAAGCTCTCACTCTCGCCGTCGCCGCCATCGCCACCGCCAGCGCGTCTATTGCCAGCGCCGAGACCACCCTGCGCGTGTCCCACCAGTTTCCCGGTGGCCAGGGCGACGTGCGCGACGAAATGGTCCAGTTGATGGCCAAGGAGGTCGAAGCCGCCGGCGTCGACCTGGCCCTGCAGGTCTATCCCGGCCAGTCGCTGTTCAAGGCCAAGGAGCAGTGGGGCGCGCTGGTACGCGGCCGCCTGGACATGACCTCGCTGCCGCTGGACTACGCCAGCGGTCGCCATCCCGAATTCTCGGCCACCCTGATGCCGGGTCTGGTGCGTAATCACGAGCGTGCCCAGCGCCTCAACGACTCCGAGTTCATGGACATGATCAAGCAGGTGATCGAGGACGCCGGCGCTCGCGTGCTGGCCGACGCCTGGCTGGCCGGCGGTTTTGCCTCCAACCAGCAGTGCATCACCTCGCCCGACACCGTGCAGGGCCAGACCATGCGTGCGGCTGGCCCGGCCTTCGACGAGATGCTGGCCACCGCCGGCGCCTCCATCGCCTCGATGCCATCGTCGGAGATCTATACCGCCATGCAGACCGGCGTGCTCGACGGCGCCAACACCTCGTCGGGTTCCTTCGTCTCCTATCGCATCTACGAGCAGGTCAGCTGCCTGACGGCGCCGGGCGAGAACGCCCTGTGGTTCATGTACGAGCCGATCCTGATCTCCGAACAGAGCTGGAACGGGCTCAACGAGGAGCAGCAGCAGGCACTGATCGACGCTGGCGAGAAGGCCGAGGCGTACTTCGCCGAGCAGGCCGCCCAGCTCGACCAGACCATGGTGGAAGTGTTCGAGGAAAACGGCGTCGAAGTGGTCCAGATGTCCCAGGAAGACTACGACGCCTGGCTCGAGGTAGCGAAAGAGAGCGCCTACAAGAGCTTTGCCGAGAACGTCGACAACGGCCAGGCACTGATCGACGCCGCCCTGGCGGTGGAATAGACCGAGGTGGGCGCGGCCGCTGGCCGCGCCTCGTCGTTCGTCGCTGTCGTGTCACCTCGGAGGCTCCATGTCACACACACCGTCCCACTCTCCCCCCCACGTCTCTGCACCCGCAGCCCCCGGTTCCCGGCGACATGCCTCCGGCCCGGTGGGCGCTTTCTGTCGGCTGATGGACCGGCTATCCATCGCTATGGCAGTGGTGGCCGGCGCCGCCCTCTTTGCAGGGGTGCTGGCCGTCTGCCACATGATCTTCGTGCGCTACCTGCTCGGTGAAAGCACCACCTGGCAGACCGAATTCGCGATCTTCTCGATCACCGGCGCCATGCTGCTGGGCGCCCCCTATGTGCTGCTGACCGGCGGCCAAGTGGCGGTCACGGTGCTGCCCGATGCGCTCAAGGGCGGCATCAAGTGCGCCATGAACCTGGTCGCCTCACTGTGCGGCCTGGCCTTCTGCATCGCCCTGGCCTACGGCTCCTGGCTCTACCTGCTGGAGGCCTACCACGGAGGCTGGACCACCGGCACGGTGTGGAATCCGCCGCTGTGGCCAGCACTGGTGCCGCTGGCGCTGGGCTCGACCCTGCTGGCGCTGCAGTACCTGGCGGAAATTCTGGGAGGAGCACGCTGATGGATCCGGTTACCAGTGGCATCCTTATCGTTACCGCCCTGTTCGTGCTGATGGCCATCGGCACGCCCATCGCCTTTGCCCTCGGCGGCGTGTCCCTCGCCGCCCTGGTGATGGACCGGGGCGTCAGCGAGCTGACCTACTTCGGCGAGACCTTCTTCGGCAGCCTGGCGTCGTTCGGCTTCGTCGCGATTCCGATGTTCATCCTGATGGGCGCTGCCGTGGCTTCCTCCCCCACCGGCCGCGACCTCTACCCTTCGCTGGACCTGTGGCTCGGCAAGGTGCCGGGGGGACTGGCCATTTCCAATATCGGCGCCTGCTCGATCTTCGCCGCCCTGTCCGGCTCGTCGCCTGCCACCAGCGCCGCCATCGGCAAGCTGGGTATCCCCGAGATGCGCAAGCGCGGCTATCCCGACGGCGTGGCGGCTGGCTGCATCGCCGCCGGCGGCACCCTGGGCATCCTGATTCCGCCCTCGGTCACCATGATCGTCTATGGCATTTCCACCGAGACCTCGATCGGACGGCTGTTCATCGCCGGCGCCCTGCCCGGCATCATGCTGGCGCTGTTGTTCATGGCCTGGACGCTGATCGCCTGCAAGCTGGCCGGTGGCTATGACACCCCCAGCCCCGTCGCCGATGCCGCCCGCGAGCTCAAGGACACCGTCGCCAGGAACGTCGAGACCAACATGAAGGCGCTGGTGCGGGTGCTGCCCTTCCTGGTGGTGGTCAGCGGTATCCTGTTCGCTCTCTACGGCGGTGTCGCCACGCCCTCGGAGGCGGCCGGTGCCGGGGCCTTCCTGTGTCTGGCCCTGGCCATCGTGGTCTATCGCATGTGGCAGGTGAAACCGCTGACCACCATCATGCGCGACGCTCTGCGCGAGAGCGTGATGATCATGCTGATCATCGCCTGCGCCGAGATCTTCGCCTACGCCCTGTCGTCGCTGTTCATCACCCAGACGGTGGCCGAGGCGATCGCGGCACTGGAGGTCAATCGCTGGGTACTGATGGGGATCATCAACGTCTTCTTGCTGGTGGCCGGTTTCTTCCTGCCGCCGGTGGCGGTGATCGTGATGACCGCGCCGATCCTGCTGCCGATCATTCTGGCGGCCAACTTCGATCCCTACTGGTTCGCGGTGGTCCTGACCATCAACCTGGAGATCGGCCTGATCACCCCGCCGGTGGGCCTTAACCTGTTCATCATCAAGGGGATCGCGCCGGATATCGCGCTCAAGGACATCCTGCTCGGCAGCCTGCCCTATGCCCTGTGCATGGTGCTCGGCATCGTGCTGCTGTGCTTCTTCCCGGGCATCGCCACCTGGCTGCCGGACCTGATCATGGAGAGCGCCGGATGATCCCGACGCCGACGCGCGTGACCAGCGGGCCACCAGGCCCGCTCCCACCTGGCCCAGCCCCGAGGAGATGTCCCCGATGAACTTCAGCTTTCTGCAGGAACTGTTCTCCAGTATCACGCAGCGTGACGCCTTGCTCAGACGCCGGGGCGATGGCCCGCCGCTGGAACATACCCAGGTGATCGACGCCTGTCGCAAGCTTCTGGAAAGCGATGGCGAGGCCTCCAGCATCGCCCTGGCCGGCCAGGCCCTGGACGGCTACAGCTGCCTCGATGAAGACGAGAAGACGCGCTTCTTCAAGTGCCTGACCGAGCAGTTCAGTGCCGATGCCGAGGCCGTCGACGGCGCCTACGAGTGCTACCGGGACAGTCGCGGCAATGTCGACCTGCAGCGACTGTTCGAGGCCTGCGAACCGCAGCGCCAGGAGCTGTTGCGCCGGCTCAACCTTACCGCCGGCGGCACCTATGAGCTGGTGCGCATGCGCGAGGACCTGCTGCCCCGGCTCAAGGCCTTCCCGGCGCTGGAGGCGCTCGATGCCGACTTCGCCCACCTGTTCGCGTCCTGGTTCAATCGTGGCTTTCTGGTGCTCAAGCGGATCGACTGGAACACCCCGGCGGCGGTACTGGAGAAGATCATCCGCTACGAGGCAGTGCACGAGATCTGCGACTGGAACGACCTGCGCAGGCGCCTCGACGCCCGGGACCGGCGCTGCTTCGCCTTCTTTCACCCGGCCATCGGCGACGAGCCGCTGATCTTCGTGGAGGTGGCCCTGACCAGGGGCATGCCCGAGCGCATCCAGCCGATCCTGGACGCCAACCACGAGGCCATCGAGGCCGAAGACGCCGACAGTGCGGCCTTCTTCGGCATCAGCAACTGCCAGGTCGGCCTGCGCGGCATCTCCTTCGGCAACTTCCTGATCAAACAGGTGGTCAAGGAGCTGAAGTCGGAACTGCCGCGGCTGAAGAACTTCGTCACCCTGTCACCGGTACCCGGCTTTCGCGCCTGGCTGGACGCCGAGCGCCAGGACCAACGCGGTCGCCTCGACGACGACACCCGCGCCCTGCTGGCCGAGCTCGATCAGGACGACTGGCTCGAGGACTCCGAGCGCAGCAAGGCCCTGGGTGAGGTGATCAAGCCGCTGGCCGCTCACTACCTCACCAAGGAGCGCAACGCGCGCAATCTGCCGCTGAATACCGTCGCTCGCTTCCATCTCGGCAATGGCGCCGAACTGCACCGCATCAACTGGCTCGGTGATACCTCTCGCCGGGGGCTGTCACAGTTCGGCTCACTGATGGTCAACTATCTCTACGTGCTCGACGACATCGAAGGCAACCATGAGCGCTACACCACCGAAGGCAAGGTGGCCTGCTCGTCTCAGGTCAGGGACCAGCGTCGTCGCGCCCGCAAGCACTTGAAGGGAGATCCCGTCACATGAATCACAACCTCTTTGCCACCTTTGAAAAGCGCATGACCGAGCGTGGCGACGCGCCCTTCATCACCACCCGCGAAGGCCGTGACTACCGCTACAGCGATGCGCTGGAAGCGGTGGCCAGGCTCGCCGGGGCGCTGGTCGCGCTCGGCGTGGGGCCCGGTGACCGGGTTGCCGTCCAGGTCGACAAGAGCCCCGAGGCGATCCTTCTGTACCTGGCGAGCCTCAAGGTCGGCGGGGTCTACCTGCCGCTCAATACCGGCTACACCAGCGAGGAGATTCGCTACTTCCTCGGTGACGCCGAACCCGCCCTGTTCGTCTGCCGCCCGGATTCACTCACGGCCGCCCGCGAGGTCGCTGCCTCCTGCGGTGGCGCCCGAGTCGAATCCCTGGGCACCGCCGCCGACGGTAGCCTGATGGAGGCCGCCGAGGCGGCCACACCGGTCACCGAGATGCTCGAGCGCGGGCCGGATGACCTGGCCGCGATCCTCTACACCTCTGGCACCACCGGCCGCTCCAAGGGCGCCATGCTGAGCCATCGCAATCTTGGCTCCAATGCCGAGTCGCTGGTCGAGGCCTGGCGCTTCGACGAGCACGACCGGCTGATCCATGCCCTGCCGATCTTCCATACCCATGGGCTGTTCGTGGCCTGCAACGTGATCCTGATGGCCGGCGCCAGCATGCGCTTCCTGGCGAAGTTCGACCCGGACGTGATCTTCGAGGAAATGGCCGAAGGCACCACCATGATGGGGGTGCCGACCTTCTACACCCGGCTGCTCAAGGATCCCCGCCTGACCCGCGAGGCCACCGCCCGCATGCGCCTGTTCACCTCGGGGTCGGCGCCGCTGACGGCGGAGACCCACGAGGCCTTCGAGGCCGCCACCGGCCACGCCATCCTCGAGCGCTACGGCATGACCGAAACCAACATGAACACCTCCAACCCCTACGACGGTGATCGCATCGCCGGCACCGTGGGCATGCCGCTGCCCGGCGTCGAGGTGCGCATCACCGACCGTGAGGGTGGCAACCATACGCCGCTGCCCCAGGGCGAGATCGGCATGCTCGAGGTGCGCGGCCCCAATGTGTTCCAGGGCTACTGGCGGATGCCCGAGAAGACCGCCGAGGAGTTGCTGGAAGATGGCTTCTTCATCACCGGCGACCTGGCCCAGATCGATGAGCGGGGCTATGTGCAGATCGTCGGACGCGACAAGGATCTGGTGATCTCCGGCGGCTACAACGTCTACCCCAAGGAGGTCGAGGGGCATATCGACGAGATGGACGGCGTCGCCGAATCCGCGGTCATCGGCCTGCCCCACCCTGACCTGGGCGAAGGGGTGACCGCGGTGGTGGTGCCCGCCGAAGGCGCCTCGCCCCAGGAGGCCGACGTCATCGCCGCGCTGAGCGACAAGCTGGCCCGCTACAAGCAGCCCAAGCGGGTATTCTTCGTCGAAAGCCTGCCGCGCAATACCATGGGCAAGGTGCAGAAGAATCAGCTGCGCGATCGCTTCAAGGACACCTATCGCTGAGTCCGGGACGCCTCTTCGGCGCAGCTCGACACTCGCTCTATCATCGGCGGCGCCCTGCGGGGCGCCGCCGGCGTATACCAGCACCTCCCGCTTCGGCATATTAGACGCCTGGCATCTATATCTTTTGACCAAGCGCGGCCCCGCGCACAGAGCGATATACTGATCACACCCTGTCCCGGAGATACCCCCATGCAGCCCATGGTGCGTGCCGCGGCCCTGACCGGCTACCGTACCCTGCTCGACGAGCAGGGTGTCGATGCCGACCAGGCGCTGGCACAGCGGCTGATACGCGAGGGCGCGCGGGTCACCCTGGTGGCCCGCAACGAACAGCGCCTGCTTGCCGCGCTCGAGACGCTGCGAGGCGAGTCGCCGGCGGCGGTGGTCGACTGTCGGGTGGCGGACGTCACCGATGAAACCGCGATGCAGGAGGCCATGGCCGCCATCGCCGCCGAAAGCGGCGCCATCGACGGTCTGATCAACTGCGCCGGGGTAATGCGCGAGGGTTACTTCGAGACACTGACCCAGCGGGACTTTCGCGAGGTCATGGAGGTCAACTACTTCGGCCCGCTCAACGCCACTCGGGCGGCGCTGCCGTTTCTGGCGGCCCAGGGCGGGCGCCAGCACGGACACAAGGGCAATGCCCCCGCGGCCTGGCTGATCAATATTGCCTCGGTGGCGGGCTTGACCGGGGTCTTCGGCTACACCCCCTACTGCGCCAGCAAGCACGCCCTGGTGGGGCTGACCGAGTCGCTCTACTACGAGCTCGCGCCCCAGGGCATCCGTGTACAGCTGGTGTGCCCCGGCGAGTTCGACTCGCCCATGGTCGACACCCTGGAACAGGGCCGGACGCCGGAAAATCGCGCCCAGACCCTGTCCATCCCCAAGGCCAGCCTGGACGCCATCGCCGACGATACCCTCACGGGACTGCACAAGGGTGACTACCTGATCGTGCCGACCCGCCAGGCACGCCTGGCCACCCTTGGCATGCGCCTGGTGCCGGGTCTGTCACGCAAGCTGATGACGCGGACCCTGGCGCGGGTCTATCGAGGCCCCACCCGCGAGCCGCTGGAGCCGGGCGAGCAGACCTGAGCCAGGCCAGGCATCACTGCCGATCCTTGCGTGACTGCACAAAGGTCTGATGGTCCTGGGCCACACAACGCGCGTAGCTGTGCGCCAGGGTGGTCACCATCTCGACCACCTGATCGAGGTGACCGTCGACCCGCCGGCCCACCGCCCGGGCAAAACGGCCCGGATCGTCCGGCGTCAGCGCAGCGGCGCCGCGCAGGTGCTCGCGAGCGAGGATGCCACCCCACTGCTTTACCAGCTGGCGATAGTCCTTGCCGCCCTTCAGCTTGTGGGTAGGAAAGTCTTCCTTGTAGGGCGAGCGCTCGCGCACCGAGAACACCTTGTCGCCCAGGTGCAGCCAGCCCAGGTAGATATCCGGGTGTTCGGCGATGGCGTGGAAAGCGGCGGCATGACGAATGCCCTCATGCGGGAAGGTCGCCTTCCAGGCGCGCTTGCCGGCCTCGCTCATCAGCACCAGTCCGGCCGGCCCAGGCTGCTCCTTGACGTCGAGAATGACATCGTCGTGCTCGTGGTCCTTGCCACCCTCGATCAGCACGTAGAAACGGTCCAGTCCCAGTGAACCGGTGCCCGCATCCAGACTCCGCGCGGTGTCCTTGATGCGAAAGTGCTCGTCCTCGGACTCGCTGCGCTCGCCTTTCAGGGTATCGCGATACTCCTCGTTGATGGCCTTGCGCAACTGGCTGTCCAGGTGGGCAGGCAGGTTGGACAGCTTGCCCTCACGCTCGAGCCGGCGGCCGTCATCGTCGAGCCGGGTCCACTTGTCGAGCATCTTGGCCCGACTCTTCTTGCGCTCGACCTTTTGCATGAACGGCTTGAGCGGCCCCTTGGCGCTCTCCACATTGACGTACCCTGGGGTCTCGCCTCGGCGATGGTCGGCAAGCTCCCGATGGTAGGCCAGCACCAGGTGCTTGAGACCACGGCGCAGCGCCTTGGGCGAAAGACCCTGATTGTCGTGGGCGTCCAGCACCAGACTGATGGCCAGGCGCCAGAGATCATACTGATAGTCACCGATCAGCGAGTCGTCGAAATCGTCCATGCCGTAGCGCACGTGGTCATCGTGGTGGCCATAGGCGCCGAAGTTGAAGGCGTGGGCGTCACCCTGCAACCAGGTCTGGGTGTCGACCTGACCGCCGTAGAGCGAAAAGCGCCAGTCATGCCAGACATCGGCCCAGTACAGATGATTGGTGCCTCGAAAGAAGGCGTAGGGCGAGGCCGCGATCTTGTCGAACTTGGCCTGCCGGTCGTCTTCCCTGAGACCGGTATTGGCTGCCTCGATGGCGTCAAGCACCTGACGCGGACGATTGTGGCGAGTCAAGGGTAGCGACATGCGGTTCTCCTGTGCGGGGGGGACAACGATCTTCCAGTGAGTGCCGATTTCCGCCATTGTGGGGACAAGGACGCGATAGACTTGTCCTCAAGCATACCGTCTGGGAGAGGGACATGCCTGCGCCGTCCGCCAACCTGAACGCCACCCGCCAGCCAGGCGCCCCGGGCCACGCATCAGGCGCCCGCGCATCCCACCCCATGACGCTTGACCTCGCGACGCTGCGACGTGCCCGGCTCAGCCGGGACCCACGCTTCGACGGTCGCTTCTTCGTGGCGGTGCTGACCACCGGTATCTTCTGTCGGCCCATCTGTCCGGCGCGACTGCCGCGGGAAGACAACGTGCGCTACTACGAAAGTGCGCTGGGCGCGCTCCAGGCGGGTTACCGACCGTGTCTGCGCTGTCGTCCCGACAGCGCCCCGGGCTCGCCTGCCTGGCAAGGTAGTGACACCACCCTCAAGCGAGCGCTTGCGCTGATCGACCAGGGCGCGCTGGATGGTGACTCGGTCGAGGCCCTGGCCGCACGGCTCGGTATCGGAGCTCGCCATCTACGAGGGCTGTTTCAGCGCCACCTGGGCATTTCGCCATCGGGCTATGCGCAGCATCGTCGCTGTCTGTTCGCCAAACAGTTGCTGCATGAATCGAGCCTGACCATCGGCGAGGTCGCGCTGGCCAGCGGCTTCGGCAGCGTACGACGCTTCAACGAGGTGTTCCGCGAGCGCATCGGACTCAGCCCCCGTGATATCCGCCGGCGCGTGTCGAGCACCAGCACGCGCAAGGACACAGGGCAGGGGCTCGGCCAGTGCCTGAGCCTGACCCTCGGCTATCGTCCCCCTTACGCCTTCGCCACGCTGCGCGACTTCTTCGCTCGCCGAGCGATCCGCGGTCTCGAGTGGGTCGGCGACGATCACTACGGCCGACGTTTCCGCTGGCGTAGCGCCCGTGGGCACTTCACCGCCTTCCATCAGCCCGAACGCCATGGCTTTCGTGTCGAACTGGTCATCGACGATCTGAATCAGGTGACCGGCGTCATCGCCAATATTCGGCGCATGCTCGACCTGGACGCTACCCCCTCATTGATCGACGCGACCCTGCGCGACGCGGCTCCCGTTCTGCCGCTGGTGGAAGGCCTGCGCCTGCCTGGGCTATGGTCACCCTTCGAGGCTGCCGTTCGCGCCGTACTCGGCCAGCAGGTCAGCCTCGTCCAGGCGCGCGCCCTGACCCAGACGCTGGTCGATGCCCTCGGCGAGAGGACCCCGGACGGTGGCTGCCACTTTCCGAGCGCGGCGTCGCTGGCAGGCTCGCCGCTTGCCTTTCTCGGCATGCCCGACAGCCGACGCCAGACGCTTCGACGCCTGGCCGAGGCGGTGGCAGGTGACGAGCGCAAGCCTCCGCACTGGGAGGACATTCTCGGCATCGGCCCCTGGACCGCCGGCTACGCCCGTCTAAGGGGCGAAAGCGATCCCGATGTCTGGCTCGCCGGTGACGCCGTGATTCGACGCGTCCTGTCCCCCCCTTCATTGGCTGGGGGCGACAGCGACATCGGCATCGACATTGACAAGGCCCGCCCCTGGCGCAGCTATCTGCTGCTGCAACTCTGGAGTCATGACCATGACAACGACCCTTGATCCCATCGCCTGTCTCGACGCCTTCGCTGGACTCGAGGTCTACCATCCGCCCGAGGTCGACGCTCTGGGAGCCATCGTCATCGCCGCTACCGCTGGCGGCGTCGCCCGACTCGACTTTATCGACATCGGTCGTGCCGAGACCATCACGGCTCGCCCCTCGGAGCACACTCGCGCCTGCCGCGAACAGCTTGATGACTACTTTGCGGGGCGACGCCAGAGCTTCTCGCTGCCGCTGGATCCCCTGGGCACCGACTTCCAGCGTCAGGTGTGGAAGGCGCTGTCGGAGATCCCCTTCGGCGAGACCCGAAGCTATGCCCAGATCGCCGAAGGACTCGGCCGCAAGGGAGCCCACCGGGCGGTGGGCGCGGCCAACGGACGCAATCCCATCGCCATCGTGGTGCCCTGCCACCGGGTCATCGGCAGTGATGGCAGCCTTACGGGTTATGCAGGTGGCATGGGGCGCAAGCAATGGCTGCTGGCCTTCGAGGCCCAGGAAGTGCCGCTGGAGCTGTGCTGACCAGTTCCTGGCAGCCTGACAGGGCTCTCTATCGTCAGGTGGCATGGGCCGCAAGCAATGGCTGCTGGCCTTCGAGGCCCAAGAAGTGCCGCTGGAGCTGTGCTGACCAGTTTCTGGCAGCCTGACCGCCTGACAGGGCTCTCTATCGCCAAGCGGCCCCTCTTCAGGATTCGACGCTGGCGGTCGCGACCCTGGGATCGAATACCAGGTGGGCGCGGATCGCCTGGACGCCATCGAGGGGTTGTTCGTAGCTCCACACCGAATCTTCGTAACGGCGGCCGTTGACCTCCACATGGAAGTAGCGAGCGTCACCCTTGAACGGGCAGTGGGTCCGGGTGTCGCTTTCTACCAGACGACTCATGTCGACGTCGCTGCGAGGCAGGTAGAGACGTGGCGGGTAGCCCGGTTCGGTGAGTTCCAGCGCGTGCAGGGTGTCGGCCAGGACCTGGCCTTCGACGTCCACTCTTACGCGGGTGGTCAAGGGGTAGATCGAGATTCGCTCCGTACGGGGGGTATCCATCGGCAGCATCCTCTGCGTGTCGGGAAGATGACGGTCTCGTCGAGTGCTGGCGAAGACCGAACCGGATTCCCGGGTGCCCTGCGCGGGCCCATTCCGAAGACCCCCGACGCCATCGCCTGCTCTCAAATTTCCATGAATCACAGTACCACGCCTGTAGAACACACTTTCAGCGTACTTTTTGCTGATTCAGCCTGATGCGCCGATTCAGCACAGCACTATCGCCCAGAGCTAGTGAGTGCTTATTAAGTGGTATCCGATATCCAGGTTTTTTATGCTAAGGACCGGGCGTGCGCTGAAATTCGGGCGTCGCTCTTGTCATGTCGTCCGTCCATTCGACTGCCCCCTCGTTCAACTGACCTGGTGTCTCATTCGCCCCGTCGCCATCCAAGGACATCCGATGCCCCCCTTCGCACGTACCTCCCTCATTCTGGCGCTTCCTCTGCTGACCACCGCCTGCGCCGGCATGTCCACCAGCAAGCCTGCCGTGGCCCAGCAGCTCGACTGGTCCGCCGCTCCGGTCTATTCCACCCTGACCCTGAGCGCCGGCTTCCAGCCGGATCCCCAGACCCTCGACGTGATGGCCGGCGGCAATACCCGGGCCAGTGTGGTCAGCGCCGACTGCGCCGGCTTCGTCAACGCCGAGGCTCCGGATGTGGACATCAACTACACCGCCGGCAGCTATCCGCTGAAGATCGCCGCCACCTCGGCCAGCGATACCACCCTGGTGGTCTACGACGCCAGCGGCATCTGGCACTGCAGCGATGACGCCGACGGCACCGATCCGGCGGTGGTACTGACCTCGCCCCCCAGCGGCAACTACAACGTCTGGGTCGGCAGCTACGATGGCAGCGGCCAGCTGGCACCCGCGACCCTGGTGGTATCCGAGTCGCTGTCCACCAGCAGCGCAGCGTCGGCCGGCGCCTCTGCCAGCGCATCGAGCAGCTACGTCGGTGGCGAGATCGAGTGGGGCGACGACGGCAGCCAGTGGAGCCACGACGGTGAGTGCGATGATCCTCGCTTCGCCGGCCCCGGGGTTGCCAGCGGCAATATCGAAGCCGATCGCTTCCACGACGCCAGCGACTGCCGCAGTCTGTACGAACAGGGCCGCCTCTACCTGCGCTAAGGCTTGGCTGAAAAGTGCCTGCGCTCGGTAATACGGCGTTAAAAATCGGCTTAAAATGCTCATTTACACCCCGTAAACTGCGCTTTCTCACCGATTTTTGCCTTGTCTAACCTTCGCTCGTCGACTTTTCGGACAGCGCCTAAGGCTTGCCTGAAAAGTACCGGCGCTGGCTGACTGGTGGGATGAGGCCCTGGCCGAAGGGCTAGTCGGCCAGACTGGAGATAGAGCGGAGATAGAGCGGAGATTGAGTTGAGATAGACTGGAGACAGAGCACAGACAGAGAGGGGGCATGACGCCCCCTGTCCATGCCACCTGCCTTCCGTTATCTCCTTTCATTTCACTGTCACCTCGAGGTGCCAGACTGGACTGCCACTTCTCGCGGTGACGTCATGGAACACAGCCCTCAACAATCGCAACAACCCCTCCGACAACAGCCGCGACGCCACTTGGATATCTTTCTGACCTTCCTTGGCCTCGGGCTGACGTCCTTCGGCGGTCCGGTCGCTCATCTGGGGTACTTCCATCAGGTCTTCGTCAAGCGCCGGGCCTGGCTGAGCGAATCCGCCTACGCCGAACTGGTGGCGCTGTGCCAATTTCTTCCCGGCCCGGCCAGCAGCCAGGTGGGGCTCGCCATCGGACTGATCCGCGGCGGCCTGGTCGGCGCCCTGCTGGCCTGGCTCGCCTTCACCCTGCCCTCGGCACTGGCGATGATGGCTTTCGCCTATGGTGCCGGTGCCATGGACGGCGCCCTTGGCGAAGCGCTGATCCACTCGCTCAAGCTGGTCGCCGTGGTGGTCGTCGCCCAGGCCCTGACCGGCATGGCCCGCAGCCTCTGCCCGGATCTTCCGCGTGCCGGGATGGCGCTGGTGGCGCTTGCCATCATGCTGGTCGTCGGCGGCATCGGCGCCCAGGTGGCGGTCATCGTGCTGGGAGCCCTGGCAGGTCTCCTGCTGCTGGAAGGCGCGACGCCAACGTCGACCGACGACGCTGGCGTGCCGGCACCATCGCTGGCGTCCTGGGTGAGTCCCGTTGCCCTGGTGCTGTTCGCGCTGCTGCTGGGAGGGCTGCCCCTGCTGCACTGGCTCTCGCCCAACGCCTGGACGACGCTGGCCGACGGTTTCTATCGCGCCGGCGCACTCGTGTTTGGCGGGGGCCATGTGGTGTTGCCGCTGCTGGACGCCGAGGTGGTCGGCCGCGGGCTGGTCTCGACTCAGGAGTTTACGGCTGGCTACGGCGCCGCTCAGGCTGTTCCGGGGCCGCTGTTCACCTTCGCCGCCTATCTGGGCAGCATTGCCGGCGGCGTGTGGGCGGGCGCCCTGGCGCTGGTCGCCATCTTCCTTCCCGGGGCCCTGCTGGTGATCGGGCTGTTGCCGGCCTGGCAACGGCTCGGCCGTCGCCCTCGCCTGAGGGCCGCCATGAGCGGTGCCAACGCCGCTGTGGTCGGGCTGCTGGGGGCCGCCTTCATCGATCCGGTGTGGCAAAGCGCCATCGTCTCGACCCTCGACGTGGCGATCGTGGTGGCAGGATTCGTGCTGCTGAAGCGGCTGCCGGTGTGGGCACTGGTGCTGGCGTTTCTGGCGTTGGGGCTGGTCAGGGGGCTGCTGGGCTAGGGCTTGGCGGGTACGAAGGGTGCCTGCCCATGAAGAAGGTGTCGCTCCCGACGCCGGCGATACCAGCAGCCGGCCGTCAGGTCCGGCCCGGACTCAGCAGGGAGTGCCGGCGTGATCCCGCTTCAACTGGTAGAACTGGTCGACGATGTCGTCCATGGCCTCGGCGTCATAGGGACACAGGCCACTGACCACCAGCTTCTTGCCACCATGACCGATACTTTCTCCAGCGGCGTCGATGGCGAACTCGAGGTGCACGTCACCGCGCTTGCCGATGACCTCCAGGCGGGAATCCAGCAGCCGTAACGCCGGCTCCAGCGCATCCAGTCGCGTCAGCGAAAAGCCCATGCTGTCGTAGATCACCAGCGGCCGCTTGGGATTGAACATGACACCGCAGTCTTCCATCAGCGGCTTCATGTAGTGAGGAAAGTTCTTTCCAGAAAACGCCACGTAGCAGCGCGTGAAGGCTTCGACGACGCTCTCGTCGAAGGTCGCCTCTCCGCGCCGTTCGACCTCCAGATAGCACTTGCCGTCATCGTCCAGCACCCGTATCACCCGGTCGCCTTCCTCGCGAAAACTGAGCGCCCGATCCGCCCCCACCATGGCGAGAAAGCGAAAGTTCATGTGCGGCGACAGTCCGAAACGCTTCAGCACCAGAGCGAACAACAGGTCGCCCGGTACGCAGAACCGCCGTGCGCCCGGTGTGTGAATGGGGTTGAAGTCGCCGGCTATGCACTTGGCGAAGCGGCTCGCCTGGTCAGCGGAAATCACGATGCGATCATCGACGCAGGAGTGGTAGTCATCAAGAAACATGGAACAGGCGCCTGGCTGAAACTGAAGATGGAGCTCCCGGAGGCTCTCCAGGCGAGCATGATGCCACAGAACCTGCCGAGATGAGCACCGCCGGCATCAACTAGCACAGATTCTTGCCCCGACAACCGGACAGGGCCTCACTACTCCTACCAAAGGTGCATTCCAGCGCGCCTTTGGCAGCATATTGCAGTGCAAAACGCTGTGGTAGTCTCGACGTCGATTTCTCCCTTTCTCATTCACTTTCAGGATGACATCGTCATGCATAATTATGACAACAAGAGGATACGACGACCGGGTCGCTGGCTCGTCCTCGCCGCTCTGCTGCTGATGGGGCTCACCCTGGCGGGAGCCAGCCAGGCGGTGACCGGAGAACTCGACCTCACCGGCTCCTTCGCCGGCTTTCTGGCGGTGGCCATCTTCGTACTGGCCTACGCCCTGGTGATGGCGGAAGAAAAGCTGCACATGCGCAAGTCCAAGCCCGTGCTGGTGGCGGCAGGCCTTATCTGGGCGCTGATCGGCTGGACCTACGTGCAATCCGGTATGCCGGATGAGGCCGAGCATGCCTTCCATATGACGCTGCTGGAATTCTCCGAGCTGATGCTGTTCCTGCTGGTAGCGATGACCTACATCAACGCCATGGACGAGCGCCGGATCTTCGATGGCCTGCGTTCCTGGATGGTCCAGAAAGGCTTCAGCTACCGCACCCTGTTCTGGCTCACCGGCGGCCTTGCCTTCGTCATCTCGCCGATCGCCGACAACCTGACCACGGCGTTGCTGATGTGTGCGGTGGTGACCAAGGTGGCCGAAGGTGACAAGCGCTTCATCAATCTCTGCTGTATCAACATCGTGGTCGCAGCCAACGCAGGTGGCGCCTTCAGCCCCTTCGGCGACATCACCACCCTGATGGTCTGGCAGGCCGGCCTGATCGAATTTCAGGAGTTCTTCGAACTGCTGATTCCCTCGCTGATCAACTTTGTGGTCCCGGCGGTGGTGATGAGCTTCTTCATCCACAATCGCACCCCGGACAGCCTCGAGGAGACGGTGGAGCTCAAGCGTGGGGCACGCCGCATCATCGTCCTGTTCCTGCTCACGGTGGCCACCGCCGTTGCCTGCCACACCCTGCTGCACCTGCCGCCGGTGCTTGGCATGATGACCGGACTGGGCTATCTGCAGTTCTTTGGCTTCTATCTGCGCAAGAGCCTGCCCAAGTCGCTGGATCGCAAGCGCACCGTCTATACCCAGAAGGGCGACTGGAAGAAGCTCGAGCAACTCGGCAGCGTGGTCCCCTTCGATGTGTTCAACCGGGTCGCCCGGGCTGAGTGGGACACCCTGCTGTTCTTCTATGGTGTCGTCATGTGCGTTGGCGGTCTTGGCTTCATGGGCTATCTCGGACTGCTGTCTGACGTGATGTACAACCAGTGGGACGCGACCTGGGCCAATATCGCGCTCGGTGTCATTTCGGCGGTGGTCGACAACATTCCGGTGATGTTCGCGGTACTGACCATGGAGCCAGAGATGTCCCACGGCCACTGGCTGTTGATCACCCTGACCGCTGGCGTCGGTGGTAGCCTGCTGTCGATCGGTTCCGCTGCTGGCGTCGCGCTGATGGGCCAGGCACGCGGCTATTACACCTTCATGGGCCACCTGCGCTGGGCCCCGGTGATCGCGCTGGGCTACGCCGCCAGCGTCGCGGCGCACCTGTGGTTGAACCAGGCCAGCTTCGCCATTCAGGGCTGAATCCCGGCCGTCCCTCTCTCTGCCATGCCACCTTCGCAAGCACCACATCGCCTTGCGTTGGTGGCATAAACTCTTTACTACCTCTCTTTTCCCCCACAGTGACTCACCTTAGGATAAGCTTGTTAATGCACAAGCTGGGCGCATTTGATGCGTAACGACATCTGGCTATCTACCTATAAAGAGCGTTTTTCTGCGGCCAAGCCCAAGAAATGCGACGTCGCAAGGAAGCCATGCAGGGAATCCGGAGCACTATGACACAGTGGATGCCACTCTCCAGGTGGCGATTGTCCTCCATCGAGGCTGCAGAGAGGCTGCGTTGATGCGTCGGTTATCTCTTCGCCTCCTGTTCTGCATCTGGACGGTCCTGATCTCCGGAGGGCTGGCCAGCACGGCTGCGTGGGGAAAGACCGCAGACGAGGTGGTGGTCATTTCTCATCCTGGCCTTGCCCTGAACGAGCTCGACCGCGATACCTTGCGGGCGATCTTTGCCATGCGCCTGCGCACCTGGCCCAGCGGGCAAGGCGCGGAGGTGTACGTCCTGGCCAGTGACGACCCCGTCCACGCCACCTTCGTCAAGGAATGGCTGTCTGTCTATCCTCACCAGTTGCAGCTGGCCTGGGACCGCATCGTCTTTTCGGGTACCGGGCAGGCGCCACATCGTGTGCGCAGTCAGCAAGACATGATCGACACGGTGGCCACCACCCCCGGAGCCATCGGCTACATCGAAAGGGAGTATCTGGATGAGCGCGTCCAAGCCATTGCCAGGGATTAGGTCGGTGGGTTGCCGCCTGGGGCTGCTGGCGCCTTCGCTGCTGGTGCCGCTGCTGCTGGTGTCCACCGCACAGGCGTCCCCCCTGGACACCTTCCAGGTGCACGGTTTTCTGAGCCAGGCGCTGGTGATCACCGACGACAACAACATGTTCGGCGACAGCAGCGATAGTGGCGGCAGCTGGGACTACACGGAGCTCGGCATCAACGCCTCCATCCGACCCACCGAGAACCTGCTGCTGGCCGCCCAGGCCCTGAGCCGGCGCGCCGGCGAGGTCGACAACGGTTCGGTGGAACTCGACTACGGTATCGTCGACTGGCAGATGCTGTCCGACCGGGATCGCACCTTCGGCATTCAGGTCGGGCGCTTCAAGAATCCCTTCGGCTTCTACAACCAGACCCGGGACGTGGCCTTTACCCGCCCCAGCATTCTGCTGCCACAGTCGATCTATTTCGACCGCACCCGTTCCCTGGGGCTGTCTGCCGACGGCGTCAGCCTCTACCACGAAGAGCGCATCGACAACGGCGTGATCCATGCCCAGCTGGGTGTCGGCCAGGCGCAGGTGGATGACGATGTGGAAGAGGTGCTGGGTCTCGATGTGTTACCCGGCTCCTTCGACGCCGACACCTCGGCGGTAGGCCAGGTGCGCTACGAACACGACGGCGGTCGCATGGTATTTGCCGTCAGCGCGGCTTCGGTCAAGGCCGACTACGATTCCCCCGGTGCCTTTCCCGGAGACGGCAAGCTCGATTTCCAGCCGTGGATCTTCTCTGCTCAATACAACGCCGAGCTGTGGAGCCTGACCGCGGAGTACGCGCTGCGCGACGTCAGCCTCACCGGCTTCGACGCCTTCGAGGACAACGAGAACCAGGGTGAAAGCTGGTACGTGCAATATCGCCGGCGCTTCCTCGACGACTGGCGCTGGCTGGTCCGCTACGACAGCCTGGTCAACGACCGCGACGACCGCAACGGCACCGACTACGAACGCGAAGGCCGTGGTCCGGCCCACTCCCAGTACGCCAATGACTGGACCTTCGGTCTACAGTGGCAGCCCCATTCACGGGTCATGCTGGCGGGCGAATATCACTATGTGGACGGGACCGCCTGGCTGCCGGTTCAGGATAATCCAGATCCTGAAGACACCGAGCGACGTTGGAACATGTGGCTCTTCCAGCTCTCGTTGAGGTTCTGATGCCGGTTACCAGCCCGTCACGCCCCGAGCGCCTTCGCCTGGGCCTCACATGGCGAGTGGTCACCCTCACCAGCCTTTTGCTGGTGGCGTTGGCAGTGCTGTTCACCTACCTGTCTCACACCAACCTGACACGTCAGTTCACCGCCACGCGCCAGGAGCAGATCGAGCGCCAGCAGCGTGAGCTCGAGTTCGCCATCCGCCGTTCGGAAAAAGGGTTGCAGCAGCTGGCGGGACTGATCGCGGCCTCGCCCGACCTGGGCCCTGCGCTGGAGCAGGGGGCCCCGCCGTCACCGCCCGAGGCGCTGTCCCCTGCGTTGGCCTCACTGTGGCCCTCGCTCCAGCTGGAGGCGGGTATCGAACAGATGCTGGTCTACGATGATCGCACCCGTGCGGTCATGTCGCTGGGGCTCGAACCAGGCCAGTCGCCGCCGCCTCATTATCGGCGCTGGGTGGAAAGCGTCATGTCCCGGGAGCTCCCCCTGTCGCCGCTCGAGTGCTCTCCCGAGTGCCGCCAGTATGCCGTGGTCCCGATACTGGCCAGCGGCGGCAGCGCAGGCACCCTGCTGCTGTCTCGCTCGTTGGCGGACGTCGCCCGCCAGACTCGCGAGATATCCACCAGAGAGGTCGCCCTGATCAGCGTCGATACCAGCGCCACCGAAGCCGCCTTTGAACCACGTCGACTGGACGGCTGGAAGGGACGGGTACAGGCGGTGACCAACGCCTCACAGAGCCTGCCGCTGCTGCACCAGGCAAGCCGAAAAGGTTCCCTCGAGGCATTGGCGCAGGAACCCCTGCGCCTCGAACAGCAGGGACGTCATCTCGAGCTTTCCGCCGTCCCGCTGACCTCGTCCTCCGGGGCTCGTGCACCCGCCTATTTCGTGCTGATCTCGGACATCACCACCCAGATCCATGCCATCCAGCTCGATACCCGGACCCAGATGATGGCCAGTCTGTTTGGCTGGCTGTCTGCCGAACTCCTGCTGCTGGCGATCCTGCTGCGTCCCATGGCTCGACTGCGCCGGGTGGCCTCGGTGCTGCCGCCGCTGGCCAGTGGTGGCTTTTCCCAGGCGCGCGAAGCCTTGCCGCTGGCGCCACGTCGCCTGCCGGACGAGATCGACGTGCTGGAATCCAGCACCCTGACCCTGGCCGACAAGCTCGAGCGCCTGCAGCGCCAGGTGGCTCAGCGGGGGGATGAGCTGGCACGTCGTATCGATGAATTGGCCAGGGAGCGGGACTTTGTCAGCAATCTGATCGATACCGCCCAGGTGCATATCCTCACGCTGGACGAAGAGGGGCGCATCGACATGGTCAACGACTACCTCAAGGACCAGCTCGGCTGCCCCTCCCAGGAACTGCTGGGGCGTCGTTTCGACGACATCTTCGGCGCAGGCCCGGGGGACAGCGAGCCCAGCCAGACCTTGCATCAGGAAGAACGCACCCTGACCCTTCCCGATGGGGAGCCACGCACCATCATCTGGTACCACAGCCCGCTGAAGAGCGGTGCCAAAGCCTCCCTGGCACGCATATCGGTGGGACTTGATATCACCGAGCGCAAGGCCGCCGAGGCCAGACTGACCTGGCTCGCCGAGCGTGATCCGCTGACCGAGCTCTACAATCGTCGCTTCTTCCTGGAGTCGCTGCGCAAGGCCCTGGCCCGAGACGAGCAGGGCGTGGTCATGCTGCTGGACCTTGACCAGTTCAAGGAAGTCAACGAGCTCAGCGGCCATCATGCCGGGGATCGCATGCTGCATACCGTGGCCCGCCTGCTGCAGCAGGAGTACGCCCACCGAGGGGTCATCTCGCGCCTCGGCGGCGACGAGTTCGCCCTGCTGCTGCCTGGGGTCGACGACGACCACGCGATCCGCGTCGCCCAGCACCTCAACCAGTTGTTCGAGAGCCTCGGGTTCGTCGCCGAAGGACGTCGCCACCGGGTCACTGCGAGCATCGGTATCGTCCCCTTCCCCACCGAGGGCGCCACCCCCGCCGACCTGATGGCCAGCGCCGACGTGGCCATGTACAAGGCCAAGGCCAGCAACCTGCAACGCTGGCACCTGCTGGCCACTCTGGAAAACGCCCGGGATGAGCTCAACGAGCGTGTCTACTGGGTCGACCGTATTCGCCGAGCCCTGGTGGAGGGTGACTTCGTGCTGATGGTGCAGCCCATCGTGCGGCTGGAGGATCGCTCGATCCGCCACTACGAGGTGCTGCTGCGCATGCGCGACGACGATGGCAGCCTGATATCACCGGCACGATTCATCCCGGTGGCCGAACATTCCGGCCAGATCGTGGCCATCGATCGCTGGGTGCTGCATCACTGCGTGCATGCCCTGGCGAGGCTCGAGGGCATCAGCCTGGCGGTCAACCTGTCCGGACAGTCGCTCCACGACGAAGGGCTGAAGCAGTACCTGGCCAACCTGCTGACGGTCAGTCAGGCCGATCCCCATCATCTGGTGCTGGAAGTCACCGAGACCGCCGCCGTCACCGACTTCTCCACCGCCCGCGGGGTGCTGCAGAGCGTCCGTGATCTAGGCTGTCGGACCGCGCTGGACGACTTCGGCGTCGGTTTCTCGAGTTTCCACTATCTGGGCCAGTTGCCGGTGGACTATATCAAGATCGATGGCTCCTTCATCCGCAGCCTGGCGACCAATCCCGACAGCCGCGTCATCGTCAAGGCGGTGTCGGACATCGCCACCGGCTTCGGCAAACAGGCCGTGGCGGAGTTCGTCGACCAGGAGGCGCTGATTCCGCTGCTGTCGTCCTACAACATCACCTATGGCCAGGGGTATCACCTGGGCCGTCCTGTGCCCTTCAAAGAGGTCTTCGCCTTCGATCCAGTGATCGACATCGATTCGGTAAACTAGTGCATATTGAATGGGTATTATCATAGACAGGGTGTACTGGTGCAGGGAGCCGGGCGCCCGCCGGGCCTTTGCGGCCCGGCTATAACAACACGGAGGTGATCCCCCATGCCAGCAGCAGACACCGAGAGGCCATCCCGGCAACAGCGCCTGCTGGAGCAGTTCGCCGACCAGTTCCGGGTGATCCTGGTAAAGACGGTCGCGGACAGGGAGCGGGTCTATTCGCTGCGCCATGACGTCTTTCTACGTGAGCTTCAATACGCCCTGCCAGGCGACAGTGACAAGCAACAGGAGCATGATGACTTCGATGAACAGGCCATCCACTGCCTGGTCGAACATCGCTCAAGCGGTCTGGCGGCGGGCTGCGTGCGACTGGTATTTCCCCCCGTCGATCGTCCGGATGACCTGCCGGTGATGAACGCCACCCGCAGCGTCTTCACGGCGCCTTCGCTACATCCGCGACAGCACGACGGGCGCCAGATCGCCGAAATTTCTCGCCTGGCGATCTCGCGGCTTTTCCGGGCCCCAAGCAAGGGCGAAGAAACGCTGCCGGTACAGTTTCCTCCGGAGGAACGCCAGGCATTTCCGTTGATCGTCACCGGCCTGTTCTTGAGCGCCCACGCCCTTGCCGGCCTGACCGCACGGCGACACCTCTACGCCCTGATGGAGCCTCCCCTGGCGCGGCTGTTGACCCTGTCCGGCTTTCGTTTCCAGCCGGTGAGCGACACCATCCACTACTGCGGTACCCGGCGTGCCTACTACATCGACAACGAATGCGCCGATCGCGAGCGCAATCCGCTGCTGACGCCGCTTTACCTTCGTCTGCACGAGTCACTGGGGGCCCAGTTGCCCGCCACCCGGGACCACCTCGACGGACTAGGGAGCCTGTGGCGCTCAACGTCGAGCTGCCGGGTATAGCGAGGCGTCGGTCGAGTGTCTGGCCTCTCGACCCGACCCTTGAGCGGACTTCCGACCCGGCCTCCAACTCAGTCCTCTGGCGACGTAGCCAGGGACCGCCCAGGCAGTCGGCAGTCACGCTCCTCGGAGATGTTCTTGAGGACCAGCCGGGGCCCTGAATACAACCGCCCGTCCCACCCCAGCGTCATGATCGCCAGCACGTTGCGATGCTCACCTTCGCCCAGATCGAACCCGCCGTCGGTAGCGGGCAGGATGCCCGACTGCGGATCCCGTCGTGCCAGCAGCGCTTCATGCAGCACCGCCACCAGCGGATGATCGGCCTGCCCTGCCAACTGCAGCGACAGCGCCACCTCGGCGATGATATCGGCCTTGACCTGCAACAACACCTCTCCCTGGCCGAGCAACGCCGCCACCGCCCAATCGAGCTCGCCGTCGGACAGCATCCGCTGGTAGTAGTGGCTCGCGGCGATGATGAAGTGGGTCAGGCCGTAGACCCAGTTGCGATATTCCGCCGGTGACAGCTCCTCGATCCGTCCGGGTGGATAACGGTCACGAAAGGCCCGGGCGAGTTCGCCACGCAGATCCACGATCCCCAGCTGGGCCAGGAAGGCGGCCTGGTTGGCCACCTGGGCGGCATACACCGACAGCACCTCGGGGTCGGTCAGAAAGGCCCGCCAATCCACTGCGCCCACGGCCTGCTCAAGCAAGCGCCGGTCAGCCTCGGAAAGTTGTCCAAGCAAGCCGTGGTAGCGGGCCTGGGCCAGCCGAAACAGGATGCTCCGAGGCAGCATCATGTCGACATGTTCCGACAGCATGGCCTTGCGCCGACGCTGCTTGGGGCTGGTCTCGGGGTAGGCCGCCAGCAACTCGCGATTGCGCTGGCGAAGCCGGTCACTGTCCGCGACGGTGAAGGCGTCACGCGCGAGCTGATCGAGCAGGCGTCGGCCGTAGGCATGATTGGCGCACAGGTAGGCAGGGTCACCGGTCACCCGCCACAGCCGCTGGGCGTAGTGGCGCTGCTTGTCGGCGGGAAGAAGGTCGAAGGAGGTTTCGTAGACGGCACGGATCTCGGCGGCGGCGCGTGCGCAGTCAGCACAGGCAGTCCTGACAGTGAGCGCCGACTCGCTGCCAGCGCCGGCCGAGACGCTGTGAGCACCCACCGATACGGCCAACCCCGACGCCAGCAGCAGCACCATAAGCACAGCCGCAGCTCGCGACCTCTTCCACAAGCGACAAACTGCACTGTCCATGCCATCTCTCCTGCCGGCGAGCAACGCCCGAGGATGGGCGTCACACCCGCAAGATAGATGCCTCCCGCCTGCCCGCGCCAGAGGCAATCGCCTGGCATCGATCGCAGAGATCCCAGCACAGAGTTGCAGACGGCGATGCTCGAGCATCGAGGAAGAAAACCGTCAATCGAGGGCTCAGTCGACGTCCTCATCCTCGGGCCACAGGCGGGCGGCCTTGCTTCGGGAGACCATCCTCACCCGCATCTTGGGACGCGCGACGTCGGCGGACGATACCGTCTCGCGGGCCGATGTCAGCGGTGTGTCATTGCCATCGGCCGGCATCGACGCCGGGGCAGCGGGCTCCGCCGCCCGACTCGACGCCGACTGGCCTGGAGATGGCTCGATCACCACCCAGGCCAGCACCGGCAGCGCCAGCTGCCAGCGGATTGCCGCGAGCCGCAGCCCCAGGGTGGTGACAAGCGACAGCAGAATGCCAAGCCTGGGGGCGCCGAGGCTTGCCAATGCCACGAAGACCACACCGCCGGCGATGGCGGCGGTGGCGTAGACCTCACGACACAGCACCATCGGCACGCGCCTTGCCAGCACGTCACGGATCATGCCGCCGGCCACCCCGGTAAACAGCCCCATCAACACCGCCACGACCCCCGAGGTCCCCAGCAGCATCGCCTTGTTGGCACCAATGATCACGAACAGCGCCAGACCAAAGGCGTCGGCCACCGGCAGCACCACCCGATTGAGGCGATGGATATAGTGAAATCCGACCAGCGCGCACAGCACCGTGGCCAGGATCACCCAAAGATAGGTCGGATCGCGGATCCAGAACACCGGGGCGACACCCAGCACCAGATCACGCAGGGTCCCTCCTCCGACGGCGGTCACCGCCGCCAGCACCAGCATGCCGATGGGATCCATGCGTGAGCGGCACGCCAGCAAGATGCCCGACAAGGCGAAGACCACCGTCCCCGCCATGTCCAGGGCGTAGACCAGATCACTATCCAAGGTCCCGTTCCTTCTCGATAAGTGTCGCCCGTCCGGGGCGAGCGTCAAAAGCGGGAATCAATGCGCCCTCAACTGGGAGCGTACACCGAACGCGCCCTTTCCAGATGACGCGTCATCTCGCGAATGGCGGCGCCTTCGTCGCCGTTCTTCAACGCCGCCAGGATGCGCTCGTGCTCCTCCAACGTCACATGCTCGCTGCCCTTCCAGTGGATCAGCGAGGTATGGAACCTGGCCAGCCACTCGAACATCGCCCGACTGACCGCGATGAAGATAGGGTTGCCGGTGGTCTCCGCGATGGCAACATGAAACCCCATGTCCGCCGCGATAAAGGCATCGATGTCCTTGTTCAACGCCACCCGCTGGCGCTCCACCAGCGCCTCGAGGCGCGCCAGATCCTTGGCGCCCACCTGCCGCGCCGCCCGCGCCACCATGCCCACCTCGAAGAATAGCCGCGCCTCCTTGAGGTGTTCGAGCGAGGCGGGTTCGGTCGACAGCAGGTGCATCGCGGTCAGTTCTATCTGGGCCAGCATGCCGTCGGCACTGGGCGTCAGCACCTTGGGCCGCTGCCCGTGGTGGATCGACACCAGCCCCAGCCGCTCCAGCGCCTGCATCGCTTCGCGGATGGCCGGCCGGCCGACCCCGAAGGTATCCATCAATTCCCGCTCAGAGGGCAGGCTGTCCCCCGGCGCATAGTCGCCGTTCAGCAGTTGCTGATAAAGCCGATCGAACACCTCGTCGGACAGTTTGCGGCGAGAAATCTTCAACGAGTCGCTCATGGCCTCTACCTCGCGGCGCCAGGCCCCGCAGCATACCCATGCCAGCGGTCCTGGAACATGACACTCGACCAAGGTCGTGTTTGACAGCCCCGGCCACTTATATTGTCATCATACCAGTTGCAGCACAGCTTGCCTCTTCCACTTTTTCACACAGGTTACCTGGCCATGACGACCATTGCCTTGATCGGTGCCGGCGGCAAGATGGGCGCCCGCCTCTCCCGCAATCTCAAGACTTCGGACTTCGACGTGCGTCACGTCGAGGTCAGCGAACAGGGCCGCCAACGGCTTCGCGACGAACTCGACATCGAGTGCGTCGACAGCGCCGAGCAGGCGGTGGCCGGCGCGGATGTGGTCATCCTGGCCGTTCCCGACACCCTGATCCAGAAGATTGCCGCCGAGCTGTCACCGTCGATCGAAGCCGGCACCATGGTGGTCTGCCTGGACGCCGCCGCCCCCTTCGCCGGCCATCTGCCCGAACGTGACGACCTGGTCTACTTCGTCACTCACCCTTGCCACCCCCCGATCTTCAACGACGAGACCACCCTCGAGGCCAAGCGCGACTATTTCGGCGGCAGCCACGCCACCCAGCATATCGTCAGCGCCTTGATGCAGGGCGATGACCGCCACTTTGCCCTCGGCGAGGCCGTGGCCAGGACCATCTATGCCCCCGTCGGGCGCAGCCATCGCGTCAGCGTTGAACAGATGGCGCTGCTGGAACCCGGTCTGTCGGAAACGGTATGTGCCACACTGTTATCGGTGATGCGTGAAGCGATGGACGAAGTCGTGGATCGAGGCGTCAGCCATGAGTGCGCCAGGGACTTTCTGCTTGGCCATCTCAACATCCTCGGTGCGGTGATCTTCGATGAACAGCCCGGCGCTTTCTCGGATGCCTGCAACAAGGCGATCGAGAACGGCAAGCCGATGCTGATGCGCGATGACTGGAAGCGGGTGTTCGAGCCGGACGCCATCGCCGACAGCATTCAGCGCATCACCTGAGGGGCCACGCTCTCCACAGAGTCTGACGACAGCGCCATCGCGAGTACCAAGAGGCCAGGCATGAACCGAATCGAAGCCAGCTACCTGATCGAGACCCCCTTCGAGGTGGAGCAGGCCTGCCAGGTGATGGCCGGGGAGCAATCCTGCGGCACCTTCACCCGCCTGGCCGCGGAAACCGATGACTTTCGAAAGCGTCATGCGGCCAGAGTCGAGTCCATCGAATTGCTCGACAGCGTCGACGCGCCCTCGCTGCCCATGCCGACCCGGCCCCAGCCGCCCGGCACCCGCTACCAGCGCGCCCGGGTGCGATTGTCCTGGCCCCTTGAGAACCTCGGTCCGTCGTTGACCACGCTGATGGCCACCCTCGCCGGCAATCTGTATGAACTCAAGGAATTCTCCGGGCTCAGGCTGCTCGACGTCAGCCTGCCCCACGCCTTTGCCGAGGCCTGCCCCGGGCCCCAGTTCGGCATCGACGGCACCCGCCGCCTCAGCGGCGTCGACCAGGGTCCCCTGATCGGCACCATCATCAAGCCCAGCGTCGGGCTCTCACCCGATGCCACCGCCGAGGTGGTGAAGGAACTGCTGGATGGCGGCATCGACTTCATCAAGGACGATGAACTCCAGGCCAACGGCCCGCACTGCCCGTTCACCGAGCGGGTCGACGCGATCATGCCGCTGGTGCTTGAACATGAGCAGCGCACCGGACGCAAGGTCATGGTGGCCTTCAACATCACCGGCGAGATCGACGAGATGCGCCGGCACCACGACCACGTGCTGGCCGCCGGCGGTAGCTGTGTGATGGTCGCCCTGAACGCGGTGGGTCTGGCCGGCGTCAGTCATCTGCGGCGCCACTGTGAGCTGCCCATCCACGGCCACCGCGCCGGCTGGGGCATGTTCAGCCGGGAGCCGCTGCTGGGCATGGACTTCGCCGCCTGGCAGACCTTCTGGCGCCTGGCCGGCGTCGATCACCTTCACGTCAATGGTCTGGCCAACAAGTTTTCGGAATCCGACGACAGCGTCGCCGCCAGCGCCCGGGCCTGCCTGACGCCGCTGTTCGAGCCCCCGGGACCGGCCCACACCGTGATGCCGGTATTCTCGTCCAACCAGACCGCCTGCCAGGCCATCGACACCTGTCGCGCCATGGGGGGCGGCAGCGACATGATCGTCACCGCAGGCGGCGGCATCATGGCCCACCCTGGAGGTATCGCCGCCGGCGTCAGAAGCCTGCGCCAGGCCTACGACGCCGCTGCACGCGGCATCTCGCTGTCCGACCACGCCCGTGACCATGGCGAATTGGCCCAGGCTCTGGAGACCTTCTGCCCATGAACGACCTGCTGCTGAGCTACTACGGCGACGACCTGACCGGCTCCACCGACGCGCTCGAGGCCCTGGCCTGCCAGGGCGTCCCCAGTGTGCTGTTCACCGCTCGCCCCAGCGCCGAGCAGCGCGCCCGCTTCGACCACTGTCGTGCCCTGGGTCTGGCCGGCACCAGCCGCAGCGAGTCCAATGACTGGATGCGCCGCGAGCTCAAGCGTTCCTTCCAGTGGCTGGCCGAACAGGGCGCAGCGCTGACCCACTACAAGACCTGCTCCACCTTCGACAGCAGCCCTGAGGTCGGCAGCATCGGTTGTGCCATGGAGGTCGCGCGCGGCGTCTTCGGCGAGACACCGATCCCACTGGTGGTGGGGGTGCCGCAGATGCGCCGCTACACCGTCTTCGGCGAGCTCTACGCCGCCTATCAGGATCAGATCTACCGCATCGATCGACACCCCGTGATGTCGCGCCACCCGGTCACCCCCATGCACGAGGCGGACCTGCGCCGCCACCTGGCCGCCCAGACCACTCTGCCGGTCGGCCTGATCGATGTGCCCAGCCTGGCCCTGCCGGATATCGACGAACGCGTGGATCACGCCCTCGCAGAGCATCCGGCGGTGCTGTTCGACGTGCTCGAACCCGCCCATCAACAGGCGGTGGGTCATCAACTCTGGCGCACTCGCCCGCAGCAACAAGGCGGCACGGGCGGCTTCGTGGTCGGCTCGTCCGGCGTCGAGTATGCCCTGCTCGCCGAATGGCAACGCCTGGGGCTGGTGGAAGGTGGCAACGACTTCTCTCCGCCCCGTTCGGTCGAGCGCATCGCGGTGGTCTCCGGCAGCGTCTCCAGCACCACCGCACGCCAGATTCACTGGGCGGTCGAGCATGCCGGTTTTCAGCGCATCGAGCTCGACGCTCGCAGCCTGGCCATCCCCGCCCATCGCAACGAGGCCATGGCTACCGCCATCCTCAAGGCACTGGATGCCCTGAGCAGTGGCCGCAGCGTCATCCTGCACACCGCCATGGGACCCGACAGCCACGACGACAGCCTGGCCACCGAATCCAGCCGCCACAGTCTGGGCAAGGCCCTCGGCGAGATGCTCAAGGCGCTGGTGGACGATCAGGGGCTGACCCGGGTGTGTGTCGCCGGCGGCGACACCTCGAGCCATGCCATCGCCGCCCTGAACATCCATGCCCTGACGGTCAAGATGCCGCTGCCGGACACCCCGGGTTCGCCGCTATGTCAGGCCCACAGCGACGACCCGCGCTACCAGGATCTGGAGATCGCCTTCAAGGGCGGCCAGATCGGTGGCGACGACTACTTCGAGCGGCTCAGGCGAGGACGAGCCCTGGCCGACCACGAGCACTGATCCGGCCGTGCCACCGGGCACGGCCACACCCAAGCGTCATCCCGCAAAGAGGAAACAACAATGACGACGACTGTACGCCACGCAACACGCCGCCCCGCCTTTCACCTCAAGCCCTGCCTGCTGGCCGTGGCACTGGCCGGGTTTGCCCTGCCGGCGGCTGCCGCCCAGAC
This sequence comes from Halomonas sp. DP5N14-9, assembly GCF_019802175.1. NCBI lineage: Bacteria > Pseudomonadati > Pseudomonadota > Gammaproteobacteria > Oceanospirillales > Halomonadaceae > Halomonas > Halomonas sp. DP5N14-9. The sequence continues at coordinate 393,678 of NZ_JAHVHR010000002.1, forward strand.
CATCACCGTCGGCCACACCACCTCGGACAGCTCTCACTACTCCGAGGGTATCGATGCCTTCAAGGCGACCCTGGAGGAGCTGTCCGACGGCGAATTCACGGTCAACGAGCAGCCCTCCGGTGCGCTGGGCGGCGAGCGCGCCATGATCGAAGGCCTGCAGATCGGCACCATCGACGCCGTTGTCACCTCAACCGGGCCGCTGGGCAACTTCGTCCCTGAGACCTACGTGCTCGACCTGCCATTTCTGTTCAAGGACTACGACCACGCCCGCTGCGTGCTGGATGGCGAGGTCGGCCAGGACCTGCTCGACAAGATCGGCGAGCACGATCTGGTGGGTCTTGCCTGGACCGAGAACGGCTTCCGCCACATGACCAACAGCCAGCGTGACATCGAGACCCCCGAAGATGCCCAGGGTCTCAAGATCCGCACCATGGAAAACGAGATGCACATGGCGGCGTTCAACGAGATGGGCGTGCATCCGACACCGATGGCCTTCCCGGAGCTGTTTACCGCGCTGCAGCAGGGCACCGTGGACGGCCAGGAAAACCCCATCTCGGTGATCCTCACCGGCAATCTGTGGGAGGTCCAGGATCGCCTGTCGCTGACCGGCCACGTCTATTCTCCGGCCATCATGCTGGCCTCGCCGATCCTCTGGGACGGCCTGTCCGATGAGCAGAAGGGCTGGTTCATGGAGGCCGCCCAGGCCGGCGCCGAGGCCACCCGAGCGATGGTGTCGAGACTCGAGACCGAAGGCGTCGAGGAACTCAAGGCCAAGGGCATGACCGTGGTCGATGACATCGACAAGTCCCAGTTCCAGGCCGCCGTCGAGCCCTCCTACTCGGTCTACACCGACGAGTACGGCTCGGAGATGCTCGATCGCATTCGCTCCAGCGACTGCGGCAGCTGATCGTCCACTGATCCTCGACTGACCTTCCCGCCCGAGCGCTCGCTACCTGCCGTTGGCGAGCGCTTGGGCGGTCAAGCCTGACCCGTCCTCGGGCCTTACCCGCGATGAGGAAAGCCCCATGCTGGATCTGTTCTTCCGTCTCGAGCGGGCCATCTCCCAGGTCGCCCTCTACGCAGCGGTGCTGATGTTGATCGCCTCGGTAAGCCTTGGCTTCTACCAGGTGCTGACCCGGTTCGTGTTCGACGCCCCCTCCACCTGGTCGGAGGTGATGGCCCGCTCCACCATGATCTGGTGCGTCTTTCTGGGCGCCGCAGCGACCTTTCGCGGCGGCTACATGATGGCCGTCGAAGTGATCTACAAGCTGGTGCCGACCTCCGCCCTCAAGGCGCTGGAGATACTGATCGCCACCTGCTGCATGATCGTTCTGGCGATCCTGGTGATCTACGGCTATCAGATGACGCTGCGCGTGCAGAACCAGATGCTCTCCGGCGTCGGCATCTCGATCGCCTGGATCTACGCCGCCATTCCGATCGGCGCCGCCTTTTCGCTGCTGTCGGTGATCACTCGACTGATCGCCCAGTTGACCGGACGCGAGACCATCGGCGTGGTCGATGCCGAGGCCCCCGCACACGTGCCTGAACCCGAATCCAGTCCTGGCCCTGACACTGGGACCTCGTCCGGTACCGAAGGGAGGAAGCAGCCATGAACGCCGCTATCGGACTATCGCTGATCATCCTGTTCGCCCTGGGCGTGCCGATCGCCGTGTCGATCCTGCTGGCGTCGGTGATCGGTATCGAGTTCTTCACCCGTTTTCCGCTGCTGATGGTGCCCCAGCAGATGTTCGTCGGCATCGACAACTTCCCGCTGATGGCGATCCCCTTCTTTATCCTGGCTGGCAACCTGATGGCCGCCGGCGGCATCTCCCAGCGCCTGGTGGACCTGGCCAAGTCCATCGTCGGCGGGCTCCAGGGCGGGCTCGCCATGACCTGCGTGCTGACCTGCATGATGTTCGCCGCGGTTTCCGGCTCGAGCGTGGCCACCACCTTCGCCATCGGCTCCATCCTGATTCCGGCGATGGTGGCCCACGACTACCCGCGTCCGCTGGCGGCCTCGATCCAGGCCTCCTCGGCGGAGCTCGGCGTACTGATCCCGCCCTCCATCCCCTTGATCCTCTACGGCGTCAGCACCGACACCTCGATCGGGCGCCTGTTCATTGCCGGTATCGGTCCGGGGTTGTTGATCGGCTCGGCGCTGCTGCTGTTTCTGTACATCTTCTGCAAGCTGCGCGGCTACGGCCTGCGCGACCGCGAGGATCGCGCCGCCTTCACCACCTCGATGCGCCGTGCCTGGGCCGCTCTGCTGATGCCGGTGGTGGTCATCGGCGGCATCTATGGCGGGGTCTTCACCCCCACCGAGGCCTCGGCGGTGGCGGTGTTCTACGCCCTGATCGTCGGCGGTCTGGTCTACCGCGAGCTGCCGCTGTCGGAACTGGTGCCGATCCTGCGCCAGAGCGTGATTTCCACCGCCACGGTGATGCTGATCATCTCGGCGGCGGCGCTGTTCAGTTTCCTGATCAGCCGCTCGGGGCTACCCGGCGAGGTTGCCGCCTGGGTCACCCAGGTGTTCGAGAGCCCGGTCAGCTTCCTGCTGGCGGTGAACGTGATGCTGCTGGTAATCGGCATGTTCGTCGAGACCTCGGCGGCGATCCTGGTGCTGGCCCCGATCTTCACCCCCATCGCCGTGCAGTACGGCATCGACCCGGTGCACTTCGGCCTGATCGTGGTGGTCAACCTGGCGCTCGGCATGTTCACCCCTCCGCTGGGGGTCAATCTGTTCGCCGCCTGCGCCGTGGCCAAGCTGTCCATCGACGAGCTGATCCCTTGGCTTGCGCGCTTCGTGCTGGTGGTACTGGCCTGTCTGATGGCGATCACCTACATGCCCTGGATCTCACTGGGCCTGGTCGATCTTTTGTACTGATACCGATCACTGCCCCGGCCGCGCCGGGGCCCATCCTATCTTCCGCCCCTTCTCAGGAGTCGACAGCATGCACGCCCTCCCCCTCACTCCACCCACCGGCGCCCTGATCGGCGGTCACTGGGTCGATACCGCCGACACCCTCGAGGTGCTGCGACCGGCCAGTGGCGAGGTCATCGCCCGTATCGCCGCGTCCAGCGCAGCCGACGTCGATGCTGCGGTGGCCGCCGCCCGGGCAGCCTTCACAGGCGAGCTTGGCCAGTGGTCGACGTTCTCGGCGCGGGCGCGCAGTGAATGGCTGTACGCCTTCAGCCAGGCCATCGACGCCGACAGGGACACCCTGGCCGCCCTCGAGTGTGCCGACACCGGCAAGCCGATCAGCCAGGCCCGGGGCGACATCGCCGCCTGCGCGCGCTACTTCCGTTTCTACGCCGGCGCCGCCGACAAGCTCCACGGCGAGACCATCCCCTTCGATCCCGACTATGCGGTGATGACCCTGCGCGAGCCTTGGGGCGTGTGCGCCCAGATCATCCCCTGGAACTACCCGGCCCAGATCTTCGGACGCTGCGTGGCGGCGGCGCTGGCCGCTGGCAACACCTGCGTGCTCAAGCCCGCCGAGGACGCCTGTCTGAGCGTGCTGCGCCTGGCCCAGCTGGCCGTCGACTGCGGGCTGCCGGAAGGCGCGCTCAACCTGGTGCCTGGCCTCGGCCGTGAAGCCGGCGCCGCCCTGGCCGCCCACCCCGGCATCGATCATCTGTCGTTCACCGGCTCGCCGGAGACCGGCACCCTGGTGACTCAGGCGGCGGCGGTGCACCACGTGCCGGTGACCATGGAACTCGGCGGCAAGTCGCCCCAGCTGCTGTTCGCCGACGCCGACCGTGAACGCGCCCTGGACGCCGTGGTACGCGGGATCATCCAGAACGCCGGCCAGACCTGTTCCGCCGGCAGCCGTCTGTTGGTGGAGCAGAGCATCCACGATGAGGTGGTGGCGGCACTGAGCGAGCGTTTCGCGCGGTTGACCTGTGACGTCGGCGAGAACGACCCGGACTGCGGACCGCTGATCAATGAACGCCAGCGCGACAAGGTGATGACGCTGATCCAGGCGGCACAGGATGATGGCATCCACATCGCCGCCCATGGACGCCTGGCCGACGACGCCCCCCGGGACGGCCACTTCGTGGTCCCCCACCTGTTGACCCAGGTGCCGCAAGGCCACGGCGTCAGCCGCGAGGAGCTGTTCGGGCCGGTACTGGTGGTCCAGGCCTTCGCCGACGAGGCCGAGGCCGCACGCCTGGCCAACGCCACCGACTTCGGCCTGTGTGCGGGCGTATGGACCACCGACGGCGGCCGCCAACTGCGTCTGGCCAAGGCGATCCGTTCGGGCCAGGTGTTCGTCAACAACTACGGCGCCGCCGGTGGTATCGAGCTGCCCTTCGGCGGCGTCGGCCGCTCCGGCCACGGCCGCGAAAAGGGCTTTGAAGGGCTCAGGAGCTATACCCGCATCAAGACCATTGCGATTCATCACGGCTAGACGTCGCTGGAAACGTCTGGGCCTGGCACGAAAGGTGCCGGCCCTCCTCTAGGCCGTCACCCAGGACTATCAAGCACCAACCACCATCATCACCACTACCACCACCACAAGGAAAGGGACATGACCACCTCGCTTCACGTCGGCCTGATCGGCGTCGGCCTGATGGGCCACGGGATCGCCACCAGCCTGCTGCGCGCGGACCATCGCCTGAGCTTTCTCGATCACCCCGGCAATCAGCCCAGCGACGACCTGATCGACAAAGGGGCAAGCGCTCTGACCAGCGCCCGCGAGGTCGCCGAGACCGCCGATCTGGTGATCCTGTGCGTCACCGGCACTCCCCAGGTGGAAAGCGTGCTGTTCGACGAAGGCGGCGTGCTGGAGGGGCTCAAGCCAGGCCAGATCGTGGTTGACTGCTCCACCGCCATCCCCAGCTCCACCCAGGCCATCGACGCCAGGGTGCGCGAGGCCGGTGGCCGTTTCGTCGACGCCGCCATGACCCGCACCCCGAAGGAGGCCGCCGAGGGCCGCCTCAACCTGATCGTCGGTGCCGATCAGGCGCTGTTTGACGAGCTCAAGCCGCTGTTTGGCGCCTTCGCCGAGCACATCACCCACGGCGGCCCGGTGGGCGCCGGCCACACCCTGAAGCTATTGCACAATTTCGTCTCGCTGGGCTTCACCGCCGTACTGGCCGAGGCCAGCGCCGCCTCTCGACGCGCCGGCATCGACGACGCCGTGCTGCTCGAGGTGCTGGGCAACGGTGGCGGCGGCGGCGTGGTGCTCGAACGCCTGCGTCCCTTCCTGACCGACGCCGACCCTGCAGGCTTCCGCTTCAGCCTGTCCAACTCGCTCAAGGACGTGGGCTACTATCAAAGCATGTCCGAGGACCTCGGCGCCTCGCGCCAGCTCAGTCAGGCGATCACCCGGCTCTACCAGGACATCGTCGATGCCGGCCACGGTGAAAGACTGGTCCCGGAATTGGTCAGTCTGCTCGGCGAATCACAGTCAAAGCAGCCATGATGCTTGCGTCACACGTCATTTGACGGCGGCCACTCGCAAGCTGCCTGAGCGGATCAAGCGACGTCAGCAAGGGTGGCCATTGAAGATGCACAACAGCGATGAACGGTGGCGGTACGCGGCAATGACGAACGGGGCCGATCAACGGTAGCGAAACACTGAACCTTGCGGAGACCAGCATGAAGATCCAGCGTATCGAAACCCTGCGTCCTGCGGCTCGTCCGTCGCTGATCTGGGTGCGCGTCCACACTGAGGACGGCCTGGTGGGCCTGGGCGAGAGCTGGTTCGGCACCGACGCCATCGACGCCGATGTTCATGGCCGCCTCGCTCCCCTGCTGCTGGGCGAGGATGCCTCCCGCATCGAGGCGCTGCACCGCAAGATGCAACCCTACGTGGGCTTTGGCGGCACCAGTGCCGAGACCCGCGCGCTGTCCGCCATCGACGTGGCCCTGTGGGACCTGGCTGGTCAGCGTGCCGGCCTGCCTCTGCATGACCTGCTCGGTGGCGCCACCCGAGCGCGGGTGCCGCTCTACAACACCTGCGCCGGCCCCGACTATGTGTCCAAGTCCGCCGAGGTACGCCCGGACAACTTCGGCATCAAGGGTGGCTCGGGGGATGACGGGGCGTCTCCCCGCTACGAGGACCTGGACGCCTTTCTCGAGCGTCCGGCAGAGCTCGCCGCAGAGCTTCTCGAGATGGGCATATCCGCCATGAAGATCTGGCCCTTCGACTTCGCCGAAGGCGCCCGCCACGGCATGTCCATCTCGCCCGCCGATCTCAATCGTGCGCTGTGGCCGTTCGAGGAGATCCGTCGTGTCCACGGCGATCGCATGCGCCTGAAGGCGGAACTGCACGGACTCTGGAGTCTGCCGGCGGCGCGCACCATCTGTCAGGCGCTGGCCCCCATTGACCCGGACTGGATCGAGGACCCGCTGTGGATGGATCGCTTCGACCAGCTTGGCGAGCTGGCCGACACCTGCGTCCCCCTGGCCGGCGGCGAGACCCTCGGCGGCCTGGGGCAGATTCGCGACCTGCTGCATCGCGGACGTATCCACACCCCGATCATCGACGTGACCTGGGGCGGCGGCGTCAGCTTCGCCCGCAAGGCCGCCACCCTGGCCGAAGCCGAGGGTCGCCCGATCGCCTTCCATGATTGTTCCGGCCCGGTGACGCTGGCGGTATCCACCCACCTGGCCATGGCGCTTGCCAACGTCGCCGAGCAGGAGTTCACCCGGGCCTTCTACTACGGCTGGTACGCCGACTGCGTCGAGGGCCTGCCGCCGGTCGAGGACGGCATGATCCGCGTCAGCGGCGAACCCGGGCTGGGCGTTCGCCTGAACCCCGAAATGCTCAAGGGCGACGCACTCCATCGACGTCTCAGCGAGAGCTAGATTCACTGACGCCCTGAACTCCATGTCGAGAAGCAGCCCTCACCACGAGAGGCGCCAGACGCCCCCGGCGCCTTTGCGGTAACCGCCATCCACGCATTTCGCCCGTTCCCGCATTCAACGTTGCCCACTAGTCGACTGGTCTATAGTATCGCGACATCGCTTATTAAGAGGCAGATGGTGTGCCAGTTACGGCATCCCGACCGTCCTCGCGTCCCCTGTTGCCTCAAGAACGGGTAAAAGGGACGCATACAAAAAAATCAGAAGCACCAACGGACCCTGAAGCTACGCAATGAAACCAGCGAGGAACCAGCCCCCATGACCAGCTTCACCCTGAACGGCGAAGCGGTGAGCGTCGAGGTGGATCCCCAGACCCCACTGCTGTGGGTACTGCGCGATACCCTGGGCCTGACCGGCACCAAGTTCGGCTGCGGCATCGCCCAGTGCGGCGCCTGCACCATCCACTTCAACGGCTCGGCCACGCGTAGCTGCGTGCTGCCGCTGGCCGCCGCCGAAGGTGCCGAGATCACCACCATCGAAGGCCTCGACGCCGACGGCAACCACCCGCTGCAACAGGCCTGGCGAGAAGAGCAGGTGCCCCAGTGCGGTTACTGCCAATCCGGCCAGATCATGCAGGCGGCCGATCTGCTCAAGCGCAAGCCTTCCCCCAGCGATGACGAGATCACCCAGGGCATGAGCGGCAACCTGTGCCGCTGCATGGCCTACGTGCGCATCCATCGCGCGGTGAAACGCGCCTCCTCGCTTCAGCAGGGCGGCGTCGAGACCTTCGACCCCGCCTCCGCTACTGCTGCCCGCAGCGAAACCCGTACCAGCGCCGAGGAGCCCCGCCATGAGCCGGTTTGATGACACCCTGGCGGCCCATCGGGGCGCTTCCGCAGTCCGCAGCGATACGTCCCTAGCCGACCGAAACGCAGGCCCCGGCCTTAGCCGCCGCGGCTTTCTGATCGGCACCCTGGGCGCCAGCGCGGTTCTCGCCTTTGGCCTGCCCGGCATGGCCTTCGGCGCCGCCGACGCGGCCAGCGAGGCCCTGGCCAAGGGTCGCTTCGAGCCGACCCTGTGGTACGCCATCGACGCCCAGGGTCACGTCACCCTGCACTGCACCAAGGCCGAGATGGGCCAGCACGTGGGCACCAGCCTGGCCCGCCTGGTCGCCGAGGAACTCGAGGTCGACCCGGCGACGATCGCCATCGAATACGTCGACAGCGACCCCAAGTGGGGTTACATGATCACCGGGGGTAGCTGGTCGGTGAACCACAGCTTCCTGCCGCTCTCCCGTGCCGGCGCCGCCGGACGCCAGGCGCTGATCGAAGCAGGTGCGCGCCTGCTCGAGGTCGACGCCGCCGACTGCCAGGCCCGTGACGGTCAGGTCATCAGCGGCGACAAGCGCATCGGCTACGGCGAGATCGTTGCCAGCGGCACCCTGTCGCGCAGCTACAGCGCCGAAGAGCTTGAAGCCATCGAGCTCAAGCCGGCCTCCGAGCGCCGCGTGCTGGGCACCTCCGGCCGAGCCCAGGACATCCCCGCCAAGACCACCGGTGAGGCCGTCTTCGGCATCGACGCCAAGGTCGATGGGATGCTCTACGCCCGCCCGGTGCTGCCGCCTACCCGTTTCGGCTCCCGCGCCACCTCCATCGATGACAGCGCAGCCCAGTCCATCGCCGGCTATCGCCAGACCATCCGGCTGGAGGACCCCTCGGGCCTGTGCCAGGGCTGGCTGGCGGTGATCGCCGACAACTTTTCCGCCGCCATGCGTGCCACCGATGCGCTGAAGATTGAATGGGAAAACGGCTCCGGCATCTCGATCACCGAGGCCGACATTCTCGATGAAGGCCGCCGTCTGACCCAGTCACCGAGCCGTGACAACGGCGCCCTGTTCGTCGATATCGGCGAGGTGACGTCCACCCTCGAGCAGGCCGCGTCCGCCGAGGACGTGTCGCTGATCGATGCCACCTACACCACGTCCAGCGTGCTGCACTTCCAGCTCGAGCCGGTCAACGCCACCGTGGTCGAGCGCGACGGCCACTGGCACGTCCACTGCGGCAACCAGCAGCAGTCCGTGGCGGTGCCCCTGGTAGCCAAGGCGCTGGAAGTCGACGAGAGCCAGGTGACCTTCCACCAGTACTATCTGGGCGGCGGCTTCGGACGCCGTCTCTATGGCGACTATGCCGTGCCTGCGGCGCTGGCAGCCAAGGCCGTGGGTGCCCCGGTCAAGATGGTCTTTACCCGCCCCGATGACAGTCGCATGGATTGCGTGCGCTCACCCTCGGTGCAGCGGCTGCGCTCGGCCCTGGCAGCCGACGGCGCCATCCAGGCCAGCGAACACGCCGCCGCCGCCGGCTGGCCCACCGCCGATATCGCACCCGGCTTTCTCGGCGAATTCGTCGAAGGTGGCGGCAAGATCGATTCCTTTGCCATCAGTGGTGCCGACCACTGGTACGCACTGGGCGCCCAGCGGGTGTGGGCCCAGCAGAACCACAAGGCCCACGAGGCCTTCGTTCCCGGCTATCTGCGTGCGGTGGGGCCAGGCTGGACCACCTGGGCGGTGGAGAGCCATATCGACGAACTGGCACTGGCCGCCGACCAGGACCCTGCCGAGTTCCGCCGGAACCTGCTCAAGGCCGAAGGACGCAACGCCGGCGAGGCGCCCAACAGCGTCGGCGGCGCCGAGCGCCTCAAGACAGTGCTCGAACGCACCCTCGACAAGGCCGGCTGGAACGAGCGCGACGCCCTGCCCGAGGACACCGGTCTCGGTGTGGCGCTGAGCTTCGGCCAGGAACGCCATATGCCGACCTGGGTGGCCTGTGTCGCCCGCGTCAAGGTGGATCGTGCCAGCGGCGAGGTGACGGTCGAGAAGCTGACCTCGGTGGTGGATGCCGGCACCCTGGCCCATCCCGACGGTGCCATGGCCCAGTTGGAGGGCTCGCTGCTATGGGGCCTGTCGATGGCCCTGCACGAAGGCACCGAGTACGCCGAAGGCCAGCCTGCGGACCTCAACCTGAACAGCTATACGCCGCTGCGCATGCATCAGGTGCCGGAGCTGGACCTTGAATTCGTCGACAACGACCACACCCCGGTCGGCTTAGGCGAACCTGGCACCTGCGTTGTAGCGCCGGCCATCGCCAACGCCATCGCTCACGCCACCGGCGTGCGCCTGCGCGACCTGCCGATGCGGCCGGAGGCGCTCAAGGCCGCACTGGGGGCCTGACCCGCCACCCGAGCGCCACGCTGATCGCGTGGCGCTCGTCACACACAGGACACGCTGACCATGCAACATCTGGATCTTACGGTGGTGCGACGTGCCCTCGCCTGGCTGCGCGACGGGCGCACCCTGTGGCTGGCCACGGTGCTGTCCACCTATGGCTCCTCACCACGCGAACCCGGCGCCTGGCTGGCTGCTACCCGTGACGGTGATCACGTTGGCTCGCTGTCCGGCGGCTGCGTCGAGGAGGACTTTCTTGAGCGCCTTGGGCAGGGTGATTTCGATACGCCGGTCAGGCGGGTGCGCTACGGCGCCGGCGACGACGTCGACTACCCGGCGCCCAGCCTTCCCTGCGGCGGCGTGCTCGACGTCCTGGTCGAACGCTTCGCCCCCGGCCAGGCGGCACTGGCGCACTTCTCCGCCCTGGAGGCGGCGCTGGAAGGACGCAAGCCGCTGATTCGCCGCGTCGATCTGGACAGCGGCGCGCGTTCACTCGTTCAAGACGATGGCCTGGGTGATCGCGTCGTTCTGGTCGATGGGAATGGTGAGGCCAGTGCGCAACTGCGCGTCGGCCCAGCCGCCCGACTGCTGCTTGCCGGGGTCTCGCCGGTGGCCGTCGCCTGCGCCCAGTTCGCCGTGGGGCTCGGCTTCGAGGTGATCGTCTGCGACCCTCGGGAAGGCATGCTGGAGTCCTTTATCGATGAACTCGGGGGCGCCTCCGGCAACATCGAGAAGGTGGCGACCCTACCGTCCCGCTTTATCGCCGAAGGCGGCTGCCATGCTGCCACGGCGGTGGTGGCGCTGACCCACGACCCGCGCATCGATGATCTGGCGATGATCGAGGCGGTACGCTCCGAGGCGTTCTATATCGGAGTGATGGGATCGCTGCAGACGTCCCGGGCACGGGCAGAGCGGCTATCCCGCAGCGGTGGTCTGAGCGATGACGAGATCGCGCGTATCCATATGCCGATCGGCTTGAACCTGGGCAGCAAGACCCCGGCGGAGATCGCCCTGGCGGTGATGGCCGATATCGTTCGGGTACGCCGGGGCAAGGACCGCCATGCGCTCTAGCGGCCAGTCGGGCACTCCCGCTTCAACCCCCTCTTGTGAGGAAAGCCGCCATCCGTCCCACGTCACCCCACTGATTTGTGTAGTAGCGGCGGCGGGTCGTTCACGGCGCTTCGGCGCCGCGGACAAGCGCCATGCACGCCTCAAGGATGGTCGTCGGCTGCTGGCGGCAAGCCTTGCGGCGGCGGCCGAGCTGACCCCTCGGCGGCTGGTGGTGCTGGGGCCGGGCGAGAGCCTCGCCGACTGGGACCTTGCACCGTCTGCCAACCTCGAGCTGCTGTCGCTTGAACGTCCCAGCGACGCCCTCGGCGACAGCCTGTCGGCGGCCTTTCGCTGGCTGCTTCAGCAACGCCAGCAGCAACGTACTGAGCTCACCGCAGCGGCGGTATGGCTCGGCGACATGGCCTGGATCTCGGCACCGACTTGCCGCCGGCTTGCCGCCAGCGCCAGGGCCGACCGACTGGTCAGGCCGCGCTTTCACGGCCAACCCGGCCACCCGGTGATCGTTGGCTGCGACTTCTGGCCCGAGATGACGCAGCTTCACGGCCAGGACGGCGCCCGAGCGTTACTGCACCGCCACCGCCAGGCACTGCTCGAGATCGACGTCGATGATCCCGGCGTGGTGCGCGACCTGGATACCCCCGAAGACCCACGCTAAGCACCCACGCTAGGCACCCACGCCAAGGACTCTCGCCAAGGCCCCGCGCCAAGGACTCGCGCCAAGCACCCGCGCCAGCCCTTGGGCAACCGCCTTCAGCCTCGATTCCCCACCGCTAGCGCTAGCCCGTCGCCTGATCCTCGACAAAGGCCGCGACGATGGCATCGAAGTCGCTGTCACCGACAAAGCCAAGGGCCTCAGCCTTGTCGGTACGAAAGCGCCCAGGCCAGCTCTCGACGATGGCGCGGATACGCTCATCCGGCTCGAAACTCACCAGCTCCCGCGCCTGAGCGCCACCCTGACGCTCCAGCGCGTCGAGCATGGCCGCCACGTTCACGCTGATACCCGGCAGCATGAAGGCGCGGAAGTCACCCAGGGCATCGGCGGCGACTTCGGCGCCGTGGACCAGCGCCTGAACCACCTTGCCAGGCGACATCACGAACAGTTCGAGCTCGGTGGGCACCGGGCACACCGCGGCCTCGCCGTTCAGGGGCTCACGCAGGATGCTGGAGGCAAAGCTCGAGGCCGCGGCGTTGGGCCGGCCTGGCCGAATGACGATGGTCGGCAGGCGCAGCACCAGACCGTCGATCAGGCCCCGTCGACTGTAGTCGTTGATCAACAACTCGCACATGGCCTTCTGGCTGCCGTAGGAGCTCTGGGGCCGCAGCGCGGTCATGTCGTCGAGCACCTCGGGCAACTCGCCGCCGTACACCGCCACCGAGCTGGCCATGATCACCCGGGTCGTGGCCAGGCCGCGCTGGCGGCAGCCGTCGAGCAGCGCCCGGGTGGCGTCGAAGTTGACCGCAAGCCCCAGCTCCAGATCGGCCTCGGCGGCAGAACTGACCACCGCCGCCAGGTGGTAGATCACGTCCGGGGCGCCATCCAGCAGGGCGTCCCAGGCTCTCTCTTCGGTAAGATCCCGAGCGGTGGACGTCACCGCCACCTGGCCTGAGTCCTGCGGGTGAGGCGGCGTGCTCTGGTCGACCAGGGTCAGGCGTGAAAGCGGCTGGCCGTTGACCTCGCCCTTGGCCAGCAGCGCCTGAACCAGACGTTGGCCAAGGAAGCCGGCTGCACCAGTAATCAAGATATGCATGGGTGTTCTCCTCCTTTGGGGACGATGGCCCACGCCGGGCGCTGCCCCAGCGATACACCAGAGGCACCAGTCATCAAGATATGCATGGAAGCCCTCCTCCTTCGGCGGCGAGTTATTTGGCAACAACACCATGGGCGCGCGCCCAGCCCAGGCCATCGACGGTGTCACCTGCGGGACGATATTCACAACCGATCCAGCCGTCATAGCCAAGGGCGTCGAGACGCTCGAGCACCGGGCCAAAGTTCACCTCCCCCTGGTCCGGTTCATGGCGCTCCGGGACCCCGGCGAGCTGAACGTGTCCCACCACATCGAACTGCGCTTCCAGGGTACGGATCAGGTCGCCCTGGACGATCTGGCAGTGGTACAGGTCGAACTGCAGCCTGAGGTGGGGTGAGCCGACGCGCTGGATCACCTCCCTGGCAAGCTCCTGGCGCTGCAACAGGAAGTCCGGCATGTCGCGACCGTTGATCGGCTCGATCAACAGGGTGCGCCCGGCCCGGCCACAGGCCTCGGCGGCATGGGAAAGGTTGTCGACGTAGGTGGCCAGATGGGCCTCTCGGGTGGCCTCGCTGGCGCCTTGCGGCAGCAGCCCCGCCATGGCATGCAGGCGCGGACAGTCGAGCGCCGCGGCGTAGTCGAGCGCGCGCTCGAGTCCCTCGCGGAACTCCCCCTCGCGCCCCGGCAGGCTGGCAAGGCCTCGCTCGCCGGCCTCCCAGTCGCCGGGGGGCAGGTTGAACAGCACCTGCGTCAGCCCATGTTGGTCGAGCCGCTCACGCAGTTCGTGCGCCTCGAAGTCATAGGGGAAGAGGTACTCGACGCCGGTAAAGCCCGCCTTGGCGGCGGCACCAAAGCGGTCGAGAAAGGCGTGTTCGGTGAACATCATGCTGAGGTTGGCGGCCAGGCGGGGCATCTCGCTCTCCTGATTGTCATTGTCGTGCGGGCCTTGAGATCGACGCAGCAAGCGCCGTGTCAGTCTCGGGGGAAGCGTGCTTCGAGCTCCTCTACCTGTTCTGGCGTCAACCCACGAGGATTCTGGCCGCGCAGCAGCAGGAACAGCTTGGCGGTCTCCTCGAGCTCTTCGGTGGCGTAGACCGCTGCTTCCAGCGACTTGCCCGCCACCACCGGGCCGTGGTTGGCCAGCAGCACCGCGCTGTGCTTGCCGGCGAGCCCACGTACCGCGTCGCCAAGGCTGGGGTCCCCCGGTACGTGGTAGGGCACCAGCGGCAGGCGGCCGACGCGCATCACGTAGTAGGCGGTCAGCGGCGGAATGCAGTCGTGGTGGTCCACATCCGGCAGGCAGGATACCGCCACCGAGTGGGTCGAGTGCAGGTGGACGATGGCCTCGGACTGGGGCCGCTCGGCGTACATCGCCATATGCAGGAAACTTTCCTTGGTCGGCTTGTCGCCATCGAGCCATTCCCCCGTCGCCGACAACGTCGAGATGCTGGCCGGATCGAGTCCTCCCAGGCAGGCGTTGGTCGGGGTCATCAACCAGCCGCCGTCGTCCAGACGCACACTGATATTGCCGCTGGAGCCCATGGTCAGGCCGCGGTCGAACAATGACTTGCCGTAGGTCGCGATCTGCTCGCGCAGACGATTGACGTCACGTGCACTCATTGGCTCATCTCCTTGAGCACCTGAAAGCCGCGGCTGAAGATATCGACGCCGCCGAAGTTGCCGGACTTGAGCGCCAGCGACAGGGTCGACCCGCCGACGCGGGCCTGGGTCCAGGGCACCCCGGCATCGATCTGCCCGCCGATATGCAACTGGTCCAGCGACAGCGCCGAGACCACCGCACCGGAGGTCTCGCCGCCGGCCACCAGCAACCTGCCGACACCTTCGTCCACCAAGGTGGCGGCCAGGGTCGCCAGGGCCCGCTCGACCAGCTCGCCCGCCTTGGCCACACCCAGGCGCTGCTGGGCGGCCTTGACCCGCTCGGGTGCAGCCGAGGCGTAGACCAGCACCGGTTCATCCGGCGAGTCACGATAGTGGCGACGCACGAAGTCCAGCGCCTCGGCGATGGGCGCGTCACCCTCGGCCAGCGCCAGCGGGTCCAGGGCGATCCCCGGATGGCGCTCGAGGAAGTGCTCGACCTGGGCCAGGGTCGCCCGCGAGCAGCTACCGGAAAGCACCAGGGCCTGTCCCTGGGCCGAGGCCAACCGAGCCGCATCGTCGACCGCCTCAAGCCAGCCCTTGCGCCGATACTCGGCGGGCAGCGCCTGGCCAAGGCCCGAGCCGCCGGTGACCAGGGGCAGCTCGACGCAGGCCGCAGCCAGCACCTCAAGGTCGGCGTCATCCAGGGTGTCACAGATGACGTGGCGGACCTTGTCACCTCCCAGGCGTTCGAGGTGGCTGGCACAGGCCTCGGCGCCCTGGCGGATCACCGAGTGGGACAGAAGCCCCACCGCATGCGACGTCTGCGCGCCCAGCACCCGCACCAGATCGGCGTCGGTCATCGGATTGAGCGGGTGATCCTGCATGCCGCTGTCGTTGAGCAGGCGATCGCCGACGAACAGGTGACCCTGATAGACCGTGCGTCCGGTCGTCGGAAAGGCCGGCACCATCACCGTCTGATCGCCGCCCAGACGCTCGAGCAGGGCATCGGCCACCGGGCCGATATTGCCCTCGGCGGTGGAATCAAACGTCGAGCAGTACTTGAAGAAGACCTGCCGTGCGCCCTGTTCGGTCAGCCAGTCCAGCGCCGCCAGGCTGTCGGCCAGCGCCTCCTCCACCGGGCAGGTGCGCGACTTGAGCGCGACGACCACGGCGTCGACACCTTCCGGAAGCGGCTTGCCGGTGGGCACACCGAGCATCTGCACGGTGCGCATGCCGGAGCGCACCAGATTGTTGGCCAGGTCGGTGGCGCCGGTGAAATCATCGGCGATGGCGCCGAGTACCAGAGTCATGGTCAGTCCTCGTCAAATACGGTGAATAAAGGGGAGGGGCACGGCTGCGACGCGGCCTTATCCGGCGTCGTCGTCATTGGCCGCGGGCAGTGCGATCCCTGCGGTGGCGGCGTAGACCTTGACCACTGCGGCGTCGTCTTCGCGTCCCAGCCCCATGCCGCTGGCGGCGGTAAACTGCTGCAGGGCGCTGGCCGCCACTGGCATCGACAGGCGCAGTTCGCGGCCGGTGTCGTGGACGATGTTGAGGTCCTTGACGAAGATGTCCACGGCCGACAGCGGGTGATAGTCGCCGTCCAGAATGTGCGGCACCCGGTTCTCGAACATCCACGAATTGCCCGCCGACTGGGTAATCACCCGGTACAGCGCGCGACCGTCGATGCCCATCTTCAGGCCCAGCGCCATGGCCTCGGCGGCGGCGGCGATATGCACCCCGGCCAGGTGCTGATTGACCAGCTTGACGCTGGAGCCGGGCCCCGGCGTGTCACCCAGCCGGTGGACCGTGGCCGCCATGGCACCAAGCGGTGCCTCGGCCAGGGCGAAGGCCTCAGCACTCCCGGAGGCCATCACCGACAGCTCTCCGCTGGCCGCCTTGGCCGCCCCGCCGCTGATCGGGGCGTCGAGCATCATCAGCCCAGCCTCTGCCAGTCGGCGTCCCAGGGATTCGGCGAAACTCGGCGCCACGGTGGCGCACTGGATCACCAGGCTGCCCGACGCAAGCGTCGCCGCCAGGCCATCTTCTCCAAATAGCACCGCCTCGACCTGATCGGCGTTGACGACCACCAGCAGCACCACGTCACAGCGCGGCGCCAGCTCACGGGCCGACGCCACCGCCTCGCCACCGGCTTCCTCGAAGGCCTGACGGGAGGCGCTGGAAACGTCGCAACCGATCACCTCAAGGCCGCCACGCAGAAGGCTTCGGGCGATACCCATGCCCATGGCGCCAAGCCCCACCACGCCACAGACAGGGGATCCGGCGGATGTTGTGGATGATTCGCTCATGCTGCTCTCCGGGAACGAGGCCGTCAGGGCCGACAAACAAGAGTATGGCCTGCTTCGACTTCATCTGCGGAAGGAGCAGGGAGGCGGTATCTGTCCCCGGCACATCGGAGGCCAGCGACCAATACCGATAACAGGACGATAGGAAATCCGGTCGACGATGATGAGTGAAGATCACCGCTGCTGTCCTGCAAGATGTTAGCGCTAACATTTTTAGTCCAGAGTCCCTTGTTGCACAAGCACGAAAGCGATAGGCATCGACCAATGTCTAACTACCGCCGTGATCCCGGTGTCGGGACCATGGGTGCCCCGAGGCGCGCAGCGTTTGATCCAAGCTGCCCTGCATGAAGCGCTCGGCATCCGCCGCTCGAGGCCGTGGAACTGGGCCATGTCTCCACCGACCTGCGACGTAGACAGCCCGGGAACGAGCGAGCCAGCGCGCTCCATTCGGCATACCATGGAAGGCAGGCGTCCCTCTGATGCCATCGATCAAGGAGAGTCCGATGAACGAGACCCAGGGCGGTGATCGCCGCCGCCGCAAGGGCCTGGACAACCCGACGCTTGACGACGTCGCCCGTGAGGCTGGTGTTTCCTCGATCACCGTATCCCGGGCGATTCACCGCCCGGAGAGCGTACGCGAGACCACCCGCAACAAGGTGGAGGCGGCGATCGCCAAGGTTGGCTACGTGCCCAACATGGTGGCCGGTAGCCTGGCATCGGCCAGTTCGCGTTTCATTCCGGTGATCGTGCCGTCGCTGTCCAATGTGGTGTTCGTCGAGGTCATCCAGGGGCTGCAGGCACAGTTCGATCAGCACGGCTACCAGATGCTGCTGGGCAACACCGACTACAGCATGCAGCGCGAAGAAGAGCTGATCCGCACCTTTCTCGGCTGGTCCCCTACCGCCCTGGTGACCACCGGCCTGCGCCACCAGCCGGGGCTGAGCGCGCTGCTGGAACGTTTTCCTCGACCGCTGGTGGAAATCATGGAACTGGGCCCGGCGCTGGACATGAACGTCGGCATGGACCACGAAAAGGCAGGCGCCGCCATGGCCGATCATCTGATCGCTCGGGGCTACCGTCATATCGTCTTCGCCGGCACCCGGCTCGAGTCCAACTATCGCGCCGCCCAGCGCTACGCCGGCCACCGCACCAGGCTCGAGAAGGCCGGACTTGCGGCCCCGCTGATGGAGTGGCACCAGGACAGCCACTTCGATCTGGGCGCCACGGCGCTGGACGAGGTCCGTCGCCACCACCCGGGCGTCGAGGCGATCCACTTCGTCGACGATGTAATGGCCAGCGGCGCCCTGCTGGGCGCACAGCGCCGGGGCCTGCGAGTACCCGACGACATCGCCATCGCCGGGTTTACCGGGCTGCCCTTCGGCCGCTCGCTGATGCCGCGTCTGACCACCATCTCCTCCCCCCGCGAGGCCATCGGCCGGCTCGCCGCCTCGCAGATCATCGACCGTCTGGAGGGCCGTGACCCCGAACGCCAGATCGACGTTGGCTTCGCCCTGCTGGAAGGTGAGAGCACCTGAGGACACCAGACCTGACCCACAACGAACAACGGGGAGTCACGATGACTCCCCGCTGGTACAAGACGCTGCCTGCCCGCACGGGCGACAGAGCCCGCGGCACTCGCCGCTACTGATCGAGCCGGCCCTTGAGCTTGTCGAACTCCTTCTCCACCTCTTCTCTGGCCAGGCCAAACTTCTGCTGGATGATGCCGATCAGCTTTTCCTTGTTGCCTTCGGCCTGCTGAATCTCGTCGTCGGTGAGTTCTCCCCACTTTTCCTTGGCGGCACCGCTCAGTTCCTTCCACTTGCCTTCGATGGTGTGCTTGTCCATGGCATGATCTCCGGGTCAGTCGATTGCAAAAAGGTAGATGGCATACTCCTGACGAAGGCTAGCCTGCGGCAAACCCAGCGGCTAGCCCACCCCACCACACACCTTCGTTTTTTATAAAAAATTCAACCAGATAACTTCCGAAAAAGACTGTTTGAGCACAGTCCATCCTCCGACAAACCTTTTCACTTCACCCATCAATCAGCCGCCGCCGCAAGATGGTGACCCGCTCACCCAGGTAGTCGAGCTCTTCGAGCTCCTCCCACCCCAGCCGGCGATACAGTGACTGCTGATCCGGCGTGTAGAGGTGAAGCCATTCGATGCCGTGGTCGCGGGCCTCCCGCTCCACCCGCCGTACCAGTGCGGAGGCGAGCCCCTGACCGCGTTGTTCGGGCGGCACGTAGACCGAGGCGAGCCACGGCGACAGTTCCCGGCGAATGCTCATGTCATCCGGCGACAGGCTCGCCGTGCCCAGGGCCTGCCCCTCCTTCATCGCCACGAACACCGAGGGCACCCCGGCCGGACCGCACATCTGAGCCACCGCCTGTCGCCAGCCGGCGATGTCGGCCTCCGGATGCAGGTGCCCCCAGGCGTCAAAGGTCCAGTCGGCGACCTGGTCAAGCTGTTGCGAAGCGGCGCTCAAGCGCTCGATGGTGATCCCGTTCATCTGTCGATTTTCGTCCATTGCTGTCCACTTCCGTCTATTGCCGTTCACTTGTGAGCGTTGTTGTCCTTGCCGACACTTTTCGACGGCGCCTGCCAAGCGCGGCCTCGCCCAGGCTGACGCCGGAAGGATCAAGGCAACCGGCGCTGCCCGAAGCGCGCCAGCTGCATTTCGCCAAGCCGGCTCAGGGTGCGCCGGAAGGCAAACGCCAGATAGCCGTCGGGATAAAGCTCCTCCATCGCCACCGACGCCTCGATCACCAGCGGTACCCGGCGGTCGTAGCATTCGTCGACCAGGGCAATAAAGCGACGCACGCTGTCGTCCCTGGCTCCCAGCGGCGGCAGTACGCGATCACCGGCGGCCACCCGCTCACTGGCGTCTTCGGTACCCCGAGCGATGGGACGCGGAGCGCCCGGTCGCCGATCCGGCGCGGCTCTGCCGTCGCTGTCATCCTCATCAGGCCTGGAAGCCAGGCACGGCACCTCCCCCAGCAACAGCGTATCGAAGCGATCACATAGCGCGATAAAGTCGAGCGCCGCCAGCGGCGCCTCGCACAGGGCCGCGAAGTCGCACCAGAGTACCTGGCCTTCGAGGCCTCTGGCCTCCAGCTTGCGGCCACCAAGCGCCAGTGTTCGGGGCGTCGCCGCCCTGCCGCTCAGCCGAACAAACTGCTCGGACAGAATGCCGGGGTCGCCGGCCCTACGCACAAAATAGCGCTGGTGAACGTCGCCGGGATGGCGGCGATGATCCTGACCGCCATCCAGTTCGAGCACCTGAAGATGGGCCTGCATGGCGGCGATGGCCGGCAGGAAACGCTCGCGATTGAAGCCATCGCGATAGAGCTCGGCCGGCGGCTGGTTCGAGGTAGCCACCAGCGTCAGGCGTCTGGCGAACAGCTGCTGCATCAGCCCGCCCAGCAGCATGGCGTCGGCGATGTCCTCGACGAACACCTCATCGAGACACAGCACCCCGACCTCGGCGGAAAGCTCCTCGGCGAGCCTTGCCAGCGGGTCGGGCTGTCCGCGCCAGTAAAACTGACGCTGGTGCACCCAGCGCATGAAGTGATGAAAGTGCCAACGACGCACCGTCACCGGACTGCATTCGACGAACAGATCCATCAGCCAGGTCTTGCCACGACCCACCGGCCCCCAGAGGTACAGGCCCCGGCTCGTCACGCCGCCAGCGAGCTCCTGCTGCAATGCGTCCAGCGCCTCGACCGCCCGGGCCTGGGCGGCATCGGCAACCAGATGTCCCTCCTCCAGCAGCGCCTGATAGCCCAGCGACAACGGCTGACATCGAGACTGGTTCAACGGCCCATGGAGCGGCCGATCCAGCCGTTGGCTGCCAAGCGATGGCGCCTCTCGGTCCGGCCCAGGATGCGGCCCCTGGCGCACATCGATCCATTCATCGATCTCTTCGCCTTCTTCAAAGCGGTCACCCATTGAAAGCTCCCTGGCTGGTGCTGCTGTCCCGTGTGCCCCTATTGCCGCCGGCACAGGTCCCTCGGAAGAGCATGCCTCCACCGTGGGCAAACGCCAGGCGCTGCACTATAGTGGCCCGTCTGCATATTCCCGATCGCTAAGGTTGCCTCTTTCATGCCCTCAGCCGCTCGTCTCTTGAGCTCCCGACCCCGCCGTCAGCGCCGGGTCTGCCTGCTGGCGGTGCTGGCCATGCTGATGCTGTTCGTAGGCCCACTGATCAGCCAGGTCCAGCGCCTGGCGATGGAGGACGAGGCCGGTCGACAACACCACCATGGACATGGTCACCACCAAGGCCTGGCTCAAGGCACCGGACAAGGCCATGCCCAGCATGATCCCACGCCGAGCGCCACGGAAGTAGAGGGGCACGGCGCGTTTGAGCCTGCCGCCGAGGGGGCGGTCGGCAAGGTCGAGGGGCACGGCACGTTTGAGCCTGCCGCCGAGGGGGCGGTCGGCAAGGTCGAGGGGCACGGCACGTTCGAGCCTGCCGCCGAGGGGGCTATCGGTGACGCCGGGCATCATCACCTGGCCGCCTGTGGCTACTGCGTACTGTTTGCCCAGGTGCCGTGGCTGGCCCTGCTGTTGCTGGTATTGGTTAGCCTGGCGCCGCGGGCCCCGCCGGCACGTTGTGCTGCAGGCATTCCCCCCGTTGTCAGCGGGCGCTTCCAGCGTCCGACTCCCCGCGCCCCTCCCGCGTCATTGTCGTGATCCATCGAGGCCACCGCCTCCAGAGCCACCGAACGGCATCGCCGTCGGCACCTCCGCCTCCAAGAGAATGACCATGACGACGCACGCGAAACCCGTTGCGCCGGCGCTGAAGACGCTGGTGATACGACTGCACTTCTATATCGGCCTGCTGGTCGGCCCCTTCATCTTCTTCGCCGCCCTCACCGGCACGCTCTATGCGCTGACCCCGGCACTGGAGCAGGCACTGTACCGGGACGCCCTGACCACCGGTTCGGACAGCGCTTCCGCGACCTTGGCCCGGCCATTGTCACGCCAGATCGCGGCGGCCCAGGACTATCTCGATGATTCCGCCCTGCCCAGCGCCGTGCGCCCGGCCCCCGAACCCGGCGCCACCACCCGGGTGATGTTCGCAGACCCAAGCCTAGATGCCGGCGAACACCGGGCCATCTTTGTCGACCCGCAAAGCCTCGAAATCCGTGGCGACATGACTGTCTACGGTACCAGTGGGGTACTGCCGCTACGCCGGATCATCGACCAGATCCACCGCAGCCTGATGCAGGGCGATCCCGGCCGCCTCTACAGCGAGTTGGCCGCCTCCTGGATGTGGCTCGCCGCCCTCGGCGGACTGGCCATCTGGGCGGTCACTCCCTCGCCCCAAGTGCAGCCCGGCAAGCAGACCCGCACCGCCCGTCGCTTGCGCACCCGCCGACGCCACAGTCTGCTGGGGCTGTTCCTGCTGGTCGGCCTGCTGGCCCTGTCGGCCACCGGCATGACCTGGTCGAAGTACGCCGGCGACAACTTCTTCACCATGCTCAAGGCCGCGGGCTGGGGGACGCCTCGGGTGTCCCAGTCGCTTCAGGCCCACGACGTCGCCTACGACGCACACGCCGACCACGCCATGCCCGGCGCTCACCCGACCGTGTCGGGGTCGCTTGAGGCCTTCGACGCGGTCGAACGCCAGGCCCGTGAGGCTGGCCTCGACGCCGGCAAGATCGAGTTGCTGGTGCCCGGCGACAATCAGGCCTGGAAGGTGCGCGAGATCGACCGTAGCTGGCCGTCCCAGGTGGACGAGGTGGCAATCCATCCGCAAAGCTTTCAGGTGCTGGATCAGGTGAGCTTCAACGACTACCCGCCTACGGCCAAGCTCACCCGCTGGGGCATCGACGGCCATATGGGCATCCTCTTCGGCCTGCCCAACCAACTGCTGCTGGCCGCCCTCGGCATCGGCATCATGACCATGGTCGGCTGGGGCTACGCCATGTGGTGGCGCCGCCGTGCCCTGACCCGCGACAGCCAGACGCTGTGGCAGGCCCTGCTGGAACTACCGCTGTCGGTGCTGGCGCTCATTTCGCTGGTGGCGCTGCTGCTGGGCCTGGCGATGCCGGTAATGGGGGTAAGCCTGGTGATATTCCTGACGGTGGACGCCCTGCGTACCCTGGTCGCGGCACGCCGACGCGCTACCGGCTAGGCCCCACATCAGTAAAGACAGGAAAGGGCCATCGGCAAAGCCAGGAAAAGGCCATCCACCACACAAGAAGGGCGACCCACGGGTCGCCCTTCTTGCTTGATGCCAGGAGCACACTCCGCCCCTGTCTACCTATCCGCGATCAGTGGCCCTTGCCCCTGAGCCGCGCCCACGGCCAGGACGAACGAAGCATGATCGACCAGCATTGACATTCAGTGGCCCTTGCCCCGAAGCCGCTGGACGCCGGTCCAGACGGCCACCAGGGCAGCACCCACGGCCAGGCCGAACAGGCCGTTCCCCAGCATTGGCACCAGCCCGTGCATGATGGCGTCGAGGCCGGGAAGGGCTACCTCGGTCTCGGCCAGCCCCTCGATCCAGTGCCCGACCACCGGGATGCCGTGGGCAAGAATGCCACCGCCGACCAGGAACATCGCCAGGGTGCCGAAGATCGACAATCCCTTCATCAATAGCGGTGCGCCCTTGAGCAGTCCTCGGCCCAGGGCCTGTGCCAGGCCGCCGTCCTTCTGCGTCAGGTAGAGCCCCAGGTCGTCGAGCTTGACCAGCCCCGCCACCAGGCCGTAGACGCCCACGGTGATCAGCAGGCCGATGGCCACCAGCACCGCGATCTGCTGGCTCAGGGGGGCGGCGCTGACGGTGCCCAGCGCGATGACGATGATCTCCGCCGAGAGAATGAAGTCGGTGCGGATGGCGCCCTTGATCTTGTCGCGTTCAAAGGCCTTCATGTCGGTTTCGCCGTCGGCCAGCGCCGCCAGTCGCGCCTGGCGCTCCTGCTCGGCGTCTTCCTTGTGCAGGAACTTGTGGGCCAGCTTTTCGGCGCCCTCGAAGCACAGAAAGGCCCCGCCAAGCATCAGCAGTACCGTCACCAGCCAGGGCACGAAGGCGCTGATCAACAGCGCGCCGGGAATCAGGAAACACTTGTTGAACAGCGACCCCTTGGCCACCGCCCACACCACCGGCAGCTCGCGATCCGCCGCCACGCCGGTGACCTGCTGGGCGTTGAGCGCCAGATCGTCGCCGAGAACACCGGCGGTCTTCTTGGCCGCCACCTTGGTCATCACCGAGACATCGTCGAGCAGGGTGGCGATGTCGTCGATCAGGGTTAACAGGCTACTTCCAGCCACAGGGCATCCCTCCTTGGCCTGGGAAAACTTGGGTAGACTCAGCATAACCGCTCGGCCCCTTCGCCGCCGCAGCAATTGCCCTGGAGGTCTATGCCATGTCGCAAGCATCCACTGGAAAGCCGGCAGCATCAAAGGCCCATCCAGACTTGCCCGATGCCAGGCCGCAGCCGGCTTCAGATCCCGCTGCTGACGATCTGACAGCCGACAAGCTGACGCCCGACGACCTGGCGCTCTTGCTCGAAGGTGTGCCCGAGGGGTACAGCGAGGTGCACTACCGGGGACGCCGCTACGCCATGACCCGACGCACCTTCAACCGAGGGCGCTCGCTCAAGGTGTTCGCGCGGGAGTTGGGCGGCAACGATATGGTCAGTCTCAATGGCTACCTGACCGCTCGTGGGTGGCAACTGAAGCCTTGCGAGATGAGCGAGCACAAGGTGCTCGACTTCCTTGTGCATTGCAAAACCTGCTGACTGGCTGGCTGGGTCGTCCCGGGATTCGATTCCCGCCGCTGCTCTCTCTCCACGCTCGCCGCCACCCTCTCTCCAGGCTCGCCGCCACCCTCTCTCCCAAGAGTCGCTCCACCTCTCCCTTACGAGGTGTCGCCCTCTCGCCGCTTTCGGCAAAAAATATCCTTTTGTTGACCTAGATCACTGCGATGGCGCCCAGTTCGCACCGAAGTATGCTGAGATAATCAAAGAATACTTTACTCCGCTCCTATGGGACGTCTCATGCCTGTCGTCATGCTCGTTGTTGGAACCCGTCCCGAGGCGATCAAGATGGCCCCGGTCGCCCAGGCCATACAGGCATGCCCGGCACTGTCACTGCATCTGTGTGCCAGCGGCCAGCACGACGAGATGCTGTTCCAGGCACTGTCGCTGTTCGACCTCACGCCGGACAGCAATCTGGCGGTGATGAGACCAGCGCAGACCCTCAACGGTCTGATGCAGGCCATGATCCAGGCACTCGATCAGGTGATGTCCCGGGTGGCCCCCGACCTGGTGATGGTCCATGGTGATACCGCTACCTGCTTTGCCGCGAGCCTCGCGGCCTTCCACCGGCGGGTCCCGGTGGCTCACGTGGAAGCCGGGCTGCGCACCGGCAATATCGCGTCGCCCTGGCCGGAGGAGGCGTACCGCAGCATGGTGGCGCGTATCGCCCAGCGCCACTACGCCCCCACCGCGTCGGCGCGTCACAACCTGCTGCGTGAGCAGGTGGCACCGGATTCCATCCTGGTGACCGGCAATACCGTCATCGACGCCCTGGCCTGGATGAAAGACCGCCTCGACCGCCAAGGCTATCGCCCGGCAGCCCCCTCACCGCTTGCCGCGCTGCGCGACGACGCCAGGCTGGTGCTGATCACCGGCCACCGCAGGGAAAACCACGGCGATGGCATCCGTACCATCTGCACCGCCATCGCCGCACTCGCCGCTCGCTACCCGGACGTCGACCTGGTCTACCCGGTCCATCTCAACCCGGCGATCAAGGACGTCGTCGAACACGCCCTGGCGGGCATCCCCAACGTGCTGCTGGTGCTCCCCCAGGACTACCGTGACTTCGTCTGGCTGATGGGCCGCGCCTATCTGATCCTCACCGACTCCGGCGGCATCCAGGAGGAGGCTCCCGCCCTCGGTGTGCCGGTACTGGTGATGCGTGAGCACACCGAGCGATGCGATGCCCTGAGCGCCGGTACCGTCATCCTCACCGGCAGTGACAGCGACGCCATCGTGGCCGCCTCGGCGCTCCTGCTCGACGATGAAAAGGCGCGCCGGCGCATGGCCGCGATCCCCAATCCCTACGGTAGCGGCGACGCCGCCAGGCAGATCATCGCAGACCTCAACGATTGGCTTGTCCGCGCCGTCGAGACACTCGAGGCCGGCGATGCCTGAGTTATCCCCCGAGCTGTCACTGTGGCTGGTCGACGCCACCATCCATGTGCTGTACGCCCTGAAGTACGTCGCCATAACGCTGTGCCTGCTGATGCTGGCCATGGGCATCGATGATCTGTTTCTCGACCTGATCTACTGGACCCGGCGTAGCTGGCGCTACTGGTCGATCTATCGCGATAACCCCAGGGCCAACGAGGAGCGTCTCTATCAGGCCCGGGAGAAACCGCTGGCGGTCATGGTGCCGGCCTGGCAGGAAGTCGGCGTGGTCGGCCAGATGGCCCAGCTGATGGCCAGTACCATGGACTACGAGAATTATCAGATCTTCGTCGGCACCTACCCCAACGACCCCGAGACCCAGGCCGAGGTCGACGCGGTCTGCCAGAGCTTCAGCAACGTGCACAAGGTGGTCACGGTACGCCCCGGCCCCACCAGCAAGGCCGACTGCCTGAACAACATCATCGAGGCCATCGCGCGCTTCGAGAAGGCCGCCGGGATCGAGTTTGCCGGCTGCATCCTGCATGACGCCGAAGACGTCATTTCGCCGATGGAGCTTAGGCTCTACAACTATCTGCTGCCGGACAAGGACCCGATCCAGGTCCCGGTCTACCCCTTCCGACCACGCTGGTATCAGCTCTCCGGCGGCCACTACATCGACGAGTTCTCCGAGTACCACGGCAAGGACGTGCTGATTCGCGAGGCCATGTGCGGCCAGGTGCCCAGCGCCGGGGTCGGCACCTGCTTCAGTCGTCGTGCGCTGGCCCACTTGAGAGAGCTCAATGACGGCATCACCTTCGACATCTGGAGTTTGACCGAAGACTACGATATCGGCTTTCGCCTGCACGAAAGCGGACTGTCCTGTGTCTTCGTGCGCTACAGCGTCGAGCGCGACGAGCTGTCGCCTCGGCGCGAACAGGCCCACGGCCTGTCGATTCGTGACAGCAAGGTGATCTGTGTGCGCGAGCACTTCCCCACGGCGCTGGGCGCGGTGGTCCGGCAGAAGTCCCGCTGGATCACCGGTATCGTCTTCCAGGGTTATCAGCATCTGGGCTGGAGCCGCACCAACTGGCGTCTCAACTACTTTCTGTGGCGCGACCGTCGTGGCCTGGTGGCCTACCCCCTGGCGCTGGTCGCCACCCTGCTGATGCTGGTATTGGCAGGGCTTTGGCTGTACGCCGTGCTGTCGCCACAGGCCTGGCACTTCCAGTCGATCCTCGGTGGCTGGCTGCTGGAGACCCTGCTCACCATCAATGGCCTGTTGCTGGTCAACAGGGCCTTCCAGCGCTTCTACTTCGTCAAGATCTACTACGGCTGGCGTCAGGGCCTGCTGTCCTTTCCACGCATGCTGTGGAGCAATCTGGTCAACTTTCTGGCTAACGTGCGGGCCTGGAAGCTTTTCTTCACCCGGGCGCGTCACCGCACCTTCGCCTGGGACAAGACCACCCACGACTTCCCCCAGCTCGACGACGCCGTGCAAGTCTCTCTCGAAGCCCTGTTGATCGAGGATGGCGTTGTCACCGCAAGCGATATCGAACGCATAGGTGTTGACGTCGGAGCACGTCGGCTACCCAGAGAGCTGATTGCACGAGACCTGGTGTCCGGGGCGACGCTGGCCAGGCTGGATGCCAGGCGGCGGGGCATCGCCAGCGTCGAGATCCATCCGCTGGTGCTGTCGCCCGCGCTGATCGACGCCCTGCCCCGGCATGTCGCCCTGCGCTACGCCACGCTGCCCATCGGCGAGAGCGGCGACAGCCTGATCATCGCCACCGAGACCGCCTTGAGTCCGGTCGCCATCGGCGCCATTGGCCGGCGCATCAAGCGTCCTGTCGAGCAGCGTCTGGTCCCGCTCGGTCGCGTCACCCTTGGCCTGCGCCACTGGTACCTGGGAGAGCTTGGCGACGTCGACCGGGACCGGCTGCTTGAACTGGATGCAGACGCCGACGCCGCACGCCTCGATGGTTACTGCGCTCACCAGTACCTGCTCGGAGAACTGTTGCTGGAGCAAGGGCTTATCACACCCGCCCTGTTCGGTCAGGCGATGATCGACTTCGATCCTGAACAGGGTCGTCTGGGCGACTTCCTTGTCGCACGCGGGATGATTACGTCGAATGATCTGGAGCGAGCGCTCGCGCTCCAGGCGGACCACCGCCGACAGGCGGCCCGCAGCCTCGAGGATGTGGCGGTATGAAGGCCAGGGCAATGTCGCTGCTGATCGCCGTGTCGCTGGCTCAGCTGCTGGCTCAGCCACCGGCCTGGGGGCTGAGCCAGTTCGAGGAGTTTCACAGCTACCCCTATCTCGACAAGGCCTACCGGGCAGCAGAACAGCGCGACTGGGCGCAAGTCCAGCAGCTGATGGAGCACCTGATCAGTCAGGTACCCGAGAACGTCGAGGCCTATCGCCTGCTGGCCCAGGCACTGGCGAAGCAGGGCAATCTGGATGGCGCCATGGCGGCGCTGGGGGCGCTGGACGCCAACGTGGCGGCGGTCCAGATCAATGCCCTGCGCCAGGCCTGGATCGCCGACGGCCACGCCAGCGAGGGCGAGTTGACGCTATGGCTCAGCGAAACGTCGGGCAGCGCCCGGGAGGCCCTGTGGAGCGCCCAGGCCGACTATCTGCGCGCAACCCGCGGCGCCCGGGCAGCGCTGGAATGGCTTGCTACGGTGCCCGCCCGGCAGGACGCCCTGGCACAGGACCGCTACCGTGCCGCCCTGGCCGAGCAGATCCAGGACTGGAACGGCGTGATCGATGCGCTGGTGCCCCACGCCATGGAAGATACGCTGAACGACGACGACTGGCGACGCCTGTCGATCGCCATGATTCAGACCGATGATGCACGCGGCATCAATGCCGTGATCGCCAGGCTTCCCGAGGGCGACGTCCGCCATTTCGTGCTGCGCGCAGGCGCCGATCGCGCCATCGCTCTCGGCTACCCCGGGATCGCCCAGCGCTGGCTGGCCACCCTGGAGCAGTCGGATCAGCTGGACGCCAGCGACACCCGCAAGCTGCTGCAGACCTCGCTGGCAGTGGGCGACACCGACAGGGTCCGCCAGATGGCCAGCCGCCAGGACATGGATTGCCTGACGCTGGTGAGCTGGCTCAGCGATCATGGCGACCCCGAGGCCTTGAGCACCTTCACCGAGTGCGACGCAAAGGAAGGTCCGCAAAGCTGGCTGATACTCGCCGATCGTCTCGATGCCCTCGACCTGCTGGAAACCACGGAACTGCCGGAGGCCTGGCACCAGCGACGCGATCGGGTGCTGCTGGATCGCTATCGCGCCGACGGGCTGGATGACAAGGCGCTGCGCCTGCTGACACGTCAGCCACAGACGCCGGCGATCCTGCGCGAGCGCGCCGAGTTGACCCAGCGGCTGGGACGCCCCGAGGCCGCCGAGCTATGGCAGCAGCACTATCATCTGACCGGCGATTCCGGCTCGCTTGAGCAGGCAAGCTATCTGTATCTGGCATCACAGCGGCCCCAGGCGGCCCGGCGACTGCTGGAGCAAGCCTTCAAGCTTGCCCCCGAGCGGCTATCGGCGACCTCACTGGCGCGACTGGCCCAGCTTTACGCCGACGACAATGCCGGCGTCACCGATTCAACGCTGGAAGCGCTGGTACGCCGGCCCCGACTGGCCGATACCGAGCGCAACAACCTGCTCGAGCAGCTTGCCCGCCACGATCGTTGCCCTGTCGTTCGCAGCGTGGCCGACGCCAGCACGCCACCCTGGGCGGCCCTCGGTATCTGCTCGCAAGACAGGCCCGCCCAGGCCGCCGCCTATTTTCAGAGGGCGCTGACACAGCTCACCCCGCGCCAGCCAGAAGCTGGCGCGGTGACGGCTGCAATGACGCAGCCAGAGATCCAGGCCCGCAAGCGACTGGCCTTCGCGCTGTTTGCCGCCGGCGACCCCGACGCCGCCTGGCGTCAGTGGCGAGCGTTCGAACGCGACGGCGCCAGCGACGGAGAACTCGACCAGGCAGACCGCCTGGCCGGCGCGCGCAGTGCCCTGGCAAGTGGCGACGCCGAGGGCGCCTGGCGCTGGTGGCCCGAGGATAGCGACAGCCCTGAGGCGAGGCTGCTCGGCGCGCGCATCGCCTTGGCCCGCCACGACGACGCCGGCGCCGTGGCGCTGGCCAGAGGCGCAGTGGCAGCCGCCGGCGGAAATCCCAAGACCGATGCCGCCGTCCTGGAAGGCGCGAGCCAAGTGGCCCGCCAGGCCGGAGACCCGACCCTCGCACGCCGCTGGCTGACCCAGGCCCAGGCGGCCTCGCCGGGCTCGCCAAGGCTTGCCCGGGAGCTGGGACTGACGCTCGCTGCAACGGAGGAAGCAGGTGCTCGGTCAGAGGCCATTGCGCTGCTGGAGCGCGCCCGTCCGGCCTATCCAGAGGACTACGTCAGCGCCGCCACCCTGGGAAACCTCTACAGCACCATTGGCGACAACGCCCGCTCCATGACGCGCATCGAGGACGCTATCGACCTGCAGCCCTTCGACCTGGCGGTGGGCGAGGACAGCCTCGAGGCCATGGCCGAGCGCCGCTACCGGCTGCGAAGGGCCCACGAGACGCTGACGCGGCGCGACCGGATCACGCTGACCAGCAGTTGGTCGCCAACCAGCCCGACGCCGGGGATACGCAGTGACCCATCGAACCACGATAACGACGACGATAGCGGCCACGATATCAACACCCAGGTGGTTCAATGGGACCACGCGCTTGGCCACGACCCGATCCACCAGGGACGGGAGCTGGCCGGCTACATGAGAGCCATCATCGGCGGCGATGATCGTGATGATTACGGGCGAGGACGCTCCCTGGGTCTGGGACTGCGGGCCAAGCCGTTGGCCCGTCACAACCTGAACCTGTACGCCGAGATATTCGCCGAGTCCCAGAAAAACGATGGCGAGCACACCGACTACAATCTGCTGCTGAGGGCCACCGGCTCCTTTCTGGATCAGGGCGATTACAGCAGCGAATGGCGCGCGAGCCAGGATCAGTGGAACGAGCGCTCGCTCTATCTCGACGCCGCCTGGTGGACCCAACGTGGCGATGTACAGCTGTTCGGCCGCTACCGCCAGGGCCGCACCTTCAAGCTGCCGACCCGTTCGGCCCAGACGCTGATGCCCTACGCCAGTCTCCAGGCCACCAGCCACGACACCACCAGCTGGGACGAAGATGTACGACTCGCCGCCGGACTGCGCTGGGAGCGGTGGTACGACGAGGATCACTACAACGCCTTTCTCCGCAAGCTGAGCGTCTCCACCGAGTACCAGCAATCCCTGGGGGGCAACCTCTACCAGGAACGCGACGGCTGGATGATCCATCTGGAGCTGAGCCTGTGATGAACTCAAGCATTCTTGTGGCCGGACACCTCAAAGGCACCGCGGTGCCAGTCCCATTCGCTGGCATTGTCGCGCCACTGACCCTGACGGTGGTCCTTGCCATCCCCGTGGGGACGGTCGCTGCCGCCGACGACAGCCCCCTGACAAGAGCCGCCGAGGCCTACCGCAGCGAAACCCTGTTCTACCAGCCTCAGAATCGCGATGCGACGCTCAGCCGACAGCAGTGGCAGACGCTGTGGCGGCGTACCCGCGAGAACGGCGTCCACACCTTGATCGTGCAGTGGACCCAGTACGGCGAAGAGACCTTCGGCGGCGCCGATGGCTGGCTGTCCAGCGCCCTGGTCGACGCTGAACGCCAGGGACTCGATCTGATTCTCGGTCTTTATCAGGACCCCGAATACTACGAAACCCTCCCCGACAACGCCCGCTTCCGTCACTACTGGTACCAGCAGTTGGCCAAGGCGCACGCGCGACAGCAGCAGATCCAGCGCCAATGGCCACTGACGCCGGTGGGCTGGTACCTGCCGGAAGAACTCGATGACTGGCTGTTTCGTGAACCCGGCGTACGCCAGGAACTGACGCGCCAGTTGGCCAGCGCCAGCCAACAACTGACGGGCCCGCTGCACCTGAGCATGTTCAGCGGAGGCTTCGTGACGCCAGGGGTCTACGCGGCCTGGGCCGAGGACATCACCGAAAGCGGCTGGCAGGTGTGGTGGCAGGACGACGAAGGCGCCCGCAACCTGGATCCGCCCATGCGCCAGGCCTACCGCGACGCCCTGAGCTGTCGCATCGGCGTCGTCCGCGAAGCCTTCGCCCGCACCAGCGCGACCGAATCCGACTTCCAGGCAAGCCCGGCGACCCCACGCCAACGCGGCAACGACTGCCATCCGGACGCGGTCTTTTCGCTGCGTTACATGCCCTGGGCAGAAGCGCTGCACCAAGGCCCACCTGGCGCTCTCGCTCAATAAAAAACCCCACCGGGGAGGGTGGGGTCGAATCGACAAACAGCAACCAGGATACGCGTGTTCATTTGAGCCCATCGCGGCTCAGTTGCCAGCTCCCTGGAAGGGGTACACAGGGCCCAGCGCGAGGAGGGACGTCAGCTCGTCCAGCGCCGCCAATGTCTCCTCGGCGAGTCTGGGGTCGGCCAGGTCTTCCGGTGCCAGACGCTCGCGATAGTGACGCTCGACCCAGGCGACCAGGTCGGCGTAGAGGGCGTCGTCGAGCAGCACCCGGCCGGACAGCGCCTCGCGCTCGGCCTGGCTCAGCACCACCCTGAGCCTCAGGCAGGCCGGACCACCGCCATTGCGCATGCTCTGCTTGACGTCCTTGACCACCACTTCGCCGATCGGGTTGTTGCCGGCCAGCAGGTGATCCTGGATGCACCGCCACACCGCCTCACGCTCCTGACACTCCCCCGGCACCACCAGGGTCATGCTGCCGTCGTCATTGGACAGAAGCTGGGAGTTGAACAGGTAGGAGGCCACCGCGTCCTCGAGGCTGACCGCCTCAAGCGGTACCCGCACCGGAATCAGCGGCGTCGACATCTTCTCGCGCAGCGCATCGAGGGTGGCCTCTTCGTCACGGAAGGCCAGCTCGTGGTAGAGCAGCACCGGGCCATTGCCCACGGCGATGACGTCGTTGTGGAAGACCCCGGCGTCGATGGCATCCGGATGCTGCTGGGCGTAGACCACTTGATGCTCGCCAAGTCCGTGCTGACGGGCGATGGCCTGGCTGGCCTCCAGGGTCTGGCGGGCCGGAAAGCGACGCGGCTCGACGCCGTCACCACCGAAGGCCTGACGCCCGTAGACGAACAGGTGCACCCCTGGCTCGCCGTGCTCGCCGCACAGCCGGGTGTGGTTAGCCGCGCCTTCATCGGAGAACGCCGGCGTCGCCGGCAGCACCGGGTGATGGGCGAAGTGGGCGGGATCGGCGAAGATCGCCGCCAGCACCCGACCGGTGGTCTCCGGCTCCAGAAAGCGGTGGAAGCTCGACTGCAGGTTGGCCGGGGTGAAGTGCACTCGACCGTCAGCGGCATCCAGGCTCGGCGTCACGGTGCCGGCGTTGGCCGTCCACATGCTGGAAGCAGAGCACACCGCGCGCAGCAGTTGCGGCGCCTGGCTGGCGGCCTGGGCCAGCACCTGACCGTTGTCGCCGGCAAAGCCCAGCGAGCGCAGCGCCCCCAGGTCAGGGCGCTGCTGCGGCGGCAGCACGCCCTGGACGTAGCCGGCGTCCTTCAGCGCCTTCATCTTGGCCAGGCCCTGCAGCGCCGCCTCGCGGGGATTGGACACCAGTCCCCCGTGGGACATCGACGCCACGTTGCCGTGGGCCAGCCCCGAGTAGTTGTGGGTCGGCCCCACCAGGCCGTCGAAGTTGACCTCGACCACGTCCCGCTGGCTCATATCGCTCACAGGCTCACCCCCGGCGGCAGCTTTTCGGGCAGATTCAGGGCTTCGCTCTCGACGGAGGCGACCGGGTAGGCGCAGTAGTCAGCTGCGTAATACGCACTGGGGCGATGGTTGCCGCTGTCGCCGACGCCGCCGAAGGGCGCGTCGCCGGAGGCGCCGGTGGTCTGGCGGTTCCAGTTGACGATACCGGCGCGGATGCGCAGCAGGAAGTCGTCCCAATCGGCCCGCTCACCACCGATCAGCCCGGCGGACAGGCCATAGCGGGTGTCATTGGCGAGTGCGATGGCGTCGTCCCAGCTCTGGTAGCGGTAGACCTTGAGCAGCGGCCCGAAGTGTTCCTCGTCCGGCACCTCGACCCCGGTCACATCGACGAGTCCCGGTGTCAGCAGGCTGGTGCCCGTCTCGACCTGGCGCATGCGCGACAGCACCTTGCCACCGCGAGCCTCCAGGTCTGCCTGAGCGGCGAGCAGCCCCTCGGCCGCCTCGACGCTGACCAGGCCACCGTAGAACGGCGCCTCCTCGGCAAAGGGCTCGGCCACGCGCAGGCGCTCGATGGCACCGCTCAGGGCGTCGATCAGGCGATCACCGGCCTCGCCCTCGGGCACGATCAGGCGGCGGGCACAGGTGCAACGCTGGCCCCCGGACAGAAAGGCCGACTGCAGGATGGTCAGCACCGCGGCGTCCTCGTCCGGCACGTCCTTGACCACCAGCGGGTTGTTGCCGCCGAGTTCCAGCGCCAGCACCTTGCCCATCTGGCCGGCGAACTGCTTGTGCAGAAGGCCACCGACCTTGGCGCTGCCGGTGAACAGGAGGCCGTCGATGCCGGCATCGGCGGACAGCGCCTGGCCGACCTGTGCCGCGCCCTGGACCAGGTTGATGACGCCCGCCGGCAAGCCGGCCTCGAGCCAGCACTGCAGGGTCAGATCGGCGGTCAGCGGGGTCTGCTCGCTGGGTTTGAACACCACGGTATTGCCGGCCAGCAGCGCCGGCACGATATGCCCGTTGGGCAGATGGCCGGGGAAGTTGTAAGGACCGAATACCGCCATCACGCCATGGGGGCGATGGCGCAGTACCGCTCGGGCGTCGCCCAGGTCACGCTCGCGCTCGCCGGTGCGCTCCTCGCGGGCACGGATGGACAGCGCCACCTTGCCGATCATGGCGCCGACCTCGGTGCGTGCTTCCCACAGCGGCTTGCCGGTCTCGTGGGCGATGCTGGCCGCCAGGTCCTCGCGGTGGCTTTCAAGCACGCCACGGAAGCGCTCGACCAAGGCTTCACGCTGCTCAAGCGAGGTCAATGCCCAGTCGGGAAAAGCCTTGCGTGCGCTGGCAACGGCCTGGGCGACCTGCTCGGCGCTGGCGGCCTTGCCCTGCCACAGCTCGGCGCCGGTGATCGGGTCGAGCTTGGTGAAGGCCTCGGCGTCGCCGGACATCCACTGTCCATCGATAAGCAATTGTTGTGTGGGTTGCATCACGCCTCCTCGTCGGAATTCAGCACGCGCAGGGTGTCGCCGGAGGCGACCTCCAGCCTGCGCGCCTCGTTGTCATTGAGCACCAGCACGCCGTCGGCGTCGGGACCGCGCCCGACCCAAGCGGCACGGAAGTCGGCCATGCGGGTGGTCGCCGCCAGCCACTGGGGCCGCTCGGCGCTGTCGGCGTTGGGGTCGACCTCGACACGCACGTGTCGCGACAAGCGCACGCCCTTGACGTCGTCGATGTAGGCCTCGACCGTGGGACCGCCGTCGAAGATGTCGATATAGCCTTCCCAGCGCAGCCCCTGCTTCTTGAGCATGGCCAGGGCCGGGCGGGTGTGCTCGTGGACCTGACCGATGCAGGCACGCGCCTGCTCCGAGAGAAACGGCGTATAGATCGGGAACTTGGGCATCAGCTCGCCGATAAAGCTCTTTTGGCCAAGGCCGGTCAGCCGATCCGCCTCGTTGAAGTCCATGGGGAAGAAGTTGGCCCCCAGGCAGTCCCAGAAGGCGCTGCGTCCGTTCTCGTCGAAGCGTCCGCGCATCTCGGCCAGCACCTTCTCGGGAAAACGATCGCGAAATTCGGCCATGAACAGCCAACGCATCATCGACAACAGCGCGCCGTTGCGCTGATGGCGGCGATCGGCACCCCGGAACTCCGGGCGCAGGAACAGCGAGGCGACCTCGGCGTCGCCGGTGTGATCCGAGCTCAGAAACAGCGTATCGACGGTGCGATGCAGGTCGAGCTGCTTGGACGAGTGCGCCAGGGTGCCCACGCGGTAGTGATAGAACGGCACTTCACGCCCGACCTGCCCCTCGATGGCGCAGCAGCCGGCCAGATGCCCGCTCTCCTCGTCTTCCAGCACGAAGAAGTAGAGACGCTGGTCCACCGGGGTCTGCTCGTTGAACGCGCTCGTGGCGGAGGCGATCTTGTCCGCCAGAAACTCGCGGTTGTCGGGAAGGGAGGTGAAGCCGACCCCGGTCTCCCGGGCCAGCGCCTGGAGTTCGTCCAGGTCCCCTTCCATGATCGGTCGCATGCGCATTACAGCTCTCCCTCATCGTAGCCCGGGTCGAGCCCGTCATCGCTCAGCCCCAGCGGTGCCGCCAGCACCGCACGTCCTTCTTCCACGCCCAGCAGTTCGGCGTGGGCCGGCGACAGCATCAGCTGGCCGGTGGGCGACAGCGCGTAGCGCGCCACCGTGCAGCAGAAGCCGTCCAGGCGCTGGTTGGCGACCATCGCAGGCTCGGCGTCGGGTAGAGCGTGCTCGGGGCGGATGCGTACCGGGTGCCAGGCGGCGCGACGGAAGGACTCGAGGCGCATGCGATCGCCCTTGATCACCGGGCCTGCGTCGAACAGGTCGACGTGGCGCGAGCGCAGGAAGCCCTCGGCCAGCATCTCTTCCAGCGCCGCCTCGTGGGCCGGGTGCTCGCGCCCGATGGCCGCCCGCGCCTTGGGCGTCAGCAGCGCCAGGTACAGCGGGAACTGCGGCATCACCTCGGCGATGAAGCTCTTCGAGCGCACGCCTGCGATGTAGTTGATCTCGTGGTAGTCGCGCACGAAGAAGTGGCGACCGACACTGTTCCAGAACGGCGACTCGCCGTCGTCGTCCAGATACCCCGGGAAGGCCATCGCCAGCACCTCGGCGAAGCGCTCGGGGTACTGGGCGATGAACATCAGCCGGGCGCGGCGCAGCAGGCTCTCGGCGCTGGTGCCCTTGTACCGCGGATCCAGCGACAGCGCGCACAGCAGGCTCGCATCCGAGACCTCATGGGACAGCGCCAGGGTCGGCACCTCACGGCGAACATTGAGCTGCTGCGAGGCGTGGATCAGGGTTTCCTGGCGATAGGTGTAGTACGCCTCGTTGGCCCCGGCCAGGGCGCGAATGGTCGCCGTACCGACCACCTCACCCCGCTCGCGATCCTCGAGCACGAAGGTGTAGTGCTCGTCGCCGGGCACCTCGGCCTCACTGGCAAACGCCCGCTGGGAGCGCGCGATGCGCTCTTCCAGGCGATCACGGTGGGCCGGCAGGTTGGTCAAACGTGGCTGGGCGGAACCCGCCAGGCGCTCCAGCGCCGGCAGGTCACCTAGCCGCACAGGGCGAACGGCCAGCATCGGATGCCCTCCCGTCAGCTCATGTTGATCGGCACCTTTCACGACGCGCTGACCATCCGTGCGATGGCGCGTTCGAGACGCTCGAGTCCCTCGACGATGTCGGCCTCGGGAATCACCAGCGACGGCGCCATGCGCAGCACGTTGGGGCCGGCGATCAGCGCCATCAGACCTTCCTCGATGGCCAGCGGCAGGATGTCCTTGGCGCGACCTTCATACTCGGGAACCATCTCGGCACCGATCAGCAGTCCCATGCCACGAATTTCCTTGAACACACCGTGCTTGCGGTTGATCGCTTCCAGGTGCTCGCGGAACAGGTCGTGACGCTTGGCGACGCCACCGAGCACTTCCGGCGTGTCGATATGACGAATCGCCGCCAATGCCACCGCCGAGGCCAGGGCGTTGCCACCGTAGGTAGAACCGTGGGTGCCCAGCACCAGCACCGGGGCGACGCGATCGGTGGTCAACATGGCGCCCACCGGGAAACCACCGCCCAGGCTCTTGGCGCTGGTCAGGATGTCCGGGGTGATGCCGTAGTCCATGTAGGCGTACAGCGAGCCGGAGCGGCCCACGCCGGTCTGCACCTCGTCGAACACCAGCAGGGCGTCGTGCTCGTCACACAGGTCACGCAGGCCCTGGAGGAACTCGGGCGTGGCCGGCACGATGCCGCCCTCGCCCTGCATCGGCTCGACCATGATGGCGCAGGTGTCGTCGCCGACCAGTTCGCGCACGCTGTCCAGGTTGTTGAACTCGGCGTGGAGCACGCCTCCGGGCACCGGCCCGAAGCCCTGGGAGTACTTGGGCTGGCCACCCACGCTGACGGTGAACAGGGTGCGACCATGGAAGGACTGACGGAAGGAAATGATCTTGTCCTTGTGGGCCCCGTGCTTGTCATGGGCCCAACGACGCGCCAGCTTCAGCGCGGCCTCGTTGGCCTCGCCACCGGAAGAGCACAGATAGACCTTGTCGGCGAAGGTACGCTCGGTCAGCTCCCGGGCCAGCTCCAGTGCCGGCTCGTTGGTGTAGACGTTGGACAGGTGCCACAGCTTGTCGGCCTGGGCCTTGAGAGCCTCGACCAGCACCGGGTGGCAGTGACCTAGCGAGTTCACCGCGATGCCGCCGGCGAAGTCGATGTACTCGCGGCCTTCCTGATCCCACAGACGGCTGCCTTCGCCGCGCACCGGGATGACCTTCTGAGGAGCGTAGTTGGGCACCATGTACTGGTCGAAGTCGGCACGGCTCGGGGTATGGCTCATCGGGGATCTCCGCTGTGGTTGGCGTTGCCCGTCGTCGGACGGGAGCGCGCAGCTTGCGCGCTACTGCAAAGCATGAAATGGATCGATGCTTCGAGTATAGGGACGCCCTCGCTCCACGGCTTTCAGCAATGGGACCCGCTTTTTCACAAAGCTCTGTCCTTGCGCCCTGCCCTTGCACCATTGTCATGACGCCTATCAAGGCTTCGTCTAGGCTGAAGACTCCCGCAGGACCTGACCCGATCACTACCACCTCCAGGGGCTCCGCCATGCTCAACACCACCGTCTGGAACCGCTGGCGCTATTCGCTTTATGCCCCCGTCTACGACACGGTGGCCCAGCGTACCTTTGCCAGGGCGCGGCGGCGCGCCCTGAATCAGGTGTGCTGGCAGTCGGGGATGAAGGTGCTGCTGGTGGGGGCCGGCACCGGCCTTGACCTGCCGTGGCTACCGCGCGACCTGGAGATCCACGCCAGCGACCTGTGCCCGGCGATGGTCAAGCGTCTCAAGGATCGCGCCTGTCGGCTTGGCATCGACGTCGAGGCCAGAACCATGGACGCCGAGCGGCTGGACTACGCCGACAACAGCTTCGATGTGGTGGTGATGCACCTGATCTTGGCGGTGATGCCGGATCCGGCAAAGGGGCTCGCCGAGGCCCATCGCGTCCTCAAAGGCGACGGCCAGCTATGCGTGATGGACAAGTTCCAGAGCGATGAGCGGCCCTCGGGACTGGCGCGCAGGGGACTCAATCTGCTGACATCCGCCATCGCCACCGATATCACTCGCCAGGCCCGGCCATTGCTGGACCAGGCAGGGTTTGTCATCGAACAGGACACTCCGGTGATGATGGGCTCATTGTTTCGTGCGTTGATCGCCGCCAAGGCCGACCACGCCGAGCCTCGACCAGCGAAACCGCGACCAGCGAAACCGCGACCAGCAGAACCTCGACCAGCCGAATCTCGACCAGCAGAACCTGGGCCTACTGAACATCAGTCCGGCTGAGCCTGCGTCCACTGGCGATGCTGGCGGCGCCACCGGGCAGGCGTGTCGGCTTCAAAGCGCTTCCACAGCCGGCGCAGCTGACGTTCGTCGCTCACCCCCACCCGCTCGGCGATGTCTCGCGGATGTCGCTGGCGCTGAAGGTTCGCGCTCCCCGCTGCATGGCAAAGGTCAGGGTCGCTTCACTGACGAAATCCACTGCGTATCCCAGATCGGAGGCCACCCTGGTGGTGGTCTCGCAGCACTGCTCGGTGCGAATACCGCTGATCCATAGCCGAGACACCCCTCGACCGCGTAGCCAGCGGTCCAGCCCTGTATCGGTGAAGGCGTTGTGGGCGGTCTTGTAAAAGGTCACATCAGCGGGGTCTTCGAAGCCCTCCATGGCTCGGGTCAATCCATTGTCGGGATCAAAGGCGCCCTGGCTTCCCGGCTCCGTATGGATGATTCGCACCATCAACATGCCAGCCTCGCGAGCCAGATCGATCAAGGCACGCTGAGCTTCCGGCCAATCACCGAGTCGAGTGGCATCCCAATAGGGGCGCGCGAGAAACGAGGCCTGAACATCGATGACGAGAAGTGCTGTGGTCATGGCCAATCTCCAGCAAGGGGGGGAGATTGCAGACTAGTGCCCCGCAGCAGCGATGCGCAGTACAGGGCCGGCCCTGAAGGGGGCAGATTCGGACATGACGTGACTGTCGAGGATGCTGTCCATCGGCATCAGCATAGGAATCGGTATCGGCTGCCCTGACCTTTCTCACATCAATGGACGAGCGCTGGATACCAGCAGACCGCAGCAGCGTAGCCACGGTTGAGCATGTCATGAACGCAGGAGCATTCGAACGCAGCATCCTTCAAACGCTAAAAAGGCCCACCTGAGTGAGCCTTTCACGTAGCGGTCGCGAAACGCGACAACACTGCTGCCGTCTTTGCTGACGACTTACATATTCGCTTCCTGGAACGCCGCGATGGTCTCGCGCAGCAGTTCCTTCAGCTCTGCAACCTCCTGCTCGAGGGCTGCAATCTTGGCCTGGCGCTCTGCGCTTTCGGCATTCTCCTGGATCCGCTGCATGTTTTTCTGCAAGGTATCGGAATCCATGGCGAAGGCTGAGCCGACGGCCATCATCGAGACCAGCGCTGCAGTTGCCAACATCTTGGTTTTCATGTCTCTCTCCTCGTTTTCGTCGAACATCCTTCGACCACTTGTCCTGACCGCCGCCCCTGGATGGCGCTGCCGGGTGGTGGCAGGAAGCGGTAATCAACCAACGTTAGTGAAAGCCAAGGTGCGTCACGGCCACCGACAGGTAGGCGCTTCGACGACCACTCCCGAGCTCTTCCGCCGGACATCCAATGTCACGCTTCAATCGCTCTGCAAGACCGCGTCCCTGCGGCCAGTGAGCCAATCCTTCGACTCAAGTCCTTGAGGCGCTCGGTCCATGAACGTCCACGTGTCGGCGAACAGGCATCGATATCCGTTCGAAAAACACTGTTCACAAATCGACAAGATCAATCTAAAGGGCACCATTTCAGCACGCAACCGACGCTTGCTCTGCATGACCAGACTTGCACAGTCCGAACATTGGTTTGACCACTAGCGCTTTTGGCTGGCGGCATCTACCCAGCGGAAACCGCCAGCGTATTGATGCCCAACGTCTTGTCACAACCAACCCAAAGAGCGCTTCAAACCCGCAAGGCAAGACGGCGTCCCTGCCGCTGTAGATAAGGGAGTCATCAAGATGAGCACGCCTTTTCTATCACCTTACCGACATTTCCCTTCACGCTTGCATGTCCTTTTGGCTAGTTCATGCGCTGCCAGGGCGATCCTCTCGGGTTGCAGAGCGAGCGCCCTTTACGTCAGCGTTCCAGCGTGTCTTTCTCCAGCTTGTGTTACTGGGACTCTTCCAGGCTCTCTACGGTCATTTGCAGCAGGTCCTTGAGCTCAGCCACTTCCTGCTCCAGGGCCTCGACCTTCTGCTCTTCAGAGGCTTCGGTGCTGCGCTCTTCGATTTCCTGCATGCGCTTTTGCAGGGTGTCGGAGTCCATGGCATAGACACTGCCAGCGGCAAACATGGAGGCCATCACTGCGGCAAAGATCATTTTGGTTTTCATGTCACTCTCCTTGGAGTCGTCGATAGTGTTTCGACGTTGAATCGTTCTGATATTTTGTGCGTTATCGAGCATCCCTTGGGATCATCTTCCTGGACGCGCCGACACTCTGCCCTCTACTTCTATCTTCGGTCTAACCACTTTCCGTCTTTCCGACTCTCGTCGTAACGTTTTGTTACCCGGCAACATCAAATCTAATCGGCATCCCTCATATTGGCAATTGCAAATATGTCCATCAAATCATTCAGGCACAATATTCGTTTAAGCTGCTGATTTAATTCACCCAAACTTCTTGATTAGAAAAGAGCGCCGACACGGACTCTTGCGCCCACACACCTTGGTAGCCATGTCCTCCACCAGCGCCCCTTCACAAAGGGACCAGGCGCGGAGCGGGCTTTCCAGCCCGGGAAAGCCACACTCCCGAGACCGAAAAGCCCTTTCATTTCTATGCAGCATCAGCAACCAGAGCGTCGTCCTTGGCATGCTGTGCACTGCGCTCTGCACTCACTGCCTGCCAGGCTGAGCCGGTGATCACCAGCGATGCGCCAAGCAGTACCAGATCCTTGGCCAGGAAGCCTCCGAACAGGGACGGGAACGCCAGGGTGTCACCGGACAGGCTGCTGACGTGCAGTACACCCGGCGTGGTCAACAGGAAGCTGGTCGTTGTCAGAAAGATCACGCTTGCCAAGGCACCACCCACCAGGCCGGCTTTTTTCGAGATGGGATAGGCGGCTACCAGCAGGCCGACGATAATCTCGGCGGTTCCGATCGCGGCCGATACCTGATTGACACTGGCGACATCATAGAGCCAGGCCATCAGTGGCGAACTGGCCACAATGCCCTGGATCGCTGCAGCTTCATCGGGGTGATACTTGAAAAAGCCGATCCAGAAAAGAATGGCGACGACGCCGTACAGGGCCACATAGAAACCCAGTCGAGAAATGGTGGTGTGGTTCATGTCTAACTCTCCGTCTTCACTTTTTTAGTTTGCGTGGATGGCATCCTGACACCTCCACTTTGCTGCTACCGTTTCATTCACGTTTCATTCGAATATGCACAGAATTCCGACCTCACTAGCGGCAGGCTTCCGAGCAACTCGTCTGTTGTTCATGGTGGTTGGTAGGTGTTACCTGCGACTTTCTTACACGCCTTCTTCATTTTTTTTCGTCCCGGGCCGCCATCGACACGCCCATCGACATTCCCGGGACGAAAGCAGAGCCATTTGCTTGGCCGTTGCCTGACCTCAGCCAGCGGACAAGCCGTAACGGCTCCAGGAGTTACGGTATCTATGTAGCATTTATTGGAGATTCCTTACGTGCCAATGCTGTGCCGGTCTATGCACTCGGCGACGCAAAAGAAGGAAATACGCCAATTGCTAGCGGGTAGGCACATCGGGCAGTGAACGGTAGAGATAACAAGAGGCGAAACGATAGGACGACAGAAGTCGGGGAGAGATCAGCGAGAGGAGTCGTGCTGGAGATGCGGGAGTGCGCAGAGGCGAGTGGAGCGAGTGCAGACGGGACGAGTGCAGACGAGGCGAGTGGAGCGCGTGCAGACGGAACGAGTACAGACGGGGCTAGAAATGCGGGAGTGAGCAGGGGCGAAGCGAGAGGGTCGGAGCGAGAAGCTGAAACGCGACGGAGGGGAGAAGCACGGTGAAGACAGCAGCCGTTACCCTCAGGACCAGACCATTCCGACAAGCGTCGCTCATCAAGGCCTGAAGAC
Source organism: Halomonas sp. DP5N14-9 (assembly GCF_019802175.1). Taxonomy (NCBI): domain Bacteria; kingdom Pseudomonadati; phylum Pseudomonadota; class Gammaproteobacteria; order Oceanospirillales; family Halomonadaceae; genus Halomonas; species Halomonas sp. DP5N14-9. The sequence continues at coordinate 436,994 of NZ_JAHVHR010000002.1, forward strand.
GTACCGGATACAGAAGGCGTCGAGCGTCAGCCCAGTCGCTCTTCTCTCGGGGTCATGCCGAAGTGGTTGCGATAGGCCGTGGAAAAGTGGGCGGCAGAAGAAAAGCCGGTCTGCAGGGCGATCTCGCCCGCGGGCTGGTCGGTATCGCGCAACATTCGACGGGCCTTCTGTAGGCGCAGGTCCAGATAGTAGCGGCTCGGCACCGACTTCAGGTACTTCTTGAACAGCCGCTCCAACTGACGGCGAGAGATCCCCAGATGCTCGGCAAGTTCATGGGTAGACAGCGGCTCCTCGATGTTGGCTTCCATCAGCTGGACCGCCTCGACAAGGCTGTCCGGCGCATGGGCCAGGCGTGAACGCAGGGGGATCTGCTGGGGCTCGTCCCCCATGCGGATGCGCTCCATCACGAAGTACTCGGAGATACGAGTAGCAAGGCCTGGGCCGTGGTGGCTTTCCACCAGGGTGATCATCATGTCCATGGCGGCGGTCCCCCCGCCGCAGGTGATCCGGTCGCGGTCGATCTCGAACAGCTGCTGTGACAGGCGCACCCTGGGATGGGCCGCCGCGAAGGCCTCGAAACGCTGCCAGGGTAGCGTTGCCTGGTAGCCATCCAGCAGGCCCAGCCGGGCCAGGGCTTCGGTGCCACCGCCGATACCGCCAAGCACCACCCCGGACGCCGCCAGTCGCCTGAGCCAGGCGGCCAGGTCATCAGGAATGCCCCCCGGCAGCTTGGCCGGACCACACACCAGCACCATGTCGGGTTGCGACTCCGCCTCCCCCAGCGCGGCGCGTGGCAACACCGTCTGCTGGGAGGCGCTGGTAACCGCGTCGCCGCCGCTGGCGTAGCTGGTCAATCGATACAGGGTTCGCCCGTGCAGCAAGTTGGCCACGTGCAGCGGTTCGGTGGCACAGGCGTGCGCCAGCAGCGAAAACCCCGGCATGACCACGACCCCGACCTGTCGAAGCAAATCCGGCAAACGTGTTGTGCTGACGGTGTGTGGCATGGGGGGTCTCGAGGAGTGTGCGCGAGGCATATATTACGCCACTGATCTGCGAGATTCAGCGCCCATGTCCGTTGCGCATGGGCTACACCAGGTCGACACCCACGGCAGCTGGCTTCACATCGAAGGAGGCCGCGACCTCTCGGTCGCGGCCTCCTTCATCGCCGAACGGCAGTCCTCTGGTTTACAGCTGCACCACGTCGAACTCGGCGACAGGATCAACGTCGGCGTCGTAGTCGACGTCATCGCGCTCAAAGCCAAACAGCTTCAGGAATTCGTGCTTGTAGCCGGCGTAGTCGGTGATGTCGAACAGGTTGTCGCTGGTCACCTGGGGCCACAGGTCCTTGCACGCCTGCTGGACATCGTCACGCAACTCCCAGTCATCCAGGCGCAGGCGCCCGACGTCATCGGTGGTCGCCTCGCCGCCGTAGAGGCGCTCGCCGAACAGACGATTGAGCTGATCGATGGTGCCTTCGTGCAGACCCTGCTCCTTCATCACGCGGTACACCATGGCGATGTACAGCGGCATGACCGGAATCGCCGCACTGGCCTGGGTCACCACGGACTTCAGCACCGCCACGTTGGCGCCGCCACCGCTCTGCTTGAGCGAGTCATCGATGGCGGAGGCTGCCCGGTCCAGGTCTTCCTTGGCCTTGCCAAGGGCGCCGTGCCAGTAGATCGGCCAGGTGATCTCGGTACCGATGTAGCTGAACGCCACACTGCGAGCGCCGGGTGCCAGCACGCCGGCCTCGGACAGCGCCTCCATCCACAGTTCCCAATCCTGGCCACCCATGACGTCGATGGTGTCGGCGATCTCCTGCTCGGTCGCCGGCTCCACCTGGGCTTCGATGATGGTGTCCTTGTTGGTATCGATGGCGGTAGCACGATAGGTCTCGCCGATGGGCTTCAGGCAAGAACGCTTGAGCTCGCCGGAATCGGGCAGCTTGCGCACCGGGGAAGCCAGCGAGTAGACCACCAGATCGATCTGGCCCATGTCGGCCTTGATCAGCTCGATCGCCTTGTCACGCGCCTCGTGGGAGAAGGCATCGCCATTAATGGACTTGCTGTAGAGCCCTTCTTGCTTGGCGAACTTGTCGAAGGCGGCAGAGTTGTACCAGCCCGCCGTGCCCGGCTTCTTCTCGCTGCCCGGCTTCTCGAAGAACACCCCCAGGGTATCGGCGCCGTAGCCGAAGGCCGCGGTGACGCGCGCGGCCAGACCGTAGCCACTGGAGGCGCCGATGACCAGCACCTTCTTGGGCCCTTTGGATGCATCGAGGCCGCGCGCACGGGTCGCCTCGATCTGCTCGAGGACGTTCTTCTCGCAACCGACGGGATGGGTGGTGGTGCAGATGAATCCGCGTACCTTGGGCTTGATGATCACGACAGACCTCTTCGTTACTCGCGGCTCCCGAGGGAGAGCCATCCAATGTGTAGAGCGTGGTCGCGATATTCTAGCGGCACAGCGCCGCCCTGTCCGCCTTTGTGCACATGCCCCTGACTTCCCGCGCTTTTCCTTGCCGCGCATTACGCCTGAACACACCAGGGCCCTGTCCGGCTGTGCTGGCGATCGCGTCGCTCTCTTGCCCACCGGCACGGGGTCGGGCAGGATGCTGCCCACCGCTTGAGGAGACCGCCCGATGGATGCACAGACCCTGGTCGATGAACGCGGCGAGCTGTGGCTTGCCCTGGCGCCCATGTGGCTCGAACGCGAGCCCAGAGAGTCCGACTATGCGCGGATGGTCGAGGTGATCGAGCGCGACGGCATCGCCCTCAAGGACCTGGAATGGGTCTTTCGGATCGAGCTGGCGCCGGTATTGTCGCGTCAGCAGATGTCGGTCGCCGGTGAGTGGCGCAAGTTCGATGACCACCAATTGATGCGCCGTCTGGTCGCCCACAACCTTCGCCTCAAGGGCTGGCGACGCAAGTTTTGGGCGCTGTTTTCGGGCCTGACCACCATGATGGTGCGCCATCGCTACAACGAACTGGTGGAACGGCTGGTGGTGGCCCGCGGTGGAGACATACGCTGACCGGCAAAGAGGTCAGGATTCGTCCAGTGCCCGCTCGAGGTCCAGCATCATGGCGTCGCCCCCATCGCGAGGCCCATAGCGCTTGAGCACACGGCCGTCTCGAGCGACCAGAAACTTGGTGAAGTTCCACTTGATGGCGCGCGTCCCCATCCATCCTGGGGCTTCGGCCTTCAGGCGTTTGAACAGCGGATGGGCCTTGGCGCCATTGACCTCGACCTTTTCCATCAAGGGAAAGGTGACACCGAACTCACGCTCACCGAAAGCGCAGAACTGCTCGGCGGACTCCGGCGACTGCCGTGCGAACTGGTTGCAGGGGAACCCGAGCACGGTGAAGCCGCGCTCGCGGTGTTCACGATAGAGCGCCTCCAGCTCCGCTAGCTGAGGGGTGAAGCCGCACTTGCTCGCCACGTTTACCACGAGCAGCACCTGGCCACGCAGGGCGCGGAGGTTGAAGGGCTCGCCGCTATGGGTGCGGCACTCGACATCATGCAGGGTCATGGGATGAACTCGCGCTTACTGTCTTCACGATGACATGCCAGACGTCATTGCGCCAGTCGCAACGCCCTGGCGGCAAAGCGGCATTCAATTGTCCCCCTCGCGCTCGAGCAGCAACTCGAGGGCCAGCCGCGTATCCGGCGTCACGCCGGCGAGCTCGAGGGCTCGACGCGGTGACATCCAGGCCACGCTGGCGACCTCCTCGGCCTGCAGCGACAAGGGGCCGTCCCACTCTACGCAGTAGACGCTGCCGAAGATGCGATACCCGTCTTCATCGTAGCGAAACTCCAGGCAATGGCGCAGCGCTACTGCGCGGATACCGAGCTCTTCGGCCAGCTCACGACGTGCCGAGACGTGGACCGCCTCCCCGGCGCCGACTACGCCTCCCGCCGCCAGGTCCAGTCCGCCTGGAAAGGCTTCCTTGGTCAGCGTTCGATGCTGCACACATAGTTCACCACGGCGATTGCGTACCACGATGTAGGTGGCGCGGTGCCAGAACCGATAGCGGCGCATTTCTGCGCGCCAGGCGCTGCCACAGGGACGATTGCGGGCATCCACCACCTGCACACGCTCCCGGGCGATCACCGCTGCGGGCGCCTCACGCTGGCTGTCAGGGGATGCCTCGCCAGCATTCGTCACGCCAGAGGCCGTGGGAGCCGAGTCGAAAGAGGAAACAGGGCACATCGAAGGGCTCCACCGAGAAAGCCCCAAGACTACCCATCCCGTCCCGTTGCGTCATCCCTCTCGTTTGACCCGAGGGGCACAGCACACCATGCTGAATATCAGGTCTTTCGTCATCAGGACAGGGCCATGCATGACCAAGCTCCGCGAGAGTGCCTGGCGAGCCACCGGGTCGACAATCAGCCGTACTCTCTTCCCTTCGACGCCTTCGCCGACGACGCCGTGCTTCAGTTCTGGCTGGCCCATCTGGCGCCGGCCTGGGTGAGTTGCCGACTGTCCCTGCTGGGCCAGGATGTCGGTCGTGCGGAGACCCAGCAACTGGCTGACGAGGCCAACCGCCACCCACCCTCATTGCGACTTTTCGATCGTCACGGTCGCCGACTCGACGTCGTCGATTACCACCCGGCCTACCACGCGCTGATGCGCCTGGCTACCACCCGTGGCGTCCATACCATGGCCTGGACGGAGGAGGGGCGCGGCGGTCATCAGGCGCACGTGGCGGGACTCTATCTGCTGACCCAGGCCGAAACTGGCATCTGCTGCCCGGTGACCATGACCCACGCCGCCTACCCGGTGCTGCGTCGAGAACGCTCGCTGCCGGATTGGTGGGCCTCTGGGCTGCTCGTCGAGGACTACGATTCCAGGGCCCTACCGGCGAGCGACAAGCACGCCCTGACCTTCGGCATGGCGATGACCGAGAAGCAGGGTGGCAGCGATGTGCGCACCAACACCACCCGAGCCGAACATGGCGAGGACGGCTGGCGCCTGTACGGACACAAGTGGTTCATGAGCGCCCCCATGTCCGACGCCTTCCTAACCCTGGCTCAGCGAGACGAAGGCCTCAGCTGCTTCCTGGTGCCTCGCTTCGCCCCTGATGGCGAGCGCAATGCCATCGAGATTCAGCGACTGAAGGACAAGTGCGGCAATCGCGCCAATGGCTCCGCCGAGATCGAATATCGGGGGGCCTGGGCCCACCCGCTCGGCGACCCTGGACGCGGCATCGCCACCATCCTGGAAATGGTTCAGCAGACCCGCCTCGACGCCGCCAGCGCACCGGTGGGCATGATGCGTCAGGCCTGGCGCGAGGCCTGGCAGCATACCTGTCAGCGTCATGCCTTCGGGGCGCCCTTGGCCGAGCAGCCGGTGATGCGGGCGGTACTGGCGGATCTGGCGCTGGAGGTGGAGGCCGGCGTAGCGCTGATGCTGCGCACCGCTCAGGCCTTCGACGGCGCCAGCCGCGGGGAGGAGCAGGAGCGCGCCCTGGCCCGGCTGCTGCCGAGCCTGGCCAAGTACTGGCACAACAAGCGCGCCCCCGGCTTCATGGCCGAGGCCATGGAGTGCCTCGGAGGCATCGGCTACGTCGAGGAAGCACCGCTGGCGCGGCTCTACCGCGAAGCGCCGGTCAATTCCATCTGGGAAGGGTCCGGCAACGTGATCTGCCTCGACGTGCTGCGGGTCATGGCGCGACACCCCGAGGCCATGGCGGCTCTGTATCAGCTGTTCGAACATGCCCGAGGTGGACATCCGGATCTGGATCGCGCCTTGGCCCAGCTGCCTCAGCCACTGACCAGCGAAGACCTGGTGCCCAGGGCCCGCTGGCTGACCCAGTGGCTGGCCCAGTGCACCCAGGCAGCGCTGCTGGTCCAGCACGCGCCCCACGAGGTGGCGGATACCTTCTGCCGTACCCGCCTGGGCCGGCACCCGAGCCCGGCCTATGGCGTGTTGCCGACGGCAAGTCCGCTGGACGCCATCCTCCATCGCTCGGCGCCAGCATGAACCGACATCGCCAGCAGCCTCGGCCACGAAATGCTCGCAGCCGGCGGCGGCCTTATCCCACCAGCACCCTCAGCGCCAGCCCCAGCAGCAGCACCCCGCTGATGCGATTGATCCAGTGGGCGCGAGCCTGGAGCCAGGGCAGCACGCGGGAGTGCGACAGCCCCAACGCCACGATGACGTACCAGCCACCGTCGATCAGCATCGCCGTCAGCACAATGATGGCACGCTCGATCGAGGACATTTCGGGGCTGACAAACTGACTGAGCAGCGCGACGAAGAACAGGATCAGCTTGGGATTACCCAGGGCAACCAACAGCCCTTCTCTCGCAGCGACGCGGTGACTGGCGGCGGTGGGTCGGGCGCCCAGCGCTCCGCCACGCCCGGCCCTCAGCGCCTTTATGCCAAGCCAGGCCAGATACAGTGCCCCACCGATCGTGATCACGCGAAAGGCGGAGGGATGGCGTTCGATCACCTCCCCCAGCCCCCACACGGTCAGCAAGGCGTAGAGGCCGACGCCCAGCGCATGGGCGATCGCCGCCACCACCCCGGAGCTGCGCCCCCCTCCCAGCGTATGACGAAGCACCAAGGCCAGACTTGGACCAGGAGACATCGCCCCCATGGCACAGATGGCGGCCAGAGACATCCACAATGACAGCGGCATCACACTCCCTCGTGAGAATTCCGATGGACTAGACGACGAATGGCGCACAGTTCAGCGTGCTGACACCTACGACCCACGGCGCTCAGCGGCCATCCTTTGCGGCCCGAATCAAAAAAACCATTCTTCGGAAATGACAAAGTTCACGCCTAATGGTCATTTACAAGCATATTAGTATCGATAACGATACTAAATCGGCATCACCAAAAAACGATAACGATCAATCATCGCATGGGAACAGGGAGGGGACGATGTCTGCCCTTCAGGAAGGTCCGATCGTCCGGCTGATCACGCACCCCAACGTGCAGTCGCAGTTGTTCACCCATCACCTGAGCCAGGTACTCGACTGCCAGGTCAGTCCTCTTGCCCCGGAGGCGGTGTCCGGCCTGGAAGCGGAACTGTCGAACTCACCTCCTGGTGTGCAACTGTGGCTACTGGACGCCGATCAGCTATCGCACAGCGACATGCATCGCTGCCACGAGCTCAAGGCACAGTTTCCCGACATTCTGCTGGCGGCGTTCAACCTGGCCAACCAGGAACAAGCCGCTGAATTGTTGGCGTCATTGCACCTTCAGGGCATCTTCTATCGCCGCGACGAACTGGACAATATCTGCAAGGGAATCATCCAACTCCTCGATGGCGCCCTGTGGATGTCGCGTCCGCTGCTTCAGCAGATGTTCGAATATTTCCGACGACAGCAGTTCAACACCTACCGTCCCGTCGCCGGCCTGACCCAGCGGGAGCTGGAAATTCTCGGCTTCATCGGCAACGGCGCGTCCAACCAGGATATCGCCACCCAACTGTTCCTGAGTGAGCATACGGTCAAGTCTCACCTGTACAACATCTTCAAGAAGATCAAGGTGCATCACCGCGCCGAGGCCGCACACTGGGCGCGCAAGCACCTGGGCATCCCGCCCCCCATGACCAAGAATTCACATCGCAGCCGTCTGCCCCGGGAGCTCGAGCCTCGCTGAACCGATCACGACATGGCCTTGCGGCCAGGCTCACTGCAACGAGAACAACATCGTCGCCCCGGCACCACTGCTGGACGAGGAAGAACGATTGCCACGCCCGGTGACCAGCACCTCCAGCCGGCCCCCGGACGCCTGCTGGATGACGGTCATGCTGAACCTTCCGTCAGGCAGGCGCTCTACCCGAGGCGCCCGTCCCGCCCAGGTCCCGCTCCTGTGCTCCTGCCCTTGGCCCGTCCACTCCCACTGAGCGGTGAAGGGAATGCCCTGAGTCCCGGAGAACCGCACGACAATATCGGCCACGGCAACGCCTGTACCCGCGAGGAAAAGCCCCAGCCCGAGGACACACCCTGAGAACCGGTGAGTGAATCGGCCCATCTCCCTCCTCCTTTGCTCATCCAGGCGATGCCAAAGGCTGCGGCTGCGCTGCTCACTGGGCCTTGAGCGAGAAGTCGATGAGCGAAAAGTCGACGAGCGAAGGTTAGACAAGGCAAAAATCGGTGAGAAAGCGCAGTTTACGGGGTGTAAATGAGCATTTTGACCGGGCTGGCGCACCAGCCGATTTTTAACGCCGTATTACCGAGCGCAGGCACTTTTCAGACAAACCTAGCGATGAAACTGACGCTCTCGCTCCGGCTGCCACAGTATCTCTTCCACCCGCCAGCGCCCTGGCTTGCCCAATGCCACCTGGGTCGTCCACTCTTCCCCGACCCGACGGGTCAACAGCTCGGCGCCCAGCGGCGCCAACACCGATAGACCATCTTCGGTCGTCGCCAGCGCATGAGGATAGACCAGCGTGCGCGTCAGAAGTCGATCCGTGTCGACGTCCCTGAGCACAACCTTGCTGTTCATGCTGACCACGTCATCGGGCATCTCGTCCGGGTCGCGAATCTCGGCACGCTCCAGTCGCTCTTCCAGCAGGTCGGCGGCAGCCCGTTCGGTTCCGCAGGCTTCATCGATCAGGCGCTGTAAACGCTCCGCATCAAGACGGTTGGCAAGTCTCAACGACATCCTTGGCACCTCACTGCTAAACGTCGGCCTGCGTCGAAGACAACGATCGAGAATCAGGCCTGGCAACAAAAAAAGCCCTCCCCGATATAGGGAAGGACTCGTATCAGTTTCAGCATACGACAACTTCTAAAAATAAGAAACTACTTATATTAAACTCGCACCAGCCTCGCCCCTTGCCTGGACACCGTTCTGTCGCCGTCGCATCGACAAGCGCGGACGTAGTTGACGATCGATGTGACAGGCCTGGCAAGTCTGCCTCTACACCGCCGCCTGCCTCCGAAGGCGACGAGCGCGCCAGGTTCACGGCATGGACAGGCTGCTTTTCCAGCCCCCATACTACGTCGCTTTACCCACGCCCGAGGCCCCATGCCGACGAGTTCCACCGCTTCAGAGTCCTCTCCAGAATCCTTGACCGAACTGCTCGACCAGCTACAGGCCGCCAGCCAGGACAAGCGCTGCCTGAGCCTGGCTGAGGTCATCAACGCCGTCGGCAGGCGCAGCTTTGCCCCCATTCTGCTGGTCGCAGGCCTGGTCACGCTCACTCCGCTGATCGGTGATATCCCCGGTGTGCCCACCATGATGGCGCTGCTAGTCGTGCTTGCTGCAGCACAATTGCTGGCCGGAAAAAAGAGCGTCTGGCTTCCGGCCTGGCTGGCGCGGCGTGAGGTGGAGACCGACAAGGTCGAGCGAACCATCGGCTGGCTGCGCAAGCCGGCCGCCTGGATCGATCGGTTGTTGAAACCGAGGCTGACTGTATTCACCGGTCAGATCGCCCGTTACCCCATCGGCCTGGCCTGTCTGGCCATAGCGCTCGCCACGCCACCGATGGAGCTGATTCCATTCAGCGCCACGCTCGCCGGCGCGGCACAGACCATGTTCGGCCTGGCCCTGCTGGCACGAGACGGACTGATGGCGCTGCTGGGCTATCTCTTCACCCTATCCACCGCCTGGGTGGTGCTGGTGGCGCTCTAGCACGAAGCCCCCCTCTTTAGAGCAAAGCCGGCGCGGCCCCCTCTCTCTGATCACTGTTCGGCCTGGCCCTGCTGGCACGAGACGGCCTGATGGCGCTGCTGGGCTATCTCTTCACCCTATCCACCGCCTGGGTGGTGCTGGTGGCGCTCTAAGCTTGGCCAACGCTTCTGCCTTTCTCAGCCTGAGTCGAAACGATCGTGCTCTAACGCTGGCCGCAGGAGCGGTCGATGGCCTCGAGCCATTTTGCCACCGCCTCGGCGCCACCGTCGGGCACGCCCATCACCCGATCGCCGAGGTAGGCCGCACGACCAAAGCGTGGATGCATGCGGGCCGAAGCCTCGACGCCGCGCCAGGCCGCCTCGACCGCCCGAGCAAAGGCCTGGAATCCGTCCAGTCCCTCTGCCAGCGTGTCCTCGAAGGCGTGGCTGGCCGGCACCAGAGCATCCAGCATGGTGCGATCCCCAGGAGCAGCACCTCCGATCTCGGCGATAGCGTCGCCGGCGGCCTTGAGCGCTCTTGCCCAATCCTGCGCCGCGACCTCCCCTTCACTCGGCAATGCCTGCGACGCACGCAGCAGGGCAAAGGCGTAGAAGGGACCTGAGCTTCCTCCAATCGCTCGCCTCAGGGCCTCCCCGGCTCTGGCCAGGCAGTCGGCAGGCGAGCCAAAAGCGCTGTCCGGCAGCTTTCGCAGCGCCTGGGCCGCGCGCACCATGCTGGCCCCCAGATCGCCGTCGCCGGCGGCACTGTCGAGCTCGGTCAAGCGTTCCTCGCTGGCCACCATGGCGCTCGCCACCGCCGCCACCGCTCGCTGAAGTCGCTCGCAGGATGGTCCAGCCTCGTCGGCGCCCGGCAGCGGCTCATCAAGCACGCTGGCAGTCACACTCTTCACCTCTGCTGCCACTTCGGCACTGCCTGGCCAGATGCGTACCTCGGTCGGCGACGTGAGCAAGTCCTCGCGGGCTTCGTCGAGCACCATCAACGACAGCGAGCACCCCGGCATTTCCAACGCCGTCATGAAGTTGCCGCACCACCCCAGCACCGGCTCGGCCCCCAGCTCACGCAGCCTGGTCAAGGCCCGTCGCGCCACTATGGCAAGCTCCATCGGCGGTGTGCCGCCGAGACCATTGACCAGCACACCCAGGCGACACCCCTTCACCGACAACGCCTGGCTCAGAGATTCCAGCATGCTATCGACGATGGTATCCGCCGGCAGCATGGCCGACTTGCGAACCCCTTTCTCGCCATGGATGCCCAAGCCGAATTCGATCTCGTCATCACCGAGTTCGAACCCCGGCCGGCCGACCGCCGGCACCGTGCAGGCCCCCAAGGAAATGCCCATGGTCGCCACCGATTCGGCCGCTCCCCGAGCCAGCGCGGCGACCTCCTCGAGGGGTAGACCACGGGCCACAGCGGCACCGGCGATCTTGTGCACCAGTACCGTCCCGGCCACACCACGACTCTGCTCCCGGGGTAATGAATCGCGCAGCGCCACGTCATCGGCGACCATCACCACCTCCACTGGAATCCCCCGAACCCTTGCCAGTTCAGCGGCAAGGCGGAAGTTGAGACGATCCCCGGTATAGTTCTTTACCACCAGCAGGGCCCCACGTGGACCGGCGCAGGCAAGGATCGCCGCCAGCACCGCATCGACGCTCGGTGAGGTAAAAACGTCTCCCGCCACGGCGGCCGTCAACATGCCGCGCCCGACGTAGCCAGCGTGGGCAGGCTCGTGTCCGCTGCCGCCGCCGGATATCACCGCCACCGACCGACGCTCAGGGTCTTCAGACAAGCTAGCGTCGATGACCACGTTTTCTTCATCCATCAGCGCAAGCCCAGGATGAAGGGCCACCATGCCTTCCAGCATCTCGCGAACGCTGCCTCTGGGATCGTTGATCAGCTTCTTCATGATGAGCCTCCTGCCCGACGGTGGATTCAGAATGGCAACATGGATGAGCCTCGAACCCTTGTAAAGCCGGCGCACGAGCATCGCCCCGCGCTTCACGCACGGCCAGGGTGCGCTGAAGCGAAGAGCTGGCCACAGGTTTTTCCGCCACACTGGGCCAATTGTGCCCAAAAAACAGCAAAGTAGCGCTATCGCACAACCATGCTCATGGCCACCTGATCCTGGTCAAAGGCACAGCCGTCTAAGGGGGCTATTCTGATCTTGCCGACCAAGGAATGGTCGAGTGACAAGTCAGCGACGGCATGGACGCCGTCGCATCGCTTTTCGGGGGCAAGAGGTGGCATTCCGTCCCTCTTCCCAGCAGGGACCGATATGAAAACCTCTCGCCATGACCTGAAACTGTCCGACCCGCTTCACGACTACCTGCAACACCCTTCCACACGACACGCCGTGGACGCCCTGCTCGCCCATGAGCTGGAGCACCTGGCGGTCGGCATGCAGTGGGACGAACTCATCAACCACTGCAATACGCTGATTCTGGCGCATCAGATCCGCAACGATTATCTGGAAATCCTGCTGAAGGCGTCGAAGCGCATCTGGAAGCCATTGATCAAGGGCACCATCTGGCGCGAGCTCTCCATCGGAGAACTCGCCCCGGAACAGCAACCGAGCCCCCAGAACGTCTGGACCCAAGGGTTGTTTCGGTGCTTCATCAATCGCGACAACGGCCAGCCACTGACCACCTTGCTGAGCTGGCATCAGGGCGAAGGGCTGGTGGCCGCGTTCAGCATCGAACCGCGGGATGTCCAGGACATTCCACCAGGGTGGGAGATCGATGGACAGGACTCCCGCTACTGGCGGACCCAGCCCGGCCTCGCCGAGTATCATCACTCCTCGCTGCTGGACATTTCATCGCTGGTGGGCCTGGCCGAGACCGCCATCACCGCCCTGAGTCAGACTGAAATCGAGCCATCGTGAACGAGTAAACAGGCGCCCTCCCCCCTTCGCCACAACCTCTGCATATCGGCCTTGCTCCAAGCCTTGTAGGGCACCTTTCGGCCTATTGGTCCCGCACAAACACTCGCTCTCCAGCAATCCAGGTTTCACTCACCTGTGTTCGCCAGAGCTCAGCCGGATCGGCACGCAGAATATCGGTATCCACCAGCACAAAATCCGCCCACTGCGCCGGCATCAAGCCACCCAGGCTACCCTCCTGGTGCGCCGCGTAGGCCGCATCGATGGTAAAGCCGCGCAGGGCTTCGGCCACGGTGAGCTTCTGCCCGGGCAGCCAGCCTCCTTCGGGCTGGTCGTCGCGGTCTTCCCGAGTCACGGCGGCGTGCAAGCCGTAAAAAGGGTTGGCAGGCTCGACCGGAAAGTCGGAACCCGCGGCGATACGACTACCGCTGTCCATGAAAAAGCGCCAGGCGTAGGCACCGGCAAGACGCTCCTGGCCTAGCCGGTCGCCGGCCATGTTCTTGTCACTGGTCGCATGGGTGGGCTGCATCGAGGGAATGACGCCAAGTTCCGTAAATCGCGGTATATCGTCGACGCTCACCACCTGCGCATGCTCGATGCGATGGCGAAGCTCACGCCGCTGGGGGTCCTGCTCCAGGCTACGCGCATAAACGTCCAGAGCGACACGATTGGCGCGGTCGCCTATCGCGTGCATATTGGCCTGGAATCCCTGGCTACTGACCTGATCGACCAGCGCCTGCAGGGCGTCCTGATTCTGGATCATCAGTCCGCTGGAATCGGGTCTATCACTGTAGGGCGCCAGCAGCGCCGCGCCTCTGCTGCCGAGGGCGCCATCTGCGTAAATCTTGACGCTGCGAATATCCAGCCAGTCTTCGGGGTCGTCGTGGATGCCTTGCGCGAGTATCTCGTCAAGCTTCGGGTCGCTTGACGACACCATCGGGTAGATGCGCACCCCCAACTCACCTGCATCGGCCCTGGAGTGGTACATCTCAAGCTCAGCGGCGCTGGCGCCGGCATCGTGCATTCCGGTGATGCCAAGCTCCTGCAGATGTGCCACGGCGGTACCGAAGGCCTTGGCCATTTCCTGTGCACTGCGCGGGGGAATCTTGTCGGTGATAAGCAACTCGGCGTTATCGATAAAGACGCCGGTCGGTGTGCCAGCATCATCACGAAGGATCTCTCCCCCTTCCGGTGCCTGGGTCTCGCCATCCACGCCCGCCATTCCCATGGCCTTGCTGTTGACCCAGATCGCATGCCCATCCACTCGACTCAGCACAACAGGACGATCGGCGATCACTTCATCGAGCACTTGCGCGGTGGGAAATGCCTTGCCGTCCCACAGCACCTGATTCCATCCCCTGCCGCGTATCCATTCCAGATCGGGATTTGCCGCGGCGAAGTCGGCGACTTCCAGAGCGCTCAGCTCGGCCGACGCCAGGCCACGCAACTCGACCTCGAGCAGGCCATAGCCGAGCCCCATCAGATGCCCGTGGGCGTCGATCAGGCCAGGCAACAGCGTGCGGCCTCCTGCATCGATCGTTGCCTGTGGTTCAGGATACTGCGATAGCAGTTGCTCATCGCCTCGTGCCACCACCTTGCCATCCTCGACGACAAGGGTGGTAAAGCTCACCAACTGGCGATAGGCATCGAAACCGTAGCCGTTGGCATCATGAATCACGGTGGTATCGGCACAAACACCAAGACTGGCGCCGGCAACCGACAACGCAAGCAACGTTTTATTGAGCATGGGCCCACCCTGTCATCTTGTTGTCATAAGGCCTGAATCAACTTTCAGCCTAGCCGTATTGTTCGGCGGGACCCTACGAGCCTGGGAGATACAAGGAAGGTTTATTACTTACAAAAACCGAAGAAAAAGCAGGAAAATAGACGAAGACAGGACCACCAACCTGGCATACAACACCGGCACGCCCAGTCACCGCTGTCGACGGAGAGCCGTGGGGTGCATGTCTTCGAATCAGGCTTGACCGCCTTGAACATCTTGAGCGAATGGGACGGTCGATTTGTCGAACGGGCTGACAAAACATGGTCAAGCGAGAAAAGCGCCAGAATGGGTACTGGGCCTGTTTCCAGGCTCGCTACCTTTCGCGTGGACGATGGTCGGGTCGTGACAACACCGACCCTCATGATCTGCTGACCCGAGCTTGAACGGTCTCTCAGGTTGCCCATCGAGGGTACTGTTCTGGCCTGCCTCGAGTCGCTAGCGCCTAGGGAACTGCAGATAGGGGAAAACGAGCGTAAGGAGGGAATACACGAACTGCATTGGGAATGGTGCCGGTGGTCGGACTCGAACCGACACACTGTTTCCAGCGGCGGATTTTGAATCCGCTGCGTCTACCAATTCCGCCACACCGGCAACGGGCGAGGATTATACGTGGGTGGCGCGAGAGGTCAATTCCCCTGAGCCGCTCGGTGGCGCCTGTCGGGGCCGATGGCGCCGTTGTCGAGGCGACTCCCGCCCCTGTCGGGCGCGGCACCCACCGCATCCGGCCGAGCACCGACCGGGGATCGGCCTCGGCCGTTGTCAGCCAAAGCCCCACCGGCCGTCGGTTTCGGCACCCTGGCGGCAGGTGGGTCATTCCTCCATGTCTTGACGCTCGCCCGCTCGGGTTAGACCTTGGTAGACTGCGCTCCGCCTGCCCCAGGTCAACCAAGCCCCTGGTCAACGAGACCCGCGTCCAGCCCAGAATGGAGTCGCCCATGGCTGACACTCGCAATGAAGCCGTTCCCCATCCGTCCATCGCCAGCCGCATCGGGCTGGTGCTGGGTCCGCTGTTGTTGATCGCCACCCTGGTGCTGCCCCCGCCCGGCGACATGTCCCAGGCCGCCTGGGGCTGCGTCGGCATGGCACTGCTGATGGCAAGCTGGTGGTCCACCGAGGCGATCCCGATCCCGGTGACCTCGCTGATCCCCCTGGTGCTGGCCCCGGCGGTGGGCATCGGCAGCATCAAGGAGGTCGCGGCCAGCTACGCCAACCCGATCATCTATCTGTTCCTCGGCGGCTTCCTGCTCGGTATCGCGATGCAGACCTGGAACCTGCACAAGCGTATCGCCCTGCACGTGCTGAAGGTCGTCGGCAGCGAACCCAAGCGCCAGATCGCCGGGTTCATGATCGCCACCGGTTTTCTCAGCATGTGGGTGTCCAACACCGCCACCTCGATCATGATGCTGCCCATCGGCATCTCGGTGCTGAGCCTGCTCGAGGATTCCGACCCTGATGAGCTGCGCCGCTTTGCCACCGCGCTGCTGCTGGGCATCGCTTATTCGGCCAGCATCGGTGGCGTGGCCACATTGATCGGCACGCCGCCCAACGCTCTGCTGGCGGGTTATCTGGCCGATGACCGCGGCATCGATCTGGGCTTCGCCCAGTGGATGCTGGTCGGGGTACCGATCAGTGTGGTGATGATGGCGCTGACCTGGTGGTGGCTGTCCCGCGGCGGCTTCTCGCTGAAGGTCGGCAAGGGTGAAAGCGACAACCTGATCAAGGACCAGCTCGCCGAGATGGGCCCGATGAGTGCCGCCGAACGCCGTGTCGGCCTGCTGTTTCTGGCCGCGGCGGCGCTGTGGATCCTGCGCCCGCTGCTCAATGACATGGGCGCCTCCTGGTTGTCCGACACCACCATCGCCATCGTCGCCGGCATGGCGCTGTTCCTGATTCCTTCCGGCCGTCGTTCCGGCGAGGCGCTGATGGTATGGGAAGACGCGGTGAAGCTGCCCTGGGGCATCCTTCTGCTGTTCGGCGGCGGCCTGGCGCTGGCCGGCGCGATCAGCAAGTCGGGGCTGGCCGAGTGGATCGCCAACCAGCTGTCGATCCTCGGTGCCCTGCCGGTGCTGGCAATCATCGGTGGTGTGGTGCTGGTCATCATCTTCCTCACCGAGGTGACCTCCAACACCGCCACCGCGGCGGCCTTTCTGCCGCTGCTCGGCGCCCTGGCGCTGTCGCTGGATCTGCCAGTGATGCTGATTACCGTGCCGGCCGCCATCGCCGCCAGTTGCGCCTTCATGATGCCGGTGGCCACACCACCCAACGCCATCGTCTTCGGCACCGGTCACATGAAGATCCAGTCGATGATTCGTGCCGGCTTTGCCCTCAACCTGATCAGTACGGTGGTGGTGACGCTGATGGCCTACGGCCTGATCCTGCTGCTGTGGTAGCCACGCCGATGTCCCCTGGTCGTCGACCCGACTGCGCTGCCCGCCTCGCGGACGGCCGATACGGGCTGACGCCCATGGCGTGGTCGTGACAGAAGATCGACGCCGTTTCCTGACGTGGCGGTCAGGAAACGGTATCCTTGTGCGCCTTTGGCATCCTTCATCCCGCCTGACGACTTGCGAATTCCCATGCAGCGCGCCGACTTTCATTTCGAGCTCCCTGAAGAGCTGATCGCCCGTTACCCGTCCGACGTTCGCAGCGACTGCCGCCTGCTGTGCGTCGATGGCGCCAGCGGACACCTCGACCACCGCCGCTTTCCGGACCTCGAGCAATTGCTCGAGCCCGGCGACCTGCTGGTGTTCAACGACACCCGCGTGATCCCCGCCCGCCTGCACGGCCACAAGGCCAGCGGCGGCAAGGTGGAAATGCTGCTCGAACGGCCGCTGGACGCCCATCGGGGGTTGGTCCATCTGCGCTCGAGCAAGTCGCCCAAGCCCGGCACCGAGCTTCACTTCGAGGGCGGCATCCAGGCAGTGGTCGAAGGTCGCCGCGACGCCCTGTTCGAGCTGCGCTTTCTCGGCGATACCCCGATGATCGCGCTGCTGGAACGCCACGGCCATATGCCGCTGCCGCCGTATATCACCCGCGACGACGAGCTGTCCGACCGCGAGCGCTACCAGACCGTCTACGCCCGCCGCGACGGGGCGGTGGCCGCGCCGACCGCCGGGCTGCACTTCGACGAGCCGCTGCTCGAGCGGCTGGCCGAGCGGGGCGTCGAGTCCGCCTACGTGACCCTGCACGTGGGCGCCGGCACCTTCCAGCCGGTGCGCGTCGACAATATCCACGAGCACCACATGCACAGCGAATGGATCGAGGTGGGTGACCAGGCCTGTGCCCAGGTGCGCGCGGCCAAGGCTCGCGGCAACAAGGTCATCGCCGTCGGCACCACCAGCGTGCGCTGCCTGGAGACCGCCAGCCAGTCGGGCGAGATCGCGCCCTTCTCCGGCGACACCGACATCTTCATCTACCCGGGCTACGAGTGGCGCTGCGTGGACGCCCTGATCACCAACTTCCATCTGCCGGAATCGACCCTGCTGATGCTGGTGTCTTCCTTCTCCGGCTACGACACCGTGATGAAGGCTTACCGCGAGGCGGTAAAGGAACGCTACGCCTTCTTCAGCTACGGCGACGCCATGCTGCTGACGCCGGCACGCTGACCCTATTTGCCAGGCGGTGGCTGCTCGGCCGAGCGGTCCACCGTCGTCAGGCTCGAATCAACGCCCCCAAGGGGCACGGAGAGACCCATGCGCGAGCAATGCTTCATGCGCTTCGACAAGCTGGCCGAGGACGGCCGGGCTCGCCGAGGTCGCATCACCTTTCCCCGCGGCACCATCGAGACCCCGACCTTCATGCCGGTGGGCACCTACGGCACGGTCAAGGGCATGACCCCGGCCTCGGTGGAAGAGATCGGCGCCGAGATCATCCTCGGCAACACCTTCCACCTGTGGCTGCGTCCCGGTACCGAGGTCATCGAGGCCCACGGCGACCTGCACGACTTCGCCCAGTGGCACAAGCCGATCCTCACCGACTCCGGCGGCTTCCAGGTGTTCTCGCTGGGCGAGACGCGCAAGATCACCGAGCAGGGCGTGCACTTCCGCTCGCCGGTGGACGGCTCCAAGGTGTTCATGGGACCGGAAGAGTCGATGGCGGTGCAGCGCTCGCTGGGTTCCGACATCGTCATGATCTTCGACGAGTGCACCCCTTACCCGGCGACCCACGACGAGGCGCGCCGTTCGATGGAGATGTCGCTGCGCTGGGCCCAGCGCTCTCGCGATGCCCACGGCGACTCACCGTCGGCGCTGTTCGGCATTATCCAGGGCGGCATGTACCCGGATCTGCGTGAGGCTTCGCTCAAGGGCCTCGGCGACATCGGCTTCGACGGCTACGCCATCGGCGGGCTGTCGGTGGGCGAGCCCAAGGAAGAGATGATCAAGGTGCTCGACTATCTGCCCGAGTGGATGCCGGCGGACAAGCCGCGCTATCTGATGGGCGTCGGCAAGCCCGAGGATCTGGTCGAGGGGGTACGCCGCGGAGTCGACATGTTCGACTGTGTGATGCCCACCCGCAACGCCCGCAACGGCCACCTGTTCACCGCCGAGGGCACGGTCAAGATCCGCAACGCCAAGCATCGTCACGACACCCGCCCGCTGGAAGATGACTGCGACTGCTACACCTGTCAGAACTTCTCGCGGGGCTATCTGCACCACCTGGACCGCTGCGGCGAGATGCTCGGATCGATGCTCAACACGATCCATAATCTGCGTCACTATCAGCGTGTCATGGCCGGTTTGCGCGGTGCTATCGAAGCGGGTACATTGGCTGACTTCGTGGAAGGGTTCTATGCCAGGCGTGGCCTGCCGGTTCCCCCCGCCCCGAATTGATGACCCGGTCGGCAGCCGCCGGCCGTCTGACTCCCTTTTCCCCACGACTTCAGGAGACCGTCGTACATGTTGGACTTCTTCATCTCCCCGGCCCTGGCCCAGGATGCTGGCGCTGCCGCCGGTGGTGGTATCGCCCAGATCGTGATGCTGGTCGGCTTCGTGCTGATCTTCTACTTCCTGCTGTGGCGTCCCCAGGCCAAGCGCGCCAAGCAGCACAAGCAGCTGATCGCTGGCCTGTCCAAGGGTGACGAGATCGTCATCGGCGGTGGTCTGATGGGCCGCATCACCCGGGTCAGCGACGACAGCGAGTTCCTCGCCATGGAAATCAGCGAAGGCACCGAAGTCAGCGTGCAGAAGAACGCCGTGGCCGCCGTGCTGCCCAAGGGCACTATCAAGTCCATCTGATTGGTGTCATTCCCCTTCGGCCCTGTGCGCCGAAGGGGGCCCCATGCTGACGCGGGGGGAGCCGATCGGTCGGCTGTCGCGCGTTGGCGAGGCAGCCGCACCCTTCGCTTTGGAAAGTCCCCGGAGCACCTCTCGAGCGCCCCCGGCTTTCCCTTATTTGTCAGCAACCTGAGGGCAGAGCCCCGATGCTCAATCGTTACCCTTTATGGAAGTACCTGCTGATCCTGGTGGTACTTCTTGTCGGCCTGGTCTACTCCCTTCCCAATCTGTTTCCCGAAGACCCAGCGGTCCAGATCAGCAGTGATCGTGGCGAGCTGAGTTTCAGCCAGTCCCAGCAGCAGAGCCTCGAACAGGCCCTGGCCGAGGCGGACATCGACGTCAAGACGGTGGAACAGGAGCCCAACAGCCTGCTGATCCGGCTGAACGACGCCGAGGACCAGATTCCCGCCCGTGACCTGATCGCCCAGCAGCTCGGCGATGACTATGTGGTCGCGCTGAACCTGGCAGAGTCCACCCCCGAGTGGCTGTCTTCGCTGGCGGCCTCGCCCATGACCCTTGGTCTGGACCTGCGTGGCGGTGTGCACTTCCTTTTGGAAGTGGACATGGAAGCGGCGGTCAATCAGCGTCTCGAGGTCAACGCCAGCGCCATGCGCGAGACCCTGCGTGAAGAGCGCATCCGCTACCGCAACACCGAGATCGACGGCCGCACCATCTCGCTGGACTTCATGAACGCCGAGGACCGCGACGCTGCCGAGACGCTGATTCGCCGCGAATTCCCCGACTTCCAGTATCAGGACGTCGAGCGTGAACGCGGCGCCAGCCTGGCGATGACCCTGACCGACGCGTCCGTGGACGAGATCCAGGACTACGCGATCAACCAGAACCTGACCACCCTGCGCAACCGCGTCAACGAGCTCGGCGTGGCCGAACCGCTGGTACAGCGTCAGGGCCCGGATCGCATCGTGGTCGAGCTGCCCGGCGTGCAGGACACCGCCGCCGCCAAGCGTATCGTCGGCGCCACCGCCAACCTGGAGTTCCGCCTGGAGGCGCGCACCGACACCCCGTCCAACGAGACCGAGGCGCTGTCCTTCCGCAATGAGCCCGGACGCACCGCCGACCTGATGCGCGACGTCATCATCACCGGCGACAGTGTGTCCAGCGCCAGCCGCGGCTTCGACGAGAACGGTCGCCCCCAGGTCAACATCAACCTGGACGGCACCGGCGGCACCCTGATGAACCGCGCCACTCGCACCAACATCGGTCGCAACATGGCGGTGGTGTTCATCGAGCACAAGACCCGTGATCGAACGGTGATGGAGGACGGTGAGCAGGTGACCGTGCGTGATCCCTACACCGAACGCGGCATCATCAGCCTGGCCACCATCCAGAGCGCGCTTGGCAACAGCTTCCGCATCACCGGGCTGGAATCGCCCACCGAAGCCGGCGAGCTGGCACTGCTGCTGCGCTCCGGTTCACTGGCGGCACCGATCTACTTCGCCCAGGAACGCACCATCGGCCCGAGCCTCGGCGCCGACAATATCGAGCGCGGCATGCTCTCGGTACAGATCGGCCTGCTGCTGGTCGTGCTGTTCATGTTGATCCGCTACAAGGTGTTCGGCGTCATCGCCAACATCGCCCTGGCGTTGAACCTGACCCTGCTGGTCGCCGCCATGTCGATGCTCGGCGCCACCCTGACGCTGCCCGGTATCGCCGGTATCGTGTTGACGCTGGGCATGGCGGTCGACGCCAACGTGCTGATCTTCGAGCGTATTCGTGAGGAGCTGCGCACAGGACTGTCGGTGCAGCAGGCGATCCACGCCGGCTACGAGCGCGCCTTCAGCTCCATCGTCGACGCCAACATCACCACCCTGCTGGTGGCATTGATCCTGTTCTCCATCGGTACCGGCCCGGTCAAGGGCTTCGCCGTCACCCTGTCGCTGGGCATCCTGACCTCGATGTTCACCGCCCTGCTGGTGACCCGTGCCATGGTCAATCTGATCTACGGCGGCAAGCCGGTGAAGAAGCTATGGATCTAAGCCCATGTCCACTTGCACACAACGGGGAGAGGGTATGAAACGCCTCACCAACCTGAATCTCGACTTCATGGGCCAGCGCAAGATCGCCTTTGCCATATCGGCGATCCTGATCCTGGTCTCACTGGTGTCGCTGGTGGTGCAGGGCCTGGCCCTGGGCCTCGACTTCACCGGCGGCACCCTGGTCGAAGTCCGCTACGCCACCGCCCCGGCGCTGGACAGCGTGCGCGGCGCCCTCGAGGGAGCCGGCTTCAATGACATCTCGGTACAGACCTTCGGCGCCGCCAATGAGGTGCTGATTCGTCTGCAGCAGACCTTCGAGGCCAACGTCGGCGACCAGGTCGTGGGCCTGCTGGCCCAGGGCGGCGCCCAGGTGGACCTGGTGCGTGCCGAATTCGTCGGTGCCCAGGTCGGCGGTCAACTGCGTGACCAGAGCGGTCTCGGCATGCTCGTCGCCCTCGGCGTGGTCATGCTCTACGTGGCCTTCCGCTTCCAGTACAAGTTCGCCATCGGCGCACTGCTGGCACTGGTCCATGACGTGATCATCGTGGTCGGCGCCTTCTCGCTGTTCCAGATGGAGTTCGACCTAACGGTGCTGGCCGCCGTGCTGGCGGTGATCGGCTACTCGCTCAACGACACCATCGTGGTCTATGACCGTATCCGCGAGAATATCCGCAAGTCGCGTATCGACGACATGCCGGCGATCTTCAACGAGGCGATCAACCAGACCCTGTCCCGCACCCTGGCGACCTCCGGCACCACCCTGCTGGTACTGCTGGCGCTGGCCTGGCTCGGTGGCGACATGATCCACAACTTCTCGGTGGCCCTGCTGATCGGTATCGGCGTGGGTACCTTCTCGTCGATCTACGTGGCGGCGGCCCTGCTGATCAAGCTCAAGCTTCAGCGCCGCGACCTGATCCCGGAGAAGAAGGAAGACGCCGAGGAAGAGCAGCTGCCCTGATATCACCGCAACTGCCCCTCGAGGCCCCGTCGTGGATCATCCACGGCGGGGCCTCTTGCTTTCCGAGGTCGGTGCACGATCACGGCGAGCCGGCACCGCTGTCGGCGGCCTCTCAGTTCACTTCGAAAACCATGCAGCAACGCGAGATAGGTCGTTTCCTTCCAGAAAATGCCCGCCGTCACTTGCCCTGGCCAGCGCCCCCTTTCATGCTTGTCATCCACCCCATTAAAACGTGACGAGGCCGCATGTTCCTGCTGATCGCCTTTGCCGTACTGTCCATCGGCGCCTCCTTCCTGTGTTCGGTACTGGAAGCGGCCATCCTGTCGCTGACACCGAGCTATATCGCCCAGGTCCAGGAGACCAACGAGCCGCTGCACAAGAAGCTGAACGCCCTCAAGCGGGATATCGATCGCCCGCTGGCGGCTATCCTGACGCTCAACACCATCGCCCACACCGTTGGCGCCACCGGCGTCGGCGCCCAGGTCGCGGTGGTCTTCGGCGAGGCCTGGCTGGGCGTCGCCTCGGCGGTGATGACGCTGGCCATCCTGATCCTCTCGGAGATCATTCCCAAGACCATCGGCGCCACCTTCTGGCGCCAGCTGTCGCCTTGGCTACCGCCTATCCTCAATACCCTGATCCTGATTCTCAAGCCGTTCATCTGGATGTCCGAGCAGATCACCCAGCGCATCGGCGGCAATGCCGCCGACACCGATATGCGTGGCGAGATCAAGGCGCTGGCACGCATCGGCCTGGACGAGAAGGCACTGGACCAGGACGAAGCCAGAACCATCACCAACATCCTCAACCTGCACGAGATCAAGATCAGCAAGGTGATGACGCCAAGAACCGTGTGCGTCACGGTGCGCCCATCGATGACCGTGGCCCAGTTCGAACAGGAACTGGTGCGCTCGCCGTTCACCCGCTTTCCGGTGATGGACGGCGGCGAGCAGGCCATCGGCTATGTGCACAAGGCCGACGCCTACCAGGCGGATGAATCCGTGGACATGAAGGAGATCATGCAGGACGCCCCCTCGGTACAGGCCGACGACAGCGTCGAGCACGTCTTCACCATGATGCTCAGGGATCGTCAGCATCTGGCGGTGGTCTATGACGATCACGGCACCTGGGTGGGCCTGATCACCATGGAGGACGTGATCGAGACGGTGCTCGGCCAGGATATCGTCGACGAGACCGACAACGTCACCAATATGCGCAAGTACGCCAAGCAGCGCTGGACCCAGCGTCGACAAGGCAGGTCAGCCAAGACAGACTCCGGCGACCCGGCCAGCCAGGGTTCCTGAACCCCGGCGCCAGGGAGCGTTCGCCAGTACGCAACGCAACGTAGCACGGCGACGCTCCCCCTTTGCCCGAGCATTTGCGATAACATCTCCATTGAAAATGATTATCAATGGAGAAAGCATGTACAAGCCTCTCGCCATCGCCGCCCTGCTCAGCGTCACTGCCCAGGCCTGGGCGCAACCGGTGCCGGAAAGGGTCGTCGCCCTCGACTACGCGGCCCTGGACATCCTCGACAACCTGGCGCAGCGCGAGCGTATCGCAGGTGTCGCCCAGGCAACGCTTCCCGACTATCTGTCCGACTATGCCGACGACGCCTTCACCGACGTGGGCACCCTCAAGGTCGCCGACATGGAAGCCCTTGAGTCGCTGTCACCCGATGCCATCCTGATCAGCGGGCGCCTGGAAGCCGAACGCGCAAACCTGGAAGCTCTTGCCCCGGTCTACGCCGTGGCGACCGAGGGCGAGGACGCCTGGGACCAGCTCGAACATCGGGTCGACGATCTGGCTGCGCTGTTCGATGCAAAGCAAGCGGGTGAGCAGGCGCTTGCGGACCTGCGCCAGGCGCTCGATCAGCAGTTGGCCGAGATCAACGGGACGCCGAAGGTACTGGTGGTCGTCCACAACGACGGAAAGCTTATCGTCCAGCACAACGCCGTCGTGCATGACCTGATGGGACTGGCCTCGCCCGAACTTCCCGAGAACGTCGAGAGCGTGACGCGTGGTGAGCGTACCTTCACGCCGCTGACGCCGGCGCAGATCGCCGCCACCCAGCCCGACCTGGTGTGGGTGGTGGACCGCAGCGCCGCCATCGGCCAGACGCCTCTCGATGTCGAGGCGCTGACGCAGGCCGTCGGTGACGATCTGGCAATCGCCGTCGGCTCGCCGCGACTCTGGTATCTGGCCGGCCAGGGCCTGGACAGCACCCGCCTCCAGGTCGAAGAGGTGGTGGCCGCGCTGGCGCCCTGACCAGGGTCGCACCGAACTCACTGCACCCACAACGAATGACGCCCCCGCGGCCAGGCCGCGGGGGCGTTGCTGTGACGGCGTCACGATCACCGCTCGCTCGCGCGAGCGGTGCCGAATCAGTCCTCTTCGGGCTGACTGGGCGCGGTATGCACGTGGGGCGCAAGCTGCTTGATCAACGCCTTGAACAGGCGCGGGTTGGCGGCCATCAGGGCGCCTTCGATACGCACCGAGGGCTGGCCATCCGGGGTGCCAATCAGGGCACCGGACTCCTTGAGCAGCAGCGAACCGATGTCCAGGTCCTGCTCCTCGACTCCCAGCACGAAGGCGGCGTCGGCACGACCGGCGGCCAGACGGGCCATGTCGAGCAGGCCACAGGCGCTGGCTTGAAGCTGTTCGGCCTGGGGGCCGAGCTGCTGCACCAGGGTCAGGTAGGTCGGCAGAAAACGCGAGCGCAGGTAGGTATCGGGAAGCCCCAGCGACAGGCGGGCGCCAGCGGCGCTCTTGATCTTGGACACACGCAGACGCTTGCCATTGAGCTGGGCGCCACGGCCACGGCTGGCAAGGTATTCGTCATCGCTGAAGGGGCAGATCACCACCGCGTGCTCCGGACGGCCCTTGATCAGACATACCACGGACAGGGCGAACTCGGGGGACGCCACACTCAGGTTCGAGTAACCGTGGAAGGGTTCGATGCGCCACAGGATATCCGCGCCTTCGCCTTCACCGGCACGGTGGGGCGTGTAGCGACCGACGACCCCGTGCTGGGGATAACCGCGGGTCAGCTGGCGGGTAATCAGGGATTCGGCGTTGCGAGCGGTGTCCTCGAGCAGACGGTCGAGGTTGTGCTCGTCGTGGGCATTCTCGATTCGTTCGCGAATGCGCAGAAACTGTTCGCCGGCGCTGCGGGCAGCGCGCAGGGCGTACTGGACCATCGGATGCATGATCGGGCCTTGGGAGTCGGTGGTGTTAAAGAACGGAGTCGACGTGGGTAACTGACTCGGCGCAAATCCTAGCAGACCACGGGCATGAATGCCACGCACTTCGCCCCAGCGCGCATCTACCCATGCTAGACTGGCGCCCCTGGCGCTGCCGACCGGTCCGCCATCAGCGCCCTTGCATCGGTCATTGAATGGACCACTGCACCAACCACCGCATCAACCCGCCGCGTCGTTACAGGATCTTCCATGCTCGAGCGCATTCGCATCGTTCTCATCGGCACCAGCCACCCCGGCAATATCGGCGCCACCGCCCGCGCCATGCACAATATGGGACTCGCCGATCTGGCCCTGGTGGCACCACGCTGCGAGGTCATCACCGCCGACAGTGTGTCCCGCGCCTCCGGGGCAGATGCCCTGGTCCACGACGCTCGGGTGGTCGACAGCCTCGAGCAGGCGGTCACCGACTGCACCCTGGTGGTGGGAGCCAGCGCGCGCTCGCGCACCTTGCCCTGGCCGATGATCACCCCGCGTGAGCTGGGCGAGCGTCTGCCCGCCGAGCTGGCCACGCCCGAGGCCCGCATCGCGCTGGTCTTCGGCCGCGAGGACAGCGGCCTGTCCAACGCCGAACTGCAACGCTGCCACGCCCACGTCCACATCCCCACCAATCCCGACTTCAGCTCGCTGAACCTGGCCGCGGCGGTGCAGGTGCTGGCCTACGAATGCCGCCTTGCCTGGCTGGCCCAGACCCAGAATAAGCCAGACCCGGCACAGGACGATGAGGAAGAAGCGCAGCCACTGGCCAGCCACGAGGAGCTGGAGCACTATTTCGCTCATCTGGAACGCGCGCTGATCACCATTGGCTTCCACGACCCGGCGAAGCCTCGCCAATTGATGGCAAGGCTGCGCCGAGTGACCCTGCGCTCGCGACCCGAACGCATGGAGCTCAACATCCTGCGTGGCATCCTCAGCGCCACCGAGAAGGCCGCAGGCGGCCAGGCGCTGGGCGCCCGCGAAAGCGAGCCGGAATTACAGCAAGAACATGACACGCACCAGGGCCAGAAGCCGGCCCAGGACTAGCCCGAACCGACAACAGAACCAACAACAGAACCAACAGCAGAACCAACAGCAGGATCAGCGCCAGGCCGGCGGCTCTGGAGCGACACGGCGTCCACCTTCGAGCCGCTGAGCTGCACCAGATCACTGACTCGACAGGTGGCAGGCTTGAATGGCCCACCACCAGCCCCCACTATGATTCTCTTGACCGACTCAGGGACCGCCGCATGTTTCAACGCCTACGCGAAGACATCAACAGCGTATTTGCCAGGGATCCGGCGGCGCGCAACTTTCTTGAAGTCCTGACCAACTATCCTGGCCTTCACGCATTGCTGCTGCACCGGATCTCCCACCAGCTGTGGAAGCGCAATCTCAAATGGATCGCGCGTACCCTGTCGACGCTGGGCCGCTGGTTCACCGGCATCGAGATCCACCCCGGTGCCACCATCGGCCGGCGCTTCTTCATCGACCACGGCATGGGCGTGGTGATCGGCGAGACCACCATCGTCGGCGACGATGTCACCCTCTACCAGGGCGTGACCCTGGGCGGCACCAGCTGGAACAAGGGCAAGCGTCACCCGACCCTGGAGGACGGCGTGATCGTCGGTGCCGGCGCCAAGATTCTCGGCCCCTTCACCGTCGGCGCTGGCGCCAAGGTCGGCTCCAACGCGGTGGTCACCAAGGAAGTCCCGGCCGGCGCCACCGTGGTCGGCATCCCCGGCAAGATCGTCCAGCGCCGCGACCCGGACAGCGACCCGGGCCTCGAGGTCGACCCGGCCCGTCGCGAGGCGATGTGCCAGAAATTCGGCTTCGACGCCTACGGCATGAGCCAGGACATGCCCGACCCGGTGGCCAAGTCGATGCAGGCCATGCTCGACCATATGCACGCGGTGGATGAACGCATCAGCGGCATGTGCAAGACCCTGAGGCAACTGGACCACAGCTACCGCGACGGCCAGATGCCGGAGATTCGCGACGAGGACTTCGCCGAGATACTGGAAGACGTCGACCGCGCCTGTGCGCCGGTGATCGGGCGTGACGCCAACGCCGAGATCCTGGGTACCGACGCTGCCACAGGCAACGAAAGCGCCAGCGGCAAAGAAGACGTCGGGCCAGGTACCTCCGACCCAGACACCTCCAACCAAGGCACCACCGACAAGGACAGTGCCGGCGGCAGCGAGACGGCCAATGATGCCGAGCACGGGGCCGAGCGGGAAGACGAGGCGACGACGGCACGGCGCCAATAGTTGACCACGACACTCGGTCTTTCCCATAATACCGCTTTGATCCAAGCGTCGTCGGCTACCGACCACGCCCACACTTTCCGGACCGCCGACCCATGTCGGCGTCGAGGGTTCGCCCCATGCGCCTGACCACCAAGGGACGCTACGCTGTCACCGCCATGCTCGACATGGCGGTCAACGCCGACCAGGGCCCGATCTGCCTGGCCGACATCGCTCGGCGTCAGCAGATCTCGCTGTCCTACCTCGAGCAGCTGTTCGCCCGCCTGCGGCGCGCCGGCCTGGTCGACAGCGTGCGCGGGCCAGGCGGTGGCTACCTGCTGGCGGAGCCGGCAGCGTCCATCTCGGTGGCCCGGGTCATCGATGCGGTCAAGGAGTCGGTGGACACCACCCGCTGTGGCGGTCTGTCCGACTGCCAGAAGGGCGACACCTGCCTGACCCATCACCTGTGGTTCGAGCTGTCCGAGCGCATCCAGGACTTCCTCGACGGGGTCACCCTGGGCGAGCTGGCCGAGCGCCAGGAGATCGCCGAGATCGCCGGGCGTCAGCGCCGTCGCCAGCACAACGACGACATTGTGACCTCGGCGCCCTGAGCTAGACTTTCGCCCCTCTGCCCGCCAACGATGACATCGCCATGACTTCACCCGTCTATCTCGACTACGCCGCCACCACCCCGGTCGACCCCCGTGTCGCCGAGGTCATGAGTCGGCACCTGACCCTCGAGGGCACCTTCGCCAACCCGGCGTCGCGCAGCCATATGCCCGGCTGGCTGGCCGAGCAGGCGGTGGAAAACGGCCGGCGCCAGGTCGCCGACCTGATCAAGGCCGACCCGCGAGAGATCGTCTGGACCAGCGGCGCCACCGAGGCGGACAATCTGGCCATTACCGGCTTCCTCAGGGCCAATCGCGACAAGGGCCGCCACCTGGTCACCTCCATCATCGAGCACAAGGCGGTCATCGATACCGCCAAGGCGGCAGAGCGAGAGGGCTTTGACGTCACCTGGCTGACGCCCCAGGCCGACGGAAGCGTCAGCCCTGGCCAGCTGGCCGAGGCCATGCGCCCCGACACCGTGCTGGTATCGCTGATGGCGGTGAACAACGAACTCGGCACCATTAATGACATCGCCGCCCTGGCCGAGGTGGCCCATGACCACGGCGCCATGATCCATGTCGACGCGGCCCAGGCGGTGGGCCGCATCGACCTCGACGTGGGGCGAAGCAAGGTCGACATGATGTCGCTGTCCGGCCACAAGGCCTATGGCCCCAAGGGCATCGGCGCGCTCTATGTGCGGCGTAGCCCCGATCTTCGCCTCGAGGCGCTGATCCACGGCGGCGGCCACGAACGCAGCATGCGTTCCGGCACCCTGGCGACCCACCAGATCGCCGGCATGGGCGAGGCCTTCGCGCTGGCGGCGAACGAAGGCGAGGCCGATCAGGCACGTATCCTGAGCCTGCGGGATCGCCTGCTCGAGGCCATCGCCGATCTCGACGGCGTGCACTGCAACACCCGCCTCGAGGCCTCGGTGCCCAACATCATCAACCTCGGCTTCGAGGGCGTCGACGGCGAGTCGCTGCTGATGGCGCTGCGCGACATCGCCCTGTCAACCGGGTCGGCGTGCAACTCGGCCAGCGTCGAACCGTCCTACGTGCTCCAGGGCATCGGGGTGCCGCGCCGCCTGGCGCTGGCCTCGCTGCGCCTGAGCATCGGACGCTTCACCAGCGAAGACGACATCGACCGCGCAGGCCAGGCCCTGCGCACCGCGCTGATTGGCCTGCGCCAGCGCGCCATGCCGTGAGGCCTGAGCCCCGCGCCATGCCTTGAGAACATCACCCTTCGACGGGCAGCGCACGATAGAGACAGTTTCGGTGACTGCCGCCCAGGCGGCAGCACCCGACCCAGGAGAATGATATGGCACACCTGAAGATCACCCCCGCCGCGGCCGACCAGATCCGCCGCGTGCTCGACGAGCGAGGCCAGGGGCTTGGACTGCGGGTCTCGGTCAAGCCCAGCGGCTGCTCCGGCTACAGCTACGTCCTCGACTTCGCCGACGACGTCCAGGCCGACGATGCCCTGTTCGAGGAGCACGACGCTCGGGTCTATGTCGCCCCGGAAGCGCTCGAGATGCTCGACGGCAGCGAGGTCGACTACGTCAACGAGGGGCTGAACCGGTTCTTCCGTTTCAACAATCCCAACGTCAAGGACGAGTGCGGCTGCGGCGAGAGCTTTACCGTCTGAATTCGCCGTGATCGCGGCAGAACTCGCTGGCGCCGCGACGAACAATTGTGTTCAAGGCGCCACGAGGACGCTATAATCTGCGCTCTTCGGCGCAACACGCCGCATCGCTTCGTTTTCCCGCGTCGCGCCGCCCCGGTCTCCGGGGCGGCGCGACGCCATCTACCTGGCATCCATGCCCACTTCCTGGGCCCAACTACTGGAGAGTTTCATGGCTACAGAGCGCACTCTGTCCATCATCAAGCCCGACGCCGTCGCCAAGAATGTCATCGGCGAGATCATCACGCGCTTCGAGAAGGCCGAACTGAAGGTCGTCGCCGCCAAGATGGTTCACCTGTCCCAGGAGCAGGCCGAAGGCTTCTACGCCGAGCACAAGGAACGCCCCTTCTTCGGCGACCTGGTGTCCTTCATGACCTCTGGTCCGGTCGTGGTGCAGGTGCTGGAAGGTGACAACGCCATCGCCAAGAACCGCGAGCTGATGGGCGCCACCAACCCGAAGGAAGCCGACGCCGGCACCATCCGCGCCGACTTCGCCTCCTCCATCGACGCCAATGCCGTCCACGGCTCCGACTCCCCCGAGTCCGCCGAGCGCGAAGTGAGCTACTTCTTCGGCGCAGACGAGATCTGCCCGCGCTAAGGGCGTCGGGGTCCGACCCTCGTGATTGCGGCCCCATCGGTGAACGGATGCCCCTGGCATCCGTTCGCTCCTTTCTGCCCACCGACCCGCTGAACCTGCCATGACCACCACCGCTGCTCCCCAACGCGTCAACCTGCTCGGCATGACCCGAGAAGAGATGGAAGCCTTCTTCCTCTCCATCGGTGAGAAGAAGTTCCGTGCCGCCCAGGTGATGAAATGGATTCACCACGAAGGCGTCGACGATTTCGCCGCCATGACCAACCTGTCCAAGGCGCTGCGCGCACGCCTCGAGGAAACCGCCGAGGTACGCGGTCCCAAGGTCGTCTATGAAGGCGCCTCCAAGGACGGGACGCGCAAGTGGGTAGTGGAGGTCGAGGACGGCAGCTACGTCGAAACCGTGCTTATCCCCGCCGACAACGGCAAGCGCCGCACCCTGTGTGTGTCATCCCAGGTCGGCTGCTCGCTGGACTGCAGTTTCTGCTCCACCGGCAAGCAAGGCTTTCAGCGTAACCTCACCAGCGCCGAGATCATCGGCCAGGTATGGGTCGCCTCCAACAGTGGCGGCTCACGCAAGGACAGCGCCAATCGTCCGGTCACCAACGTGGTGATGATGGGCATGGGCGAACCCTTGATGAACTACGACAACGTCGTGCCGGCGATGAAGCTGATGCTCGACGATCAGGGTTACGGCCTGTCGAAACGCCGTGTCACCCTGTCCACCTCCGGGGTGGTACCGATGCTCGACCGCCTGGGCGACGAACTCGACGTCAGCCTGGCGATCTCGCTGCACGCCGCCAATGATGCGCTGCGCAGCGAACTGGTACCGCTCAACCGCAAGTACAACATCCGCTCACTGCTGGACGCCTGCCACCGTTATCTGGCCAAGTGCGACGACACCCGCCAGGTCACCATCGAATACACGGTGATCAAGGACGTCAACGACCAGCAGGAGCATGCCCGTGAACTGGCGGAGCTGTTGAAGGAACTGCCCTGCAAGATCAACCTGATCCCCTTCAACCCCTTCCCCCATTCCGGCTACGAGAAGCCCTCCCGCAATCAGGTGATGCGCTTCCAGCGCTGGCTCTACGAACTGGGTCATACCGCGCCGATCCGGTCGACCCGGGGCGATGACATCGACGCCGCCTGCGGCCAGCTGGTAGGACGGGTCAAGGATCGTACGCGTCGTCACGAACGCTACATTCAGTCGATCCAGATCGACGCCGACTGACCCTGCCGTCTTGACTTCATTCCGGCACGGCGCTTTGATATTCGGGCCTTTTCCTGCCCACGGGCGGGTGTCGCCAGACGCCTTCCCGCCACGGCCAAGCAGCGGGAGTACGACAACGCCATGACGTGCCAGGCAGACAGCTCAAGCGCCGGCCTGCGCGGCCTGGTCATCGGACTGGCCATCGCGCTCCCCCTGACGCTGACGCTTGCCGGCTGCGCCGTCGCCGTGCCCCAGTCCGACGAGTCTCCCGCCGTCGCCTATCGCAACCTCGGCGAAGCCTACCTGCGCCAGGGCAACCTTCCCCGCGCCACCGCGGCACTCGATCGCGCCGTCTCGCTCGATCCCGATGACGCCGCCGCGCTGCAGGCCCTGGCACTGATTCACCAACGCCAGGGGGAAGCGGCGCTGGCGGACGAGTTCTTTCGACGCGCCCTCGATGAAGACCCGAACTTCACCCGGGCACGCAACAATTACGCCGCCTTCCTGTATGATCGGGGGCAAACCGGTGAGGCCTGCGAGCAGCTTGAACAGGCCAGTCACGATATACACTATGCCCACCGGGCCCAGCTGTTTGCCAACCTGGGACGCTGCCGGTGGGAACTCGGCGAGGTCGAGACGGCCAGGGCGGCGCTGGAGCGATCCCAACGCATCGACTCGAGCCTGCCCGCGAGCCACTTGACCCTCGCCGAACTGGAATACGCACAGGGCAACCTTATGCGCGCCCGATCACAGCTGGATCGCTTCGTGAGCCAGGCGGGATGGACCACCGCCGCCAGGCAGCTTGCCGCTAGCCTGGGAGACGCCGACACCGGCGCCCGGTCATCGGCCGAACCCGACCAGCCTTCACGCGCGCTTTGATCACTGTTTACACGATGAAGGAAGCTCAGCCATGAGCGACAGTCAGTACACCGACTCCGAGGTCTCCTTGTCCAAAACGCCCTCCGGGGACGCCTCTCCCGGCGCCTTGCTGTGCCATGAACGAGAGAGCCAGGGGCTGACCCGCGAGGAAGTCGGGGCAGCCCTCAACCTCCGTCCCGCCGTGATCGAGGGGCTGGAGATCGACAACTACGATGAAGTGCCGGTGGTGACCTACCGACGCGGCTACCTGCGCAGCTACGCCCAGTTGCTCGGCGTCGATGTCGGCCGGGTGATGGCGCTGTATGAAGCGCGCATGGGCAACGAGGAAGTCGAGCGCAAGGTCACCCCGGTGTACATCAACAAGCCCCCCTCGCGCCTGGGCGCCTGGCTGTTTCGGCTGATGACCCTGGTGGTCATCGCCGGCCTGATCGGGCTGACCCTGATGTGGTGGCAGAGCCGTGGTGGCAGCGAGCCGCCCGAGGTCAGCGACAACGGCCCGGTCTCGGTGGACACCATCGACGGCAACGCCGCGGTCAGCGACGAGGCCACCGAGGGCGACGACAACCTGCCACCGCTGCCCGCCGAGGACAGCGAGATGGGACTGGTCGATGGCGAGCAGGCCTCCGCCGACAGCGCTGCAGAAAGCGCCAGCGCCGAGCCTGGCGCCTCGACGCCGAGCACCGTGGCGGCCACCGAAGCGGCTGCCGCCGAAGCCAGCGAGCCCGCTGACGACAGCGTCAACGACAACACCGACCAGGCTGCAAGCGCTGGTGCCGACGACGCCAGCGACGAGCAGACAGCCGCCGCCGATGCCCAGGGCGCCGAGGATGAGGACGCCGCCGACGCCGCGCCGGCTGCCGACAGCCGTCGTATCCTCAAGCTGACCTTCAACGAGCAGTCCTGGACCGAGATCTTCGACAGCACCAATACCCGTGTCTTCGTCGGCCTGCAGTCACCGGGCACCGAAGCCACCGTGGAGGGCGAGCCGCCCTTCCGCATGACTGTCGGCAACGCCACCGGCGTGGAGTTGTTGTGGGGCGGAGAAACCGTCGACCTGCAACAGCGCGCCGGCAGAAACAATGTCGCCCGCTTTACCCTGGGAGAGTGATTGATCGCCATGCATTCGCACTCACCGATCAAAAGACGCCAGTCACGCCAGATTCATGTCGGTTCGGTACCGGTCGGGGGCGACGCTCCCATCTCGGTGCAGAGCATGACCAACACCGACACCCTGGACGTCGAGGCCACCCTTGGCCAGATTCGTGCCCTCGAACAGGCCGGCGCCGATATCGTACGCGTCTCGGTGCCGACCATGGACGCCGCCGAGGCCTTCGGTCGCATCAAGCAGGGCACCCAGGTGCCGCTGGTGGCCGACATCCACTTCGACTACCGCATCGCCCTGCGCGTGGCTGAGCTCGGCGTCGACTGCCTGCGCATCAACCCCGGCAATATCGGCCGTGAAGACCGCGTCCAGGCGGTGGTCTCCGCCGCCCGTGACAACGGTATCCCGATCCGTATCGGCGTCAACGCCGGCTCGCTGGAGAAGGACCTGCAGAAGAAGTACGGGGAACCGACGCCGGCGGCCCTGGTCGAATCGGCGATGCGCCATATCGATCACCTGGATCGCCTCGACTTTCCCGACTTCAAGGTCAGCGTCAAGGCCTCCGACGTGTTCATGGCGGTGGCCGCCTACCGTGACCTGGCCTCACGCATCGAGCAGCCGCTGCACCTGGGTATCACCGAGGCAGGCGGTCTGCGTTCGGGCACCGTCAAGTCCTCCATCGGCCTTGGCATGCTGCTGATGGACGGTATCGGCGACACCATTCGGGTATCGCTGGCAGCGGATCCGGTCGAAGAGGTCAAGGTCGGCTTTGACATGCTCAAGAGCCTGCGCCTGCGGGCCAAGGGTATCAACTTCATCGCCTGCCCGAGCTGTTCGCGTCAGAACTTCGACGTCATCAGCACCATGAACGCCCTCGAAGAGCGCCTCGAGGATGTGATGACGCCGCTGGACGTGGCCGTCATCGGCTGCGTGGTCAACGGCCCCGGCGAGGCCAAGGAAGCCGACCTGGGTCTGACCGGCGGCACCCCGGCCAACCTCGTCTACATCGACGGCAAGCCCGCCAGCAAACTGCGCAATGACCACCTGGTCGACGATCTCGAGGCGCTGATTCGCCAGAAGGTCGCCGAGAAGGAAGCGACAGAACGCGACGTCATCGCTCGCCTGTAACGCTCTCGCCCGGTGAGGCCGGGCGAGGGCCGTGACTACGGCGAGACCAAGGAGCAAGTTTTGAGCAAGAAGATCCAGGCCATCCGTGGCATGAATGACCTGTTGCCCGACGCCTCGCCGGTGTGGCAGTACTTCGAGTCCCAGGTTCAGGCGCTGATGAAGCGCTACGGCTACAACGAGATCCGTACCCCTATCGTCGAGCAGACGGCCCTGTTCGCCCGCTCGATCGGCGAGGTCACCGACATCGTCGAGAAGGAGATGTACACCTTCGAGGACCGCAACGGCGACAGCCTGACCCTGCGCCCCGAGGGCACCGCCAGCGCGGTTCGCGCGGCGATGGAACATGGCCTTCTGTACAACCAGACCCAGCGGCTGTGGTACACCGGCCCGATGTTCCGCCACGAGCGCCCGCAGAAGGGCCGCTACCGTCAGTTCCATCAGGTCGGGGTCGAGACCTACGGCCTGGAAGGCCCGGACATCGACGCCGAAGTCATCCTGCTGTCGGCGCGTCTGTGGAAGCAGCTCGGCCTGTTTGATCACGTCACCCTGGAGCTCAATTCGCTGGGCTCCAACGAGGCGCGCGCGGCCTACCGCGACACCCTGGTGGCCTACTTCGAGCAGCACCGCGAGGTCCTCGACGAGGACTCGCTGCGCCGCCTGACCAGCAACCCGCTGCGTATCCTCGACTCGAAGAATCCGGCCATGGCCGAGATGCTGAGCCAGGCGCCCCAGCTGATGGATCACCTGGATCAGGAGTCCCGCGAGCACTTCGAGGCGCTGACCGCGCGCCTCGACGCCGCCGGCATCGACTACGTGATCAACCCGCGCCTGGTGCGCGGTCTCGACTACTACTGCCGCACCGTGTTCGAGTGGACCACCGACGCTCTCGGCAGCCAAGGCACCGTGTGCGCCGGCGGACGCTACGACGGCCTGGTCGAGCAGCTCGGCGGCAAGCCGACCCCGGCGGTGGGCTTCGCCATGGGCATCGAGCGTCTGATCCTGCTGCTCGAGACCCTGGACATCGTGCCGCAGGAGGCCCGTGCCCCGCTCGATGCCTACGTGCTGGGCATGGACGCCAGCACCGACGGCGACGCCATGGCCCTGGCCGAGCGCCTGCGCGATGAACTGCCGGCCCTTGGCGTGCAATTGCACTGTGGCGGCGGCAGCTTCAAGAGCCGCATCAAGAAGGCCGATCGCAGCGGTGCCCGCCTCGCCCTGCTGATCGGCGAAAACGAACGTGAAAACAGCCAGGTGGCGATCAAGTTCCTGCGTGACGACCGCGAACAACGCGTGGTCGAGCAAGCGTCCTTGGCCACCACCCTGACGAGCCTGCTGTCCGAGTGACGGCACGACCATTAGAAGGAGACCGCCCGTGGCGGAGCTGAGAACCGAAGAAGAACAGCTTGAGGCGATCAAGCGCTGGTGGAAGGAAAACGGCACCTCGCTGCTCGCCGGTGCGGTACTGGCCGCCGCTGGCGTGTTCGGCTGGAACGCCTGGCAGGACTACCAGCAGGGGCAGGCCGTGGCCGCCTCCAGCAGCTACCAGCAGCTTCTTGACCTGGCCAGCCGCGACAGCCTCGACGACGGGGCCCTGGCCCAGGCCCAGGGGCTGGTCGACACCCTGCAGGAAGACCACGACGGCACCCTGTACAGCGAGCTTGCGCTACTGCTCGAGGCCCGCCTGGAGGTCGACGCAGGCGATGTCGAGGGCGCCCGCGAGTCGCTGGAGACCCTCATCGAGGGCAGCGACGATGGTTACCTGACCGGCCTCGCCCGCCTGCGCCTGGCGCGCCTGCAGAGCGCCGAGGGCAACCACGAGACCGCCCTTGCCACCCTCGACGGTGACATCCCCGAGGCCCTGGCCGCCCAGCGCGACAACGTGCGCGGCGACATCTACCACGCCACCGGCCAGCACGACCAGGCCGCCGAGGCCTGGCAGAGCGCCCAGTCACTGGCCGAAGAAAGCGGTCAGCCGCTCTACGGTATCTCGCTCAAGCTCGACGACCTCGGTGATCAGGAGGCCACCCTATGAAGACCCCGTTTAACCGAACCCGGATCGCCCTGGCGACCGCCGTCACCCTGACCGCCCTGCTGACCGGCTGCGCCAGCAAGTCCGAGCCCCAGTATCCGCCCAAGGAGCTCAAGGACTTCGCCGAGTCCACCCGGGTCGAAACCCGCTGGAGCGAAGGCGTGGGCGCAGGCCTGGGTGAGGCCACCTACCCCATCGAACCCGCCCTGGCCGGTTCCACCCTGTTCGCCGCCGACGAGGAAGGCCTGGTCGAGGCGTTCAACACCGCCAACGGCGACACCCAATGGGAAGCCGAACTGGATTCACCGATCTCCAGCGGTATCACCGCAGTGGACGGCGATCTGTTCCTCGCCACCCGCAATGGCGAGGTGGTCGCCCTCGACCAGCGCAATGGCCGGGTCAAGTGGCGTACCCGTGTGCCCAGCGAAGTGCTGGCCGCGCCCCAGCCGACCACCCAGCTGTTGATCGTGCAGGCGGTGGACGGCACCGTGACCGCCCTGGATCGCCTGTCCGGTGACCGCCAGTGGGTGTTCAGCGCCAATATGCCGTCGCTGACCCTGCGCAGCACCGGCACCCCCACCGCCATCGATCAGGTGACCTTCGCCGGCTTTGCCAACGGCCGTCTGTCGATCATCGACAACCGCTCGGGCCAGCAGATCTCCGAGCGCACCATCGCCGTGGCCACCGGCATGAATGACATCGACCGTCTGGTCGACCTGGCCGGCCAGCCGGTGCTGACTCCGGACGGCCGCCTGTTCGTGACCAGCTTCAATGGTCGCCTGGTGGCGCTCAACGCCCAGAGCGGCGAGACCCTGTGGTCGACGCCGTTGTCCAGCTACCACACCCCGGTGCTGGTGGGCGAGACGCTTTACGTGGTCGACGAGGCCAGCCGCCTGATCGCCTTCGACGCCAACAGCGGCAACGAGCTGTGGCGCCTGGAGGACCTCTACGGTCGCTCGGTGACCGCCCCGGCCTTCGCCGACGGCCGCATCGTGCTCGGCGACGCCGAAGGCTATGTGCACTTTATCGACGCCAGCAGCGGACGCCTGGTCGGCCGCACCCATATTGACGGCTCAGGCATCAGCGTGCGCCCTCTCACCGACGGCAAGCGCGTGTACGCCCTGGCCAATGACGGAAGCCTGGAGGCTCTGGACATCCGCCCATGACCCCCGTGATCGCACTGGTCGGCAGGCCCAATGTGGGCAAGTCGACCCTGTTCAACCGCCTGACCCGCTCTCGCGACGCCCTGGTGGCCGATTTCCCCGGCCTCACCCGGGATCGCAAGTACGGCAACGGTATGCTCGGCAACAAGGCCTACACCGTCATCGACACCGGCGGCATCAGCGGTGACGAGGAAGGCATCGACGCGGCCATGGCCGAACAGTCGCTGCAGGCCATCGACGAAGCCGACATCGTGCTGTTCCTGGTGGACGCGCGTGCCGGCCTCAATGTCGCCGACGAGGCCATCGCCAACCACCTGCGGGTCAACCAGAAGAAGACCTGGCTGGTGGTCAACAAGACCGACGGCCTCGAGGAACACTCGGCCATGGCCGACTTCTGGCAGCTCGGTCTCGGCGATCCCCGGCCCATCGCAGCGGCCCACGGCCGTAATGTCACCGCGCTGATCGACGAGGTGCTCTCGCCGTTCCCCGAGCGCGACATGGACATCCCCGCGGATACCGGCAGCAAGGGTATCCGGATCGGTGTCATCGGTCGTCCCAACGTGGGCAAGTCGACCCTGGTCAACCGCCTGCTGGGCGAGGACCGGGTGGTGGTATTCGACGAGGCCGGCACCACCCGCGACGCCATCGAGATCCCCTTCGAGCGTCGCGGCAAGCCCTACGTACTGGTCGATACCGCCGGCGTCCGGCGGCGCAAGAACGTCACCGAGGTGGCCGAGAAGTTCTCGATCATCAAGACCCTGGACGCGATCAAGGAGTGCCACGTCGCGATCATGGTGCTCGATGCCCGCACCGGCCTGGTGGAGCAGGATCTGCACCTGCTCGACTATGTGCTGACCTCGGGCCGCGCGCTGGTACTGGCGGTCAACAAGTGGGACGGCCTGGAAAGCGAGGCCAAGGACAAGATGCGCGCCGAGATCAAGCGCCGTCTGGGCTTCGCCGACTACGCCGAGCTGCACTTCATCTCGGCCTTGCACGGCACCGCCGTGGGCGACCTGTACCCGTCGCTGGAGCGCGCCTTCGCCTCCGCCAACAGCCACTGGTCGACCAACCGTCTGACCACGCTGCTGCAGGACGCCGTCGAGCAGCACCAGCCGCCGATGGTCCACGGCCGCCGGATCAAGCTGCGCATGGCCCACCAGGGCGGCAGCAATCCGCCGATCATCGTGGTCCACGGCAACCAGACCGACAAGCTGCCCGAAGCCTACAAGCGCTACCTGACCAACACCTTCCGCAAGGTGCTCAAGGTCCGTGGCACGCCGATGCGCTTCGAGTTCCGCTCCGGCAAGAACCCCTACGACCGTCTGGCCGAAGCCTCCGACAAGGAAAAGGCCAAGAAGCGCGAACTGGGGCGCACCAAGGAGGCGCGCAAGAGCCGCCGCTAAGCGTCACCGGCGTCACTCGCCGCTCTTTCGCCCCTGGTGTTGAACGACAACGAAACGCCCGGTCCCTCGCCAGAGGAACCGGGCGTTTTCGTGCACGCATGCTGCCGGATGTCGAGACCATGCCTCGCTCGCTGCTGAGCCTGGCCTGCAAGCCTGCGGCAGCGCCTCAGGCTTGCTCGGCCAGGCGACGAGCCCCTACCCAGTCCAGCGCAAACTGGTAGGCACAGCGGCCGCTGCGTCCGCCTCTCATGGTGGCAAAGCGGGTGGCCGCCACCGGCGCTTCGTCATCCCAGTCCTGCGGCTGGCCCAGGCGCTCGACCCAGTGGCGACAGGTATCCAGATAGGTCTCTCGGTTGAACGGATGAAACGCCAGCC
This sequence comes from Halomonas sp. DP5N14-9, assembly GCF_019802175.1. Lineage (NCBI taxonomy): Bacteria > Pseudomonadati > Pseudomonadota > Gammaproteobacteria > Oceanospirillales > Halomonadaceae > Halomonas > Halomonas sp. DP5N14-9. The sequence goes on from NZ_JAHVHR010000002.1 coordinate 477,127, forward strand.
ACAACCCGAAGCGGTCGGACAGCGAGATCTTCTCCTCCACCGCATCGCCGTGGTGCAGCTCCTCGCCGTCCGGCGTCAGGTGGCTCTGCTGGTTGTCGCTCATATGCTCCGGCATCAGGTGGCGCCGGTTGGAGGTGGCGTAGATCAGCACGTTTTCCGGGGGGCCGGTCAGGGTGCCGTCGAGGACACTCTTGAGCGCCTTGTAGGCGTCGTCGGATCCTTCGAAGGACAGATCATCGCAGTACACCACGAAGCGCGCCGGTTCGTGACGCAACTGCTCCACCAACAGCGGCAGTCCGGCCAGGTCGTGGCGGTCCACCTGGATCAGCCGCAGACCTTCGTCAGCCAAGGTGTTGAGCAGCGCGCGCACCATCGACGACTTGCCACTGCCACGAGAGCCCCACAGCAGCGCGTGATTGGCCGGCAGGCCACGCAGAAAGGCCCGCGTATTGGCCAGCAGCTCGCGCTTCTGGCGCTCCACCCCGACCAGGTCGTCCAGGCTCAGGGCATCCCGAGGCGGCACCGGCACCAGTTGCCCGCCGAGGGCGTGGCGCTGCCACAGCGCAGCGACGTCACGACGCCAGTCCACCGCAGGGCGGGGCTCGGGCAGCCAGGGTTCGACGCGATCGAGAAGGGCCAGCAGGCGCTGGGCGAGTTGAGTGTCCATCGGGGCAGGTGTCCTTGTAACAAATGATGGCCGCCGGTCAGGGTCTGTCGCTGGATAGCGACCGGCCGTGCACTACCTTTGCTGTTGACCCTTCCAGCAGTCCGGGTATCTTGAGGCCAGTTGCCACCGATTCTACACGCTCGGGCTCGACCCCGGCGGATCATGACAAGGAGACCCCCCATGCGCTGGATGAAGGCCGTGGGCGCCTGCGCCCTGATGGTTACCGTTGCTGCCTGTTCCACCTCACCCACTGGTCGCTCCCAGATGCTGTTGCTGGACGAACAGCAGCTCAGCCAGATGGGGGCCCAGGCCTTCGACCAGTACCAGCAGGAGCTGCCCACCGTGAGCGGGCGCCAGCTCGAGTACGTGCAGTGCGTGACCCGCAACGTGGTGCAGGCGCTGCCGGAAGACCAGCGCAATCAGAACTGGCAGGTCAAGGTGTTCGAGTCCGAGGACGCCAACGCCTTTGCCCTGCCGGGCGGCTACGTGGGGGTCAACACCGGCCTGCTCGACGTCGCCACCAACCAGGACCAGCTGGCCACCGTCATCGGCCACGAGATCGGCCACGTGCTGGCCCACCACGCCAACGAGCGCGCCTCCACCGAAAGCGCGACCCAGCTTGGCATGTCGGTGGTCGGTACGGCCCTCGGCTCCCAGGGGGTCACCGGCAGCGACCAGCTGATGGCGGCCATGGGCATGGGCGCCCAGTACGGCATCCTGCTGCCGTTCTCGCGCAGTCACGAGAGCGAGGCCGACACCATCGGTCTGCAGCTGATGGCCGACGCCGGCTTCGATCCCCGCGCCAGCGTCCAGCTGTGGCAGAACATGAGCGCCGCCGGCGGCGGCCAGCCGCCGGAGTGGATGTCCACCCACCCGGCACACGGCAACCGTATCGCCGGGCTCGAGGCGGGCATGAACGACGCCATGGCCCGCTACGAGCAAGCCCAGGCCCGTGGCCTGACGCCCAGCTGCAAGGCACCCTGAACCAGAACAGCCCCTGCCCTGCAGCCTGTCACCAGGCCGCTGACAAGGGGGCATCTATCGCCGAGGCATCTATCGCCGAGGCCTCTATTCCTGGAGGCCTCGGCTCCCGTCACTTCCACGCTTCGTTGGTGCCATGAAACTCACCTCCACCAGGCTCGGCCTGATCCTGCTCGTCGTGCCCATTGTGGTGCTGTTGACCCTGTTCTTTGTGGAACTCGGCGATATCCGCCAGTGCGAACTGGTCGACCAGGGCTACTGGAACTACCTGGCCGGCCACTGTGGCGACACCCCTTCGCCCTTCGTTCCCTGGATCGTCCGCAGCCCCTGGCTGGTCAACGGCGGCCTGCTGGTGTCGGTGGTCGGGCTGGGGCTGTGCATGCTGGGGCTCTACCGTCGACGCGGCTGAATCGTGGCGCGCGGCTGGTAACTAACGACCAGGGGCTGACGGCTCCTGACCGACGACATCGACGCCCAACGACAACGGCGCCCCATGGCAGTGAGCCAGGGGCGCCGTTGTCGTTGCTGCGGATGTGTCCGCGAAAGCGGCTTCAGCCGGCGTCGAGCTCTGCTCGCAGCTTTCGATGCAGTGGGCCGGTATCCGGCGTGACGCCACGCCAGCGTTCAAAGGCCGCCGCCGCCTGTTCCACCAGCATGCCGAGACCATCGCTGGTGCTCGCCCCTCGCTCGGCCGACCAGGCCAGAAACACCGTCGGCTCGGCGCCGTACATCATGTCGTAGGCGACAGCCCCCTCGTTGAAGAGATCCTCCGGCAGCGGCGGCAGGTCCCCGGCAAGGCTTGCGCTGGTGCCGTTGATGACCAGGTCATAGCGCTCGTCGACGGCGTCGTAGCCGCCGCCCAACACGGGGCCCAGGTCGGCGAAATCCCGCGCCAGCGCCTCGGCCTTGGCGGCGGTGCGGTTGGCCAGCCGCAGCGAGGCGGGACGTCGCGACAGCAACGTTTCCAGCGCGCCGCGCACCGCGCCTCCGGCACCCAGCACCAGGATACGTGCACCCTCAAGCCTTACCTGCTGGCGCTCCAGGTCCGCCACCAGGCCAATACCATCGGTATTGTGGCCCTCGACGCTGCCATCGGCCTTGAGCGTCAGGGTGTTGACCGCCCCGGCCCGCTGCGCCTGTTCGCTCAGGCTGTCGCACAGCCGGTAGGCGTCTTCCTTGAACGGCACCGTCACATTGGCGCCGCGCCCGCCTTCGGCAACAAAGGCGCGCCAGGCTCCGCCGAAGTCCTCCAGTGGCGCCTCGATGGCGGTGTATTCCAGCGATTCACCGGTCTGCTCGGCAAAGGTGCTGTGGATCACCGGCGATTTCGAATGCCCCACCGGATTGCCGAACACACAGTAACGATCGTTCATCGGACGGTTCACCTCGCTCTTGACGTTGTCGTATGCCGCATTGTGACCGCTGACGGTCATCGCGCTTGGCTCGAGGCCTCTTCACCAAGCCAGTCCCGGGGCACCAGATAGGCATCCAGCGCCGCCTCGGGAGAGCCGGGCTGCGGCTGGTAGTCGTACTGCCAGCGCGCCAGCGGCGGCATCGACATCAGGATGGACTCGGTGCGACCGCCGCTCTGCAGGCCAAACAGGGTGCCACGGTCCCAGACCAGGTTGAATTCCACGTAGCGACCTCGCCGATACAGCTGGAATTCACGTTCGCGCTCGCCCCAGGAGGTATCGCGACGACGTTCCACGATGGGCAGATAGGCGTTCAGGAAGCCATCCCCTACCGCGCGCTGAAACGCGAAGCAGCGGTCGAAGCCCCCCTCGTTGAGGTCATCGAAGAACAGACCACCGACACCACGGGTCTCGCCTCGGTGCTTGAGGAAAAAGTAGTCGTCGCACCAGCGCTTGTAGCGCTCGTAGACGTCGTCACCGAACGGCTGGCACAGCTCATGGGCCACCCGGTGCCAGTGACAGGCGTCTTCAAACTGGGGGTAGTAGGGCGTCAGGTCAAAGCCGCCGCCAAACCACCATACCGGCGCCTCGCCCTCGGCACTGGCGATGAAGAAGCGCACATTGCCGTGGCTGGTGGGTACGTGGGGATTACGCGGATGCAGCACCCAGGACACCCCCACCGCCTGAAAGCCGCGCCCGGCGAGTTCCGGGCGTGCTGCGGTGGCCGCCGGGGGCAGGGTCGCGCCGTGAACGTGGGAGAAATTGACCCCGCCCTTTTCGAACAGCGCGCCTTCCTCGATGACCCGGGAACGGCCACCACCGCCTTCCTCACGCACCCAGTCGTCTTGATGGAAGCGCCCTTCGCCGTCGGCCTCGGCCAGGGCCTCGCACAGGCGATCCTGCAATTCCAGCAGGTAGCGTTTGACCTCTTCGAGATTGGGCTCGGACACGTCTGCTCCTGTTGTTAAAAAAAAGCGATGAGTAAAAGCGATTCGTAAAAAGGTGCGCCCAGGGCCAGGCCGAGAGCCATGTCAGTGGCGCAGGGTCTCGCGGCTTAGCAGGTCACGGATGGTGCTGGGGCGAGGATTGCCGCCCAACGCTCCCGGCACAACCGCGTCCAGCTCGTTGCCGAAGATGCGCCGAATGTCCGCTTCGCTCATGGCCGGCGCTTCTCCTGCCCGGTTGGCCGAGGTGGACACCAGCGGCCCGCCGAAGGCACGACACAGCGCCTGTACACCGGGATGATCGCTGACCCTCAGCGCCACCTTGTCGTGGCAGCCTCGTACCAGCGACGGGGTGCGACCATTGTCCGGCACCAGCCAGGTGTTGGGGCCCGGCCAGCTGGCGACAAGAGGCGCATGAAGGTCGGCCGGCAATCCTTCGAGCCAGGGAGCAAACTGCTCGATGGTGGCGGCGATCAGGATCACCCCCTTGGCCGGGTCACGGCGCTTCAGGCGCAACAGCCGGGTCAGCGCCTCTTCGTTGTCGGGATCGCAGCCCAGGCCCCAGACGGCCTCGGTGGGATAGGCAATGACACCGCCACGACGCAGGGCGTCGACGACGGGCACGAGGGAGGAATCGGAATCACTCATGGGGTCGTTATCTGAATCGGTACCGAGTCGAAAGATCAGGGTAGGGAGTATCGTTGCGCCATGCTAGCACGGCGTCGGGACTTGCGTCGCACGCCGCTGTCGCCGCCGGCGTAGGCGATCCGCCCGTTCCCCCACGGCCATTGGCACCCTGTTCGGCCGGGCCTCGTCATCGGGCGGCTAGCCCTTGCCACCATCCAGACGCACCCACCCGCCGGCCACCAGCCCGGCCTGTCCTGCGATCTCGAGCAGCGTCAGTTCACGCTGGCAGGCGGCCACATCGCAGCCCGCCAGCCCCATCAGATCGTCCACCGCCAACGGGGTGGCGCTCAGCAGATCGAGCAGCTTGCGACCGGGGGAAGGCGCGGCCCTTGCCCCGGTGCGTTCGGAGGCGCTGTCTAGAGGATTATCGACAGAGCTATCTACAGGACCATCTAAATGGCCATCTACAGGACTATCTACACGACCATCGGCGGCACCAGCCGCAATGCACCGCGGGGTCGCGCGTCGCGGCCCCCAGCACGCCAGTTCCTCGAACAGGTCGTCGGGGTGTCTGACCAGGGCGGCGCCCTCGCGGATCAGCCGCAGGCAGCCCCTGGCCTGGGGCGAGTGGATGGAGCCGGGCAGCGCCAATACCTCGCGGCCCTGCTCACCGGCCAGGCGGGCACTGACCAGCGAGCCGCTGTGTTCGGCGGCCTCCACCACCAGCACACCGCAGGACAGCCCGGTGACGATGCGGTTGCGCCGGGGAAAATCCCCCGAGCGTGGCCGCACGCCAGGGGGAGACTCCGCCAGCAGCAGGCCCCCGTCGTCGCGCAGGCGCCTATACAGGGCGCCGTGCTGGCCGGGATAGACCACATCGACGCCGCCGGCCAGCACCGCGATACTGCGCCCCCCAAGATCCAGCGCCGCCGCCTGGGCGGCACCGTCGATGCCGAGCGCCATGCCGCTGACCAGACACCAGCCGGCCTCCGCCAGCGCCACCGCAAAACTGCGCGCATTGACCAAACCCTCGCGGGTGGGCCGCCGCGACCCCACCAGGGCAAGCCTCGGCGGTACCAGGGCATCGAGATCGCCAAGCGCCCACAGCAGCACCGGCGGGTCCGGGATCTGGTCGAGCAGGGCCGGCCAGCGCGGATGATCGGGATGCAGCAGGTGGCGCGCCTCGGCCCGCTCATGGAGGCGGCCTCCATTGGCAGCGCTGCGCGCTTTCCCGCCGTCGCCGGCAAGCCACGCCTCGGCCTGCTCGATCAACGCCGTCAGCGGGCTGCGTCTGGGATGATCCAGCCACAAGCGCAGTTCCGCCGCGGCCCCGGGCGGCAGACGGGCCAGCCAGCCACCGGGCCAGTCAGGGTTTAACTGACGCAGGCGAGCCAGCCGTCGTGGGCCCACCTGAGGCAGTGCGTTCAACGCCATCCAGCGTGCGAAGCCAAGTTCCATGACAGAGCCCTCCCTGGCCGAGTGCCGGCAGTATAGGCAGGCAGGCGCGACACGCCTTGGCGGTCTTCGCCGTCTCGGCTCCAGGCGGTGCGCGACGGCGATTCTGGCATGTTATAGTAGCGACCTATCACGCTCATTGGCGCCAACGACTAGGGTCACCCCCGGCGTCGTCCTAGAATGGGCAACACGAACCGAACGAATAACGGTGGTACCACAGCATGGCCAGACTCCCCATTCTCGAGTTTCCCGACGAGCGGCTGCGCAACAAGGCAGTGCCCGTCGAAAACGTCGATGACGAGGTCCGCCAGCTGGTCGATGACATGCTGGAGACCATGTACGCCGCACCGGGTATCGGCCTCGCCGCCACTCAGGTGGACGTGCATCGCCGAGTCATCGTGATCGACGTCAGCGAAGATCAGTCCACCCCGTTGGTGCTGATCAACCCCGAGGTCACCCCGCTGGGGGACGAACGGGAACCGATGCAGGAAGGCTGCCTGTCGATCCCCGAGTACTACGCCGAGGTGCCGCGCGCGCTGCGGGTAAAGCTGAAGGCTCAGGGACGCGACGGCGAGCCCTACGAGCTCGAAGCCGACGGACTGCTGGCCCACTGCATCCAGCATGAGCTCGACCACCTCGAGGGCGTGCTGTTCGTCGACTACCTGTCACCGCTCAAGCGTGACCGGGTGATGAAGAAGATGCAGAAGCGTCATCGCCAGATGCAGGGCGCCTGAGCCGCTGCGCAGCCCTCAAGCCGCCGCCATCTCGGCCCCGCAACCGCCTACGACGAAGACCGGCAACGTGAATCACGTTGTCGGTCTTCGTCGTTTCGCCCGTCTCCGTTACTATTGTCCCCGCATTCTTCGGCCAAGGCCCTGAACATGACCCGATCGCTGCGCGTGATCTTCGCTGGCACGCCCGACTTCGCCGCCGAGAGTCTCTCGGCGCTGCTGGCCAGTCACCACCAGGTGATTGCCGTCTATACCCAACCCGATCGCCCCGCCGGACGCGGCCGCAAGCTGACGCCAAGCCCGGTCAAGTCGCTGGCGCTGGAGCACGGCCTGCCGGTGTACCAGCCCGAGCGGCTCAGGGACGAAGCCGAACAGCGCGCCCTGGCCGCGCTGGACGCCGACGTCATGGTGGTGGTGGCCTACGGCCTGATCCTGCCGTTGCCGGTACTCGAGGCACCGCGCCTGGGCTGCCTCAACGTCCACGCCTCGCTGCTGCCGCGCTGGCGCGGTGCAGCGCCGATTCAGCGGGCGATCGAGGCCGGCGATGACGAGAGCGGCGTCACCATCATGCAGATGGACGAGGGACTCGATACCGGCGACATGCTGATCATCCGACGCACCGAGATCCTGCACACCACCACCGGCGGCGAATTGCACGATCGCCTGGCCGAGATCGGTGGCAAGGCCATGGTCGAGGCCCTCGACCGACTCGCCGACGGTGAGCTTGCCGCCACGCCGCAGCCCGAACAGGGCGTCACCTACGCCTCCAAGCTCAGCAAGGCCGAGGCCGAGCTGGACTTCGCCCAGCCCGCCGCGACCCTGGCCGCCCGGGTGCGCGCCTTCAATCCCTGGCCGGTGACCTGGTGCGCGCTGGGCGATGAACGTCTGCGTATCCACCTGGCCGAGCCGACCGACGACGGCGCACCAGAGTCGCCCGGCACCATCACCCGCGCCGACACCGAGCTGCTGGTGGCCTGTGGCGACGAGGGCCGCGAGCGCCTTCGCATCACCCGGGCCCAGCTGCCCGGCGGCAAGGCGCTGGCGGTATCCGAGCTGTTGCGCGCCAGGGCCGAACGCTTTCCCCAGGGCACGCTGCTGGGACGTCCTTTCCCGGAGACCTCCGCATGAGCGATTCTCAACCCCCACGCGATCGCAAGCCGCCCCACCATGGCCGCCGTCACGCCAACGCCCGACGCGACATGGGTGACTGTGTCCGCGCCGCCGCAGCCAAGGCGCTGGTGCCGGTGATCACCGGCAAGGGCTCGCTGGCCACCCTGGACGACCATCAGGTGGTGGCCCGCGACCGTGCCCTGTTCAAGGCCATGTGCTTCGGCGTCTGCCGCACCCTGCCACGGCTCGAGGCACTGGCCGCCCAGCTGCTCGAGAAACCGTTCAAGAGTCGCGATGCCGACATTCAGGCGCTGCTGCTGCTGGGCGCCTATCAACTCCTGTACCTGCGCATTCCGGCCCACGCGGCGGTAGGCGAGACCGCCGGTGCCGCGCGTCTGCTCGGCAAGGCCTGGGCCACCCGGGTACTCAACGGCTGTCTGCGCCGGCTGCAGCGCGAGTCGTCGACGCTGGAAGCCGAAGTCGACCGTGACCCGGCGGTGGCGCTGTTGCACCCACGCTGGTGGCTCAAGTCGCTGCGCCAGGCCTGGCCCGATGACTGGCAGGCGATCTGCGAGGCCAACAACCAGCCGGGACCGATGACCCTGAGGGTCAATCGTCGCCACAACGACCGCGAGCAGTACCTGGATATCCTCGACGGTGCCGGCATCTCCGCCAGGCTATGCGCCCACGCCCCGGACGGGCTGGTGCTGGAGACCGCCCGCGACGTGGAGGCCCTGCCCGGCTTCGCCCAGGGCCACGTCAGTGTCCAGGACGAGGCCGCCCAACTGGCTGCGGTGCTGCTTGGCCCGGTGGTGGCACCGCGGCCGGGTGCGCGCGTGCTCGACGCCTGCTGCGCCCCCGGTGGCAAGACCGCTCACCTGCTTGAGCTGTTCGACGTCGACCTGCACGCCATCGACTCCGATGCCGCGCGCCTGGCACGGGTGGAAGACACCCTGACTCGTCTGGGCCTGTCGGCGACCCTGGCCCAGGGCGACGCCACCGAGCGTGACTGGTGGGACGGCACCCCGTTCGACGCCATCCTGCTCGACGCCCCCTGCTCCGGCAGTGGCGTCATCCGCCGTCATCCCGACATCAAGCGCCTGCGTCGGCCCAGCGACATTGCCCAGCTGGCCCAGCTTCAGCGCGCGTTGCTCGACAATCTGTGGCCGCTGCTCAAGCCCGGCGGCACCTTGCTCTACGCCACCTGCTCGGTGCTGCCGGAAGAGAATCGCGACCAGATCCGCGACTTTCTCGCGCGCACCCCGGACGCCAGCGAGCAGATGCCCGACGGCATCGCCTGGGGCCAGGTTTCCGGGGCCGGACGCCAACTGTTACCGAAGGTCGACAGCCATGACGGCTTCTTCTATGCCAGACTGGTGAAGGCGGGCCGCTAGTCCGACCAGGACGTCGGCCTGGCCGCCCGTGACCTATGCTTCTCCAACAGGGAGTCTGTATGAGCCAACACGTCTACAAGCAGATCGAGTTGACCGGTTCCTCGGAAACCAGCATCGAAGATGCGGTACAGCGGGCCATCACCAAGGCCTCGGAAACCGTGCATGACCTGCGCTGGTTCGAGGTGACCGATACCCGCGGCCATATCGAGAATGGCCGGGTGGCCCACTGGCAGGTCACGGTCAAGGTCGGCTTCACCCTCGACTGACCTCCGAGGCTGATTCGACCCGGAGACCCACGGGACTTGCATTGCACAAGTCCTGCGGTGTTTCCTTTCAGCACAGGGCGGGGCTCTCCCGCCCTGTTGTACTGTTCAGAGCTCGGGTATGCTGGCTCAATGCTGCAACGCACCATAGGCTCTGAACCCCTCTTCGGACACGACGACGATGAAGATCATCATTCTCGGCGCCGGCCAGGTTGGCGGCACCCTGGCGGAGCACCTGGCCCGCGAGGAGAACGACATCACGGTGGTGGACACCGACGGTGAGCGCCTGCGCGAGCTGCATACCCGGCTCGACATCCGCACCGTCTCCGGGGCGGCCTCCTACCCCATGGTGCTACGCCAGGCCGGCTGCGAAGACGCCGACATGCTGATCGCGGTGACCAACTCCGACGAGGTCAACATGATCGCCTGTCAGGTCGCCCATACCCTGTTTCGTACCCCGACCAAGATTGCCCGAGTGCGCGCCACCGCCTACCTGGCGCGCAAGGGACTGTTCGCCCACGAGGCGGTGCCCATCGACGTACTGATCAGCCCCGAGCAGGTGGTCACCGACCATATTCGCCGGCTGATCGAGCACCCCGGCGCCCTGCAGGTGCTGGAATTCGCCGGTGGACTGGTCCAGCTGGTGGCGGTCAAGGCCTTCTACGGCGGTCCGCTGGTCGGCCAGGAGCTCGGCTTCCTGCGCCGTCACATGCCCAGCGTCGACACCCGGGTGGCCGCCATCTACCGGCGCAACCGTCCGATCATTCCGCGTGGCGACACCGTGATCGAGGCCGACGACGAGGTCTTCTTCATCGCCGCCCGGCGCGATATACGCGCGGTGATGAGCGAGCTGAGGCGACTGGATCGCGACTTCCGCCGGGTGGTGATCGCCGGCGGCGGCAACATCGGCGAGCGCCTGGCCGAGCACCTCGAGCACAGCCACCAGGTCAAGATGATCGAGCACAGCCTCGAGCGCTGCACCCAGCTCTCCGAACGCCTCGACCGCACCGTGGTACTGCACGGCAGCGCGACCAGCAAACGCCTGCTGGAAGAGGAGAACATCGAGGACTGCGATATCTTCTGCGCGCTGACCAACGACGACGAGGTCAACATCATGTCGTCGATGCTGGCCAAGCGCATGGGTGCCAAGAAGGTGCTCACCCTGATCAACAACGCCGCCTACGTGGATCTGGTCCAGGGCGGCGAGATCGACATCGCCATCTCGCCCCAGCAGGCCACCATCGGCAGCCTGCTGACCCATGTGCGCCGCGGTGACATCGTCAACGTCCACTCGCTGCGCCGCGGCGCCGCCGAGGCCATCGAGGCCATCGCCCACGGCGACAGCCAGTCCTCCCGGGTGGTCGGTCGTGCCATCGGCGACATCGACCTGCCCGGTGGCTCCACCATTGGCGCGGTGGTGCGCGGCAAGGAAGTGCTGATCGCCCACGACGACGTGGTGGTGGAGAGCGGTGACCACGTCATCCTGTTCGTCGTCGACAAGCGCAAGATCCGTGACGTCGAACGCCTGTTCCAGGTCGGATTGACCTTTTTCTGATGGGCGCGCCCCTCGCCCCTGCCGCCATACCAAGGAGAGCCGCCGCATGAGTCCGATGCCGACCGGGCTTGAGACGACGACCCGTCCCGACATGTCCCCCGCCTGTTGCCGTCAGCCAGGAGGCAGGACGCCATGAGCCTGAGGATGATCCTGCGCATTCTCGGGCTGCTGCTGATGATGTTCAGCCTGACCATGGTGCCGCCCATCGCCATCTCGCTGCTGTTCGGCGACGGCACCTGGGACGCCTTTTTGATCGCCATCGCCATCACCGTGCTGACCGGCGCGCTGATGTTCCTGCCCAATCGTCGTGCCCGGCGGGAATTGCGCACCCGCGACGGCTTTTTGATCGCCGCCATGTTCTGGACGGTGCTGGGGCTGTTCGGTTCGCTGCCGCTGATGCTCACCGGCAGCACCGCACTGTCGTTCACCGACGCGGTGTTCGAATCGTTCTCGGGGCTGACCACCACCGGTGCCACGGTGATCACCGGCATCGACTTCCTGCCCGAGGCGATCCTCTACTACCGTCAGCAGCTGCAGTGGCTCGGTGGCATGGGCATCGTGGTGCTGGCGGTGGCGATCCTGCCGACCCTGGGGGTCGGCGGCATGGCGCTGTACCGTACCGAGATACCAGGGCCGCTCAAGGATTCCAAGCTGACCCCGCGGATCACCGAGACCGCCAAGGCACTGTGGTACATCTACGCCACCCTGACGGTGGTGTGCATGCTGGCCTACATGGCCGCCGGGATGGACTGGTTCGACGCCCTGGGTCACAGCTTCTCCACCGTGGCCATCGGCGGTTTCTCGACCCACGACGCCAGCATCGGCTACTTCGACAGCGCGGTGATCGAGGCCATCTGTATCGTCTTCATGCTGATCTCCGCGCTCAGTTTCAGCCTGCACTTCCTGGCCTGGCGCGAACGCCGTATCGGCCACTACTGGGAAGACTCCGAGGCGCGATTTCTGTTGCTGTACCTGACGGGGCTGGCCAGCATCACCGTGGTGGTGCTGTGGCTGACCGGTACCGAAGAGACCACCGTGGGACTTCGCCACGGCATCTTTGAGGTGGTCTCGGTAGCCACCACCGCCGGCTTTTCGGTGGCTGACTTCTCCGCCTGGCCCGGCGCCCTGCCGCTTTTGCTGTTCATCGCCGCCTTCGTCGGCGCCAGCTCCGGCTCCACCGGCGGCGGCATGAAGGTCATCCGCATCATCCTGATCATCAAGCAGGGCATGCGCGAGATCATGCGCCTGATCCACCCCAATGCGGTGATCGCGGTCAAGATCGGCAAGGTCAGCGTACCCGACGGCATCGCCCAGGCGGTGTGGGGCTTCTTCTCGGCCTATGTGCTGCTGTTCTTCCTGATGCTGGTGGGGGTGATGGCCACCGGGGTCGACCAGGTCACCGCCTGGTCCACGGTGGGCTCGGCGCTCAACAATCTGGGGCCGGCGCTGGGCGAGGCCAGTCTGCACTACGGTGACATGCCGACCATGGCCAAGTGGATCCTGGTGATGGCGATGCTGATGGGCCGCCTGGAGATCTTTACCGTTCTGGTGTTGTTTACCCCGGCCTTCTGGCGCAAATAGGACCGATCCTGGCGCCCTTTCCTTTGCCGTAGCCCTTCGCTAGAGGGCGGTGTCGGCACCCGCCACCGCCTCTCGCATCACCGAAAGCGCCCGCTGTGCCCGGGCCGACAGTGGCCACTCGGCGCGCTGGATCAGGTAGAGGGTATCGCTGACCTCGGGGGCACCCTCGACCACACGGATGGCGTGCTGGTCCTCGAAGGCCTCCCGGGCAAAGCGTGGCAACACGCTGAAGCCCAGCCCCTGGGCCACCGGCGCCAGGATCAGGCCAATCTGATTGGTAAAGCCGCTGCGCGGCCAGCGAGCGTAGCCCGGCGATCCCGGAAAGCGCCGACTGAGCAGACGGGTGGCCAGAGCCTTGCCATCCGGATGGTCGATAAAGCCCAGCGCCATCAGCTCATCGAATGTCTCGACACGGGTGTTGGCCGGCACCACCAGTTCCAGCGCCTCGGTGGCAAACTCGCTGACCGTCAGACTGGCGTCGTCGGGACGCTCGCCCACCAGCCCCATCTCCACCTTGCCGTCGATGACGGCCTCGACGATCTCCCGCGTCGGACCGAAGCGATGGCGAATCGCCAGCCCCGGCGCGCGCTTCTGCAACGCCAGCAGACGCGGGTAGATCGCAAGCCCGATGCTCCCTGGCGTCATCAGGCTGATCTCGCCATGATCGTCCAGGTCACCGGCCAGGCGCTGGGTGAGGCGCTGATCGACCCGTTCACGTTCGTTCAGATAGTCCAGCAGGGCGTGGCCGGCCGGGGTCAGCTCGAGCCGCCGAGGCCGGCGAATGAACAACAGTCCCAGCTCGGCCTCCAGGCGCTGGATATGCTGGCTGACCGCCGCCTGGGTCAGATCAAGGCGCTCGGCGGCGCGGGTAAAGTTGCCCTGCTCCACCAACGCCTGAAACGAGCGTAGCCAGAGCGGATTTGCCATAAGCATCTATTATCATCACCATAACGTAGCGTCGATTTTCATTATAGCGATCCCGGCCCAGACTGTGCTCATCATTCCTGCATCAAGAGGTGACACTCCATGAGCCAGCAAGACGACTTGGCAAACGCCAACCACGACGCTCCCGCCAACTCTTCAAGCAACTCTCCAAACAGTTATCCCCGCAGCTTCTCCCATATCGGCATCTCGGTGCCGGACGTGGAGGCCGCGGTGACGTTCTACACCCAGGTGCTGGGCTGGTACCAGATCATGGCGCCGACCACCATCGAGGAAGACGACTCCGCCATCGGCGAGATGTGCACCGACGTCTTCGGCCCTGGCTGGGGCAGTTTCCGTATCGCCCACCTGTCCACCGGTGACCGGGTAGGCGTGGAGCTGTTCGAGTTCGCCAACCACGAGGACCCGGAAAACAACTTCGAGTACTGGAAGACCGGCGTATTCCACTTCTGCGTCCAGGATCCCGACGTCGAGGGCCTGGCCGAGCGCATCGTCGCCGCCGGCGGCAAGAAGCGCATGCCCAAGGTGCGCGAGTACTATCCCGGCGAGAAGCCCTACCGGATGATCTACATGGAAGATCCGTTCGGCAACATCCTCGAGATCTACTCGCACAGCTACGAACTGACCTATTCCGCTGGCGCCTATCAGGACTGAACGCCGGACAATGTCAGCTCTAGGGCAGGCCAGGGTTTGGCCTGCCCTCCTCGTTCATGGATAATCGATCCTTCACATTCTCAAGGCCCCGAGCCCCATGAGCGAGATCGACGACACTGCGCTGGCCGAGCGGCCCGAGACCCGAGGCGGCCCCCGACGGGACCTCCGCGTCGGCGACACCACCTTTACCCTGCTGGGCACCGCCCACGTCAGCGCCGAGAGCGCCGACGAGGTGCGCGACCTGATCGATTCCGGCGACTTCGACGCCGTCGCCATCGAGCTGTGCGACGCCCGCCACAGCAACCTGGCCAACCCGGACGCCCTGGGTGACCAGGACCTGTTCCAGATCTTTCGCCAGGGCAAGGCCGGCATGGTCGCCGCCAACCTGGCCCTCGGCGCCTTCCAGCAGCGCATCGCCGAGCAGTCCGGCATCGAGCCCGGTGCCGAGATGCGCGCCGCCCTGGAGGCCAGTCAGCGCCACGGGCTTCCGCTGCTGCTGATCGACCGGGACGTGGGCCTGACGCTCAAGCGGATCTACCAGAACGTGCCCTGGTGGCAGCGCTTTAGCCTGCTGTCGGGCCTACTTGGCAGCGTGCTGTCGCGCCAGGAAGTCTCCGCCGAGGAGGTCGAGCGGCTCAAGCAGGGCGACGTGCTGGAGTCCACCTTCAGCGAATTCGCCGCCGAATCACAGTCGCTGTTCACGCCCTTGATCAGCGAGCGCGATCGCTACATGGTGATGCGCCTGGCCCAGCAGTGCCCCCCCGGCAAGTTCAAGCGGGTGCTGGTGGTGATCGGCGCCGGCCACCTCAAGGGCATGGCCGAGCACCTGGAAGGCCCGCCTGCCGAGGACCCGGCCGAGGAAATCGCCGCACTGGAGGCCACCCGGCCGCCGTCGAAGGTGTGGAAGATGCTGCCATGGCTGATCACTGCCCTGGTACTGACCGGCTTCGCCATCGGCTTTTCGCGCAACACCGAGCTCGGCTGGCAGCTGGTGGCGGAATGGTTCGTGATCAACGGCGTGCTGTCAGGGGGCGCCACCCTGTTGGCCCTGGCCCACCCGGTCACGGTGATCGCCACGGTGTTCGCCGCCCCGTTGACCTCGCTCAATCCGACCATCGGGGCGGGCTTCGTCGCCGCCGGGGTGGAACTGGCCATGCGCAAGCCCAAGGTGCGCGACTTCTCCACCCTGCGTCACGACGTTACCCAGGTGAAGGGCTGGTGGAAGAACCGTGTCTCGCGCACCCTGCTGGTGTTTCTGACGGCGACCCTGGGCTCCGCCGCCGGCACCTGGATCGCCGGTTTTCGTATCGCCGACAGTCTGTTCGGCTAGCCCGGCCGCCTCGTTCGGCACCCTCGCGCCGCCGCCCCCTCGGGCGGCGGTGTCGTTTCGACGCCCCCTACCATCAACGTGAACCCGCTCCGGGTCCACGCCAGCCGGCCATCGAAACCGGCTCCGAAGCCCGCTTAGACTATGCTCAAAGGAACAGCCTGCTGAACGGAGTCGGCCCCATGACCCGCAGCACCATCGAGGCGCTTCGCCAAGGCGCGAGACGGCGACTCCCACGGCTGGTCTTCGACTATATCGAAGGAGGCTCCGGCGCCGAACAGGCGCTGGCCGCCAACCTCCAGGCCATGTCTCGAGTGGCGCTGGCACCACGCCTGGCCGACGTCAGCCGGCGCACCCTCGGTACTCGCATTCTGGGCGAAGATATCGCGCTGCCGCTGGTGCTCTCGCCGGTGGCCTTGGGCGGCCTGGCCTGGGCCGACGGGGAACGTCTGGCCGCACGCGCCGCTGCGCGAGCCGGGGTCCCCTACACCGCCGCCACCCTGTCCAACGCCCCCCTTGCCCATATCGCCCGGGACTGCCCGCGTCCACCCTGGTTTCAGCTGTTCGTGTTCAAGGATCGCGGTCTCAGCGAGCGACTGATGGACGACGCCCTGAGTCTCGGCTGCCGTGTACTGGTGCTGACCATCGATATGCCGCTGCTGGCCGATCACCACCGGGGACTCGGCCACGACGTCAGGCCCGATCCGGCCACAGCCCTCAAGCTCGCCTGGGGGCTGGGCCGTCACCCCGGCTGGTGGTGGCGCCACCTGCGCAGCCGTCGTTTCGCCCTGGGCAATCTGGACGGACCGCTCTCGGCCCCGGACGGCATCGCCTCACTCGCCAGTTGGCTCGGCGACCAGCTCGATCCGTCACTGGGGTGGAGTGATCTGGGCTGGGTCCGCGCCCGCTGGCCGGGCGCGCTGGTCGTCAAGGGTGTACTGGACGCGGACTCGGCGCGCCAGGCCGCCGAGCAGGGGGCCGACGCCGTGGTGGTGTCGAATCACGGGGGGCGCCAACTGGACGCCGCCAGGGCCACCATCGCGGCGCTTCCCGAGGTGGTGGCGGCGGTGGGCGAGCGTCTCGAGGTGCATCTGGATGGGGGGATTCGCAGCGGCCTGGACATCCTTCGGGCGCTGGCCCTGGGCGCCGACGCCGTGCATATCGGCCGCCCCTATCTGTATGGACTGGCCGACGCGGGCGAAGCCGGCGTCGAGCGCTGCCTGGCGATCCTGCGCCGAGAGCTGGACCAGGGCCTCGCCATGTGTGGCTGTTCGAGTATCAGGGAAGTGGATGCACGCGCGCTGGCAGCGAACGCCAACCACGTCGATCGTTAGCCGGGCGGCGGCGCTGCGCCACAGTCGCTGCCTTCCGCCAGGCGCCAACGGTAATTGTCGTGCTGTATCGCGAGGGAAATCGCCTCTTTGGCGACGTGATTGCCGACCTGATTCCCGGCGTGATCCCCGGGGCTCTTTTCCTTGACCATGGTCTCGGCAGAGCGTCCAGCGGGCGCCTCGGCATCGAACGCCAACATGGGCAGGTTCACCGTGATCGGCTGGCGCAGCGTATCCGGGACCATCTCCATCACCTCGATCCACAGCGTCCGGTAGCCGTCGCGCTCGATCTTCCAGCACTGAGGACGGAGCCCGCTTGCTGCCATCAACAACTGCCCACCGATATGCGAATGTCCCGGAATGGCGAACCGCCCGTTGCTGTCGGTCACGTCGGCGGCCTCGGCAAAGGCCTCGGCCGAGACCCTGGCCCCCGCCAGTGGGGCTCCGGTACGGGCGTCGATGACCTGCCCCTGCAGTGGCTGGCGCGCCCAGCGCTCACTGATCACCGGCACGCAGCCAGAAACCAGCGACATCAGTACCAGCAACAGTGCCAGCACCGCCATCAATGAGATGCTTCGCCGACCACCCGTCGCCAGCCTCATGGGACTTCGCCTGTGCAGAATCGTCGATAGAAACTCTACGCCATCCCTGGCCCATCGTTTCAACGCTGGGCGGGCCGGTGGTAACACCACAGTTCCAGACCGTCAGGCCAGCGAACGACCGGCCACACGCAGGCGACTGTACTCTTCCAGCGCCGATGACTCGGTCATGCTGCAGATCCAGTCATGCACGAGGCGTCCACGATGGTAGGCCTCCCAGACCTCGCGGCTCGCCCCTTCCCAGGGCTGCGCCATGGCCTGGCGGTACACCCTGAGCACGCCGGGCGGCAACCGCTTCACCCACAGCGTCAGCCGCGGCGAGGCGCCATGGCCCTCGTCCAGCAGTCGCACGAAGGCCGCTTCCGGCAGGCGCAACGCCGGCAGGGCGGCATCGAGCAGTCCACATAAGGTGCGGTAGCCCTCGAGCTCCAGCCGTTCCAGCTCCGGATCCCGATATTCGACCCGGGTGGCCAGGCTGTCGAAGGCCTCGAGCAGAACGCGACAGCCGACCTCCGCGCTCAGCAGCCTCAACTGAGGCTGTCCCTCCCGAATGTTCTCCAGGTGGGCCACGAAGGCATCGGCGGCGTGATTGACCAGGGTGCGCCCTAGCGCCAGTCGCAGGTAGTGAAAGAAGCGTCCCAGTTCCTCGACGTTGTCCCGCTCATAGCGGCGCAGCGCCCAGTCCAGCATGCCACCGAGGCTCCAGCGGCGTACTACTCCGTGGCGCGAGAAGCGCCGCTCCTCCAGACTCGCCCAGGGCTCTCCCTGGCGGGCCAGCCCCTCCACGTAGGCCTGTTTGAGCGATGCCACCAGGGACGTCGGGTCGATCAACCCCCGCTCCACCACCGCCTCCAGACGAGACAGGGTCCGTGCAATGACCTCGGCGGCATCCACTACATAGCTGGCCGGATGGCGATGATCCTGGCCCAGCCCCAGGACACCACGCATGGCCGTCTCCTGGTCGCTCTCGGCACGATAGCAGTAGCCCTGGCGGCCACGGCCATCGTCGCCCACTTCGCGCCACACCGCCTGCTCCCCCAGCAGCACCGCGCCCTGGACATGGGTCAGCGAGATCCCCTCCTGCTTGCTGATGGTGCGGAGCGCCTGGGCCTGGGCGTCGAACCGACACAGCTCGTTGAGCAGGGCCGCACCCTGGATATCGTCCTTGGCCAGCGGCAGCTGGCGGCCTCCCAGGGCCGACATATGGCTGTCGAACCAACCGCAGAGCGCAAGTTCTCCGGCCTGACCAAAGGGAGGTCGACCGATATCACGCAGCAGGCTGCCCACCTCGACCAGACAGATGAAGGCGTCTTCCAGACCATCGAGGCCACAGTCACCCGCCCGCTTGCCCAGCTTGCGATAGACCATCTGCACGATCCGGCGCCCCATCTGCTGTCGCTCCAGCGAGGCCGACAGCAGGCGCCTCTGGCTTGCGTGGGCCAGCACCGCGCCCTGCTGGGGCAGCAGCTGCAATCGACGCAGGCTGGCACTGTGGACGACCCGGGTACGGTCCTTTTCCAAGCGACGCTCCAGCGTCGCCACGGAAAATGCGGCATCACCATCCACCGCCAGCGATGGACAGCGATCTCCCGGGAGAGGTCGGCAGGGGTGAAAACGCCTACGAAAATCCATAACGCTCCTCGTGCGCCAAGCCGCACAGATTGACGAAACTGTGTCAAAAGAAGAGCGTCTCCCAGAAAAAGCCCGGGCGAACTAGGATATTCGCGACACCACAAGCCAGCAGTCGTGGATAGGGAATGTAGTTCTATACCGACAGGTCCGAAAAAACCCGCTCAATACGGCATAGTTATGCGTATACCGACACCGATCCTGGCGTTGTCGTCGCCTCGCCTCGATGCCTGACCACGCCCTCTCACCCTCGCCGGGCGGCCAGCCTGCGCATGGCCGGGCTTGGCGTCTCGATCTTGTGGTAGCGCCGACTGGCGGCGTAGCTGTCGTTGAAGACGTCGAAGTAATCGTCGAGCACCGAAGCGGCGTCTTCCTCGCCGCTCTGACGCAATAGCTCGGCGGCCACCTCGGCGGTGCACAGATGCGCCTGGGAAGCGGGCTTGCGCAACCGATAACGCGTCAGTCGATCGGTTCTCAGCGGCAGTACCGGCAGGCGTTCCAGGTAGGGGCTCTTGCGAAAGATCCGCCGCGCCTGACGCCAGGTGCCGTCGAGCAGGATCAGCACCGGGATGCGCTCCCGGGGGACTCGCCGGACCGCCTCCACCTCGACCACGCGGTCGGCGTAGTCGGGCTGGTCGTCGGGGAATACCACGAAGGGGGCGTAACGCTCGTCGGCCAGGAGCGCCAGCAGCTGTTCATCGGGCGTGGTGCGATACCAGGTGAAGACTCGGGTGGGCGCCAGCACGTCGGCGATCAGACGGCCGGTGTTGGTCGGCTTGTGGTGCTCCAGCGGATGGGTGATCAGCCACACCTGGACCCGAGAGTCGGCCTTGGCCTGATAGGGGCACAGGCAGTTGAGTTCAGGCAGGTTGCAGCCGGCGCAACGGGTGACGAAACTGCCGCGCGCCTTGAACTCTCGTCGCGGGGGACGCGGATGACCGGTGGCAGGGTCCCTGTCGAGGCTCGGGCTCTCGCCGAGGTGCGGATCCCCGACAGCGCTCGGCTCACCCGGATGACGATCGGCGGACGCCTCCTCGGTGGTTGAAGCTTCCTGAGCCGAGCCGGAATCTTCGGAGCGGGCGTCTTGCTGGGAGGGGGCGGAATCGGCGAAACGAGAGTCACACATGGGCGGGATGCAGGCTGCGGCAAAGGGCGCCCAATCTACCACGCCCCATTGCCTGCGTCAGGCAAGCCACGCGAAAGACCGCTCTATCTACCCCCCGTTCGATGGCGCTCTAGACAACCCAATCAACGGCTCTATAGACAACCCGTTCGACGGCTCTCTAGAAAACCCGCTCGACGGCGCCACCTTCGCCCGGGCCTAGCCCAATTGCGGCATGAACAGTCGACCTTCACGCTGCCAGTGACGGGTCAGGGCGGGCACGCCCTCACCTGCCGGCATCACCAGCCGGGCAACGCCAGCAGGCACCCTGAGCGATTCGTCGGGGTCCACCAGCACGCAGTCGGCATCGAAGGGCAGTTCGTTGATCAGGGCCGCCGCCGGCATCACCGCCAGCGAAGTGCCGACCACCAGCAACAGGTCCGCCTCGGCGACGATCTCGCAGGCGTCCTGATAGGCCGGCACCGCCTCGCCAAACCAGACCACGTCCGGGCGCAGCTGGCTGCCACGGTCACAGACGTCGCCCATGGCGATATTGCGACGCCCCAGCGGATAGCGCATGCGTTCGTCCACCGAGGAGCGCGCCATCATGATCTCGCCATGCAGGTGCAGCACCCGACGGGAGCCCGCTCGCTCGTGCAGATCGTCGATGTTCTGGGTGACGATGCTGACCTCGAAGCCACGCGCCTCGAGGTTAGCCAACGCCCGGTGGGCGGCGTTGGGACGCGCGCCACGTACCTGGTCCCGACGGGCGTCATAGAAGCTCAGCACGCGCTGCGGGTCTCGTGCCCAGCCCTCGGGGGTGGCGACGTCCTCGATGGGATGATCCGCCCACAGGCCATCGGCGGCACGGAAGGTCTGGATTCCGCTCTCGGCGCTGATGCCGGCGCCGGTCAGCACCACCAGGTGGGGGGCCTTGGACATGAACTCGCTCCACAGCTTTGAGAGTCTGAATCAGCGCCGCCACGGACTCAGTAGGTCAGGCCCCCGGGGTCCGAGGCGAAGCGCTGCTTGTTGCGATAAGGGTAGACGTCGATCACCTGACCGTCGGTGATCGCCGCCTGCAGGCTCTTCCAGTAGTCGGCATCGAACAGCTCCGGATGCAGTTCGAAGAACAGCTTGCGCAACTGCACATTGGCGAACAGGAAGGGCCCGAATTCCTCGGGGAAAATATCATTGGGCCCCACCGAGTACCAGGGTTCGTCGGCCAGCTCCTGCTCGGGATACAGGGGCTCCGGGATATGCCGGAAGTTGCACTCGGTGAGATAACTCACCTCGTCGTAGTCGTAGAAGATCACCCGCCCGTGGCGGGTCACCCCGAAGTTCTTCAGCAGCATGTCGCCGGGGAAGATGTTGGCCGCCGCCATCTGCTTGATGGCATTGCCGTAGTCCTTGAGCACCGCACGGGTCTCGGTCTCGTCGCACTGCTCCAGATACAGGTTCAACGGGGTCATCATGCGCTCGGTGTAGCAGTGCTTGATGATGACCTTGTCGTCCTTCAGGTAGACGTTGCTCGGCGCCACTTCCAGTAGATGCTCCAGGCATTCGGGATCGAAGTGGTCCTTGCGCGATACCAGGTAGGAAAACTCCTGGGTATCGGCCATCCGGCCGACCCGGTCATGGCGCTTGACCAGGCCGTACTTCTCGCGCACGTTGTCGCGACTCATCGCCTTGGACGGGTCGAAGCGGTCCTTGATGATCTTGAACACGGTGCGGTGTGACGGCAGCACGAACACCGCCATCACCATGCCGCGCACCCCGGGGGCGATGATGAACTTGTCCTCGCGCCGCGCGATCTGCTGGTTCAGGGCGCGGAAGAACTCGGTCTTGCCGTGCTTGAAGAAGCCGATGGCAGCGTAGAGTTCGCTGATCGGCTTGTCCGGCATCAGCATGTGCAGGTAGGCCACGAACTCACGGGGCACGGTGGCATCGACCTGGAAGTAGACCCGGGTGAAGGAGAAGATGATCGACACCTCGTCGGGCTCGATCAGCACCGTATCCAGGTGCAGCCCCTTGCCCTCCTCGTGGAGCACCGGCAGCACCAGCGGCACCTGCTCGCCATCGCGGTGGATGCGGCCGACCAGGTAGGCGCCCTTGTTGCGGTAGAAGACGCTCTTCAGCAGTTCAATTTCGGTGTCCGTGCCGTCCGCCAGCCCTTGCGGCAGGTGCTCGACCAGAAAGTCACGCGCCAGATGTCCGCAGTGGCCCAGGTCGATGAACTCCATTCCCAGTTCGGCCCCCTCCAGCGCCTCGGCGATGGCCCTTGACCAGTCCCCTTCCACCGCGATGTGTCGGCACAGCTCGATGCCCGAGTGGTGTGACGCGGCGTCCCTGGAGGAGTTGACGAACATCCAGTCATCGCGGATGTGGCGGTGATGAAAGATCGAGCAGAACAGCGAATTGAAGTAGGTCTCGGCCAGCTCGTAGTCGAGTCGCTGACCGATCAGCTCGACATAGTGCCCCTTGGCCTCACGCCAGCACTCGCAGTGGGTCAGGATGTCCTCGTCAAAGGTGCGCTGCAGGCGCCCCAGGGTCTCGTCGACCTTCTCCTGATAGAGGTTGATCCGCTCCGCCGAGGCCTGCTGGGCCTCGCGCCAGGCGGCGTCGCGAAAGCGTCGATTGGCGTCCAGGGTGATCTGCTTGAAGCGCGAGCGGTACTCGTCGAATCCATGCAGGATAGTGGCGGCGATGCGATAGGCAGGGGACAGTTTCATCACGGGGCTCCCGACGGGCGTCAGCTCAGAATGACCGCCGCCGCCACCTTCGGCGAGACGACCAATGTCGACTGTCATGTTGCCGTGCAACATGGCAGCCGCCAAGCCGTCTGTCCAACCCGGCACACTACGCCATCGATCACCTCCCCCACCGCCGCCAAAGACCTATTTGCGCCAGAACATCGGGGTCAACAGTACCAGCACGGTCAGGATTTCCAGGCGGCCCATCAGCATGCCCACACACAACAGCCACTTGGCGGCGTCGGGCAGGGTGGAAAAGTTGCCGGCTGGGCCGATGATATCGCCAAGTCCTGGCCCGACGTTGGCCACCGCCGTGGCCGCCCCGGTCAGTGCCGTGACCAGATCGAGGCCCAGCATGGCGAGGGCCAGGGCGAGGCCGGCGATGGTCAGAAAGAAGAAGAAGGAGAAGGCCACCACGCCCCGGCTGATCTCATCGGACAGCGGCGCACCGTTGTAGCGAGAGACGAAGACCCCATGGGTGTGGATCAAGAAGCGCAGCTGGCTCAGCAGCATCTTGATCGCCACCTGGAAGCGAAAGATCTTCATGCCTCCGCTGGTCGAACCACTGCAGCCACCGACAAAGGTCAGATAGAAGAACGCCATGGCGGCGAACGGGCCCCACTGGCTGTAGTCGTCGCTGGCGTAGCCGGTGGTGGTCACCACCGAGACCACGTTGAAGGCGGTGTGAGTCAGGGCATCGAACATCGCCTCGCCTCGCCATACCCGATAGAGGCTGAGGATCAGCGTCACCACCAGCAGTAGCCACACCAGCCCACGGACCTGCTCGTCGCGCCACAAGGCCAGCGGCGAGCCGCGCAGAAAGCGGATGTAGAGCACGAAGGGCAAGGCGCCAAGCAACATGAACAAGGTGCCCATCCACAACAGATGCGGCTGGTCGGCGTAGGCCCCGAAGGAGGCGTCAGAGTTGGCGAAGCCGCCGGTCGACACCGAGCTCATGGCGTGCACCACCGCGTCTACCGGTGCCATGCCGCCGATACCGTAGGCCAGAATCGCCACCAGGGTGCCCAGGGCGTAGATGCCGAGCGTGGCCTTGGCGATGCCGCCGGTGCGCGGCATCACCTTGTCCGACCAGTCCGAGGATTCGGTCTGAAAAAGGCGCATGCCGCCGACCTTGAGAAACGGCAGGATGGCGATGCCCATGACGATGATGCCGATGCCGCCGAGCCACTGCATCAAACCCCGCCACAGCTTGAGACCATCGGACAGCTGGTCGATATCGGTGAGGATGGTGGAGCCGGTGGTGGTGATCGCCGAGACCGACTCGAACACCGCATTGGTCAGCGACAGATGGGGCGCGCCAAGCACCAGCGGCAGGCTGGCGAAACCGCTGATACTGACCCAGCTCAGGGTGGTCAGCACGAACATCTGCTGGGTCTTGAGCGCCACCGGTATCCGCCAGGTCAGCCACCAGCACATCAGCACCGTGGCCAGCACCACCAGCAGGGAACGAGCGAAGGCCGGCGCGTCGGCGTCGCCTTCCCATACCAGCACCCCCCAGGGCAGCAGCATGAACAGCGCCAGCACCAGCCAAAGTACCGACAGTACCTTGAGGACCGGTGCCCAGTCCCTGCACCAGCGCAGCATCCCTATCCCTCGGGTCATAGCCTGCTCCCTCACCGATTGTCGGGGCTCATCATAGACCAAAGCCGTAGCCAGAGATGCCCCTCGACTCACGGAGTCGTCGCAATCCGGATGACAGATCGCCGCAACATGGCGACAATAGCGCGCCTCGAGCCCGCATTCACGCCATAGGTATCGCCGCGATGTCCCTGCCCTTGCCCATTCTCTACCAGGACGACGATCTGGTGGCGGTGCACAAGCCGTCAGGGCTGCTGGTGCATCGCAGCGCGCTGGCCCGTGGCGAGCGCGAATTCCTGCTGCAGCGCCTGCGCGACCAGTTGGGCCAGCGGGTCTACCCGGTGCATCGGCTCGACCGGCCTACCTCGGGGGTCATGGTGTTCGCGCTGTCCTCGGACATGGCCCGGCGGCTGGCCGAGGCCTTCACCGAGCGCCAGGTGACCAAGCGTTACCTGGCGGTGGTGCGCGGCATCGGCCCCGAGACCGAGCGCATCGACCGGGCACTGCGCGAGGAAGACGGTAGCCGGCCCAAGGCCGAGATGCCGGCGATGCCCGCGATCACCGAGGTGCGTCGACTCGACAGCGTAGAGCTGCCGGTACGTATCGACCGCTACCCCCAGGTTCGCTACTCGCTGATGGAAGCCCGCCCGCTGACCGGCCGGCGCCACCAGATACGCCGCCATCTGTCCGGCATCGGCTACCCGATTATCGGTGACGCCAAGCACGGCAAGGGCAATCACAACCGCTTCTTTCGCGACAGCCTGGACTGCGATCGGCTGCTGCTGGCGGCGACCTCGCTCGAGTTCGAGCACCCTCGCCATCGCACCCCGATGGCGCTGTGCTGCCCACTGGACGCCTGCATGACGCGGCTGTTCGACCGTTTCGGCTGGCGCGCCCACCTGCCCCGGCCAGTCAGCACCACCAACGCCAACGTGACCGCAACGACCCAGCGAGATTCCTGATGAGCACTGACCCCAGCGACAACGACTATGACCTGCGCTTTGGTGGTATTCGCCGTCTCTACGGCACCACCGCCAGCGCCCGTCTGGCGCAAGCCCACGTGGTGGTGGTCGGGGTCGGCGGTGTCGGCAGCTGGGCGGTGGAGGCGCTGGCCAGAAGCGGCGTCGGCAAGCTGACCCTGATCGACCTCGACGACGTCTGCGTATCCAACGTCAATCGTCAGCTTCACGCCCTCGACGGCACCATCGGGCGGCCCAAGGTGGAAGTGCTGGCCGAGCGCTGCCGGGCCATCCACCCCGGCATCGAGGTCGTCGCCGATGTCGCCTTCGCCACCCCGACCAATCTCGCCGAACGCATTCCCGAGGACGCCGATCATCTGATCGACGCCATCGACAGCGTGGTGGCCAAGGCCGCACTGATCGCCTGGTGCAAGCGCCGCAAGCTGCCGCTGACAGTCACCGGTGCCGCCGGCGGCCAGACCGACCCCACCCGGATCAAGGTGGCCGACCTGACCCGCACGGAGCATGACCCCCTGCTTGCCAAGGTGCGCTCGCGCCTGCGCCGCGACCATGGCTTTTCGCGCAACCCCAAGCGCCGCTTTAGCGTCGAGTGCGTCTACTCCGACGAGCAGCTGGTCTACCCCGGCCAGGACGGTGAGGTCTGCCACACCAAGCCTGGTGCCGGCGAGTCCACGCGCCTGGACTGCGAGAGCGGCTTCGGCGCCGCCACCTTTGTCACCGGCAGCTTCGGCTTTGTCGCCGCCTCGCGGGCGCTGGCCAGACTGACCCGGGTAAAATGAGCCAGACAAGGAACCGACCATGACAACCCCGCAATCCCCCCTTCCGGTGCCCGGCATCTATCGCCACTACAAGGGCCCGCTCTACGAGGTGACCGGCGTCGCCCACCACAGCGAGAGCGAAGAGGCCCTGGTGGTGTACCGCGCGCTCTACGGCGACTACGGCCTGTGGGTGCGCCCGCTTGAGATGTTCTGCGAGAGCGTCGACGTCGAAGGTGTCACCACTCCACGCTTTGCCCTCGAGAAGGCGTTCTAGGGCTTGTCTGAAAACTGTCTGCGCTCGGTAATACGGCGTTAAAAATCGGCTGGTGCGCCAGCCCGGTCAAAATGCTCATTTACACCCCGTAAACTGCGCTTTCTCACCGATTTTTGCCTTGTCTAACCATCGCTCGTCGACTTTTCCGACAGCGCCTAGCAGGCCCTGACGGCGCCCGGATCCATGTCGTCGGTCCGACGCTGCCAGTTCGATAACGCTGGTCCAGCAGCGCCAGCCCGGCGAGGCGAGTCCATACGCCCTGGCCAGCGCGCAGGCAACGGAACACGCAGACGCAAAAAGGGGAAGCCGCTGGCCTCCCCTTTTTGCTTGCCTGGGCGCTGTCGATGCAATGCGCCAGCGCTAAATCACTCTTCGCCGCCGGCCTTTTGCATTTGCGTCTGCAGATACGCCTGCAAGCCGACCTTGTCCATCAGACCCAGCTCGGTCTCGATGATGTCGATGTGCTCTTCCTCGTCGTCGAGGATCTTCTGGAACAGGTCACGGCTGACGTAGTCCCGCACCTGCTCGCAGTAGGTGATGGCTTCGATCAGGTCGTCACGCCCGGTATGCTCCGCGGCCAGGTCGGCCTCGAGCATCTCGCGGGTGTCCTCGCCGATATGCAGCTTGCCGAGGTCCTGCAGGTTGGGGATGCCTTCGAGAAAGAGGATGCGCTCGATCAGAATGTCGGCGTGCTTCATCTCTTCGATGGACTCGTCGTACTCCCACTTGGCCAGCCGGGCCAGGCCCCAGTCCTTGTACATCTTGGCGTGCAGGAAGTACTGATTGATGGCCACCAACTCGTTGCCCAGCACCTTGTTGAGATGCTCGATGACCTTGGGATCGCCTTTCATGGAAAACTCCTCAATGCTTGCCGGACATGTGCTTGCCGGACATGTGCTTGCCGGACATGTGCTTGCCGGTGATTGCCGACCGGCCGTGGCCAGTCGTCGTTGATCGAACCGTCTTGCATCGGACGCCGCAGAGGCGACGTCTCTCCTTGGCCTCGCCCGCCTTCACAGGGCAACAGACGCGGGGCTACAGACACACTGGCACGACAAGCAATGCCCTACCAGCTCCCGTCAAGAAGCAGTATAGGGCATCCATGAAAAAACTCAATAAAATCAGAATCTTGAAAACCGCAACTACAACGATATCGATTGCTAATTCAAAAGACTACCGCAAAGGAAGTAGCGCAAGAGCGTACCGACGACCAAGGCTATACCGCATAGGCCAGCGCTTCGACTTCCAGACTCGACGCTTCCTGGATGGCGTCGCGGGTGATCTGCTTGCCCACACAGGCACATTTGCCGCACTGGGTGCCACAACCGGTCTCACGCTGAACCTGACGCCAGCTACGCGCGCCGTCATCGACGCTCTGACGAATCTGTCGGTCACTGACCCCTTTGCACAGGCATACGTACATCGCCATCTCTCCTGAATCACTATAGCCAATGTAAATGATTCCCATAGCGACGCGCAACCTTTTCAAGAGTAATTCGTATTTACCTTAGCTAAAGATTTGAATTTACATGACTCAGCTCAAGCGTTGCCCCTGCCGACAGCCAATCGACAGCATCCACAAAACCAGGAACGAAACAGCGGGGAGCGACTCGTGCAGGCTGGATGGGGAGGGGCCGAGCAGCATCTCAGGGAGAACGTCGGCCGGGCGCTGCAGAGGGTAAAGGGTCGATGGCAGACGCCCGAGCCGGGCTAAGGCGTAAGCTGCCCTGTTCAGGAGTCTCGCGTAAGCGCTCGTTGCAGGGCTATCGCTTCGCCGCCTTCGGCAGCACTACCACCTGAGTGCCAGACGCCAGATCCGCCCAGCTGCGCCGTTCCGAGTCGAACAGCACCCACCAGTGGCCCAGCCCCAGCGGCACGAAGGAAAACGCTCCCACGGCGAAGCGCAGCATGGTCTGACGCAGGCTGATGGGCCCGCCGTCGAGGGTCTGGACGCGCAGGCGCCAGGCCTGCATCCCCAGGGTCATGCCACCGCGGCGCCAGAAGAAGGCAAAAAAGGCAAAGGCCGCGACCACCAGCAGCAGTCGCAGGCTGAGCACCTGCCAAACGCCTGCCCCCACCTCTTCCGGGGCCAGGCCCAGCAGCTTGCGCACCACCAGCACGTGCAGGGTGGTAATCGCGATCCAGATGGCCAGCAACAGAAAACTGTCGTAGAACATGGCGCCCAGACGCCGGCCCAACCCCGCGGGCCAGACATCATCGAGATGGGGAAAGCGTCGTGTCATTGGGTTTGCTCAGCAGGTGAAGTCTCGGCAAGGCGCACACTAACGTTGGGGCCGGGTCGATCGAGAGTGCCCACGCAGTCCTTCACCCCGACCGCCTCAATAGGTGAAGTCCCAGCAAGGCGCACACGAGTGTGGGGGCCAGCACCGCCCAAGCCGGCGAAAAGCCGAATACCGTGGAGGCCGGTGCCAGCAGATCCTGGAGGTACTTGAACACCAGCCCGGTGATGACCCCGTAGAACACCCTCGTCCCGGCGGCCACGGTGCGCAGCGGGCCGAACACGAAGGACGCCGCTACCAATACCAGCGAGGCCATGGTCAGGGGCATCAGCATCTTCTGCCAGAAGTACAGAAGCGGCTGGGTGGCCTCCAGGCCCTGCTCGTCCAGATAGCTGGCGTAGGCCCACAGCTCGCTCGGTGCCTGGGTCTCCACGTCGCGCAGCAGACGCGACAGCTGAGTCGGCGACAGGCTGGTGTCCCAGCGCAGGCTAGCCACCTTGTCGACCTCGGTGCGGTCATCGGCAAAGCGGGTCGTCTCGACCTGCTGCAACTCCCAGAAGTCGCCCTGCCACACCGCACGCCTGGCAGTGGTTACCGAATCCAGCCGGTGGCCGTCGAATTCGTAGCGGGTCAGATCCAGCACGGTGTCGTCGGCGCGAATCGCACCAAAGCGATAGAAGTCGTCGCCCTCGCGCTGCCAGCCACCGCGTTCGGTGACCACCGCGCCCTCGCCCTGCATCTGCTGCACCTTCCAGGCGTGGGCGAACTGCTCGGTTCTGGGGCTGACGAACTCTGCCACCGTCAGCACGATCACCACCACCAGGATGATCGGCTTCATCACCCCCCAGACGATGCGCGCCAGCGACCGTCCCGCCGCCCGCATCACCGTCAGCTCGTTGTTGGAAGCCATGCTGCCGAGTCCGATCAGGGCGCCGATCAGCACCCCTACCGGGGCATACTGATAAAAGCGCCAGGGCAGGCGCATGCACAGAAACAGGAAGACCTCGAAGGCACCATAGCCGCCTTCGATGTCTCCGAGGTCATCGATATAGGTGATGATCAGGTCCAGGCCCAGCAGCACCACCTGCACTACCAGAATGGCAGCGAGGACGTTGCGGGCGATGTAGCCGTCCAGGCGATCGAGAATCATCCGCTCATTCCCTTGCGTTGGGCATTGAAGGCCAGTCCCAGGCCGAGGATCAAGAAGCCTGCGTGGATCGGCCACATGCCGATGACGGCAGGCAGGCTGCCGCTGCCGATGGCGTCCATGGCCGCCAGCAGCAGACTCAGGTAGGCCACGTACAGAAAGATCGCCGGCAGCAGCTTGGCAAAGCGGCCCTGGCGTGGATTGACCCGGGACAGCGGCTGGGCCAACAGGGTCAGCACGAACACCATCAGGGGAGCGCCGAGTCGCCACTGCAACTGGGCCCTGGCCTCGGGCGAAGCGTCATTCAGCAGGGTCGTGGTGGTGGCAAACTCCGCCGAGTCGGTCTCGACCGCCTCCACCGCCCGCGCCAGACGCACGGCGTAGGTACCGAACTCGAGCCGCTCGGCGTCGGCGCGACCGGCCTCTGCGCTATAGCGTTCACCGTCTTCCAGCACCAGATAGCGACTGCCAGTGTCCGGATCCACCGACTGGTAGCCCTGGGTCGCCCGGGTCACCACGCTCTCGGGGGAGCCATCACTGCGCTTCTGGCGTTCGCTGATGAACACCTCCTGCATGCGCTCGCCATCCTCGGACACGTCGCTGGCGTAGGCGATACGCCCACTGCCGAACTCCTGAAAACGCCCTGGCGCCAGCGCCGAGAAGTCGAGCTTGCTGCGCTGTTCTTCCAGCACCAGTTCGTTGTGCAAGGCACCAGCGGGGGTCAGCCACAGGCTGAATATCCCGACCAGCAGTGCCACCAGGGCGGCGGGCACCAGGCTGACCGTCAGCAAGCGGTTGGGGCTGGTGCCGCAGGCCACCAGCACGGTGATCTCGCTGTTAAGGTAGAGCTGGCCGTAGGCCAGCAGAATTCCGAGAAAGAACGCCAGCGGCAGGATCAGCTCGAGAAAGCCCGGCATGTGATAGAGCATCAGCGAGCCGAGGATGTTCGCCGGGATCTCGCCTTCGGCGGCGTTGGCAAAATAGCGGATAAACCGACTGCCCATGATCACCAGCAGCAGCACCCCGGCCACCGCCGACATGGTCAGCAGAATCTCGCGGGTGAGGTAACGGAATATGATCAATGCGCGCTCCTGCTCTCGGTCGTCCTCACCGGTCGTCCCTGATCCAGTATAGGTCCCTGATCGATGTCTCTACCCGATCGATCGCTGCGGCCACGGTGATCATGCAAACCCCGGGGGCCTTGGGTACACTGGATGGACTCGGCATCGTGCCGGCATTATCCAGAATCCCCCCACACTTGTCTTGTGGAGTCAGCATGGAATTCCCTGTAAAGACGGCCAACCCGGTCAAGATCGAGACCGCTTGCCTGGTCATCCCGGTGTTCAAGGACGGTGAACTTACTCCTGCCGCCGCCAAGCTCGACGACGCCAGCGAGCGTCTGATCGGACAGTTGATCGAGCGTGGCGATTTCAACGCCAAGCTCGGCAACGTCCAGCTGGTGCCCTTTGCGCCTGGGCTGTGCGCCGACCGCCTGCTGCTGGTCGGCTTCGGCGAGCGCGACAAGTGCCACGAAGGTGCCTTCTGCAAGGCCGTGGACGCCGCCTTCGCGAGCCTCGGTCAGCTGACCGTGGACGAAGTCTCGGTAGCCCTCACCGACGTGCCCGTCGAGGATCGCGACGCCGGCTGGAAGGCCCACAAGATCGCCGAGAGCGCGCTGCGCGCCAGCTACCGCTTCACCGACTTCAAGAAGGAGAGTGGCCCGGCTCCCAGCCTCAAGACGGTGTCGATCCTGCTCAGTGAGGGCGAAGACCAGAACGCGGCCAGCGAAGGCGCCCGCCAGGGTGCCGCCGTGGGCCAGGGCATCAACCTGGCCCGCCAGCTCGGCAACCTGCCGGGCAACGTCTGCACGCCGCGCTACCTCGCCAGCGAGGCCGAGCGCCTGGCCAGCGAATCCGATGGCGCCCTGACCACCGAGATCCTCGACGAGGCAGCCCTCGAGGAGCTCGGCGCGCACTCGCTGTTGTCGGTCGGTCATGGCAGCGACGAGCCGTCGCGACTGATCGTGATGCGCTATCAAGGCGCGGGCGACGAAAACGAGTCGCCCCACGTGCTCGTCGGCAAGGGCATCACCTTCGACACCGGCGGCATCTCGCTCAAGCCCGGTGCCGGCATGGACGAGATGAAGTTCGACATGTGCGGCGCCGCCAGCGTGTTCGGCGCGGTAGCCTCGATCCTGGCGATCAAGCCGAAGATCAACCTGGTCGCCATCGTCGCCGCCGCCGAGAACATGCCCAGCGGTCGCGCGACCAAGCCTGGCGACATCATCAAGACGCTGAAGGGGCTGTCGGTGGAAGTGCTCAACACCGACGCCGAGGGCCGCCTGGTGCTGTGTGACGCCCTGACCTACGCCGAGCGCTTCGAGCCGGCCAGCGTCGTCGACATCGCCACCCTCACCGGTGCCGCCATCATTGCGCTTGGCCACCACGCCACCGGCCTGATGTCCAACGACGACGACCTGGCGCTGGACCTTCTCGACGCCGGCGAAACCGCCTGGGATCGCGCCTGGCATCTGCCGCTGTGGGACGAGTACCAGGAACAGCTGGACTCCAACTTCGCCGACCTGGCCAACATCGGCGGGCGCCCGGCGGGCACCATCACCGCCGGCTGTTTCCTGTCGCGCTTCGCCACCGACTTCCCCTGGGCGCACCTGGACGTGGCCGGCACCGCCTGGAACAGCGGCAGCGCCAAGGGTGCCACAGGCCGCCCGGTGGGCCTGCTGACCCGCTACCTGCTCGACCGCGAGGCAGAGGTGGTCAACACCGACCAGGACTGACCCGGCAAGTCCGCCGTCCACACGGGTGCCGACAGACGTCGGCACCCGCCCCGGCGGGCTTCCCCGTCCTACAGGCTTTCCCGACCCACAGGCTTTCCCGAAAGGGCGAGCCTGTGTCATTCTGATTCCATCGGCAGGCACGATGCCTGCCCACCCCATCCCGGTCGAGCCCCCTGACTCGACCTCGATCCGCTGTCGCCGCAGAGCCCTTGCGGCGCGATACGATTCTGGAGAACGACCCGTGTCCATCCAAGGCTTCTCGCTCGAGCCCAACGCCAACGCCACCGACGCGAGCATCCGTAACACCATTCTCGAGAACCCGGGCTTCGGTCGTCACTTCACCGACCACATGGCCCACATCCGCTGGACCGAGGACGCCGGCTTCCACGGCCATCAGGTACGTCCATACGGCCCGCTGTCACTGGACCCGGCCGCCTCGGTGCTGCACTACGCCCAGGAAATCTTCGAGGGCATGAAGGCCTACCGCCACGCCGACGGCAGCGTCTGGACCTTCCGCCCGGAAAAGAACGCCGCGCGCTTTCGCGCCAGCGCCCGTCGCCTGGCCCTTCCGGAGCTGTCCGACGAGGACTTCATCGGCGCGGTCAAGGCGCTGGTCGCCCAGGACATCGACTGGGTGCCGACGCCGGCAAGCGCAGCCGAGGAATCCAGCCTCTACCTGCGACCCTTCATGATCGCCTCCGAGGCCTTCCTTGGCGTGCGCCCGTCCAAGGAGGTGGACTTCTACGTCATCGCCTCGCCGGTCGCGGCCTACTTCAAGGGTGGGGTCAAGCCGGTATCGATCTGGCTGTCGTCGAACTACAACCGCGCCGCTCCCGGCGGCACCGGCTACGCCAAGTGCGGCGGCAACTACGCCGCCTCGCTGCTGGCCCAGAAGGAAGCCGCCGACCACGGCTGCGACCAGGTGGCCTTCCTCGACGCCGTGGAAAACACCTGGATCGAGGAACTCGGCGGCATGAACCTGTTCTTCGTCACCCGCGACGGCCGCCTGGTCACCCCGCGCCTGACCGGCACCATCCTCGAGGGGGTGACCCGGGATTCCATGCTCGAACTGGCCAAGGATGAGGGCCTGACCCCGGAAGAGCGCCCCATCAGCATCGACGAGTGGCGCGATGGCGTGGCCTCCGGCGAGATCACCGAGGTCTTTGCCTGCGGTACCGCCGCGGTCATCACCCCCATCGGGCGACTGGTCAGCGAGGACGGCGTGATCGAGCACCCCGAGGGCAACGAGGTGGCCAGCCGACTGCGCAAGCGTCTGCTCGACATCCAGTACGGCCGTGTCGAAGACACCCATGGCTGGCTGACCCGTCTTGCCTGATCTGGCTCCTTCCCTACTAAAAGGCCGCCCCCGGGCGGCCTTCGTTCAGCCATCAAGTCAGAGCGCATGACCAAGATCGACTTCTACATCCTGCCGGACACCACCCTCGAGGCCCGCCTCGCCTTCGCCTGTCGGCTGACCGAGACCATCGCCCGCAAGGGCTACCGGCTCTACCTGTACGCCGAAGACGAAGCCATGGCCCGTGAGCTCGACCAGCGTCTGTGGGACTTTCGTCCCGACGCCTTCGTCCCCCATGCGCTCGAGGCCGGGGGCGGGGCCGATGCAAGAGCGGCCGGCGCTACAGAATCAACCCAGCAAGAAGCAAGGCCGGTACCCGTCACCATCGGCTGGCAGGGGCCGCCGCAAAGCCTCGACCCGCCGCCCCAGGCGATGCTCAACCTGTCGCCGGAAATCCCCGAGTGGTTTTCTCGCTTCGAGCGGGTGGCCGAGATCATCAACCAGCACCAGGACGTGCTGACGGTCAAGCGCGAGTGCTGGAAGACCTACAAGCAGCGCGGCTACCCGGTCACACCGCACCACCTCAAGGGTCAGGGGTAGGCTCCTGTCACCAAATCCTCTGGACACTGCCGGTCATCCCTTCAGCCCCTGACGCCCCGCCTCGGATCAGGGTATAATCGAGCCCATTTTTCGCAGGCCTCACTCGCGCAACCGCTCTTCGGCGGGAAGCTTGCGAGCCCGAGCGCCGGCTGTCGAACTCCAAGCCCAGCGCCATGCGCGAGCCTCTGTCTCGTGCCTGGCATGCCCCGGGCTCCGCTAGCAAGAGTACCCCATGGACAAGACCTACCAACCCGAAAGCATCGAAGCCCGCTGGTACGAGCGCTGGGAAAACGACGGACGGTTCGCGCCCTCGGGCAAGGGCGACCCCTTCGCCATCATGATTCCGCCGCCCAACGTCACCGGCAGCCTGCACATGGGTCACGCCTTCCAGGACACCATCATGGACACCCTGATCCGCTGGCGGCGGATGCAGGGTCGCAACACCCTGTGGCAGGTGGGCACCGACCACGCCGGCATCGCCACCCAGATGCTGGTGGAGCGCAAGGTCGCCGCCGAGGAAGGCAAGACGCGCCACGACCTGGGGCGCGAGGCCTTCATCGACAAGGTGTGGGAATGGAAGCATGAGTCCGGCGGCCATATCACACGCCAGCTCCGTCGCATGGGCGCAAGCCTCGACTGGAGCCGCGAGCGCTTCACCATGGATGAGGGCTTCTACAAGGCGGTGCAGGAGGTCTTCGTCCGCCTGTATGAAGAGGATCTGGTGTATCGCGGCAAGCGCCTGGTCAACTGGGACCCGACGCTGAACACCGCCATCTCCGATCTCGAGGTCGAGAATCGCGACCAGCAGGGTCAGTTCTGGCACTTCCGCTATCCGTTGGCCGACGGTGTCACCACCGACGCCGGCCTCGACCATCTGGTGGTGGCCACCACCCGCCCCGAGACCCTGCTCGGCGACAGCGCCGTGGCGGTCAATCCCGACGACGAGCGCTACGCCTCGCTGGTCGGCAAGTTTGTCGAGCTGCCGCTGGTCGGCCGTCGCATCCCCATCGTCGCCGATGAGCACGCCGACATGGACAAGGGCTCGGGCTGCGTGAAGATCACCCCGGCCCACGACTTCAACGACTATGAAGTCGGCAAGCGCGCTGGTCTTCCACTGATCAATGTCTTCTCGAAGACCGCACATATCCTCGAAGCCGCCGAGGCCTTCGACATCCAGGGCCGTCCGCTGACCGACATCGACACTAGCCTGCCTGCGGCCTACGCCGGCCTCGACCGCTTTGCCGCTCGCAAGGCCATCGTCGCCGACATGGAGGCCAAGGGCCTGCTCGAGAAGACCGAAACGGTCAACAACACCCTGCCCTACGGCGATCGTTCCGGTGACGTGATCGAGCCGCTGCTGACCGATCAATGGTTCGTGGCGGTAGAGACCCTGGCCAAGCCGGCCATCGAGGCGGTAGAAAACGGCGACATCCAGTTCGTGCCCAAAAACTACGAGAACATGTACTTTTCGTGGATGCGCGACCTGCAGGACTGGTGCATCTCGCGCCAGCTGTGGTGGGGCCACCGTATCCCCGCCTGGTATGACCAGGAGGGCAACGTCTATGTGGCGCGCACCGAGGCCGAGGCCCGCGAAAAGCACGGCATCGCAGGCGACGTCGCCCTGACCCAGGACGAGGACGTACTCGACACCTGGTTCAGCTCCGGGCTGTGGACCTTCGGCACCCTCGGCTGGCCCGAGCAGACCGAAGAGCTCAAGACCTTCCATCCCAGCAGCGTGCTGGTGACCGGCTTTGACATCATCTTCTTCTGGGTCGCGCGGATGATCATGCTGACCCTCAAGTTCACTGACGAGGTGCCGTTCAAGACGGTCTACGTCCACGGCCTGGTGCGTGACGGCCAGGGCCAGAAGATGTCCAAGTCCAAGGGCAACGTACTCGACCCCATCGACCTGATCGACGGCATCGATCTGGAGGCGCTGGTCGACAAGCGCACCGGCAACATGATGCAGCCGCAGAAGGCCAAGGCCATCGCCAAGGCGACCCGTTCGGAGTTCCCCGACGGCATCGAGGCCCACGGCACCGACGCCCTGCGCTATACCTTCCTGTCCCAGGCCACCACCGGTCGCGACATCAAGTTCGACATGGGCCGGCTGGACGGCTACCGCAACTTCTGCAACAAGCTGTGGAACGCCTCTCGCTACGTCTTGATGAACGCCGAGAACGAGGACTGCGGCCGCGAAGGCGGCGAGGTCGAGCTGTCGCTGGCCGACCGCTGGATCGAGGCCCGCCTGCAGCAGACGGTGGATCAGGTCACCCGGGCGATGGAGGAGTTCCGCTTCGACCACGCCTCCCAGGCCCTTTACGACTTCGTCTGGAACGAGTACTGCGACTGGTATCTGGAGCTGTCCAAGCCGGTACTGTGGGACGAAGGCGCCAGCGAGGCCGCCAAGCGCGGCACCCGGCGCACCCTGGTACGGGTGCTGGAAGCCATCCTGCGCCTGGCCCATCCGATGATGCCCTACATCTCCGAGGAGATCTGGCAGCGCGTGGCGCCGCTCGCCGGCACCCTGGAGGGGGACAACGACTCGCTGATGGCCAAGGCCTGGCCGCTGGCGGACGAGGCGTTGATCGACCAGGACGCGATCCGCGACATCGAATGGCTCAAGGGGGTGATCGTGGCGGTGCGCAACATCCGCGCCGAGATGAACATCGCCCCGGGCAAGCCGCTCGACGCCCTGCTGACCAAGGGCAGCGAGGCCGACCAGGCGCGCCTGAGCGCCAACCGCCTGTTCCTGTCCAAGCTGGCCAAGCTGTCGTCCATCGCGTGGCTCGATGACGCAAGCACGGCGCCGCTGTCCGCCACCCAGCTGGTCGGCGACATGGAAGTGCTGGTGCCGATGGCGGACCTGATCGACAAGGACGTCGAACTGGCCCGCCTGGGCAAGGAGATCGACAAGCAGGACAAGCTGATCGGCGGCGTCGAGAAGAAGCTCGCCAACGAAGGCTTCGTGGCCAAGGCCCCGGCTGCCGTCATCGACAAGGAGCGCGGCAAGCTCGAGGAGTACCAGGCCGCCCGCCGGGTGCTGGTCGAACAGCGCGACAAGATCGCGGCCCTGTAGTCTGGGCCTAAACCGGCTCAACCGGCCTGAGCACCAGCCGAGTCGACCCCGCCACTGGCGGGGTCGACTTTATTCAGACGTGATAGCAACAGAGAATCCATCGGCTCCCAGCACGCTCGGCTAACCGAAGAAACAGGCCATCTCGTCGCGATCCACCAGTTCGAGAAAGGCTTCCACCGTTTCCACCTGGGGACAGGGGGTATAACCGTGCCACTTCAGGTCCGCCCGCTGCCAGTAGACCTTCCAGACATCGTGCTTGCGCACGTAACTTGCCTTGGCGACGGGAATCTCCAGCTTCTCATCGGGCTTGTCGTAACGCTGCCTGACTTCGAATATCTCCAGGTTATGCCCATCGATGCGAAAGGCGAGATCAAGTTTTGATCTCAGGTGAGGCGGTGGACGGCGCTTCTCGACGAAAGCCTCTGCCGCCTTCTCCACTCGCTTTCTCTCCAGATCATTGAATGCCATAAGACGGCCCCCTATTCCTGTAGTCCTTGCCTGGCACGCACGATGGCCGCCTCCACTGCGGTCAGGGCGCGTGGCGAATTCTTCCAGCAGCTGGTGTTGAGCATCGATGCCACCTGCTCGGCGATCTCCCGGGACTCGAACGTCGCCAGATGCTCGAAGGAGTCGATACCAAGCTGCTCGAAGCGACTGATGACGGTCGGCCCTACCCCGTGAAGCGCCAGCAATGCCGCTCTCTCTTCGTTGCTGAAGGCCATCCAGCCCCCCCTGTCGGAACGTCGCTATTGGTGCGTGCCTGCCCCTCGCCTCAGGCAACCGTCTGCGTCGCCTCGGCCTGATCGGGTACGACACAGAGATGATGGTGTTACTACAAAATTCAGTTTCTTCTATTAGAATTTATTGCGGCACAGTGAAGCTGTCAGCGCAGCCGGTCCTTCAGGCCAATCGCCGATTCGGCCGCAGATACGACAACAGACCGAACAACGACCATACCAACGACTACAACAACAATAGACGCGCACAGCATGACGCACTCGGGCCTTTCCCCCCTGGCGTTCCCTGGCACTGCCGGGCTCGCCGCCCTGCCACGCCTTCGTCGCCGAACACGGCGTGCCCTGCTGTACCTGGCCGAGCTGTGTGGCCGTGTCGACCTTCAACGTCGCTGGCTGAATGCCAATGACCTGCCGCTGGTCGACATCGACCCAAGGCGCATCGCGCGCTGCGTCACGCGCTCTGGCTTGAGCCGTGAGTTGATCAGTGAAGGCGACTGGGACCTCAGCCATGTTGCACCACTTTGCCAGGCACGCCTGAACGAGACCGCTGCAGTCGAGGACATCTTCGCCCACGACAGGCACTTCCGCGAGACCGCCCAGTACGCCCAGATGCATCAAGCGGTGGCTCGCTATCGTTCCGGCGAGTGCGCCGACCCGGCACAGCAAGGCGCCTACTGGTGTCGCAGCGAGGAGGATATCGCTCGCTACTTCGAGACGCTGTCTCGTGCCTACCACGGCATTCGCCGACACGGCTACAAGACCCAGCAAGAACTGGCTCGCCGACACCCCGACGAAAGTCGCCACCCCGATGACGAAATGCAGGTATTGATTACCCGGGATGGCGAGGTCGTGCTCGGCTACGGCGGCTCACACCGCCTGGCCATCGTGCAATTGCTGGGATTGGCCAGCGTTCCGGTGCGCGTGGTGGCGATCCATCCCCGGTGGCTGGATCGCTTCCAACAGCGAAAGCACAGCCTGCGATCCTGCCTGCATCATGCAAGCCGCGCTGCGGCCGACATCTCGAGTACCGCGCCCAGGAGGGACAACCGGAGTCGCTGATCGCCCCGATGAACACTGGCCGAGTCAGCTGGCGTCGCGAAAACCGCCCAGCACCAGCGAGTTGGGGCCGAAGAACACCAGTCGATCGTGGTCGATCAGGTAGCGATAGGCGTTGTCGAGCATGTCGCGGACCTGCTGGGCCCCCTGGGGATTGGCGCAGGCCATGCGGGTGGCGGTCAGTTCGCTGAAGTCGATACGCTGGCTGTCACCGAAGCTCACCGTGCCGGTGAAGCGATTGCAGCCGTCGCTACCGCTGACACTGCCATCGGAAGCCACCTCGAAGTACGGCTTCTGCGGCATCGACAGGCGATCGCTGGTGCCCACCAGCAACAGGTTCCAGCGCTTGCCGACCAGCGGGCTCGAGACGCTGCCTGGGGCCGCCGTGTCGCCACCACCCGCCGTGGGCGCGGGCTGGCTGGAACAGGCACTGAGCGCCAGGGTGAAAAGAGCGAAAGCGGCGGTGCGGCGAAGTCGTGACGGAACCATGCTATCTTCCTTGCAGCTGAGTCATCTGGATGATGCCTAATATGCCAGAATTGCCTGCGTGGTCCGACCGTTTCGACGATTCTGGTGCTGCGACCGAAGGCACCATGCCGACGTCATCGCGATCATGCTGCGAAGTCTCGAACAACTCGGTGCGCCTGTTTTCCGACCAATACCTGAAGTGAAAGGCTCTCGAGTCAAAAAAAGCCCCTAGTGAAAAGGAAGTCACCATGCTCAACGCCCTCGACAACGACGACCTGGGAAAGCTGATCCTGCGCCTGGCCCTTGGCGTGATGATCCTGCTGCACGGCGTCAGCAAGCTGATCAACCCCGGCAGCCTGTCCTGGATCGGTGAAACCCTGGCCTCCCATGGCCTGCCCACGGTGCTCGCCTATGGCGTTCTGCTGGGCGAGGTCGTCGCACCTGTCATGGCGATCCTCGGCTGGAACACTCGCATCGCCGGTCTGCTGATCGCCGGCAACATGGTGGTGGCCATCTATCTGGCGCATATGGGTGAGCTGTTCAGCCTGACCAGCAGCGGCGGCTGGGCGCTGGAGCTGCAGGGCATGTTCCTGCTCGGTGCCCTGGCGATGATGTTCCTGGGCAGCGGCCGCACCGCGATCAAGCCCGACTAGGGACCGTTCACCTCCTCTCGCGCCATGCAGGGCAGTTCCCGGCATGGCGTCGGCTGCAGCCCTCACCCAACTCCTGCACCGTTATCTCCTGCCTTGGCGCTGCGACCTCCTCAGCGCAAGTTGCACTCGACATGACCATTTCGACGAAAGTCGTACTTCTGCTTGATGTCCGTCATTCGGACGTCGCTTCGTCTATGCGTAAATGAGCACAACACCTTCGGATTCTCTCTGTGGAGAGGTGATCACTCGATCTTCCCCAAAGGAGCTCGCTTATGCTCGCATTCAAACCGCTTCCCGCCCTGGTCTCGGTGACCCTGGGGCTGGCGCTCTGGTTCGTGGTCCCCGTACCTGACGGGGTCAATCCCGAGGCCTGGCACCTGCTGGCGATCTTCGTCGCTACCATCGCCGCCATCATCGGCAAGACCATGCGCATCGGCGCCCTGGCGATCATTGCCATCACCGTGGTCGCGCTGACCGGCGTCACCAACCCGGACAGTTCCAAGGGCGCGGTCTCCGACGCCCTCTCGGGCTTTTCCAACCCGCTGATCTGGCTGATCGGCCTGGCCATCATGATCTCCCGCGGGCTGTCGAAGACGGGGCTGGGCAACCGCATCGGCTACGCCTTTATCGCCGCCTTCGGCAAACGCACCCTCGGCATCGGCTACGCCCTATCCCTGGCGGAGCTGACCATCGCCCCGATCACCCCCAGCAACACCGCCCGGGGTGGCGGCATCATGCACCCGATCATGCGCTCCATCGCCGACAGCTTCGGCTCCTCCCCCGAGTCCGGCACCAGCAAGAAGATCGGCGAGTACCTGGCGCTGGTGAACTATCACGCCAACCCCATCACCTCGGCCATGTTCATCACCGCAACGGCCCCCAACCCCTTGATCGTCGACCTGATCGCCAAGGCCACCGATTCCGCCATCTCGATCACCTGGACCCAGTGGGCGCTGGCCGCGCTGTTGCCCGGCCTGGTCGCCATCGCCTTGATGCCGGCGGTGCTGTACGTGCTGTATCCGCCGGAACTCAAGCGCACCCCGGACGCCACCTCCTTCGCCCGCGAGCAGCTCACCGCCATGGGCCCGCTCGACCGCGCCGAGAAGATCATGATCGGCGTGTTCGGCCTGCTGTTGATCCTGTGGGCCGGTATCCCGGCGATGCTGTTCGGCCCCGAATTCAAGGTAAACTCCACCGCGGTGGCGCTGCTGGGACTGTCCATCCTGCTGGTCACCAATGTGCTGACCTGG
Source organism: Halomonas sp. DP5N14-9 (assembly GCF_019802175.1). Classification (NCBI taxonomy): domain Bacteria; kingdom Pseudomonadati; phylum Pseudomonadota; class Gammaproteobacteria; order Oceanospirillales; family Halomonadaceae; genus Halomonas; species Halomonas sp. DP5N14-9. The sequence continues at coordinate 519,113 of NZ_JAHVHR010000002.1, forward strand.
GATGACATTCTCGGCGAGAAGTCCGCCTGGGACACCATCGTGTGGTTCGCCGCTCTGGTAATGATGGCAAGCTTCCTGGGCAAGCTCGGACTGATCGGCTGGTTCTCCGGGGTCATCGAGGAGGGCATCAGCAGCTTCAATATGGGCTGGTTCGGCATGGCCCTGGCGCTGACCGGCGTCTACTTCTACGCGCACTACTTCTTCGCCAGCACCACCGCCCATATCACCGCCATGTACGCCGCCTTCCTGGCCGCCGGTATCGCCCTCGGCATCCCTACCCTGTACATCGCCCTGCTGCTGGCCGGCGCCTCCTCGCTGATGATGTCGCTGACCCACTACGCCACCGGCACCGCCCCGATCATCTTCGGCTCCGGCTATGTGGAACTCGGCACCTGGTGGAAGGCCGGGTTGGTGATGAGCCTGGTCAACCTGACCGTCTGGGTCGGTGTCGGCAGCCTATGGTGGAAGGTGCTGGGGTACTGGTAAGACGCCCGGAAGGCGGGTCCGCTCTTGATCAGGGTAGGAGCCTGGTCAACCTGACCGTCTGGGTCGGTGTCGCAGACTCTCTACGGTGGAAGGTGCTGGGGTACTGGTAAGCCCCGTAACACGACAGCCTTTCGGGCCTCCTCACATTCAGCCAAGCGCCACCGCTTATGCGGTGGCGCTGTCGTCTGCGGGCCTCGCCGGCTTGCCGGGCCACGGCAGGCGGCGCAGAATCGGACAGGACAGGACGTCATTTCGCTGCTTCCAAGAGGCCCCTCATGGATTTTCTATCTCCCGCGCTGTGGTGGCTGCTGGCCGGACTCGCGGCTCTGCTGGTCGAGCTGCTGACCGGTTCCTACGTGCTGCTGGCCCTGGCGGCGGCACTCGCCGTCACCGCCCTGGCCGCCTGGCTGGGCGCCACTTTCACCCTGCAACTGATCGTCCTGGCGCTCGCCTGTGCCGTGCTGGTGCCGCTGGCGATTCGACAGCTCAGACGACGCGGCCGAGGCGCGAAAAAAGGCTTCGGCGTGGCTGGCAGCGGTGGAGGCCGCGGTCAACGCTTCGTGCTGGTCAGCCGCGACTTCGATGACGCACCCTGCATCAAGCTCGACGGTGATCTCTACCGTGCCAGCCTGGCGGACGAAGCAGGGAGTGGTCCTGCCCTTCGTCCGGGTGACGAGGTAACGCTGGTCCGCTTCGAGGGCACCCAGGCGGTGGTCCGTCCCGCCGGCGAAGGTTCTTGATCCCGGTCATGCGCTCGTTCGGGCAGCGGCCGCCAGACGCTATCGCCACTCGCCCGCCCATTGCCTAAGCTGGCTTTCGGCGGCGGGATGCCGTCGGTCGCCCTGGGCGACACTCTCGATACCAAGGAGGTACTTGCATGTTGCCGTATGCCATAAATCCGGGGCTATTGATTGCCCTGGTAGTGGTCGTCATCGCCGTGATCATGGTGATCAAGGGACTGGTGATCGTTCAGGAGTCCGAGGTGATGGTGATCGAGCGCCTCGGCGCCTACCACCGCACGCTGCAGAAGGGCATCAACTTCATCGTTCCGTTCTTCGACAAGCCAAGACCGATCAAGATGGTGCGCTACCTGCGCAAGGGCCAGGAATTCACCCCGGTGCTGAGCCAGGAGACCCGCATCGACCTGCGCGAGTCGGTCATGGACTTCCCGTCCCAGCCGGTGGTCACCACCGACAACGTGACTGTGCGCATCGACGGCGCCATCTACTTTCAGATCATCGATCCGGCCAACGCCGTCTACAAGATCGAGAACATGAGTCAGGCGGTGGAGGTACTGGCCAAGACGACGCTGCGCTCGGTGGTCGGCCAGATGGAGCTGGACAAGATATTCGAGTCCCGCGCCGAGGTCAACGCCAAGATCAAGGAACAGATGGAGGAACCTGCCTCCAAGTGGGGGGTGGCGATCAATCGCATCGAGGTGCAGGACATCGAGATGCCGACGGAGGTCAAGGAGGCCATGCACCTGCAGATGTCCGCCGAACGTCGTCGTCGAGCCACCGTCACCGAGGCCGAGGGCGAAAAGGCCGCCGCCATCGCCAAGGCCCAGGGCCAGAAGGAGTCGGCAATCCTCAACGCCCAGGGCGACAAGGAATCCGCCATTCTGCGCGCCCAGGGCGAAAGTCGCTCCATCGAGCTGGTACTGGGTGCCATGGGCGAAGGCGAGAAGAGCACCAGGGCGGTCATCGGCTATCTGCTCGGCCAGTCCTATATCTCGATGCTGCCGGAGATGGCCAAGCAGGGAGAGCGCGTGTTCGTGCCCTACGAGAGCTCGGCCCTGCTCGGCGCCATGGGCGCCTTTCGCGACCTCAGCGCCGGTGACGAGGCGCTGGGCGACATTGCCCGCCGCGCGGCCGCCGCTGGCGGCCTGACGGGTGCTGCCAGCGCCCAGGGCTAGGCGCAGGTACCAGGGCGTGTAGCGGCTCGTATAGCGGCTCAGGCAACCCTCCTACAGCCCCTATGGCAGTCGCCCTGGTACAAGCTCAGCCACAACTGAAAACGCCCGAACCGTGAGGTTCGGGCGTTTTCGTCCTGCCAGCGGCTGGCGCAATCGATGGCGGTCAGGCCGCCATGCTGTCGCCCAGACGTTCGCGGATCTTCTTCATGGCGTTCTTCTCGAGCTGACGAATGCGCTCGGCGGACACGCCATAGACGTCGGCCAGTTCATGCAGGGTCGCCTTGTTTTCGGCGAGCCAGCGCTGGCTCAGGATATCCCGCGAGCGCTCGTCGAGCTCGGCCAGCGCGCCCTGAAGGCGACGGGTGGCGTCCTGCTCCCAGTCGCTGTCCTCGAGCTGGGTCGCCGGGTCCTGGCTGGCGTCGTCCAGATAGTGAACCGGTGCCTGATAGGCCGAATCCTCGTCCTCGGACGGTGAGGCATCGAAGCCGGCATCATGGGAGGCCAGACGACCTTCCATCTCGCGCACCACCTCGGGCTTGACGTCCAGGTCCTTGGCGATGGCGTCGACCTCGTCGCTGTTCAACCAGGCCAGGCGCTTCTTGGCGCCGCGCAGGTTGAAGAACAGCTTGCGCTGGGCCTTGGTGGTGGCGATCTTGACGATACGCCAGTTGCGCAGCACGAACTCGTGGATCTCGGCCTTGATCCAGTGCACCGCGAAAGACACCAGGCGTACGCCCTGGGTCGGGTCGAAACGCTTGACGGCCTTCATCAGGCCGACGTTGCCTTCCTGAATCAGGTCAGCCTGGGGAAGTCCATAGCCGGAATAGCTGCGTGCGATGTGCACGACAAAACGCAAATGGGACATGACCAGACGGCGGGCGGCTTCCAGATCGCCTTCCTGCTGAAGGCGATGGGCCAGGTCCTGCTCTTCATCCACCGTCAGCAGCGGAATGCGATTGACGGCCTGAATATAGCCGTTTAGGTCGTGCCCCGGTGAAAGATGACCCACCGGCAGAAGACTGTTGCTCATGTGCAGGTTGTCTCCTCGAAGACCAACAAGATTTCGGATGCACCTTGGAGGATAAAAATAGGAAGAAGTTCCCCTTTGGTCGTAGACATCCGACGAAACCGTACAAGAAACGGGTGATTACCTGTTGCCGCTAGCGTGGCTTGATGCCCGCCAGATGGCGGCTGACGGCGATCCAGGCTCCCAACCAGCCCAATAGTGTACTACAAGTCAGCAATGTTGTAGAGCCGACGAGGCCCAGGGTCGGTAGCTGATAGTGCGCGCCGTAGCTGGCCGCCAGCGATGCCACCGGCGCCGCCAGCCAGTCGCTGCCCAGGGTCAGAAGCCCCCACGCCAGCAGTCCGCCGCCCAGGCCATACCAGGCACCGCTGTACAGGAAGGGTCGGCGTACAAAGGCATGGGTGGCGCCGATCAGGGTCACCACCTCGATCTCCTTGCGCCGGTTCTCCACCGCCAGGCGGATGGTGTTGCCCACCACCAGCAGCACGCCCAGACCAAACAGCACCCCCAGCGCCAGGGTCAGGCGACGACCCAGCTCAGCCAGTTGCCGCAGACGCTCGATCCAGGCCAGATCGAGGCGCACCTCGGCCACCCCGGACATCGCCGACAGCCGCTCGGACAACGCCGCCATGGCCTCCGGTGACGGCGTCGTCGGCGAGATCACCACAGCGGCGGGCAGCGGATTCTCGTCGAGCCGCGCCAGAGCATCATCGAGCCCCAGGGATTGCTGGAATTCCGCCATGCCCTGCTCGGCGGTGATCAATTCGGTGGCGGCGACCTCCGACTGAGCCTCCAGCGCTTCCAGGATGCGACCGGTCTCGGACTCGCTCACCCCCTTGTCGAGGTAGGCCGTCAGGGTGGCGCTGGCGTCCAGCTCGGCGTCCACCAGCTTGGCGCTGTCCAGCGACAGCCACAGGGCGCTGGGCAGCACCAGGGCGATGGCGATGGCGAGCATGGTCAAGAGGCTACCCACCGGCTGGCGCACCAGCCGGCGCAGGCTGTCCACACACATGGCGCGATGGTGACGCAGCCAGGCTTGCCACTGCCCCTGTGCGCGCACCGTCTGCTGACGCGCACCGCGAGGTGACGTCGAGGCCTCCTGGCGGCCGCCCGTACGTGCGGCGGCTGAGGCGCCCCTGGGCGTCGCCGCGCCCTTGCGCGAATGGCGAGCGCTCATGCGGCCTCCTCGTCGGCCACCAAACGCCCCTCGCTCAGGCGCAGGGTGCGGTGACGCAGCCTGGCGATCAACGCCAGATCGTGACTGGCGATCATCACCGTGGTGCCGATGCGATGAAAGTCCTCGAACAGCCCCATGATATCGGCGGACAACTGAGGGTCGAGGTTACCGGTAGGCTCATCGGCCAGCAGCAGGGCGGGCTTGTTGACCACCGCCCGGGCGATGCCCACGCGCTGCTGCTCGCCGCCGGAAAGTTCGATAGGAAGCGCCTTTTCGCGGTGCAGCAGGCCGACCTTGTCGAGTGCCGCGCGGACCCGCCGCGCGATATCCCGCGGCGCCAGGCCGCGGATCTCCAGCGGCAACGCCACATTGTGATAGATCGAGCGGTCGAACAGCAGCTGGTGGTCCTGGAAGACCACCCCGATCTGACGCCGGTAGAACGGCAACTGGCTGGGATGCAGCTTGTCGATATCGTGACCGGCGACCATCACCCGGCCGCGACTGGGTCGCTCCAGGCGCATGATCAGCCGCAGCAGCGAACTCTTGCCGGCACCGGAATGGCCGGTGAGAAACACCATCTCGCCCCGCGAGACGCGAAAATCGATATTGGAGAGCGCCTCGAAGCGCCCTCCATAGCGCTTGCCGACGTGCTCAAAGGCGATCATTCGTCGGCGTCACTCGGGCGACGATCGAACAGGGCGTCGACGAAGTCCTCGGCCTTGAACGGCCGCAGGTCATCCAGACTCTCACCCACCCCGATAAAGCGGATCGGCGTCTTCAGCTGCTTGGCCAGGGCGAAGATCACGCCCCCCTTGGCGGTACCGTCGAGCTTGGTCAGGGTGATCCCGCTGACCGGAACCGCCTCGTTGAAGGTGGCCGCCTGGGACAAGGCGTTCTGGCCGGTACCGGCGTCGAGCACCAGCATCACCTCGTGAGGCGCCTGCGCATCGAGCTTGCCCATCACCCGATGGACCTTCTTGAGCTCTTCCATCAGGTGACTCTTGTTGTGCAGGCGACCAGCGGTATCGGCGATCAAGACGTCGACGCCACGGGCACGGGCCGCCGCCACGGCGTCATAGATCACCGAGGCGCTATCGGCGCCGGTGTGCTGAGCCACCACCGGCACGCTGTTGCGCTCGCCCCACACCTTGAGCTGCTCTACCGCGGCCGCGCGGAAGGTGTCCCCCGCCGCCAGCATCACGCTCTTGCCCTCGCGCTGGAAGCGCTGGGTCAGCTTGCCGATGGTGGTGGTCTTGCCGACGCCATTGACGCCCACCACCAGGATGACGAAGGGCCCACCGTCGGCGGTCTCGAGGCTCAAGGGCTGGCTGACCTCGCCGAGCATGGCAGCCAGCTCCTGCTGCAGCGCACGATACAGCGCCTCGGGGTCCTTCAGCTCCTTGCGCGAGACGCGATCGGTCAGTGCCTCGATGATTTCGCTGGTGGCCTCGATACCGACGTCGGCCATCAGCAGCTGGGTCTCGATGTCCTCGATCAGCTCGTCATCGATCTGCTTGGCACCCATGAACAGGTCAGCCAGGCCGTCGCTCAGGTTGGCCCGAGTCTTGCCAAGGCCCTCGCGCATGCGCGCAAACCAGCCCTTCTTCTCGCCACCCTTGCCACCCTGCACCGGCGCTCTGGGCTTTTCCTGCAGGGCCGGGCCGGTGGGACGGCTGGGCTCGATCACCTCGGCGTGCTCGCGCTGGCCAGTGCCAGCGTCGGCGGCGGGCGGGCTTGCTGGCTCGGGCACCTCCGCCTCGGCAAGCTTGTGCGCCGAGGCCGGCGATTCATCTTCGGCGGGCTCGCCAGCCGGCTGGGGGGCGGCAGACGGCGCCTGGTCGGCTTGCGACTCGCCGGACTTCTGCTCGACAGACTTCTGCTCGACAGGCTTTTGCTCGTGCTCGTCGGGCTCTTGCTTGTCGGGCTCAGGTTCAACGGGCGCCTGCTCGGCTGGAGTGGACGGCTCCGCGGGGGCCGGCGCTGCCGGCTCGACAGGCTCCGGCACCACCGCCTCGGCGGTCTCGGTCGGCTCGGGGCCAGGGTCCCGGCCCTGCTGGGGCGGCTCGGCATCCGACGGTGAGCGTTGCGACAGCTCGTCGCCGAGGGGCTGTTCAGCCTCCCTGTCAGCCGCACCTTCCGCCTCATCTGCAGACGACTGATCGACGACTTCCTGGTCCTTGGCGGGTTCTTCGCCCGTGTGCTTCTTCTTGCGCTTGAAAATACCGAACATGGATGACCTGACGCCTCAGCCGGTGAACGAACCGCCACATCCTACCACCCTGCCCGCTCGCTGTGGACACAGGGCAGCCCCGAGGCGGCGACGCGACGCTGCCCACAGCCTGCCACAGAAGCGATGGCGAAGGCATGACGACACCCGGCCATGGGGGTAGAATCGCCGCCCATGAGTCGACAACGTCCTTCAAGAAACCGTCCGCGCGGCGGCGCCGGAAAACCCCGCTCGGGCAAGAGTCCCGCGAGCGGTCGGCCGCCTGGCAAGCTGCGTATCATCGGTGGCGAACACCGCCGCCGCCAGCTTCCGGTGCTCGACAAGCCCGGCCTGCGCCCGACCCCGGACCGGGTGCGCGAAACCCTGTTCAACTGGCTCGGGGGCGAGCTGTACCGCCTTCGCGTGCTCGATCTGTTCGCCGGCACCGGTGCCCTGGGCCTGGAGGCGCTATCGCGTGGCGCCAGCGAGGCCCTGTTCGTCGAGCGCGATGCCCAGGTGGCCCAGGCGATCAGCGATAACCTGGCGACGCTGGCGATCGATCGCGCCAAGGTGCGACGCGCCGACGCCGCAGCGCTGCTGAAAGGCGATACCGCCAGCCCCTTCGACCTGGTGTTTCTCGACCCGCCCTTTCGCCAGGGCCTCGCCGAGCCATGCTGCCAGGCCCTGGAAGCCGGCTGGCTGGCGGATGAGGCCTGGATCTACGTGGAGGTCGAAAGCGGTCTGACTCCCGCCGTGCCCCCCACCTGGCAGCTGCACCGAGAGGTCCGCGCGGGAGACAGCATGGGGCGTCTTTATCGCCGCAGCGAAAGCGACGCCGACTCGCTCAAGGACGCTGCGCCTGAGAGCTGAGCCGGCAGTACCCCAAGCACGCGACCGTCGTAATTCCTGAGCCGAATCAGCAAAGCAGCCCCGTCGCCGCCCGGCGACGCTTGTTCGCCAGCGGCGGCGGCGTTACGCTCGTTCCATCGGGGCGCGCGTCGCGCCTTCACCCCACGTCATGTCAGGAGACGAGGATGAGCACGGAACTCTTCAACCAACTCGAAAAGAAGGTCTCCAGCGCCCTTGAGGCCCTGGAATTGCTGAAACTGGAAGCCGAGGAGTTGCGCGAGGAAAACGCTCGCCTGAAGCAGGATCGCGAAGAGTGGGAACGTCGCCTGACCGCCATCCTGGGCCAGCTCGATGAGGTGGAAGGCGAAACGGGCAATACCGAACAGGCGCCCGCCCATAGCCTCTGACCTGCCTTGTGTGCCGGCAGTGTCGACTCGAACGGCCGACTCGAACGGCTGATACGAACGATCGACACGAATGAAAAGGGCTCCCCATGGGGAGCCCTTTTGCATTGCGCGTACGATGAATGCACGGAAGCCGTGCGCTTCAGGCTGTTTCAGTCAAGCGCCAGCGACATCAGCAAGGCATCGACACGCTCGCCGCCATCGGCCAGCGGCGGATAGTAGCCGCGACGCACACCATCCTCGGCGAAGCCGGCGGCTCGGTAGCAGGCGATCGCCGCGCCGTTGTCGGCACGCACCTCCAGCAGCAGTCGCTCCGAGCCCCACTGGCGCGCTACCGCAATCAGGCTTGTCAGCAGCCGTGCAGCAAGCCCTTGGCGGCGAGCTTGCGGGGCCACCAGGATCGCTTCCAGCTCGGCCTCGAAGGGCTGGCGTGCCAGCAAGGCGTAGGCGTGAATAGCCCTCTGCCCCGTCATGCCCGCATCAAGGCCGCCTTCAACGCCGACATCACCCGCCGGACCCAGCCGATCGATCCCCAGCAGCAGGCGCTGGTCATCTTCCAGTGCCTGGGCCAGCGCCTGAGGGCTGGACAACGGCGCTGAGGGCATCGCTTCCAGTCGCAGGAGGGCGTCAAGATCGTCCGCGCCAAGGACACGGACAGGACCGTAGACACCGCTATGCGGGCTGCTCTGCTGGCCCGCTGTCGCCTCAGGCGCCATCGCTGTCGCCTCTGGCACCATCGCCTTTAGCACCATCACCTCGAGTGCCGTCGCCCCACTGTGCCTGCCACTCGCCGATCTGCGCCCACAGCCGGCGCTTGGCCTCGGCACCGACACCGTCACCGGCGAGCAGTTCGTCGAGCCCCGGGCCCTGCCACAACGGCAGCGCCAGGGTCTGGCTGCGCGGAGGCTGCGCGCTGTTGTCGGTGGCGTCAGACGGGGCCAGTGCTTGCATCAGCGCCTCCTGGCGGCCGAATACCAGTACCCGCTCCGGAGCCCAGCCACGACGTGCCCGACCGGCCACAAAGGCCTTCAGGCCCTGACGCGCCTCGTCCAACGGCCGCCTGACCGGCAAGCCTTCTTCCAGTGGCCAGGCAAGGGAGTCGAATACCGGTCGCTGCGACGGCCTGACCCCGGCGGCGGTCAGGATATTGAGCAGAAGCCGCTGGTGCAGGGGCCCCAGCGGTTCGTCACGGGCGACCAGCAAAAGCCAGCGACCGTCGAGACAGGCCACCTGACAGCCGAAGCGCAGCGGCTCGGCGCCTTCCTCCGCCTCATCCTCTGCCGGCATGGCCGTGGGGGCCGTCGCCGCACCGTCGTCTGCATCGGGCACGATATCACCGAGCAGCGCCCTGGCCTTGCGCGGACCAGCCGGCGCCTGGGGTGCAGGAGCCTGGACGGCAGAGGACGAATCAGCGACAGCGGCCTGCTCGGTCGCCCCGGGGGAAGTGTCGCCGCCGGCCGAAGCGGGCATGTCATCGAGCAGCGCATGCAGGCCCTTGGCACCGGGCTGGGGCCGCTCCTCTGGTACCGGCTCGGGCCAGTCGCAGGCTTCGGTCTCGCGGGCGTTGGGCAGCTGATAGCGGGCCACCCAAGCGGTCAGCCCCATGGCATCCAGATAGGCGAGCCGTGTCGGCTCCGGCGTCACGAGCGTGAGCCGCCCATGCAGTTGGGCGAGTCCGGACGCGGTGCGCTGCGGCTATCCCATTCACCGGGGGTGTAAAGGTGCAGCGCCAGGGCGTGGACCGGGCCGGACAGTTCATCGGCCAGCAGTGAGTAGATCTGCTGGTGGCGCTTGACCGGCATCAGCCCGGAAAAGCGCTCGGAGACCAGGGTCACCTTGAAGTGGGTTTCCGAGTTCGGCGGCACGCTGTGCATGTGGCTCTCGTTCTCGACCACCAGTTCGGTGGGCTCCAGGGCCTTTAGCTTGTGTTCGATGGTCGCCTGAATACTCATGATGGGTACTCGCGTCTGTGACGGTTAATTTTGTACATACTGTGCCATTGTACGCCCTCGCCCAGCCGCTGACTAAGCCCGATCCGCGACCCGGTTCGGGGAGTCCTCGCCCACTCGTTCGGAGTAGCCGGCGCGCGCGGCCTTCTTCTGCTCCCGCGCCGCACGATACGCACGATTGGCCCGGGGAATACGCACCAAGCTGATCACCAGCGCCAGCAAGGTGGTGGCAGCGCCGACCCACAACGCCTGCTGAACGCCGGCGCCGGCGGCCAGGCACAGCCCGACCAGGGCCACCCCCAGCGACTGCCCCACCGTGCGGGTGGTACTCATCACCCCCGAGGCATTGGCGCTGCGGGCCTTGGGTACGCTGGTCATCAGTTCACGGTTGTTGGGCGGCTGGAACAGGCCAAAGCCTGCGCCGCACAGGGCGGTGCGCCACAGGCTGTCGATCGCGCTGGCGTCCTGCGGCAGCGCCGCCAGGCTGACCAGCCCCAGCAACAGCATGGCAAGGCCCGCGCTCGCCACCACGCTCGGGTTGAAGCGATCGGCCAGACGACCGGACAGCGGCCCGACCACCATGATGGTCAGCGGCCAGGGGGTAAACAACCAGGCGGTATGCAGCGCCGAGTAGCCCATCTGCTGCTGGTAGAGAAACGACAGCGCAACGAAGGTCAGCCCCTGTCCGATGAAGGCGGTGCCCTGGGCGGACACTGCCAGGCTGAAACGCGGTTCACGAAACAGCCCCAGTGGCAGCAGCGGATGGGGAGCCCGCCCCTGGCGACGGATAAAGGCCACCGCCGACACCACCGTCACCGCCAGCCAGGCCAGGATCTCGGCCAGCGGCGCGCGATGACCGACGGCATCCATGCACATGAACAGTCCCGCCAGCATGGCCATGGAGGCCAGGGCGCCGAAGGCGTCGAAGTTGCCCTCGCGGCGTTCCTCCCTGGGCAGGGCTCGCCAGGCCATGACCGCGGCGGCGGCGCCCAGCGGCACGTTCAGGGCGAACAGCCACGGCCAGTTGGCCACCGACAGCACCAGACCACCGATCGACGGGCCGGCGGCGTAGCCCCCCGCTACCACCAGCGACGACAGGCCCAGGGCGCTGCCGAGCAGGCGCGAGGGAAAGATCGAGCGATACAGGCTCGGCCCGATCGACAGGGTGGCGGCGGCGCCGACGCCCTGCAGGGCACGAAACACCAGCAGAGTCTCGAAGTTGGGCGACAGCGCGCTACCCAGCGCCGCCACCACGAACAGGGTGAGCCCGGCCACGTAGACCTTGCGCCGACTGAGCAACTCGCTGGCGGCGGCGAACACCAGCAGCATGGCCGCGCAGACCACCTGGAACAGGTTGGTGATCCACACCGCGCGGGCATCGGACACGCCCAGATCCCGCGCCATGGAGGGCAGCGCGATATTGATCATGGTGGTGTCCACCACCGCCATCAGGGTCCCCAGCACCAGGGCGATGACCGCCAGCCGTCGCTCCGGCCCGGGCAGGCCGTCGTCGCCGTCACGGGTGGAGAACAGTCGACTCATCGGGGCAATTCCTGGTGTTGTCTAGGCGGGTGTTGTCTTGCATCGGGGTGGTCAGGCACAGGAGGTCATGCCGGCACGCAACGAGACCGGCCGTGACCGGTCTCGTCGACACCTGCGGGGTACATCCGGCAGACACTGATCAGCGGCGGCAGGCCGCGCTGTTTCAGTCCTGCTCGAGGTCGGCCAGCAGTTCGTCGTCCACCTCGGAGATCTCAAGCGCAGCCTCGCCATCCAGATCGATCGCCAGATAGCTGTGCTCGACCTGCAAGAAGCGCTGGAACAGCTCCCAGTTCAGGGCCTCGGGCCACTGCCGTTCGTCCTCTTCCCAGGCGCGCAGTTCGTTCTCGAGCACCTCGAGATAGCGCTCGCGAACGAAGGCTTCCAGCGCCTCGGGGGTGTCCATCTCCGGGATCAGGTAGACCGTGCTTTCCCGGTCGACGTCGGCGAGCGTGAGGTCGTCATCGCCCATGGTCGGTTCCAGGGCATTGATCCAGTCAACAAAGTGCTGGGTGGGTCTGACGCTCAGGGCGGAGCGGTTGAGCAGTTTCATCGCGGTCTCCTCGACGTCGAATCGCAGCCATTATGGGTGCTAAGGGCCTCGCTTGCCAGCAAAAGCCCGGCCCCGCCGACAATCCATCGGCCCGACCCCGCCGACAATCCATCGACCCGACCACTGGGGACATTGTCCTCGGTGGCCAGGCCGAACGGCTCAGGCCTCGCCGGCTTCCGGGCGCATCGCCGGGAACAGCAGCACGTCGCGGATCGAGGGGCTGTCGGTGAACAGCATCACCAGGCGGTCGATACCGATGCCCTCGCCGGCGGTGGGCGGCAGGCCTACCTCGAGCGCGCGCACGTAGTCGGCGTCGTAGTACATCGCCTCCAGGTCACCGGCGTCCTTCTCGGCCGCCTGGGCGCGGAAGCGCTCGGCCTGGTCCTCGGCGTCATTGAGCTCGGAGAAGCCGTTGGCGATCTCACGGCCGCCGACGAAGAACTCGAAGCGGTCGGTGACGAAGGGATTGGCGTCGTTGCGCCGCGCCAGCGGGCTGACCTCGGCCGGATACTCGGTGATGAAGGTCGGCTGGTCCAGGCGCGCCTCGGCCACCTCCTCGAAGATCTCGGTCTGCAGCTTGCCGAGTCCCCAACCATCCTTGACCTTGATGCCGAGGCGCTCGGCCAGGGCACGGGCGGCGTCGAGGTCGTCGATGTCCGCGGCCTCGATGCCTTCGCCGTGAGCCAGGATCGCCTCGCGCAGGGTCATCCGCACGAACGGCTGGCCCAGGTCGTAGGTCGCTCCCTGGTAGTTCAGGGTGGTGGTGCCGAGCACCTTCTGGGCGATCTCGCGCAGCATCGCCTCGGTCAGATCCATCAGCGCCTGGTAGTCCACGTAGGCCCAGTAGAACTCGACCATGGTGAACTCGGGGTTGTGGCGGGTGGAGAGCCCTTCGTTACGGAAGTTGCGGTTGATCTCGAAGACCCGCTCGAAGCCCCCCACCACCAGGCGCTTCAGGTAAAGCTCTGGCGCGATACGCAGGTACATGTCGATGTCCAGCGCATTGTGGTGGGTGATGAAGGGACGCGCCGTGGCGCCGCCGGGGATCGGCTGCAGCATCGGCGTTTCCACCTCCATGAAGCCGCGATCCTCGAAGAAGCGGCGCATGGCGCTGATGATGCCGGCACGAGTCTCGAACACCCGGCGCGAGTCCGGGTTCATGATCAGGTCGACATAGCGCTGGCGGTAACGCGCTTCCATGTCGGTGAGGCCGTGGAACTTGTCGGGCAGCGGGCGCAGGCTCTTGGTCAGGAGCTTGGCCTCGCGCATCATCACGTACAGGTCGCCCTTGCCGGACTTGTGCACCGGGCCCTGGCCGGCCACGATGTCGCCGATGTCCCAGCCCTTGATGTCCTCGAGCAGGGCAGGATCCAGCCCCTTCTTGTCGACGTAGAGCTGGATCTGGCCGCTGACGTCCTGGATCACGATAAAGGGACCGCGCTTGCGCATGATGCGCCCGGCGACCGCGGCCTCGCGGCCCAGCGACTCCAGCGCTTCCTTGTCATGCTCGCCAAGTTCCGCCTCGAGCTCGGCGGCCAGGCTGTCACGGCGAAAGTCGTTGGGGAAGGCGCTGCCGCCCTCGGCCTCGGCGCGCTCGCGACGAGCCGCCAGCTTGGCGCGGCGCTCCGCGATCAGGCGGTTCTCTTCGGCAACGGCGTCATTGGTGGAAGGCGTATCCTGGTTGGCCATGGCTACTCGTCTCTGTCACGGCAGGGAAGCCGCCACGGCGGTTCCCCGAACGGCCCCGGCAAGGGACCCATGAATGGTGGTGGCGAAACGCCCCGAGGCCACTTGGCTCCCGGGGCGAGGTCGCGACGCGGTGGGCTTGGCGACGGTCGCTTAAAGCCCCTGCTTGAGGCTCGCGACGATGTACTGGTCAAGATCGCCGTCGAGCACCTTGTCGCAGTTGCTCGACTGCACGCCGGTGCGCAGGTCCTTGATGCGCTGGTCGTCCAGCACATAGGAACGGATCTGGCTGCCCCAGCCGATGTCGGCCTTGGAGTCCTCGGCCTCCTGCTTGGCGGCGTTGCGCTTCTGCATTTCCAGCTCCCACAGCTTCGCCTTCAACTGCTTCATGGCGAAGTCGCGGTTGGCGTGCTGGCTGCGCTGGCTCTGGCACGACACCACCACGCCGGACGGCTCGTGGGTGATCCGCACCGCCGAGTCGGTGGTGTTGACGTGCTGACCACCGGCGCCGCTGGAGCGGTAGGTGTCGACGCGCAGATCCGCCGGATTGATCTCGACCTCGAAGCTGTCGTCGATCTCCGGCGACAGGAACACCGAGGCAAAGGAGGTGTGGCGGCGACCGCCGGAGTCGAACGGACTCTTGCGCACCAGACGATGCACCCCGGTCTCGGTGCGCAGCCAACCGAAGGCGTACTCGCCCTGGACGTGCACCGTGGCCGACTTGATCCCGGCCACTTCACCGGCCGACAGCTCGATGATCTCGGCCTTGAAACCGTGGGACTCGGCCCAGCGCAGATACATGCGCAGCAGCATGTTGGCCCAGTCCTGGGCCTCGGTACCGCCGGAGCCCGCCTGGATGTCGAGATAGGCGCTGTTCTCGTCCATCTCGCCGGAGAACATACGCCGGAACTCGAGCTTCTCGAGGTTGGCCTGCATCGAGGCCAGTTCCTTCTCGACCTCTGCCACGGTGGCCTCGTCGTCTTCCATCTCGGCCAGCTCCAGCAGGTCGCGGCTGTCGCCGAGGCCCTGGTCCAGCTCGTCGATGGTGGCGACCACCAGCTCCAGCGAGGCACGTTCCTTGCCGAGCTTCTGGGCGTAGTCCGGGTCGTTCCAGACCGCCGGGTCCTCGAGCTCGCGGGTGACTTCCTCTAGCCGATCTTTCTTTTCGGCATAGTCAAAGATACCCCCTCAGGACGTCTGTCCGCTCAGACAGGTCCTTGATGAGGTTGTGAATCGGGTTGGTTTCCAACATGAAGTTCGCCTTTTGTCGTCCCTCGCCGGGTGCCGGCGTGCGCTCGCGATGCGCCGGTGGCGATGGGCCAGTTGCGATGATCGTCGGCCAGGCCGCGATAAAGGGGATGCATTGTAGCCAAAACGTCTAATCCCGTCATCCTGCTCCTGCCATCGAGCCCCCTTGCCACAAGGGCTCCCACGGGGCTATCGACGAAACGCAAGACGTCATGAAAATTTTCGTCTGGACAGCACCGGAGCCACGGCGCGATGGTCGATATCGACTAAGCGGGCTTAGCCGGTATCGCACGCCTTGTGCGGCCTTCCCACAATGGCCGTGGTCGCAGCGAACCGCGCTGCCAACGGCCCGGCCCGCGACAACAATGCCAACACGAACAAGGAACTGACATGATCGCGAACCGTGCTCGCTGGGCCCGCCGCCTGGCGCTGGCCTCCGGCCTGACCCTGTCCTCGCTGGCGGCCGCCATCAGCGCACCGGCCATGGCCGAGACCCTCGATCTTGGCGTCACCGGTGAACTCGCCTCCTTCGACACCTCCCAGATCTCTGGCGGCGTGTGGGAGTCCCAGATCCTGATGGACGTCTACGAGGGCCTGGTCAAGAACGCCCCGGATGGCGAGATCCTGCCCGGCATGGCCACCGACTGGGAGGTCTCCGAGGACGGCAAGACCTACACCTTCAGCCTGCGCGAGGATGCCCGCTGGTCCGACGGCGAGCCTGTCACCGCCGAGGACTTCGTGTTCGGCTGGCGCCACCTGCTGGACCCGGCCAACGCCTCCAAGTACGCCTATATGCTCTATCCGGTGGTCAACGCCAGGGAGGTCAACACCGGCGAGCTGCCCCTGGAGGAGCTTGGCGTGGAAAGCCGCGACGAAGGCCGCACCTTCGTGGTCCAGCTGACTCAACCGACGCCCTACTTCCTGCAGCTGCTGACCCACTACACCGGCTACCCCCAGCCACAGCACACCTTCGAGGAGTACGGCCGGGACTACGTGGATCTCGACAACATTGTCACCAACGGTGCCTTCACCCCCACCGAGTGGATCTCCCAGTCGCGCATCACCGTGGTCAAGAATCCCGAGTACTACGAGGCCGACCAGGTGGCGCTGGACGGCGTGCGCTACCACACCATCGAGGATCGCAACGCCGGCGTCTCGCGCTTTCGCGCGGGCGAGCTGGACATCATGACCGAGTACTCCTCGAGCATGTACCCGCTGTTGAAGGAAGAGATCCCCGAGGCCACCCACATGGCCACCTACCTCGGCAGCTACTACTACGTGTTCAACCACCGCGACGGTCATCCCACCGCCGACCCCAGGGTGCGCGAGGCGCTCAACATGGCGGTGCGCCGCGACGTCATCGCTCAGCAGATCATGGGCGGCACCTTCCAGAAATCGCTGTCCTTCGTGCCTGACGGCATCGATCACTACCAGGTGCAGAACACCAGCTTCGAAGACGCCGACGGCAATGACATCACCGATGACATGAACGCCCGCATGGCCCGCGCCAAGCAATTGCTGGAAGAGGCCGGCTACAGCCAGGAGTCACCGCTCGAACTGCGCCTGCGCTACAACACCACCGACGAGCACAAGAAGATCGCGGTGGCGGTGTCGTCCATGTGGCGCCCGCTGGGTGTCGAGGTGGAGCTAGTCAATGCCGAGGCCACGGTGCACTACCAGACCATCGCCGAGGGAGACTTCGATGTGGCCCGGGCCGGCTGGATCGCCGACTACAACGACGCCGAGAACTTTCTGGCGCTGCTGCGTTCCGGCGTCGGCAACAACTACGGGGCCTACGCCAACGAGGAGTTCGACGCCCTCTACGACCAGGCCGCCGCCACCCTGGACCTGGATGAACGCAAGGCCGTCATGGAAAGCGCCGAGGCCCTGGCCATGGACGACGACGCCCTGATCCCGATGCTCTACTACGTCTCACGCAACCTGGTGAACCCGAAGATCAGCGGCTGGGAAGACAACATCGAGGACGATCACCCGTCGCGCTGGATCTCCTTCGACGAGTAGCAGCGCTGGGTTGGTAAATAGCAGCGCTGGGCTATCTTCAAGGACTCGCTTCAAGGACTCGCTTCAAGGACTCGCTTCAACGACTCGCTGCGAGAACTCGCCTCCACCAGGAGGCGAGTCCCCTACCGACGCTCTGCCTACCCCACAAGGACTTCGCTATGGTCTCCATGGACGCCTTTCGTCCGCTGGCACTTGCCGGCCTGATGGCAACGACAAGCCTCGGACTCTGTCTGCCCGCTGCCGACGCCCAGGCCGCCACCCTTCAGGTCGGCAACGGCGCCGAGCCCAGCACCCTGGATCCGCAGAAGGTCAGCGGCAACTGGGAGAGCCGGATCACCCGCCAACTGTTCGATCGTCTGGTCAACTATGGCCCCGACGGCGCGCTGGTGCCGGGCCTGGCCGAATCCTGGGAGCTGTCCGACGACGGCCGGGTCATCACCTTCCGGCTGCGCGAGGCGCAGTGGTCCGACGGCGAGCCGATCACCGCCGACGACGCCGTCTTCGCCCTGCAACGTCTGGTGACGCCGGCCACCGCCAACCACAACGCCAACCTCTACTACCCCATCATCAACGCCCGGGCGATCAACACCGGGGAGGCCGAACCCGAGAGCCTCGGCGTCACCGCGCTGGATTCCCACACCCTGGAAATCCGGCTGTCCGAGCCCACCGCCTATTTTCTTCAGGCCATGGCGATGACCGAGGCCGCACCTCTGCCCCGCCACCTGCTCACCAGCGGCGTCGAGGACTGGACCCGGCCAGGCACCCTGGTGGCCAGCGGCCCCTTCGTGCTCGCCGACTGGAAGCCCCAGGACAAGGTCGAGGTGGAGCGCAACCCTCGCTACTACGCCGCCGACGAGGTGGCGCTGGAGGGTGTCGACTTCCACGCCATCGAGGATACCTCGGCGCTGATGAACCGTTTTCGCTCAGGCGAGCTCGACATCGCCTACGGCGCGGTGCCTTCCGCGCGCTTCGAGTGGGCCCAGGAAAACCTGAGCGAGTCGCTGCGCGTCGGGCCGCTGATCGGCAGCTACTTCTATATGCTCAACCTGCGCGAAGGCACGCCGCTCAGCGATGAGCGGGTGCGTGAGGCGCTGAATCTGGCGCTCGACCGCGAGGTGATCACCGAGCGCCTGCTGGGCATGGGCCAGACGCCGTCCTACTGGTTCGTGCCGCGCACCATCGCCTCGCCCACCTCGGCAAGCCTCGACTTCCATGACCAGGGCATGGACAGCCGCCGGGCCAGGGCCCGTGAGCTGCTGGATCAGGCCGGCTACGGGCCGGATCGACCGCTCGAACTTGAGCTGTCCTACAACACCCTGGAAGACCACAAGAAGATCGCCGTGGCCATCGCCGCCATGTGGCGCCCGCTGGGGGTGGAAATAGATCTGGTCAATCGCGAGGCGGCGGTGCACTTCGCCGGCCTGCGCCAGGGCGACTTCGAGATCGCCCGCTACGGCTTCGTGGCCACGGTCAACGACCCCTACGACTTCCTCAACGCCTACGCGGCGGGAGGCTCGGCGGCGGCCAGCACCGGCTACGCGGACCCCGAGTACGACGCCTTGGTCGAGGCCAGCACCCATGAGCTCGACGTGGACCGACGCGCCGCGCTGATGACCGAGGCCGAGCAGCGCCTGCTGGAAGCCGACGTGATGCTGCCGATCTACGACTACGTGGTCGTCAATCTGGCCTCTCCGGACGTCAAGGGCTGGCAGCCCACGACGCTCGACGTGCATCCGCTGCGCTACGTGTCCGTGGACGGCGACGCGCCCTGACGACCACTCGCCCCAACCCAATCGTGGGCGCGGCCAGGGACGGCCCGCCCTTCATGTCAACCGAGGAACGGCGCCATGCTGAGCTACACCTTGAAACGCCTGGCCCAGGCCATACCGACGATGCTGATCGTCATCACCATCGCCTTCTTTCTGATGCGCATCGCCCCCGGCGGGCCCTTCGACGGCGAGCGCGCCCTGCCGCCGGAGATCGAGGCCAACCTGATGGCCGCCTATCACCTGGACGAACCGCTGTGGCAGCAGTACTTCCGCTACCTGGGCAACCTGGTCCAGGGCGACTTCGGGCCTTCGTTCAAGTACAAGGACTTCACCGTCACCGAGCTGATCATGCAGGGCTTCCCGGTAAGCCTGCAGATCGGCGGCCTGGCGATCCTGCTGGCGCTGGCGATCGGCCTGCCGCTGGGCATCATCGCCGCACTCAAGCGCAATACCGCCGTGGACTACACGGTGATGGGCACGGCGCTGGCCGGCATCGCGGTGCCCAACTTCGTGGTGGCGCCGGTGCTGGCGCTGGTGTTCGGGGTGCTGCTCGGCTGGCTGCCGGCGGGGGGCTGGAACGACGGCGCCCTGCCCAACCTGATCCTGCCAGTGATCGCGCTATCGATCCAGCAGATCGCCTACATCGCGCGGATGATGCGCGCCAGCATGATCGAGGTGATGGGCAGCCACTATATTCGCACCGCCCGAGCCAAGGGACTGACCGAGGCCGAGGTGGTCTGGCGCCACGCCCTGCGCCCCGCCCTGCTGCCGGTGACCTCCTACCTGGGCCCGGCCATCGCCGGCATCATCACCGGCTCCGTGGTGATCGAGCAGATCTTCGGCATCCCCGGCATCGGCCGCTACTTCGTCCAGGGCGCGCTCAACCGCGACTACACCCTGGTGATGGGCACGGTGGTGTTCTACGGCGCCCTGATCGTGTTGATGAACCTGATCGTGGACCTGATCTACTCGGCCCTTGATCCCCAAATTCGCTATGACGACTGAGGCGACGCCATGAGTACCGATTCCCTCGCCCCGACCGCCGCCCCCGTCGGCGACAGCCTCGGCCGCGACGCCTGGCGCCGGCTGAGCCAGAACCGCGCGGCCATGGCCAGCCTGTGGCTGCTCGGGCTGATGACCCTGGCCTGCTTCATCGGTCCCTGGCTGACCCCCTGGGGGCTGGCCGACGTCGACTGGAACGCCTTCGACGTGGGCCCGACCCTGGAAGGCGGTCACTGGCTCGGCACCGACGCCAACGGCCGCGACCTGCTGACCCGCACCCTCTACGGCGGCCAGGTGTCGCTGTCGGTGGCGCTGGTGGCGACCTTCGTCAGCCTGATCATCGGGGTGCTCTACGGCGCCGTATCCGGCTATGTCGGCGGGCGCGTCGACAACCTGATGATGCGCTTCGTCGACATCATGTACTCGCTGCCGTTCATGTTCCTGGTGATCCTGCTGATGGTGGTGTTCGGCCGCAACATCTTCCTGATCTACGCCGCCATCGGCGCGGTGGAGTGGCTCGACATGGCGCGTATCGTGCGCGGCCAGACCCTGGCGCTCAAGCAGCGGGAGTTCGTCGAGGCGGCCCACGCCCTCGGCGTCAAGGACGGCAAGATCGTCACCCGCCACCTGATCCCCAACGCCATCGGCCCGGTGATCGTCTACGTCACCCTGACGGTGCCCAAGGTCATCCTGCTCGAGAGCTTCCTGTCGTTCCTCGGCCTCGGCGTGCAGGAGCCGCTGACCAGCTGGGGCGTGCTGATCTCCGAGGGTGCCGACATGATGCAGACCTCGCCCTGGATGCTGCTGGTGCCCTCGGTGTTCCTGGCGCTGACGCTGTTCTGTCTGAACTTCCTCGGCGACGGCCTCAGAGACGCCCTGGACCCCAAGACCCGCTGATCGACGACGGAGACGCGACCATGACCGACACACAACCCAAGACCCCCCGTCGTCCCGCCCGCGAGGCGTTGCTCGAGATCGAGGGGCTCAGCGTCAGCTTCGAGCTGCCCCACGGCACCGTCCAGGCGGTCAATGACGTCAGCTTCGCCATCAATCCCGGCGAGACCCTGGCGCTGGTGGGCGAATCCGGCTCCGGCAAGTCGGTGACCTCCACCGCCGCCATGCGCCTGCTGCCGGAGCTCGCCCGGGCCGAGGGCGTCATCCGCTTCAAGGGCGAGGAACTGCTCGGTGCCACCGCCAAGCGCATGCGCCGGATTCGCGGTGGCAATATCGCCATGATCTTCCAGGAGCCGATGACCTCGCTCAATCCGCTGCACCGCATCGGCGACCAGATCAAGGAGGTGCTCGACCGCCACCAGAGCCTCAAGGGGCGCGCCGCCACCGCCAAGGCCATCGACCTGCTCGAGCAGGTCGGCATCCCCGAACCGGCAAGACGAGTGTCGAGCTACCCCCACGAGCTGTCCGGCGGCCAGCGCCAGCGGGTGATGATCGCGATGGCCCTGGCCGGCGAGCCGGAGATGCTGATCGCCGACGAGCCCACCACCGCGCTGGACGTCACCGTCCAGGCCCAGATCCTCGAGCTGCTCAAGGACCTGCAACGCCGCTACGGCATGGCGATCCTGTTCATCACTCACGACCTGACCATCGTCAAGCACTTCGCCGACCGGGTCTGTGTGATGCGCCACGGCGAGCTGGTCGAGCAGGGTGAGACCCAGGAGGTCTTCGCCAACCCGCGCCACGAGTACACCCGCATGCTGATCGACGCCGAGCCACGCGGGCGCAAGGCGCCGGTGGCCGACAGCGAGCCCATGGTGCTCGAGGCCAAGGACATGCGCGTACGCTTCGCCCTCAAGAAGCGTCTGTTCGGTCCCAGCGAGTACTTCGAGGCGGTGCGAGGCATCGACGTCAGCATCCGTCGCGGCCAGACGGTGGGCATCGTCGGCGAATCGGGCTCCGGCAAGTCGACCCTGGGCCGCGCCCTGCTGAGGCTGCTCAAGAGCCAGGGCGAGATCCGCTTCCACGACACCCGCCTCGACGTGCTGGACAAGACCGCCATGCGGCCGATCCGCTCGAAGCTGCAGGTGGTGTTCCAGGATCCCTACGGCTCGCTGTCGCCGCGGCTGACCGTTGGCGACATCATCGGCGAAGGGCTCAAGGTCCACGCCCCGCACCTGTCCCGCGCCGAGCGCGAGGCCCAGGTGATGGCGGCGCTCAAGGAGGTATCGCTGGATCCCTCGATGCGCAATCGCTACCCCCACGAGTTCTCCGGCGGCCAGCGCCAGCGGATCGCCATCGCCCGGGCGCTGGTGCTCAAGCCGGAGTTCCTGCTGCTCGACGAACCCACCTCGGCGCTGGACCGCTCGGTGCAGGTCACCGTCATCGACCTGCTGCGTGACCTGCAACAGAAACACGGCCTGACCTATCTGTTCATCAGCCACGACCTGGCGGTGGTGCGGGCACTGGCCGACACCGTGCTGGTGATGAAGGATGGAGAGGTAGTGGAACAGGGCAGCGCCGAGGCGCTGTTCGCCGCGCCGAAGACCGAATACACCCGCAAGCTGCTGGCCGCCGCCATGCTCGATCAGGTGGCCTAGGCCAAGCGATCTACGGGCTCTACCTACGTAACGCACCAGGCGCTGCTTGAGCAGCGCCTGGTGTGCGAAGGCAGCGGGCACTGCTTTGGCTTGTATGAACGTCTCTACTCTGTCGGATGCTCGCCTGCGTAGACACGCTCGGCCTGGGCCAGCGAACAGCTCATCAAGAGGTCCAGGGCACCCAGCGCCTGGTCGCTGACGAAGGGATGGGGGGCGCCGGCTTGCCGCTGCTCCAGCGCCTCGATCCGCGCCAGGGTGTTGTCGCGGGTGGGATGGTTGGACAGGAAGACGTCCACGCCCTGCTGTTCAGAGATCGCCTTCATTCGTGAGGCGGAGGCCGAGTACTCCCGCAAGCGGGCCTCGTCCGGCCCGAAGTTGAAACCGGTACCGCCCCACAGTACCGCCCGATGGGTCCTGTCGCCATCCTTCAGCGGAATCACCAGCGACAGCGTGCCGAGGGTATGGCCGGGGGTCACGTAGGCCTCGAGGACGGTATCGCCAAGAGTCAGGGTGTCGCCGTCGGCGATGGTGATATCGCGCACTGGAGGCTCGCCCCAGCGGGGATTGTCGATGGCCAGCTCCGGCTGTTCGAGGGCGGTCCAGTCCGCATCGCTCATGACCACCTGGGCACCGTAGTTATCGACCAGGTACTGCTGACCACCGTAGTGATCACCGTGGGCGTGTGTCACCACCAGATAGGTGATGTCCTCGGGATCCAGGCCCAGATCCACTAGCCCCTGCTCGATAAACTTCTGCGCTTCCTCGTTGTTGTTGAGGGCATCGATCAGAATGATCCCCTCGTTGGTGGTCAGCGCCCAGCTGGCGACGCCGGGCGTGCCGACGTAGTAGAGATTGTCGAATACCTGGGTCGGCATCGGCTCGGCCGGGCCGCGCTGGCGCCGGTCATCGCGACTGGACTCACGACGCTCCCGCTCTGCCGCCTCGCCTTTCGGACGCTGGCCCGCCACCTTAAGCCTGGCCGACAGGTCACACAGGCTGGAAAGCCCGGGGAAGGCCTGTCCGGCCGCCAGGCCCCGCTCAGCCAGCTGCTCGGGCAGCTGTTGGGGAGGTTCATCCACCGCCAGGGCGGTCTGACTCAGGGTGAGGCTTACCACGGCCCCTGCGATCATCGCTTTCATGGTCCTTCCTGTTCGCTGCTGTTCGTTTAAGTGGGTGGCTTGGCGCTCTAGAACTCCAGGTCGAGCCCGACCCAGTAGCGCCGTCCATCGTCCACATGACCGAAGTTATCGAACTCGATGTCCTTGTCGGTCAGATTGTAGATGCCGGAAAGCACACGGATCTGTCGTGTCGCCTGCCAGGTGAGCCCCGCGTCCCAGGTAGCGTAGGACGGGGCCCGGATGGAGGTGCTGCTGTTGCTTGAGAGATTCACCGGCTGGCTTTCCTCGCCGCGGAAGGTAAAGCGCAGCCAGGGTGCCAGGGCCTCGGTGGCCTGCCAGTTGACGGTGGTATTGAACAGGTGGCGAGGCACCTGGGTCAGCGGCTGACCCTCGTTGTCACCGCTCTTCTGTTCGGAATCGGTGTAGGTGTAGGAGGCCTGGGCCTGCCAACGTTCGCCGATCGGCATCTGGACACCAGCCTCGATGCCCTTGGTGATGGCGTCATCGATATTGACGTTGGTGCGGGCGTCCGGGTCGCCAGCGGCCGCATCACCGCAGTCGCGATCGCCACAGGCGATGGTGGATATCTTGTCATCGAAGTCGTTGTAGAACAGCGTCAGGCTGGCCTGAAGGCCGTTGGCGCCGTCATGGACCAGCCCCATCTCGTAGCTACGGGATTCTTCCGCGTCCAGATCCGGGTTGCCGTAGATATCACCACCCCGGCTCTCCTGGACCCAGTCGCTGGACAGCTCGCGCAGGTTGGGCGCGCGGAACCCGGTGGACATACCACCCTTCAGGGTCCAGTCGGGGAGCAGGCTCCAGACACCGTAGAGTCGCGGGCTGTAGTGCTCACCGAAGAACTCGTGATCGTCCATGCGCAGCCCGGCGGTCAACGAGAAGCTGTCGGTCAGATACCATTCGTCTTCGAGAAACAGCGCGTACTGGTAGACGGTGATCTCGTCGGTGCCTGCCAGGGCGTTGGTGGTGGTGTCCTCAAGTTTCTCGTCCTCCCAGGTGCCGCCGAAGGTCACGAAGTGGTCGCCCAGCGGCAGTACCCAGCGTGAATCCGCCACCGTATTGTGAATCTCGATATCGCGACCGACGTTGTCGGTTTCCTCCAGCTGCACGTAGGAATCCGAGGTCAGCAACCCCCAGTTGCCCTGGTGGGACAGCGCAACGGTCTTGTGTCGATTTTCGGTCTCGGCGTCGCTCGAACGCTCGGGCAGCGAGAATCCGGCACGACTGGTGCGATCCTGCTCTCGTCGACTGACATCAAGCGAAAGTGAGTGATCGGGCGTAGCCTCCAGCGACAGCCGCGCGGCCAGGTTGGAAAACTCGCGCTTGGCATAGCCGCGCTCGATCTTGTCCTCCAGGCGATGCTGGTACTGACCGGTCAGCTGCAACCCGAGGACGTCGTCGGCCAGCGGACCGGACACATACAGCTGATTGTTGAATTCGTTGCCGGAGTCACTGTCTTCCTGAATCGTCGCCTCGGTACGCAGTTGGGTGACCCAATCCTCCGCGACCTTGCGGGTGATGATGTTGATGACTCCACCGATGGCATCGGACCCGTACAGGGTCGACATGGGGCCGCGGATGACCTCGATACGCTCGATGGCGCTCAACGGTGGCAGCCAGTCCTTCTGGAAGCCGCCCCCGCCGCTCGGCTGGGATTCCCGCGAAGTCTGCCGGCGACCGTCTACCAGCCACAGGGT
This sequence comes from Halomonas sp. DP5N14-9, assembly GCF_019802175.1. Taxonomy (NCBI): domain Bacteria; kingdom Pseudomonadati; phylum Pseudomonadota; class Gammaproteobacteria; order Oceanospirillales; family Halomonadaceae; genus Halomonas; species Halomonas sp. DP5N14-9. The sequence goes on from NZ_JAHVHR010000002.1 coordinate 544,330, forward strand.
GTACTGCGCCGGCATGCCACGCAGGCTGACGTCTTCGCCATCGCCACCGCCGGTCACCACGACGCCGGGCACATCCTGTAGCGCATCGGTGATGTCCCGGTAGGCACGTTTTTCAAGCGATTCCCGGGTCACCACGCTGATCGAAGCCGGTGCCTCGGTCTGCGTCTGCTCATAGCCCGCAGCGGTAACGACGATATTGTCCAGGGCGAGATCCTGTTGCGCCTGAACAGACAGGGAAGCCGCCCCCAGGGGCAGAACAGACCAGCGAATCATCAAGCGAAGGGACATCCGGAGCACCAGGTTGTTGTATTGACCAAATACGATTGATTCGCAATGTTAACCAACCGGGATACGTCCAGACAGCGTTTAGCGATCAGAAAACCGGCAAACCGATGCAACGGGATGTTCGACAATAGTGGACTTCGCCGATTCGCGTGCTATCACCCTGACGGTGAAGCATCGCTGTTGTTACCCCCTGCCCTTCCAGAAAGGCCTCCACTTGCAACGCTGATATCTTCTCTTGGCATGGCTGGCTTCCACGAACGACAGCGCCCCCTCCTGGGAGGGGGCGCTGCGCAGGGTCTGACTATGTTCTAGCGGAAGCCAATATCGGTCGCCTGGACCGAGGTGGTGGCCGGTCAGAAGCGATAGGTCAGAAGCGATAGGTCAGCTGGGCACCGAAGGCCTGGGCGGTGTTTTCGAAGTCCGCCTCGTAGGTGCCGCGATTTTCCTCTTCCTGGGACAGCTCGGCGTCGGATTCGTGGATATAGGAGTAGGCCACGTCCACGGTCAGATCCGGGGTCGGGGTCCAGCCGGCACCCAGCGAGAAGATGATGCGATCATCAGACGGCACACGCACGCTGCGGTACTCGTCCTTGATCGGGGTCTCGTCGTAGGCAAGGCCAGTACGCAGCACCCACTGGGGGTTGAGCTGATAGGCGGTACCGATGGAGTACTGCCAGCTGTCCTCATAGTTCTGGGCCTCGACGATCTCGCGAACATCGTTCTCGACACGCAGCTCATCGAACTCGCTCCAGTTGGTCATGGCGGCGCCGGCCATCACCGTCCAACGATCATTGAGCTCGTGGGTTACCGAGAAGTCCCACACCTCGGGCAGGGTGATCGACAGATCGGCGTCGACTTGCTGGCTCGCAGTGCCTACCGGGACTACGGGGCCGATACCAGCAACGACCGTCGGGTCACCCTGTCCACGTACATTGGTAAAGCGCGCCTTGCCTTCGAGGTCATACTCCACCTCAGAGTGGTAGGCGAAACCGAAGGTGGTGTGCTCCCAGGGCTTGTACATGGCGCCGAAGGTAAAGCCCCAGGCGTTATCGTCACCCTCGATGTCCACATCCCCTTCGCCTGCGACTCCGGTAGGAGTGAAGGCACCGGTTTGGTCAAAGAAGCCCACCGGGCCTCCCTGAGTATTGGCAGTCAGCTCACCATCGATCTGGTTGTAGGTCAGGCCAAAGCCGGCCGAGAACTGCTCGCTGAACTTCACCGAGATGGTCGGCTGAACGGTGACCACCTCGACCTTGCTGCGATCGCCGAAGAAACGGCCCTGGAACTGGCCTTCGTAGTCGGTGATCAGACCGAAGGGCGCGTAGACACCGAGGCCAAAGTGCAGGTTGTCGTTGATCGGCTGGACGTAGAAGCCGAAGGGAATAAAGGTGTCCGGCACCATATCGCCTTCGTTGGAGCCCGTGGCGCTGCCGTCGGCATTCTTGATGTCGGTGTCCACGGTCAGGAAGGCGGTACCGGCGGTGACCTGGGCACGATCGAGAAACGACATGCCGGCCGGGTTGCCGAACACGATGGTGGCGTCGGTCACGGTGGAGGCACGGCCCGCGTTGGAGGTGCCCTGGCCACTTACGCCCTGCTCGTTGAGCTGAAAGGCGCCGGCCATCGCCTGGCCGGAAAGAGCAGCGGTGGCCACGGCAACCGCCAGGGTCAAAGGCTTGAAGTTGTTGTGCATCATGTCGGCGTCCTTATTATCAGCAAGCGTGTCGGCGTACTTGTTATGGCGTAGTGGTTATTGTGCAGTTGCGTCCGCACACTTGTCCGGGCGCAGTTCCTTTCGAGCACTCTTTGTAATCTGTTTGACCTGAATTGCTTGGCCCTGTCGACGGGCCTGCTCGCAGTGTTTGCGAAGGCGCCAAAGAGTTCAAGGCCAAACGTTCGTTTTAATGGCCAAATTACTCATACTTTGGTCAAAGAACATTTGCCAATTCATTCATTTCAAAGACTTAGACAAGCTAAACAAAACGCTTCCTGCATACTTCAGGCGCCCTTGACCTTTGTGCAACACACAGGTTTTACACTATCCCCATCGTTCTCCCATGCGCAGCGCCGATGGGCGCCCAGGAGTGCACATGAAGGTCAGTGAACTGGCAAGAATCACCGGCGTGACCGCCGAGACAGTGCGCCACTACACCCGCGAGGGCCTGCTGGCGCCCGATCGAGACCCTGACAACGGCTATCACCTCTATGGCGACCGCGATCGCGAGCGTCTGGACTTTATCCAGCGCGCCCGAACCCTGGGATTCAGCCTGGCCGAGATTCGCGACATCCTGTCCCACGCCGATCAGGGGGATTCGCCCTGCCCCATGGTGCGCGACCTGCTGGCCGAACGGCTGCCGAAGATCCGCAGGCGCATCGCCGAGCTCGAGGCCCTGGCAGCGCGCATGGAAGACGCCATGCAGAGCTGGCAACACCTGCCCGACGGCGTCCCGGACGGACACAGCCTGTGCCGCCTGATCGAAAGCGTGCCGACGGCGTCCGTACCGGAAACCGCCACGGCCAGACAGCGGGAGTCGTCATGAATCGCCTCAATGAGCACCAGTTTCAGGTAACCGGAATGTCCTGCCAGGGCTGCGTCGGGCGCATGCGCCGGGCCATCCAGGAGCACGACGCCGAAGCCCAGGTCGAAGGCGACCCCGGGAGCGGCACGCTGTCGGTTGCCTCATGCCTCGGCGCCGACGAATTAGCCGCCCTGCTGTCGCAAGCCGGCTACCCCACCGAGGCAAGCGGCAGCGACGAGCAGATAACCGCCGACAGCGCGCCCACACCGCTAGCGCCCGCCGAGGCAAGCGGCACCGACGAGCAGATAGCCAGCGACAGCACGACCACGCCACAAGCACCCGCCGAGGCGCCGTCGCTTCAGGAAGAGCCCTCAGCGTCACTTCACGAAGAGCCCTCAGCGCCTTCCCAGCGTCTGGCGATCCAGGGCATGACCTGCGCCGGCTGCGTGGCCAGTGTGCAGAAGGCGCTGGCCGCCACCTCAGGGGTCGAGCGCGCCGAGGTCAACTTCGCCTCCCATACCGCGCGGATCCACGGCGACGTTGACGCCGAGGCGCTGGTTCAAGCGGTGGAATCCGTGGGCTACGGCGCCGAACCCATCGTCGACCTGCGCCAGGCCGAACGCCAGCGTGCCGAACGCAACCAGCGCGAATACCGGCGCAAGCTCAAGGGCAGCCTGGCCTCGCTGGCGCTGGCGGTTCCGCTGATGGTGATGATGCTGATCCATCACCCTGAGCCGACGGGTCTTGCCCGCCTTGGCTGGGGGCTGGTGGGCCTGGCGACGCTGGCCGTGCTGGCGTTCCCGGGACGCGCCTTCTTCGTCGGCGCCTGGAAAGCGCTGCGTCACCACCAGGCCAACATGGATACCCTGATCGCACTGGGCACCGGCACCGCCTGGCTCTACTCCATGGCGGTGGTGGTGGCTGCCCCTTGGTTGCCACAGGCCGCCCGAGGGCTCTACTTCGAGGCCTCGAGCATGATCATCGGCCTGGTGTTGCTGGGCAAGGCGCTGGAACTGCGTGCCCAGGGCAGGACCTCGGACGCCCTGCATCGCCTGCTCGATCTGCAGAGCCAGAGCGCCCGAGTGGTGCGTGAAGAGGGCGAGCTGGACCTGCCCATCGACGAGGTTCGCCAGGGCGATCTGATCCGGGTGCGGCCCGGCGAGCGCCTGCCCGTGGATGGTGAGGTGGTCGAAGGCGACAGCCATATCGACGAATCGATGCTCTCGGGTGAGCCCGCGCCGGTGGCCCGAGGCCCGGGCGACGAGGTCAGCGCCGGCACGGTCAACGGCCGGGGGTCGTTGGTGTTCCGCGCGACCCGCGTCGGTGCCGATACTCGACTGGGGCGCATCACCGAACAGGTGGCCAACGCCCAGGGCTCCAAGCCACCCATCGGCAACCTGGCCGATCGCGTCTCGGCGGTGTTCGTGCCCAGCGTGATGATCATCGCCGTGCTCACCGCCCTGGCCTGGTACCACTTCGGCCCCGAGCCGCGGGTCATCCATATGCTGGTCACCGCCACCACGGTACTGATCATCGCCTGCCCCTGCGCACTGGGCCTGGCCACCCCGTTGTCGACCATGATCGGTGTGGGCAAGGCCGCCGAGCACGGCGTGCTGATACGCTCCGGCGAAGCGCTCCAGACCGCCAGTCGACTGACCACCCTGGTGGTGGACAAGACCGGCACCCTGACCGAAGGTCGCCCCAGGGTCACCGACTGCCGCTGGTTCGCTGGCGAAGCCAGCGACGACCGCACCCGGCTGCTGGGTCTGGTCGCGGCCATCGAGGCCCGTTCCGAACACCCCCTGGCCGAGGCCCTGGGCCGCTATGCACACGACCATGGCCATGACCATGCCCCTGACGATGCCGACACGCACGCCAGCGACGAACTTGGCAACAGCGCCGATAGCGCTTCTTCTTTAACCAACAGCACCATCGAGGCCTTCGAAAGCCTGACCGGACGCGGCGTGCGTGCCCGGGACGCCGAGGGACGACGCCTGGCCATCGGCAACGCGGCGATGATGCAGGAGGAAGGGATCGAGCTTGCTGACCACGATCTCGAGGGCTGGCAGGCCCAGGCCCGCACCCTGGTCTATCTGTCACTGGATGGCGTCTTGGCGGCGGGCTTCGCCATCGAGGACCCGCTGCGCGAGGACAGCCGTGACGCTGTGGCGCGGCTGCAGGCCGACGGACTAAAGGTGGTGATGCTGACCGGCGACAACGCCGCCACCGCCCGCGCGATTGGGAAAGAGGTCGGCATCGATGAGGTCCACGCCGAGCTGTCGCCGGAGGACAAGCACGCCGAGATCGAGCGCCTTCAGGCCGAGGGCGAAGTCGTCGGCATGGTGGGTGACGGCATCAACGACGCCCCCGCCCTGGCCCGGGCCGACGTCGGCTTCGCCATCGGCCAGGGCACCGACGTGGCCATCGAAAGCGCCGGGGTGACGCTGATGCGCTCATCGCTTCACGGCGTCGCCGCCGCCATCGAAATCAGTCAGGCGACCCTTGCCAATATCCGCCAGAACCTGTGGGGCGCACTGGGCTACAACGCCCTGTGTATCCCCATCGCGGCCGGCCTTTTCTACCCGCTCACCGGCACCCTGCTGTCACCGATGATCGCTGGCGCCGCCATGTCGGCCTCGTCGATCACCGTGGTGGCCAACGCCAACCGGCTGCGACTCAAGCGCCTGCGCCCCCAGAACGCGCGAGCGTCACGCCCCGACACCCCGCCATCGCAGGAGGTGCTGTCATGAGCATCGTGGTGACCCTGACGGGACTGGGATTGATCGGCCTGATTGTGTGGTGGTTCTGGCTATCCTGAAGAGACCGCCACGCCGAGGAGCGCCCCATGAGCAAGCCTTCCGTGAGTGACCTGGATTCAAGCCCCTGCCCCCGCCTCAGGTCGGTGCTGGAAACCGCCCTGTACGTGGCCGACATGGCGCGGGCGCGCGCCTTCTTCGAGGAGGTGATGGGGCTTGAGCCCTTCAACGCCGACCATCGCTTCACCGCCTACCAGGTCGGTCCTTCGGTGCTGCTGCTGTTTCTCGAGGGCGAGACCCTGGAGACGGTGGTGCTGCCAGATGATATGGGCACCATCCCGCCCCACGATGGCCGCGGCTGGGTGCATATGGCGCTGGCCATCGACCGCGAGGAGCTCGGTGCCTGGGAGACGCGCCTCGACGCCCACGGGGTCGAGATCGAGGGTCGTACCCACTGGCCCAAGGGCGGCGAGAGCCTGTACTTCCGCGACCCCGACGGGCATCTACTGGAACTCGCCACCCCGGGTATCTGGCCGAACTATTGACGTACCCGGAACCACTCCGGTGGAAAGTACGCGGCGGCTGACCATAGGAAGCCTGCTTGCGAGGTTAATCATCTCCAGAAGGGCAAGTTGATGAACCCCACGGCTCGAACACTGCTTGGCAACTGCATCAAACGCCTGGCCATGGTACCGATGGTGCTCACGATCATGCTGGTAGTGCTGGCGAGCCTTGCTGGACCGACCGACGTGGCCATGGAGGACTGCGCGGGCCCCTGTATCGCACTCCACAGCGACACTCCAGACCACACACACCCGGAGTGCAGCGTCTGTGCCGCCGTCTCGCCGTTGCCGATCATCCACGACACACCGCCAGCCGGCTTGATCGACATCGTCGTCCCGGCTGGCACCAGTCACATCATTGCGCCGCCGAGGCGCCCTCCCCGTTCCTGACAGCAAAAAGCGTCATTTCACCACCGTACACCACAAAGCACCTACCTCGGTGCCACGCTTCTTCTGTCAGGAGTTACACCAATGAGCACGACATGTTTCGCATTTATGGGTTCGATGGGCTGGATCGGTTGGGTGATGCCGATCGCCTGGCTGATCCTGCTGGGTCTCGGCATCTCCGCCCTCGGCAAGTACCTTCTCACCACTCACCGCTCTCGGGAGAAAAAGTCATGAGCCACCGTCACGCCTCCCTGCTTTTCCTCGCCACCAGCCTGCTGGCTGCGGCGCCCGCGATGGCGGACCTGCCCGACACTGCCACCTTGTACAAGAATCCACAGTGCGGCTGCTGTGACGAGTACGCGCGCCTGCTGGAACAACGTGGTGTCGACGTGACCATCGTCGAGACTCGAGACATCGGTAGCATCAAGCAACGCCTCGGCATTCCGTTTGGCCTCGGCGCCTGTCATACCATCGAAATGGGGGGCTACGCGGTCGAGGGGCACGTGCCCTTCGCGGCGCTGGATCGACTCTTCGAACAGCACCCCGATACAGCCGGCATCGGTCTGGCCGGCATGCCTGCCGGCACCCCAGGCATGCCAGGCCCTCGCCAGCAGGAGTGGAACGTCTACGAGTTCCGCGATGGTGAGGCCAGGCCATTCATGACGCTCTGAACGCCCTCACGGGCAAGGCCCCGGCAGCTGCCGGGGCATCACCACCAGCGCCACAGCGATCCAGGGCCAGGCAACCCGGTCTTGTCGCCTTGACCTATCTGCTCTCACCTGACGAGTCAAAAGACTCGCTTGTTCGGCCACAGTCTGTCGATGTGAGCGCAACAAGATGGTTACCGTGAAGGAGAAAAGCATGTTCATGACACGCCGCTCGTTCCTGATGGGCTCCTTGCTATCGGGTGGTGCCGTGCTGGCAGCCAACGCCACAGGTCGCTTGTACTCACTGCCGCAACTCAACGAGCTTTACATCCCGGAACTGATCGATGCCCGCAGCCGTCACCAGTCGATTGCGCTGGAAGTTCAGGAGGGCTCGCGCCATTTCTTCCCTGGCCGAGAAAGCATCACCTTGGGCTACAACGGGAGCTACCTAGGTCCCACGCTTCGGGTCCACCAGGGCGACGATTCCGAGGTCACCATCACCAACACCCTGGGTGAAGACACCACCGTGCACTGGCATGGGCTGCTGGTCTCCGGCAACCTGGACGGCGGCCCTCACCAGACGATCCCCGCCGGAGCCACCTGGCGACCGGTACTACCGATACGTCAGCGGGCATGCACTCTCTGGTACCACTCACACGCTCATGGGCGCACCGCCAGACAGGTCTACGCAGGCCTGGCAGGAATGTTGATCGTCAGTGACGACCATGAAAAATCGCTGGGCCTGCCCTCGGATTACGGTGTCGATGACATTCCCCTGATACTTCAGGATAAGCAGTTCGAGCAGGGAACCCTGGTATTACCACAGGGCATGATGACGACGATGCATGGACGACGTGGCGACACTCTCTTGGTCAACGGCACTGTCAACCCAGTAGCAAAGGTTCCTCCCCGGCTGGTGCGTCTGAGGATGGTCAATGGTGCCAACGCCAGGTTTTTCGATCTGGCGTTCTCCGACGCCAGAATCTTTCACTGGATTGCCTCGGAGGGAGGTCTGCTCGAGAAGCCTGTTGCACTGCGCTCGCTACGCCTCGTTCCAGGAGAGCGAGCCGAAATTCTCGTCGATTTCTCTAATGGTCGCCCTGCGACCCTGACTACCGGACCAGACAGTAGTCTGTCGATGATGCGCATGATGACGCCCATGTCAGGGGCTAGCGAAACGACCGTCATCGAGTTCATTCCCCAAGGCACCGGCAGCAGTTCCCTTCAGGTACCACAGCGGCTTCACGCCCCTGAACCCCGGATCCCCTCAACGGCACTGCGCAGACGTCGCTTCGAGTTGACCATGGGCATGGAGATGGGCATGGGCATGGGAAACATGAGGAGGGACGAAACACGGATGAGCAGGGCCAGCTTCGGCATCAATGACCGTGCCTTCTCCATGGACAGAGTCGATGAGCGGGTCAACCTGGGTGATAGCGAAATATGGGAGGTGACCGGCACAATGATGGCCCACCCCTTCCATGTACACGGCGTGCATTTCCAGGTCATCAGCCGCAACGGTTCTGCGCCGCAGACCCGTGACAAAGGCATGAAAGACACTGTGCTGGTGCGCGAGCCCGTCGAACTGCTGGTCCATTTCAACCAGCCTTCGCAGGGTGCGCCCTTCATGTATCACTGCCACATCCTCGAACACGAAGATAACGGCATGATGGGACAATTCACGGTAACCTGAAGCCAGCAGCGCCAGGACCTCCGCAGGCAACGAAGACCGAGGTTTGCCGGGATCACGGACCCTCGTTCGACCGCTTCAGTCGACCGGCTTATTCAACGGGCTCTGCGTGCTCCACCATCAGCTGCAGTGACTCGCGTCCGCGGAAGCGGTTGCGATTGAGCTTGTAGGCGCAGTGGAGGGTGGCGCCCACGTCGAAGTCCGGCAACTGGCCCGGGGTCAGGCAGCGAAACCAGATGGCCTTCAGGGTCAGTCCGCGACAGGACAGCTCCAGGGTCAGGTGACTGCCGTCACCCACCGGCTTGAGCCGCTCCACCAGAAAGCGCCCCTCGAACAGCGGCGCCTCGAACTCGCGGCCGAAGGGGCCAAGGCCCTCGATCTCGGCCAGGGTCTCGAGGCTTAGCTGATGCTCGCCGAGTTCACCGTCGGTGTAGAGCCTGGGCACCAGTTCCAGATCGCCGAGCTGTTCGCTGACCGCGGTGATCAGCGCCTGGCGGAAGTCGTCGAGACGTTCCTGTACCACGCCGACGCCGGCGGCGCCCCGGTGGCCGCCGAAACGCGTAAGCGCCTCGGGGGCCAGGTCGTGGGCGCGCTGCAGAGCATCGCGCAGGTGCAGCGCCTCCACCGAGCGTCCGGAGCCGGTCAGCATGCCGGCCTCGGCGGCGGGGGTCAGCACCAGGGTCGGCCGTCCGTAGGCCTGCACCAGGCGCGAGGCGACGATGCCCTGAACCCCCGGATGGCCGTTCTCCAGATAGACGATGACCACCGGCTCGTCGGCGTCCAGCGCCCGGCGGGCCAGCAGCCTGGCCTCGGCGACCATGTCGGCTTCGATGGCCTTGCGCGACTGGTTGTCGGCGTCCAGGGTCTCCAGGTGACGCCGCGCCACCCCGTCATCCCCGGCGAGCATGAAGTGAAGCGCCGCGTAGGGATCGTCGAGACGCGAACGGGCGTTGATTCTCGGCCCCATCTGGAAGCCCAGGGTCTCGGCGTCGAAGGGCACGCTGTCGGCGCCCAGGCGCTCCGCCATTACCCGCCAGCAGGGCTCGCCCATGCGATTGATCAGCGCCAGACCGTGGCGCACCACCGCCCGGTTGATGGCGCTGCCACCCAGTGACACACAGTCGGCCACGGTGCCCAGCGCCACGTAGGACAGCCAGGGCGAGAGCTTGGGCGTGGACGGCGACAGTACCGCCTGTTCGATCAGTACCTGGCGGGTCAGCGACATCAACAGCCAGGCCACCATGCAGCCGGCGATGGTGGCGTCCGGGTAGTCGCAGTCGGCTCGGGTCGGATTGACCGTGGCATAGGCCGAGGGCGGCGGCCCTTCCTGGGGCAGAGCGTGGTGATCGCTGACCACCACGTCGATTCCCGCCGCCTTGAGCCTGGCGATACGCGCCTCGTCGCTGCTGCCGCAGTCGGCGGTAATCACCAGGCTGGGCCGCGGGGTCAGCTTCAGGGTGCGCTCCACCAGCGGCAGGCTGATGCCATAGCCGTCATGAATACGGTGACCGATCAGACTGTGCAGACGTGACTCTGGCACCCCGAACAGTTCGTTCAGGGTGCGCCGGATCACCACGTGGGAGGTGATGCCGTCCACGTCGTAGTCGGTGAGGATGCCGATGTGCTCGCCCTCGGCCACCGCCTGGGCGATGCGCTCGGCCGCTCTCGGCGCATCGGCCAGACGCTCGGGATGGACCAGATGACGTAGACTCGGGTCGACCAGCGGGCCGAGTTCGCCCTGGTAGTCGGGCAGGCGTCCGGCCAGCAGCCGGGCCTGAAGCTCCGACAGCCCGGCCTCGAGTCCCTGCCGATACAGCCTTTCGTTGCGAGGACGCGGTTCGATACGCGGACGCGGCTCGGCATGCTCGCTCGAGCCGGTATTTGCCGGAGAAGAGTGGGACATCGGATTCTCTGGAAGGTTGAAGCGAGGCTGGCGCAGGAGGGTGTCGGGAACCGAGAAGGTCGGCGCAGATGGCGTGCTGACCGCCACCTGCGCCGACGCGATACCGGCGCGTCCAACGCAGCTGGATCGACTTAACTGATCGGCAGCATCACGTGTTCGCGATAGGCGCTGCGCTGGGTCAGCTTCTCGTACCAGGCCTCGAGGTTCGGCAGGCTCGGGCGCTCGATATCCAGGGCGAACCACAGGTAGACGTAGGCCCCCAGCGGAATATCACCGATGCCGAATTCCTCGCCGGACAGCCAGGGCTGGCGGGCCAGCGCACCGTCGGCGATACGCAGGCTCTTCTCGAACCCGGCCAGGCCACGCTCGACGGCCGCATCGTCGCGGGTCTCGGGGGTGCCGCGCACCAGGTTCATGATCAGATCCCGATAGGGGCCCGCCAGACTGCCAAGCGCCCAGTCCATCCACATGCTGCAGCGCGCCCTGGCGCCGGCAGAGTCGGTCGCGAGCCGACCGTCACCGTGCACATCGGCCAGATAGCGGACGATGGTGTGGGATTCCCACAGCACCAGGTCGCCGTCCTCGAGACAGGGAATCAGGCCGTTGGGATTCTTGGCCAGGAATTCCGGCGTATCGAGCCCACCGAAGGGCCCTCCCAGATCGACCCGTTCGAGGTCGATCCCCAGCTCGATGGCACACCAGACGGGCTTCTTGACGTTGACCGAGTTGTTGCGTCCCCACAGCTTCATGGAAGTCTCCCTGTCGGGATGCCCGGCAGCGGGCACCCTTGGCAAAAACCGATGGATAAGAACCGATTGGCACAAAACCGAGCCGAACGCCGCAAGGCGCTCGGCCCCATGCCGAAGGCCTCAGCGACGACGATGTTCGGCGACGAAGGCCTGTACCGCTTCGAGTCTAGCCGGCAGCACCTCGTAGCGTTCCTCGCGCTCGAGCAGATCGTCCATATGTGGCGGCAGCGGCACACCCGGGAAGCCGGCCTTGACCACCGCCTCGGCAAACTTGGCCGGGTGGGCGGTGGCCAGGGTGATCATCGGCGTAGAGGCGTCCCTGCACTCGCGCTCGGCGGCACGATAGCCGGTAGCGGTGTGGGGATCGAGGATCTCCTGGGTACGGTGGTGGGCCTCGCGGATCACCTCGAGGATGGTGTCGTCATCCACGCTGTGGCTCGAGAACACCTCGCGCAGCCGGCCCAGCGGGGCTTCGGCCAGTACCGTCGGCTCGTTCTGGAAGCGCCCGAGCAGCTCGTCCACGGCGCCGCCGTCGCGGTCGTAGGCTTCGAACAGCAGACGTTCGAAGTTGGACGACACCACGATGTCCATGGACGGCGCCAGGGTGGCCAGCAGCTCCTGCTTGGAGAAGTCGTTGTCGGCCAGGGTACGGTGGAGGATGTCGTTGGCATTGGTGGCGACGATGAACTGCTTCACCGGCAGCCCCATGCGGTAGGCCACGTAGCCGGCGAAGACGTTGCCGAAGTTGGCCGAGGGCACGCAGAAGCTGACCTGACGTTGGGGCGCGCCCACCGCCACGGCGGAGGCTACGTAGTAGACCACCTGGGCCATGATCCGCGCCCAGTTGATCGAGTTCACCGCCACCAGCCGAGCCCCACCGAGGAAGCTCTGGTCGGCGAAGCTGGCCTTGACCATGGCCTGGGCGTCGTCGAAGTTGCCTTCGATGGCGACGTTGAAGACGTTGTCGGCCAGCACCGTGGTCATCTGCCGGCGCTGTACCTCGGACACCCGGTTGTGGGGGTGCAGGATAAAGATGTCGAGGTTGTCACAGTGACGACAGCCCTCGATCGCCGCCGAGCCGGTGTCGCCGGACGTGGCGCCCATTATCACCGCGCGCTCGCCACGCTTCTTGAGGAAGTGATCGAGGATACGTCCGAGCAGCTGCAGGGCCACGTCCTTGAACGCCAGGGTCGGACCGTGGAATAGCTCGAGCAGGAAGTGGTTGGCGTCGAGCTGATTGAGCGGCACCACGGCGTCGTGGCTGAAGGTCGCGTAGGCGTCCTTGACCAGGCCACGGAAGGTGTCGTCGTCGATCTCGCCGCCGACGAAGGGCTTCATCACCCGAAAGGCGATCTCGGCGTAGGACAGTCCGGCCATGTCGGCCAGGTCGTCGGCGCTCAGGTGAGGGAAGTCCTCGGGAACGTAGAGGCCACCGTCGGCGGCCATGCCGGTAAGGACGACTTCTTCGAAGGACAGCGCGGGCGCCTGCCCGCGAGTGCTGATATAGCGCATCTTGTGATTCCTTGCCGCCGCCCGGGGCGCGGCCTGAGATTCCAGCGAAGCGCCCGCGAAAGCGAGCCTGAGCCCGCTCCCGCAGGCATCATCAGTCCTGCTCGTCGAGGCTCTCGACGCGAATGCGGGTCACCGAGCCGGCGATGTCGGCCAGGGACTCGATGCGGCGAATGGCCTCGTTCATGTGCTTCTCGAGGGTACGGTGGGTCAGCAGGATGATCGGCACCAGTTCGCCCTCGGTGGCCTCCTTCTGGATCAGCGCCTCGATGGAGATACCCTCCTCGGAGAGGATGGTCGCCACCCGCGCCAGCACGCCGGGGCGGTCCACCGCCAGCAGGCGCAGGTAGTAGGCCGTGGTGATATCTTCCATGGGCATGATCGGCAGCTCGTCACAGTCATCGGTGACGCCGCAGAAGGCCAGATAAGGCGTGCGATAGCGGTGCTCGGTGGAGATGTCGCGGGCCACGTCGAGCAGGTCGGCGACTACCGCCGAGGCGGTGGGCTCGTCACCGGCGCCGGCACCGTAGTAGAGGGTCGGACCGACGGCGTCACCCATCACGGCGATGGCGTTCTTGACCCCGTGGACACTGGCCAGGAGCCGCTCCTTGGGAATCAGCGTCGGATGGACACGCAGTTCGAGGCCGTCACCGGTGCGCTTGGAGATGCCCAGGTGCTTGATGATGTAGCCCAGGTTGTCGGCCTGCTCGACGTCCTCGGCGGTGACCCGAGAGATACCCTCGGTGTAGGCCTTTTCGAACTGCAGCGGCACACCGTAGGCGATGGACGCCAGGATGGTCAGCTTGTGGGCGGCGTCGATGCCTTCCACGTCGAAGGTCGGATCGGCCTCGGCGTAGCCCAGCGCCTGGGCCTCGGCGAGCACGTCCTCGAACGCCCGGCCCTCGTCGCGCATATGGGTCAGGATGTAGTTGCCGGTACCGTTGATGATACCCGCCACCCAGCTGATGCGGTTGGCACCCAGGCCCTCGCGCAGCGACTTGATTACCGGGATACCGCCGGCCACCGCGGCCTCGAAGGCCACGATCACGCCCTTTTCATGGGCCGCCTTGAAGATCTCGTTGCCGTGCACCGCGATCAGCGCCTTGTTGGCGGTGACCACGTGCTTGCCATTCTCGATGGCCATCATCACCAGCTCGCGGGCCACGTCGTAGCCGCCGATCAGCTCCACCACCACGTCGATGTCGGGGTTGGTCGCCACCTCGAAGACGTCCTTGGTGGTACGAATACCGGTAAGGTCACAGGCGGGATTGATGCTGCGATGGGCGACCTGCTCGATCACCAGCGGGCGACCGGCACGCCGAGCGATCTCGTCGGCGTTGCGCGTCAGTACATTGAAGGTGCCGCCACCGACGGTACCCAGCCCACAGATTCCCACTCTCACCGGTTTCAATGTCATTCTCCCTTCTCGACCGTCGCCGCAAGCGACGGCTGTGTCAGCGATTTGGCGAGGCCCGAGTCTGGCTCGAGCCTTCTCGATTGTGTTGTCAGACGGGCTCAGCCGTCGATGCCGAGGCGCTCGGCCAGCCGTTCGGCGGGCACATAGCCCGGGACCATGGTGCCGTCGGGCAGGATGATCGCCGGCGTGCCCTGCACGCCCAGCTCCAGCCCCAGATGATACTGCCGCTCCACCGGATTGTCGCAGCTTGTGGCGCCGCTCGGAACCTCTCCACTCTTGGCGGCGGTCATCGCCTCGCTGGTATTGTCGGCGCACCACACCTGTTCGAGCTGGCGGGCGCCTTCGCTCTGCATGCCGCCACGCGGGAAGGCCAGGTAGTTGACCTGGATGCCCAGCTCGTTGAGGCGCGGCACTTCCTCGTGCAGCTTGCGGCAGTAAGGACAGGTGGTATCGGTGAAGACGTGGATGGTGGCCTTGGGCTCATCGACCCCGCGATAGACGATCTGCTCGGACTCGTCGATGGCCGCCACGCGGCTGGCGCGGCTGGCGTTGCGGCTCTGCTCGGACAGGTTGACCAGGCCGTCCTCGGCGTTCTGGTACAGATCCCCCACCAGGAAGTGGCTGCCGCTCTCGTTGGTGTAAAAGGACTCCCCGGTCTCCAGACGCACCTCGTAGATGCCGTCCATGGGGGTATCCAGCACCTGACTCACCGGCATCTTCTGGCCGTTCACCTCAAGCTCGTTGAGCGCGGCGGGGGGGGCCGCCAGCGCACCGCTGGTCCACAGGGCAGCGGTGAGCAGAGCGGGCAGGGAAAGCACGAACAGAGGGCGTTTCATGGGTCAGCCTCGAGGATGATGGTCGGCGTGCAGGGCTTCCAGTCGCGCCTGCGCCACATGGGTGTAGATCTGGGTCGTCGACAGGTCCGAGTGCCCCAGCAGCATCTGTACGACACGCAGATTGGCCCCATGATTCAACAGATGGGTGGCAAAGGCGTGCCTCAGGGTGTGTGGCGACAGCGGACGATCGATGCCTGCCACACTGGCGTAGTGCTTGATTCGGTGCCAGAAGGTCTGGCGGGTCATGGCGCCGTCGCCCCGTCCGGGGAACAGCGCCGGACGCTGGATATCGCTCATCAGCTCGCTACGCCCCTGGCGCAGGTAGCGCTCGAGCCAGTGGCCGGCTTCCTCGCCCAGCGGCACCAGGCGGTCCTTCTGCCCCTTGCCGCGCACCCGCACCACGCCCTGGCGCAGATTGACCGCATCGGTGGTCAGACCGACCAGTTCGCTGACGCGAAGCCCTGCGCCATACAGCACCTCGAGCATGGCGCGATCGCGCAGTCCCAGGGCGGTGGATAGGTCCGGCGCATTCAGCAGGCGCTCGACCTCGTCCTCGTCCAGGGTGTCCGGCAACGATGGCCGCACCCGCGGCAGGCGCACCCGGGCCAGCGGATCCGCTTCGATCATCCCTTCGGCCAGGGCCCAGCGGTAGAAGCGCCTGAGACTCGACAGCAGCCGGGCATTGCTGGTGAGCTTGTAGCCCTGCTCGCGACGCGAGTCCAGCCAGTCCGGCAAGGTCCGCTCACCCGGCGTGAGCAACGCGCACGACTGACCTGAAAGCCAGTTGGCCCAGGCCTCCAGATCGTGGCGATAGGCGCTCAGGGTATGGTCGCTGACGCCCTGCTCGAGCCATAGCTGGTCGAGGAAGCGGTCGATTGTCTGACGATCGCCGGCGCTCAAGCAACACCTCCTGGGCTCTGGTGGCTAGCCATCGAGGGCACTGGTGAAGCACGAGAGGGCCCCCAATGCACCGACACCCCGCCCCACGAAGGTGGTGACGGGGTGTCGGGCGAGGGAGGCGGGGCCTCCCTCGGACTGGCAGACGCTTACGCGTCTTAGGCCAGCTTTTCCTTGATCCGTGCAGACTTGCCGCTACGCTCACGGAGGTAGTACAGCTTGGCCTGGCGCACGTCACCGCGACGCTTGACGCTGATGGAGTCGACCAGCGGGCTGTA
Source organism: Halomonas sp. DP5N14-9 (assembly GCF_019802175.1). Classification (NCBI taxonomy): domain Bacteria; kingdom Pseudomonadati; phylum Pseudomonadota; class Gammaproteobacteria; order Oceanospirillales; family Halomonadaceae; genus Halomonas; species Halomonas sp. DP5N14-9. Next base: position 560,766 of record NZ_JAHVHR010000002.1, read on the forward strand.
GGTCTGGAAGGTACGCTCGACGCCGACGCCGTGGGAGATCTTGCGCACGGTGAAAGCGGAGTTCAGACCGCGGTTACGCTTGCCGATGACCACGCCTTCGAAGGCCTGGAGACGCTCGCGGTTGCCTTCCTTGACCTTGACCTGAACGACGATGGTGTCGCCCGGTGCAAAGTCCGGCACCTGCTTGCTCATCTGCTCGGCTTCGAGCGCCTGGATCACCTTGTTCTTGCTGCTCATTTGACTCACTCCTGAAATCGTTGTGATCCATCGATCGGTCGTGGGTGCCGATGGATCGTGATCCCGGCCCTCGAAGCTCGAGCGCGCGGGTCGTTGATGACGCAGGTCCGTCAGCGGCGACTGGCCGCCTCGTCGGAATCCCGACGTTCGTCCTGCACCTCCGCCTTGTCGGCGTGTTCGTCGATGAACTCGTTCAACAGCCGCTTCTGCTCCTTCGACAGCTGCCTGCCCTCGAGCAGGTCGGGCCGCCGTTGCCAGGTACGCCCCAGGGACTGTTTCATCCGCCACTGACGGATCTGTCCGTGGTGACCGCTGAGCAGCACGTCCGGCACCTTGCGACCGTCGATTTCCTCCGGGCGCGTATAGTGCGGACAGTCCAGCAGACCGTCGTTGAAGGAGTCCTCGACCGCGGAATCCTGATGCCCCAGTACACCGGGCACCAGCCTTGCCGCCGTATCGATCAGCACCATGGCGGGCAGCTCTCCCCCGCTCAGGACATAGTCGCCGATCGACCACTCCTCATCGATGTCCGCTTCGACCACGCGTTCATCGATGCCTTCGTAACGCCCCGCCACCACCACCAGGGGCGGTCCGGACGCCAGTTCCCGCGCGCCCTGCTGATCCAGTCTGCGCCCCTGGGGCGACAGGTAGATCACCTTGGGACGCTCGCCGGTGGCCGCCTGGGCTCGGCTGCGGGCGTCGTGGATGGCACTTCTCAGGGTGTCGACCTTCATCAGCATGCCGGGACCACCGCCATAGGGGCGATCATCCACGGTGCGATGGCGGTCGGTGGCGTAGTCCCGGGGGTTCCAGAACTCCAGCGTCACCTGGCCCTTGTCGACGGCCCTGCCGGTCACGCCGTGACGAGTAATCGCCTCGAACATTTCCGGAAACAGTGACACCACCCCTATCCACACGTTATCGATCTCCTGTCGACGCGGTTTTCGAACGCACTGCGCTCAAAACTCCGGGTCCCAGTCGACCAGCATCTCTCCTGCCTCGAGATCGACGCGCTTGACCACGTCATCGGGCAGGTAGGGAAGCAGACGTTCGCGATCGTCCGGGGCGTCGCCGCCCTTCACGACCATGACGTCGTTGGCACCGGTCTCGAACAGGTAGGCCAGGCGTCCCAGAGACACCCCTTCCAGCGTGACGACCCTGAGGCCTTCCAGCTGGTGCCAGTAGTACTCTTCACTGTCGAGTTCGGGCAGGTCTTGCTTGGCCAGCAGGATGTCCGCTCCGGCCAGACTCTCGGCACGGTCACGGTCATCGACACCGTCCAGTTGGGCGACCAGGCCCTGTCCCTGCTTGCGCCCCTGCTTGAGGCGATGGCGCGAAATCTGTCCGTCGTGACGGACCACCCATTCGGCATAGTCGAGAATGCCTTCCATGGGCGAGGTGTAGGAATACACCTTCAGCCAGCCCTTGATGCCGTAAGGACTGGTCAGCTTGCCCAGCACGACGTAATCGTCGCTGTGGCGATCGTCTTGCGCTTGGCGCTGCGCGCTAGGGCGTTGTGGCGATGCCATCTGGGTCAAACCTCTTTCACACCGGGACATTCACAGGCAAGGCTTGCGCCTCAGGCCTGCTTGCGAGCTTCCTTGACCAGCTCGGCGACGCGGTCAGACAGCTGCGCGCCGTGGGACTGCCAGTGGGCGATGCGGTCGAGGTCGATGCGCAGACGCTCTTCCTGGCCACGGGCCACCGGGTTGAAGAAGCCCAGACGCTCGATGAAGCGGCCGTCGCGGGCGTTGCGGGAATCGGTCACGGCGAGGTGGTAGAAGGGACGCTTCTTGGCGCCACCACGTGCCAGACGAATGGTAACCATACGTTGACTGTCCTTCGGTTGGGATTTCAGATAACGGCGACGGCCAGGCCAGCCACCGGTGTTTCGCTCACGACGAGGGCCGCGCCAGGCGCGGTCCTCGAGTGAAGAGGCAGTATTCTACGGAAAACCACCCCCCAAGGGAACCTTTTTTGCCGCTCATCCCTTGACGAGCGAGGAGAGCCGGGTCCTGTCATCAGCCCTCGTCATCTTCGCGCTTGGCATTAAAAACAGCACCAGCGCAAGAAAACTGACTCAGCGCCAGGGCATGCCGCCGGGGCCACCCATGCCGCCCATACCCCCGGGACCGCCAGGACCACCTCCGCCCATCATGCCGGACATGCCCCGCATCATCTTCTGCATGCCGCCTTTCTTGCCGGCCTTCTTCATCATCTTCTGCATCTGCTTGTGCTGCTTGAGCAGACGATTGAGGTCCGGCACCTGCAGGCCGGCACCGGCGGCGATACGGCGCTTGCGCGAGCCGTTGATGATGTCCGGATTCCGGCGTTCCTTCGGCGTCATCGAGTTGATCAGCGCCTCGAGCTTGCCAAGCTCCTTTTCGGGCCCAGGCCCCTGGGCCATCTCGGCCATCTGCCCCATGCCCGGCAGCTTGCCCATCAGGCCGCTCATGCCGCCCATCTTCTTGAGCTGCTGGAGCTGTTCGCGGAAGTCCTCGAGATCGAAGCCCTGGCCTTTCTTGACCTTCTTGGCGAGCTGTTCGGCCTTGCCCTTGTCGACGGTACGCTCGGCTTCCTCGATCAGCGACAGCACGTCGCCCATGCCGAGGATACGCGAGGCCACACGATCCGGATGGAAGGGCTCGAGGGCATCGACCTTCTCGCCGACACCCATGAACTTGATCGGACGACCGGTGACGTGACGCACCGACAGGGCGGCACCGCCACGGGCATCACCGTCGGCCTTGGTCAGCACTACCCCGGTCAGCGGCAGGGCATCGGCGAAGGCGCGGGCGGTGTTGGCCGCATCCTGGCCGGTCATCGAGTCGACCACAAATAGCGTTTCGGAGGGCTCGATGGCCTGATGCAGCCCCTGGATCTCCTGCATCATCGCTTCATCGATGGCCAGGCGACCCGCGGTATCGACCAGCACCACGTCATGGAACTGGATCTTGGCGTGTTTCAGCGCCGCCGTGGCGATGTCCACCGGGGCCTGATCCGAGCGCGACGGGAAGAAGTCGACCTCGACCTCCTTGGCCAGGGTCTCGAGCTGGTCGATGGCGGCGGGGCGGTAGACGTCGGTGGAAACCACCAGCACCTTCTTCTTTTCGCGCTCGCGCAGATACTTGCCCAGCTTGGCCACCGAGGTGGTCTTGCCCGCACCCTGCAGGCCGGCCATCAGCACCACGGAGGGCGTGCCCTTGAGCGACAGCCCTTCGTTGGCCTCGCCCATGGTGACTTCCAGCTCCTGCTGGACAATCTTGATGAACTGCTGGCCCGGCGACAGGCTGCGGGAGACCTCCTGGCCCACGGCACGTTCGCGCACTCGCTCGATGAACGCCTTGACCACCGGCAGGGCAACGTCCGCCTCGAGCAGCGCCTTGCGCACCTCGCGCAGGGTGTCCTTGATGTTGTCGTCGGTCAGGCGTGCCTGACCCTTGATCGACTTCAGCGTCTGGGACAGACGCTCGCTCAGGTTCTGAAACATGGGCCTCTCCAAATGCGATGGCCTCAAGGCGCCCTTGTCGAGACGCCCCTTGAGACGGCCGCCGGTGCGCGGCCTTGACGATGGCGCAAATTATACGCCTTGTGGCGCGGACTCTCCATGCAGTTGCCGGCAAGACAGCCGAAGAAGGCCGCCCGCTGGCTGTCAGCCGAGGCGCTATCCGGTATAGTCGGTGTCGAGGGGAAGGCATTCCCCGGACCCAGGTTCCCTATCTTCAAAGGCGCCGGCAAGGCGCACGGACAGCACAGCATGCAGGCGTTACCTCTGGCTCTACTGGCCTTTGTCTTCTATCTGGCGGCTGCCTCCTGGCAAGGGCTGACCCTGATTCGCCGGGTACCTCCGCGCGACCTACTGGTGCGCGGCTTCGGCACCCTGGCGGCGGCTCTCCACCTGGTCGTCGCCGGCGGCCTGCTTGCCCTCGAGGGCTCGATGCTGCCAGGACTGTCCACCAGCGCGGTGCTGGTCACCGCCCTGGCGGTGGTGGTGCTGCTGGGCGCCAGCCTGTTCAAACCGGTGCTCAATATCGCCGCCGTGCTGTTCCCCTTTGCCGGCGTGGTGCTGCTGCTCGGTACCGAACTACCGACCCCTACCAGCGCAAACGGCATGACCCCCGGCATCGCCTTCCACGCCGTCAGCTCCGCCCTGGCCTTCGCGGTGCTGGCCATCGCCTCGCTGCAGGCGATACTGGTAGGCGTCCAGAACAAGGCCCTCAAGCATCACCGGATACGCGGCGTGGTACAGGCACTGCCGCCGCTGACCACCATGGAGCGGGTGCTGTTCGAGATGATCTGGGTGGGCATGGCCCTGCTTACGCTGGCCATCGCCAGCGGGTTCGCGTTCCTCGACAACATGTTCGCCCAGCACCTGGTCCACAAGACGGTGCTGTCGCTGCTGGCCTGGCTGGTGTTCGCGGTACTGCTGCTGTGTCACTACCGCCTTGGGTGGCGAGGCATGCGGGCGGTGCGCTGGACCCTGGGAGGCTATATCGCACTGCTTTTGGCCTACTTTGGTAGCAAGTTTGTCCTTGAGGTGCTGTTAGCGCACAGCTAGACAGGAGGTCTCCTTGACACTCCCGGCCCGACCCCCTACAACTCGACCCCTACCCGCGACCAAGGATTTCACGTCTTGAACGACGACTTTCCGGTGGGCCTGCTGTTCGGCCTGCTCTTTCTGCTGATTGCCCTATCGGGCTTCTTCTCCAGTTCCGAGACCGGCATGATGTCGATCAACCGCTATCGGTTGAGCCACCAGGCCAACAGCGGACAGCGCAACGCCAAGCGCGTGATGCGCCTGCTCGCGCGTCCCGACCGGCTGATCGGCGTCATCCTGATCGGCAACAACTTCGTCAACAACCTGGCGGCCTCCATCGCCACCATCATTGCCATCCACTTCTTTGGCGATGTCAGCGGCCCCGCCATCTCCACGGCGATCCTGACCATCGTGGTGCTGATCTTTGCCGAGGTCACCCCCAAGACCTTTGCTGCGGTGAAGCCGGAGCGCATCGCCTACCCGGCCTCGATGATCCTGGAGCCGCTGCTCAAGCTGCTGTATCCGCTGGTGTGGGTGGTCAACGTGATCTCCAACGGCCTGCTCAGGCTGCTTGGCGTCAAGAATATCGACGGTAATGGTGACAACCTCACCCGCGACGAGTTGCGCACCGTGGTCCACGAGGCCGGCACCCTGATTCCCCATCGCCACCAGGCCATGCTGCTGTCGATTCTGGATCTCGAGAATGTCACCGTGAACGACATCATGGTGCCGCGCCATGAGGTGGTCGGCATCGATCTCGACGACAGTCTCGAGGACATCCTGACCCAGATCCGCACCAGCCAGCACACCCGGCTGCCGGTGTTCAAGGGCGACATCAACAGCATCATCGGCATGCTGCACCTGCGCAATGCCGCCCGCTTCCTGTCCAGAGGCGAGGTGACCAAGGCTGCCATCGTGCAGGAAGCGCGGGAGCCCTACTTCATCCCCGAATCGACGCCGCTGCACACTCAGTTGTTGAACTTTCAGAAGCAGAAGCGCCGCATTGGCATCGTGGTGGACGAGTACGGCGACGTGGAGGGCCTGGTGACCCTGGAGGACATCCTCGAGGAGATCGTCGGTGAATTCACCACCGACGTGGCCGGACAGGAGCAGGACATGCTGCCCCAGAGCGACGGCAGCCACGTGATTGACGGCACCGCCAATATTCGTGATATCAACAAGTCGCTGGGCTGGCACTTGCCCACCGACGGCCCCAAGACGCTGAACGGGGTGATACTGGAACACCTCGAGTCCTTCCCCGACGGCCCGGCCTGTCTGCAGATCGGCAACATCCGCATGGAAATCCTCGAGATGCGCGACAACCTGATCACCTCAGTCAGCTGCTGGCCTGGCACTCGCCGCGTCCTGGCAGAGTCCGACGCGGGCGACTGACCACCGCAAGGACCAGAGGTACGTCAGTCGCGACGCGACATGCAGGGAAGGAACCGGCGAGCAAGCCACCAAGGCAGAGTACTTGCCAGCAAAGCACTGACAAGCAAAGCACTGACAAGCAAGGTTTTTACGAGAAAGGGACGGCCGAGGCCGTCCCTTTCTGCGTTATCCCTTCCCTAACCCGACCTTCCCTCTGTCGGAGCCTGCGCACCCCGGCGGCGGTTGCCTCAGGGCTTACCGGTCTCGACCCAGCGATCGGCTTCGGCCTTGAGCTCGCGCACTCGGGCCTCCAGCGACTGACGGGTGGCTTGCCCCGGCGGCACCGGCTCGTCGAAGTAGAGCGCCACCCGGGCGCGGCAGCGCCTGGGGAAATGGGCCAGAGCCTTGCCGTGGCAATTGGAGGTCCACGAGCCCCACAGGCCTGACAGCGCGACGGGAATCACCGGCACCGGGTCCCTCGACAGAATCAGATCGAGGCCCCGGCGGAAGGTCTTGACATCACCATCCGACGTCAGCCGCCCTTCCGGGAACAGCATCACCACGTCGCCGTTTCTCAAGGCGCGGCTGACTTCTTCCAGGGCGCGACGCACATTGCCCGGGTCACGACGATCCGACTCCACGGGTATCGCCCCGACCATGCGGAACAGCCAGTTGAGGCGCTTCGACTCGTAGATCGGGCGATCCATCAAGAAGCGCAGCGGCCTGGGGCTGCCGCCGCCCATCACCAGCGCATCCATGAAGCTGACATGATTGCACACCACCAGCGCCGGCCCGCGCGGGGGCACGAAGCGACGCCCCTGGAAGCGAAGTCGGTACAACACATGGATAAAGGCAAACACGAAACGTCGGATATACACCGCCGGGGCGCGATAGAAGCGCCAGGCAGCGATGCAGGCAAGCAGGCCGACGAGGCCCCAGACGAGTACGTCGATCACGGCGTGTCGTTCACCTGTCTATCGCCCCTCTGGTCACGGCCTATCTGCTTGAGTCCGGCGAGGGTGGTCGACAGCAGTTGATCGAGCAGCTCCTCGACCTCAAAGGCGCCGCCCTGGGAATAGCCAAGACGATCATTGAGCCCCAGCTGCACCAGGCCATGAACGCTGCCCCACAGGGTTCGCGCCAGGCGCTGCGCCTCGAGCGATTCGAGATCCGGTTGATACTCGGTCAGGGTCCCCTCGACCCGGGCAAACAGTGCGCCGATCATATCGGTCTGGCGCTGATCGAGCTCGCCTTCCTGGGCCAGCGGATAGTCGAACATCAGCTGCCAGCGATGGGCGTCTTCGCGGGCGAACTTCCAGTACCCCTGGGCCAGGGCACGCAGCCGGGCCTCAGGCTCGGTGGTGTCGACCAGCAGGGGCTCCATCACCGTGCGCAGCCGACCGAGGCTTTCCAGGTTGACGTGCTGAAGCAGGTTGTTGAAGCTGCCGTAGAGTTTCAGCAGGGTGCTCGGCGCACAGCCCACCTCCCGGGCCAACGAGCGCAGCGACAGGGCATGCACCGGCTGCTCAGCCAGCCAGGCATCGCAGGCGGCCATCACTTGGGCGTGAAGCTCCTCGGGGGCATGCTGTCTTGGACGCGCCATCGCTCTTCTCTCTCGCGGCCGGACATCGGCGGCTTCAGGTTCAGCGGTATCGTTCAGCATACATTAATCGAACACTGTTTTCGACCGCTCATTATGCCCCCTTCGCCGCAACAACGGGCTCAAGGCTTTCCTGACACCGGGAGCTTGGGTACGCTGGCCCTCCAGATCGCAGGAGCCCCCATGACCGGCCGTCTCTATATTCCCGCCCGCGCCATCGAGACCGCCCTCGACGACCTCGATGCTCCGGCCCAGGCCATCAGCGGCGTCAACATGGCCCCGCGCCGTCCACTGTCGATCATCCGCCTGGAAGCTGGACGCCCTACCCTGGGGATCGGTTTCTGGGGCCTGACACCGCCCTGGTTGCAGGTGCTCGATCACGCCCCCCACTGCGCCCGCGCCGAAAGCCTCGACTCGCGCCCGATGTTCCGTGACGCCTTCCGCGCGCGGCGCTGCCTGGTGCCGGTAGCCGGCGCCTACGCCTGGCAGCCGCGTCCGAACTACAAGCAGCCCTTCTTGATCACCCGGGCAGACCGCGGGCCGATGCTGCTGGCCGGACTATGGTGTAGGTTTCACACCACCCTTACCGACTATAACGACTCCTTCGCCTTGATCACGGTGCCTAGCCCTGGCTTTCTGGCCCCCCTGACCGACCGTCTGCCGGCGGTCGTGCCCCCCGGCCAAGCCAGGGCCTGGCTGGACCCGCAGAGTGATCCCGAGGACCTCAAGCCACTGTTGAGCCCCCCTCCCGGGGAACTGTTGGGCGCTTTTCCGGTATCAAGACGAGTGAACAATCCTCAAGAGCAAGACCCATCCTGTGCCCACCCCATCGGCAAGATGTGGCGCCAGACTTCCAAGGAGACGTGATGGCTTCGACCCTCACACGACGCGGCGCCAGCGCCCTCGTCGCCACCCTGATCGGCCTGTGGCTACCGCTGGCTCAGGCTTCCGCGGCCCCGACCGCTACCAGCGAGCAACCGCCCACGGCTCAGGCCGACGCCGACGTGGCCACCGCCACGACGCCGATCGTCAGCCCCCACGATGATCGCGACTATCGCGTACTGACCCTGGACAACGGCCTCGACGTCCTGCTGGTCAGCGATCCCGAGGCCGACAAGGCGGCGGCGTCACTCAATGTGTCGGTGGGCAGCGCCCAGGATCCCGATGACCTGCAGGGGCTCGCCCACCTGCTCGAACATATGCTGTTTCTGGGCACAGAGGCCTACCCCGAGCCCGACGCCTACCAGGGCTACATCAGCCGCCACGGCGGGCGCCACAACGCCTTCACCGCCTCGCTGGACACCAACTACTTCTTCGATGTGGAACCCGAGGCCTTCGAAGGCGCTCTGGATCGCTTCAGTCGGTTCTTCATCGACCCGCTGTTCAACGCCGACCGCCTGGGCAGCGAGCGCAACGTGGTGCACTCCGAATATCAGGCGCGCCTGCGCGATGACGCACGCCGCGAGAACGAGGTCCTCGACGCCCTGCTCAATCAGGCCAACCCCACCGTGGGTTTCTCGGTGGGCAGCAAGGAGACCCTGGCCGAGCGGCCCGAAGGGGAGCCCAGCCTGCGCGAGCGGGTCATGAACTTCTACGACAACCACTACGGCGCCAACGTCATGCATCTGGCGGTAGTGGCGCCGATGCCGCTGGATCAACTGCAGACACTGGTGGTCGAACGCTTCGCCGAGGTGCCCGATCGCGGCCTCGAGGCACCCGTCATCGACACCCCACTGGTGGATCGCTCACGCCTGCCGCTGGCCGCCGAGGCCCAGTCGCTGCGCGACGCTCGCCGCGTCAGCTTTCTGTTCCCGGTGCCCGACCCCGTGCTCAGCTATCGCCACAAGCCGGCCAGCTACATCGCCAACCTGATCGGTCATGAGGGGCCCGGCAGCCTGTTGAGCCGCCTGCGCGAGGCCGGCTGGGCCGACGGCCTGTCCGCCGGCGTCACCCGAGGTGACGGCCGCCATGCACTGCTGGCCGTGGATGTCAGCCTGACCCCTGAGGGGCGCGAGCAGCTCGATCGCATCCAGGCCAGTCTGTTTGCCACCATCGAGCAGATTCGCCAACAGGGCATCAGCGAGGAACGCTACGACGAGCAGGCCAGCCTGTCCGAGCAGGCGTTCCAGTTCCAGCAGCACGGTAACGCCCTGGACGAGGCCATGCGCCTGTCCATGAGCCTGACCCACTACCCGCTCGAGGACGTCAACCGCGCCGGCTACCGCATGGACGGGCTCGACGCAGAGGAAGTGCGTCGCTGGCTCGATGCGCTGCGCCCCGACAACATGATCCGCCTGTACACCGGCCCCGAGGTCGAAGGCGACCAACGTAGCCGCTACTACGACACCGCCTGGCAGGAGACGCCATTGGCCGATACCGCAGCCGCCCCCCTGGCGGGGCTGGCACTGCCCGAGCCCAATCCCTTTATCGCCGAGGACCTGGCGCTGCTTGAGGCCCACGACGAGCGCCCCTCACTGCTGATCGACACCCCCGAGGCCGACGCCTGGTACAAGGCCGATGCCGAGTACGATACGCCCAAGGCCTCCTGGCGCTTCAGCCTGCAGCACCCTGGCGCCAGCCAGTCCCCGCGCCAGGCCGTGCTGACACAACTGCTGGCCGGCTGGCTCAACGACAGCCTCAACGAGAAGCTCTACGCCGCACGTCTGGCGGGACAGAAGTATGAAGCCTATGCCCACTCGCGTGGCATGACGCTGTCCTTCACCGGCTGGCGTGACCGCCAGGACAGGGTGATACGGGAGGTGATCGACCAGCTCAAGCAGGGTGAGATCCTCGACGCAAGCGTTGCCCGAGTGCGCTACGGCCTGGAAAAGCAATGGGGCAATGCACCACGCAATCCGCTCTATCACCAGGGTCAACGCACCCTGTCCGAGGCGCTGATTCGGCCCCAGTGGTCCCCCCAGGTACTGCTGGAGGCGCTGTCCGACCTCGAGCCCCAGGACCTGCGCGACTTCCGCGAGCGCTTCCTCGACGAGCTGCACCTGCAGGCGCTGGTGGTCGGCAACCTGGAAGAGTCGCTGGCACGCGACGAGGCCGAGCAGGCCATCGCGGCGCTTGAGCCCAGCCTTGGCGCGGACGCCATCACCGACCTGCAGGTACTCAAGGCAGTGGATCTGCCGAGCCTGACGCCGGACTCCAGCCGAGACGAGTCGCTGCTGATTCGCTACCTGCAGGGGCCGGACCAGGGTATCGCCACCCAGGCCCGCATCGCGGTGCTCGGCAAGCTGCTCGAGACCCCCTTCTACCAGCAGTTGCGTACCGAACAGCAGCTCGGGTACATCGTCAGCGCAGGCTACTCACCGCTGCTGCACGCTCCGGGCATCAGCCTGCTGGTGCAGTCTCCCTCCACCCAAAGCGACGAGCTCAAGGCCAGGGTCAGCGACTTCCTCGACCGTGTGCCCGAGCGTCTGGACAGCCTGGATGACGACACCCTGGCCACCTATCGCCAGGCGGTCCACGACGAGATTACCCAGCGTGATTCAGGCCTCGAGGAGCGCACCACCCGCCTGTGGCAGGCGCTGTCCTACGGCGACACCGACTTCGATAGGCGTGAGCGGCTGGCCGCCGCGGTGCTCGAGGTCGACGCCGCCAGCCTGAAGGACAGCTGGCAGCTTCTGGGTGGCGCCGCAGTGGTGGACGTGACCTTCGATCCGGGCGCCGCACCCAGCGACGTCATGGCGTTGAAAGGCGACCTGGAAGCCCTGCCCGGTGACGAGGAAGAAGCGCTGTCACCGACGCCGGCGGACACCAGCGCCCAGGCGGCCAAACCCTGACAGGGCTCTGCCAAAAGGCCCTGGCCCACCCCATCGCCCCCTGCTTGGGGGCGATCCCGCTCGGCTGGCGACGCCGCCGCCGACAGCAGTGACGACAAGGCCCGACCGGCATCGCCGGTCGGGCCTTGTCGTTTCACCCGCTTCATCACACCTGATTCATGGCACCTGATTCATGGCGCCATATTGATGATGCCCGACACGGCCAGCGCGACGCCGTGCGTCTGCGCCAGGCTGGTCCCCTAGCCGAACGCCTGGGCGGGCATGATCGACTCCACAAACATCACCATCTCCTCGAGGATCTGGCGTTCGCGATCGCTCAGCGAGGTCTGGTTCAGACGTTCGATTTCACGCGCGAATTCCTTTAGCGTCAGGCTCGCCAGCGCCGAGTCGTTCATCCGCTCCCACCGGAAGGTCTCCCAGCGCGCCTGCTCCTCGCCGGTCAGGGTGTCCGGATAGCTGCGGGCGCGGTAGCGAAACAGCATCTCCTCCAGGCGCGGGTCCTGGAAGGCAAAGCTGGCGTCGACCAGATCCCAGGGATCCATGGCACGCACGCGCTCCATCTGCTGGCGGTCGGCAGGAGAGAAGAACCCGCCGGAGTAGAGCATCAGGTCCGGATCCCTCGGCGGCTCCGGCGGTGGCTCGGCGAACACCTCCTGCACCTTGGCGACGATATCGGGGTCCTTGGCCAGCCGCTGGTAGTGACCGCGACAGGCGTCCATCTCGAGCCCCATGCGCGCCACGATCTCGCCGTACTCGCCCTGATGGGGCCCCGACACATCCTTGAGCGCACTGGGCGGAAAGATCACCGGGCACTTGTTGATGTGCACGACCTTCAGCGGAATCCGGCTTTCCCCCTCGGCCAGGTCGTCATTGCTGACAAATACCCGAGCACGAATCTCCTGGGGCGAGAGACTGAGCATGTCGGCAGGGTCCAGCGACAGGTCGTAGACGATGACGCCGTTGGGATTGGTCGGGTGTTCGGCCAGGGGCATCACCAGAGACCCGCAGGCACGGCTGGCCGGATAGCGCCGGGAGATATGCACCACCGGCTTGCGCTGGGTCGTATCCAGGCGTTTGCGCACCTCACGCTTGGCCCTGAGCGACAGCAGGTAGTCGAACAGGTTGGCATTGGCGCCACGCAACAGTCGCGCCAGGGCGATGGTGGCGCGCACATCGGCCAGGGCGTCGTGGGCGCCGGCATGCTCGATACCGTTGGCCGCGGTCAGGTCTTCCAGGCGAAAGCTGGGACTGCCGTCCTCGCGCCTTGGCCACTCGATGCCCTCTGGCCTCAAGGCGTGAAAGGCGCGCACCACGTCGATCAGATCCCAGCGCGAATTGCCGTTCTGCCACTCCCGTGCATAGGGGTCGATCAGGTTGCGGTAAAACAGGTGACGACTGACCTCATCGTCGAAGCGCAGGCTGTTGTAGCCCACCGCACAGGTCCCGGCGACGCTCATCTCGTCGACGATGGCGCCGGCGAACTCGGCTTCGGGCACACCGTTGCGCCTCGCCTGCTGGGGCGTAATACCGGTGATCAGGCAGGCCATCGGGTGCGGCAAGGCATCATCGGCGGGCTTGCAGAACAGCTCCACCGGCTCGCCAATCTCGTTGAACTCGGCGTCGGTACGGATGGCCGCGAACTGCGAGGGACGATCGCGCCGAGGATCGGCACCAAAGGTCTCGTAGTCGTGCCACAGAAAGGTCAGCGGAGCGGCTTTCGGCTGCGCCATGGGATTGCGGTCTCCACGCGTACGTCAAAGGCCCGTCAGCCTAGCACAGGCCAACGCCGGGCTCAGCCTGCACGATCACAGGTCGAGTCCGGCGCGGGAAGGAAATACACGAAAGACGCCCAAGGGGCGTCATCTTGATGGCTGGCATTGTCGATATCGCATCGGCGATGTGGCATCGACGATATCACGACGTTCAAGCAACACCAGACGCTGCATCAACTGCTGCGCGGCAGGGTCACGTTGAGCTCGAGCACCGAGCAGTTGTCCTCGCTGTCCAGCGACATATTGATGGCATCGTCGTCCACCTCGACATAGCGGCGGATGACCTCAAGCAACTCCTTCTCCAGCATCGGCAGGAAGTCAGGCTGTCCCCGCTGGCTACGCTGGTGCGCCACGATGATCTGCAGCCGCTCCTTGGCGACAGACGCGGACTTCTTGCGTTCGCGCTTCAGGAAATCGAGTAGTTTCACCGGCGACCTCCTCCTCCGAACATGCGGCTCAGCAGGCTTTTCTTCTGATACTCGTGGAAGCGCAAGGGCACCTCCTCTCCGATCAGGCGGCTGACCGTATCCATATAGGCCTGGCCAGCGTCACTGCTGTCGTCGTGGGTGACCGGGACCCCCTGGTTGGAGGCTCTCAGCACGGCCTCGGACTCGGGAATCAAACCTACCAGGTTGATGGCCAGGATCTCGCGAATGTCCTCGAGATTCAGCATGTCTCCCTGGTCGACCCGTCCGGGGTTGTAGCGGGTGATCAGCAGATGCTCCTTGATCGGGTCCTTGCCCTGCTCGGCCCGCCGGGTCTTCGATGACAACAGCCCAAGGATACGGTCGGAGTCACGCACCGAAGACACCTCGGGGTTGGTCACCACGATGGCTTCGTCGGCGAAGTACATGGCCAGCTGGGCACCACGTTCGATACCGGCGGGTGAATCGCACAGTATGTAGTCGAAGTCCTTGGTCAGGGTGTCCAGCACCTTCTCGACGCCCTCCTGGGTCAAGGCATCCTTGTCCCGAGTCTGGGAGGCAGGAAGGATATGCAGGTTGTCCACGCGCTTGTCACGGATCAGCGCCTGGTTCAGCCCGGCCTCGCCCTGGATGACGTTGACCAGGTCGTAGACCACACGGCGCTCGCAGCCCATGATCAAGTCGAGGTTCCGTAGACCGACATCGAAGTCGATCACTACCGTCTTGTTGCCTCTGAGTGCCAGCCCGGTGGCAATGGCTGCCGCACTGGTTGTCTTGCCGACCCCGCCTTTACCGGAGGTCACTACGATGATCTTGGCCAAGTGTCGCATCCTGTCGTCGTAAAGTTGTTGGTCCTGTGTGGTCACCGCAGTGACCAGGCACGGCCTTATAAAAATCGCTGTCCCGCGCTAAAGCGCCCGCTGATGCGGCAATGCCCCGCTGAAGGCGCTTCACAAGCCCGGCTGAAGGCTCACTTCAACGCGGTGATCCCCAACTGATCGTCCGTCAGCACGACCTGGACGGAGGAGCCGAGCAGCTGGGGGTCGAGATCTTCGAGACGCTTGTAGTTGCCCGCCACCGACAACAGCTCCGCATGCAGCTCACGGCAGAAGATGCCTGCCTGGTGGTCGCCGTGAATGCCAGCGAGGGCACGCCCCCTGAGGGCACCGTAGACATGGACATTGCCCGCCGCCAGCACCTCGGCCCCGGCATTGACCGCACCGATCACGGTCAGGTCGCCGTCGGGAGCGGTGATCTGCTGGCCGGAACGCACGGTGCCACGAAAGATACGTCCGCCATGAGGCGCGTCAGCCTCCACTTCCTCGACCACGGTGACGTCTTCGTCTTCCTGCACCGGAACGCTTTCCAGGGTACGCGCACGAGCGGCATCCTGGGGGGGGAACCAGCCAAGTCCGAGCGCCCAGGCGGACTGCTTGACCGGATCGGCACCACCACGCACCGCTACCGGCAGCAGCTTGTGCGCCCGGCACACCGCACAGATACGTTCCAGGGCCAGGTGAGGTTCGTCGAGCTTCTCGACGCTGAGCACCACCGGGGTGTGCTGAAAGAAGGCTGGCGACTGCGAGAGCTTGCCCGCGAGCTGATCGCGAATTTCCTCGGGATCCGCACTGGAAAGCTCCATCACCGTCATGGGCAGCATCCCACCCTTGAACGTAAACGCCATGCTGTCCCTGTCCACTTTGAGGCTCATTGCCGAACTCCACGTCGGGTGTTGGTCGGGGGATGATCTCAAGCTAAGTCAGAGCCCCCGGTCCTGCAACCGATCATAAGCCTCAATTGTCCTCCTGTCAGTGTCTCCAATCAGCCACAGCCCTGCGCTGAGGCCTTTTCTGATGGTGGCGCGCATGCTTAGATAAACTTTCTATCTCGACGCCCGGCTTTGCCTGGCGCAATAACAAGATGGTGAAGCCGTTTCGCCACCTTTCTTTATTTCTTTGCAGGAAGCCCCATGCCCGGACTCCTCCGCCGCCTTTTCTCGCCACGCTGGCGACATCCCGATCCACAGGTCCGACGCGATGCCGCCGAACGGCTCGACCCCCAGAGCCAACGCGAGGCCCTCGAGACCCTGGTCCAGGACACCGAGCCCGACGTCCGTCTCGCCGCGGCGAGACGCCTGGACGACCCACAGCGACTGCTGGAGCTGCGCGTTGAGGGTAAAGGATCACGCGAGCTGGATCGTCAGCTCATCGCGCTGCTGATCGGTCGCCAGGGCGGCATCGAACTTGGCCGCCGCCAGCAGATCGTCGAGTCCCTGGACGACGCGGCGATGCTCGAGGAGATCGCCCTCCAGGGCGATAACCAGCAGCTGCGACTCGCCGCCCTGGCCAGGCTCGATGACGAGGCCGCCCTGATTCGCCAGGCCTGCGACAACGGCATCGCCGCCGTACGTCACGCCGCCGCCGAGCGGGTCACCTCCGAGGAAGGTCTCAAGCAGCTGGCCCAGGCGGCCCGCCGGGATCGCCACGTGGTGCGCGACGCCAAGGAACGCCTGGGTCGACTGCGCGCCGACGCCGACGCCGTGGAACAGGCTCGGGAACGACGCGAGCAACTGCTGGCCAGTCTCGAGCAGCACGCCCGCGCCACCTGGGAGCCTCTCTACGCTGGGCGCTTCCGCCATCTGGAGCGCGAGTGGTCTCGACTGGCGGATCTGCCCGACGCCGGGCAGGAGCAGCGCTACCAGGAGGCCAGCCTGCGCTGTCGCAAGGTGATTCACGATCACGAGGCCCAGGAACACGCCCTGCGTGCCGACCGACAGCGCCGCGAGCAGGCCGATCAGGACCGAGAGGCACTGGTCATGGCGCTGGAAGAAAGCCTGGCCGCGCTCTACCAGGGCGAATATGTCGGTGAACAGGACCTGGCCAGCCTGCGAGCTCAGAAGCAGTTGATGGCCAACCGCTGGCAGGCATTGTCCGAGATCCACCTCGCCGACGACGGCCTGCGCCAGCGCTACGACAAGGCCTTGAAGAACTACGACGCCATCAACCAGGCCCACCAGCGCCTGGTCGAGCGCGCCCTGCCGCTGGAGGAAGCCATCAGGGCCGGCGACGAGGCTGCGCTGAAGCAGCTGGTGAGCGACTGCAAGTGGCCCGAAGGTCTGCCGCCAGACCCGAGGCTCGAACGTGCCCGACACCATCTTCGCCTGGAGAAGGATCTTTCCGGAGACGAACCGTCGGAGTCCCAGCTCACACGCTTCGATGAGGAACTGGATCGTCTCGAGGCGCTGCTCGACGAGGGTACCTTCAAGGGAGCAAGCCGCCTGCACCAGCGGCTTCGCCACCTCGCCGATCAGCTGCCGTCCTCGGCCGGTGCCCAGCAGTCTCGACTCAAGCGCCTCGGCGCACGACTCGCCGAACTGCGTGACTGGCGCGGCTTCGTCGCCGGTCCCAAGCGCGAGCAACTGTGCCAGGCCATCGAGGCCCTGGAGCAGGACGCCACCCTCACCGACCGTGACCGTGACCGCCGCCATCGCCAGCTGGTCAAGGAGTGGAAGGCACTGGGCGACGCCGCGGCCAACCGCGAGCAGTCCGAGCGCTTTCGGGCAACCTCCGAACGTATTCGCGAGTCGCTCAAGGCCTGGCGTGAACAACAACAGCGCCTGCGCGAGGCCAACCTGGCAGAACGCGAAGCGCTGTGCGAGCAGATCGAGGCCCTTCTGGAGCAGCCCGCCGCCCAGGCCGACCCCGACGCGCTGCGCGAGATCCGCGACCAGGCCAGGGAACAGTGGCGCCGCACCGCCCCTGTCCCGCGCGATCACGCTGAGGCCATCGGACGACGCTTCGGCCGCATCCGGCATCAGTTGCAGGCGCTGATCGATCGCCGCGCCAACGAGATCGCCGACGCCAAGCGTGAGGTGATCGACCAGGCCCGAGCGCTGGTCGATGCACGACTGCCGGCACGCCAGCGAGCCGACCAGGCCAAGGCACTGCAACAGCGCTGGCGCGAACTGGGGCGCGCGCCCAAGGGCGAGGAGCAGACCCTGTGGCGAGAATTCCGCCAACTATGCGACCAGATCTTCGCCCAGCGTGACGCCGAGCGCGATGATCGTGCCCAGCGTGCTCGCGAGCGGCTGGAACAGATGCAGGCCCTGATCGACCGCATCGATGCCTGGCAACCCGCGGCAAGCAGCGAGGCCGACTGGCTGGACAAGGCGGTGGATGAGGCCAGCGCGCTGGAACCGCTGCCATCGGGCCGGCGCACCGAAGGCATGCGCAAGCGCTGGACCGGCATCGTACGGGCTCGGCGCGAGCGCCTGGAACGGCTCTCCGTGGCAGAGGTCGTCGGTCGTTGGCGCGAGGTCAAACCCCTGATTCTCGAGCACCTTGAGGCCGACGATGACTGCCTCGCCGGTCGCCTCTGCAGTGATGTGGAGATTCCCGCCGCGCTATCGTTGCCGCCGGCGCTGAAACAGGCCCACGCACAGCGCAACGCCGCACGACGCGATCCTGCTCCAGCGGAGGAAGTCGCCGAGCGTCTGGCACGACTGCGGGTACACCTGGCGCTCCTGGCGGGCCATCCGATCGGCCACCAGGACGAGCCACTGCGCCTGGCGATCCAGGTCGACCGCCTCAACGACAGCCTTGGCCAGGCGCCGAGCCGGGAAGACGAGCTGATCTCGGTACTGTGTGGGCTGCTGGCCACCGGTCCAGTGTCGCGCCAGCAGTGGGAGCGCGAGGTACAGGAGCTCGACGCCCTGCTGGATGGGCTGAGTCAACTGCCACCACCCTGAGCGATGCACGGCTTGCCGTGCCTCCCCCCCTCTTTCAACCCCTGAAAACCACGATGCGAGGCCTTTTGGCCTCGCATCGTGGTTTCTGGCGAAATGTACATCGCCGAGCCTCGTGAGCCCGGCGCGACGTCTGTCAGCCCATGAACTGACCGCCATTGATGTCGATATTGGCACCGGTGATAAAACCGTTGTCCTTGCTGGCCAGGAAATTGACCAGGCGGCCGATCTCTTCCGGCGTGCCGTACCGCTTCATCGGGATGGTCTCGCGAATGGCCTCGCGCACCTTCTCCGGAATCTTCATGATCATGTCGGTGGCGATATAGCCAGGCGAGATGGTGTTGACGGTGATGCCCTTGGTCGCAGTTTCCTGCGCCAGCGCCATGGTCAGACCGTGCATGCCGGCCTTGGCGGCGGAATAGTTCACCTGGCCGAACTGCCCCTTGCGGCCGTTGATGGACGAAATGTTGATGATCCGTCCGTAGCCCTGCTCCAGCATGCTCTCGATCACGCTGCGGCAGGTATTGAAGACGCTGTTGAGGTTGGTGTCGATGACCACGTTCCACTGGTCCGCCGACATCTTCTTCAAGGTGCCATCCTTGGTGATACCAGCACAGTTGACCAGCACTGCGATCGGCCCATGCTGGTCCTCGATCGCCTTGACGCCATTCTGGCAGGCCTCGAAATCGGTCAGATCGATGCCGGTGATGTCGATATTGTCATAGCCATCCGACTTCTGGGTCTCCAGCCAGGTCTTGGCCTTGTCAGGATTGTTGTAACCGGCCACTACCTGATAGCCGGCATCCGCCAGTTCGCGACAGATTGAGCTTCCGATACCACCAGTACCACCGGTGACCCACGCGACGGGCTTTTGCTGAGTCATAGACGACCTCCCTGATTGTCCTTCACGCCGCCGCTTGGCGACGGCACTTGTTGTTGCAAGCATGTATAGCAGTGGATGCTCTGGTGCTGCGCATTCGCGCAACCAGGAACCTCGGGCCCAGAGCGATCGCGGGTGGCCTCCTGCCACTGCGACGCCCAGCCCCACCTGCCTACCTCGGCAGGCCTTCGTCGTGGTACTGCGTCGAATCAACGTCCACAACGACTATCCACCAGGCTAGCGTCTAGCACTGACATTTGCATGACAGCCCCTCCAGTATGGACCACAGCGCCCGAACGGCACGACCCATCACACCCGAAATCGCACAGGGTTGACGCAGCCAGAATTATCCGTATACTACGTCCTCGTTGATGCGGGGTGGAGCAGTCTGGTAGCTCGTCGGGCTCATAACCCGAAGGTCATCGGTTCAAATCCGGTCCCCGCTACCAAATACGAAAACGAGGCAGTCCTTCGGGACTGCCTCGTTTTTTTGTTGGCTGTCCGGTGGTGGCCGAGGCCAGCGCTTCGCCACTAGACGCCATTGCGGCATCCCTGTATTGCGAAGCCCGCCCCCTGATTAAATCTTAATTTTTCTGTGCCAATTCGATATTTTTTGGCGCTTCCGTGTCCCCGGATTAGCCATCCCCCCCTCCTTCTTTCGTCGAAGAGCTGACCTCGATCAACCCGAGTCGGTCAAGAATCGACCGTCGCCGCAGCCCTTTACCGCGTCTTGGGCACACCGCTGGCCAGTCATCGATTCCAGGCATGCTCCGGCGTATCGGCAGGCGCCTTGAAGTCGGTGGCCGTCGCCCGCATCTTTAGGGCAATTCACTTTTGACAAGGTTGTGTCCCATGCCCATCGTCGACCCTCGTACAGGCGAACCTCTGAGCAGCGATCCGAGCAGCGAACCCGCCCAGGGTGCCGCCGCGGCGTCCCAGGGGCCGGCCGACAGCGACCTGATCTTCGACGTCGACCGCAGCAACATTAAGCAGGTGCTGGAGCTGTCCATGCGCATCCCGGTGCTGCTGGACTGCTGGGCCCCCTGGTGCGAGCCCTGCAAGAACCTGATGCCGGTGCTGGAAAAGCTGACCCGCGAATACGCCGGCACCTTCCTGCTGGCCAAGCTCAACATCGACGACAACCAGGACATCGCCGGCCAGCTCGGCGTACGCTCGGTACCCGACGTCAAGTTGATCAGTCAGGGCGGTCTGGTGGACCACTTCCAGGGCGCCTTGCCGGAAAAGGAAATTCGCGAGTGGCTGGGCCGCTACTTCCCGGCCCCGGAAGATGCTCCGGCAAGCCCCGAAGAACAGGCCGAGCAGGCCCTGGCGGCGGGCGACACCGCCACCGCGCTGGAGATCCTGCAGCAGCTGACGCAGCAGTACCCCGACCACCTGGCCTACCAGATCCAGATGGCCCGAGTGCTGGTGGCGGAAGGTCGCAATGACGAAGCGCGCACCCTGCTTGACGCGCTACCTCCGGAAGACCGCGACGGTCCCGAGGCCCGCGGCGTTCGTGCCAGCATCGAGTTCGGCGAAGAAGCGCCCGACGCCGAGACCCTGGCCGCCCTGGAGGGGCGTGACGACAGCGAGGCCAACTATCTGAGGGCGCTGCGCCAGGTGGCCGACGGTGACTATGAACCCGGCCTGGAAGGCTTGCTGGCAGTGATGAAGCGCGACCGTGCCTACGGTGACGACCTGGCGCGCAAGACCCTGCTGCGGGTGTTCGACGCACTCGGCGCCGATCATCCGCTGACGGTGAGCTACCGCCGCAAGCTGTTCGCCCTGCTCTACTGAGGGGATCGAGACGTCGAGCGCCTTGCCGCTCATCGCCTAAAAAAGATGAAAACGGGGCCCCTTCGAGGGCCCCGTTTTCGTTGTTGAGGTTATTACGCCAGCGCCACTCAGCCGCCCAGCACCTGGTCCAGGCGCGCCAGCGCCTCGTCAAGCTGGGTGGCCGTGGTGCCGAAATTGAGCCGCGCAAAGCCCGGCCAGCCGAAGTCGGCGCCATCCGACAGCGCGACCCCGGCTCGCTCGAGCAATGCCTTGGCCGGCGACTCCTCGCCACCCAGGGTCGACTGGCGCAGATCGAGCCAGGCCAGATAGGTCGATTCGGGGGCGCTGAAGCCCACGCCGGGCCAGCCAGCGACGCGCTCGACCAGCGTCTGGCGGTGGCCACGCAGTACCGTCAACAACTCCTGGCGCCAGGGCTCGCCGTGGCGATAGGCGGCCTCAGCCGCCACCAGCCCGAGCACATTGGCGTCCGGCATCAATCCCTTGGCGGTATCACGAAAGCGCTTTCTCAGGCCGGCGTCGGGGCAAATCGCGCAGGCGGCAGTCAGCCCAGCCAGATTGAAGGTCTTGGAGGGCGCCCACAGGGTGATGATGCGATCGGCCAGCGCCGGGAAGGCGGCGGCCAGGGGCTGGTGGCGCGCTCCTTCGTCGAGCAGCAGGTCGCAGTGCAGCTCGTCTGAAACCACGATCAACTGATGACGCTCGACCAGTTCGGCGAGTCCTTCGAGCTCGTCGCGGCGCCAGGCTCGTCCGGTGGGGTTGTGGGGCTGGCACCACAACAGCAGCCGGGTCCGCTCGGTGATCGCCGCCTCCAGCGCCTCGAGGTCCAGCGTCCAGGGCTCGCCCGGCGCCTGGGGCGGGCGCATGGCTGCCTGCTGGGGCAGGCGCCCGGTGCGCCTGGCCACCTGCAAGAACGGCGGATAGATAGGCGTCACCGTCAGCACCCCATCGCCAGGCTCGGTAAAGGCCAGGCTCGCCAGGTGCAACGCCGGTACCACCCCCGGCAGCCAGTGCTGCCAGCGGGCCTCGATGTCCCAGCCATAGTGGGTGGCACTCCAGTCGATCAGCGTCTGTTCCAGACTTTCCGCCACCAGACCGTAGCCAAAGACGCCGTGATCGATGCGCGCCGACAGCGCCTCGACCACCGCCTCGGGCGAGCGGAAGTCCATGTCCGCGACCCACAGCGGAAGGACGTCATCACCGTGGCGGTGCCACTTCTGTGACGGCCAATGTGGCGAACGATCATCACCGCGGGGCTGTCGTCGATCGATCGGCGTGGCAAAATCGGGTTTCATGGTCATCTCCCTGACGATGGCTGGTCGGTTGCCAGGATACCCTGGCCAAGCACTTGAAGGACGCTTCCCCCATGACAAGCACCATGCCGCATCACGGATTCTTCGCCAAGGTATGCCGAGGAATGCCTGCCCTGATCGGCCAGTGGCTGGCGCTTGGACGCGGCGACCCCGATCGCCTGGCGCTGATCCTGGCAGAAACCGCCCGGGTCGCCGGCCTCGGCGACCCGGGAGAGACCCCGGACGGCGCCACACTGGAGTGCTGGGCCGCCGCCGACAACGACGAGATCCCACCCCACTGGGCGGTGCGTACCGCGCTGTTCCTGCTGGTCCAGATGCCTGCGCGGCCGACACCCGGCGATGAGCCCGAGGCCTGCGCCTGGGCCTACTGCTGGCTGCGCAATCGCGCCTTCGACAGCCGCGACGCCGCCGTCGACGCCCTGCCGGAACACCTTCGCCAACCGCTGGCTGCCGCGGTGACCGCCGCCTGGGTTGATCGCCAGGGGCTCAGGCTGGTCTAGGCACCGCACTAACGACGCCGCCGGGTCGGCCGCTTCGGCCGAAAGCCGTCGGGCTTGGTCGACAGCCATTCGACGAAGGAACGAATCTCCGGATGTGCCAGCAGCGCCTCGCGGCTGCGATAATGGTCGGCCAGCTCACGCTCGCTCAGCAGCGCGTGAAGATGGCGGTGGCAGCCGTGGCACACCCACAGGATCGTCGTCAGGCGCTCGACGCGATCGTGGCGCTTGCGATAGCGCGCCTTGCCGTGCAGCGAACGCGGTATCAGATGATGCTTGGTCAGGGGCGCCCCTCGCGCGCACAGCTCGCAGCGCTCTGGCCTCGGGGGCGGCGACAGCTCGGTCATGGTCATCTCGCTTGAACCTGGTCACCAGATACCTACGATAACCCAAGGAACCCCCTCCCCTCATGGACGTCCCCCTTCACTGGCAACTGGCCAAACTGCTTATCTCCGTCGGCGTCGTGCTCGGCCTGTCGGTCATCGCCGAGCGGGTCAGCACCCGGGTCGCCGGCCTGCTCTCCGGCTACCCGCTGGGCACCGCCATCGCACTGTTCTTCATTGGCCTGGAGCTGTCGCCCCAGTTCGCCAGCGACAGCGCCGTACACACCCTGGCCGGCTTCACCGCGACCCTGGCACTGGGCGGCGGCTACCTGCTGGCCGCACGCGGTGACGGGCTCAAGGGCGTGGCCCAGGGAACCGCGGGAGGCCTTGCCGCCTGGCTCGCCGCCAGCAGCCTGCTGACCCAGGTCGATTTCAGCCGCCTCGGTGGCACCCTCACCACCCTGGCCGCCATCATCGTCTTCACCTGGCTCTATCGCCGGGTCCCCGACGTCAAGGCCACCCCCAAGGGCGGTTTCTCCTGGCCGGCGCTGGCGCTTCGGGCAGGGCTCGCCGCGGGCATCATCTTCCTGATCACCGGCCTCGCCCATGTGGTGCCGAGCGCCTGGGCCGGGGTCATGGCGGCGTTCCCGGTGACCATGTACCCGTTCCTGGTGATCCTCCACCTGACCCAGGGGGCAGCGCCAGTGGCCACGGTCATCAAGCACTATCCTGCGGGCCTGGGCTCGCTTCTGTGCTACGCCCTGGTGGTGTCACTGACCTACGCAAGCCTCGGCCTGTGGCCAGGCACCCTGCTGGGCTTCGCCGCCGCCACCCTGTGGCTGTTGTCGTGGATGCGTGTGCAGCAGTGGTGGGCAGGCCGCCGAAGTTGAGAGACAAGGGCTGAGCTAAAGGCTGAGCCAAGCGTTGAGCCAAGACGGGCGCGCCGACGCCCGCATCTTGACCTAGCGCTTGCTTGGGATAATCCTGAAACCCTGACATCACCACATCGCCACCACAACAAACGAGAACGCCCTATGCTGACCCGCACCATCGAGCCCGCCTTCTACGACACCGACGCCCTCGGTCACGTCAACAATACCCGCCTGCCGGCCTGGTTCGAGCTGGCACGCAATGACCTCTTCCGCCTGTTCACCCCGGACCTGGACCCGGCCAAGTGGCGGTTGATCATGGCACGCATGGAGATCGACTATCGCGCCGAACTCCACTATGGCCATGACATCGAGGTTCGCACTTACCTGTCACGCCTGGGCAACAGCTCCTTCACCGTGACCCAGGAAGCCCACCAGAAGGGCGAGCTGACCAATCTCGGCCACACCGTGCTGGTGCACTTCGACCACCAGACCAAGAAGGCAGTGCCGATTGAAGGCGAGCTGCGCGAAGCCCTGATGGAGCACCTTCACGAACCGGAGATCGCCTGACCATGACCCCTGCCGTCAAGACGCTGGAAAAGGCCGGCAGACCGTTTTCCACCCTCAGCTACGAGCATGACCCGCGCTCGCCGGCCTACGGCGAGGAGGCGGCCGAGGCGCTGGGGCTGGACCCCGCGGCGGTGTTCAAGACCCTGCTGGCCAGCATCGATGGCCAGCGCCTGGTGGTGGCCATCGTGCCGGTATCGCGCAAGCTCGACCTCAAGACCCTGGCCAAGGCGGCCGAGGGTCGCAAGGCCGCCATGGCCGAGGCCGAAGCGGCCGAACGAGCCACCGGCTATGTGGTCGGCGGCATCAGCCCGCTGGGTCAGAAGAAGCGTCTGGCCACCTTTATCGATGACAGCTGTCACGGCCACAGCCAGATCCACGTCAGCGGCGGACGCCGCGGCCTGGAAATCACCCTGGCCCCGGACGACCTGATCGCGCTGACCGATGCCCAGGTGGTGGCGCTGGCGAGATAGCGCTTTGAGATAGCGCTTCGAGACAGCCTTTCGAGCTAGCCCTTCGAGACAGCCCCGTTCCCGGTTAAAAACCGGCCGAACAAGCGTCAAAATGGCAAAAATGCTAGGGTGGAGCCATATCGACACCAGAGGTGCCCATGGCGATCCGCTACACCCTGTGGCTGGACCCGGACGACAAGGTCCGCCATCGCGCCGCCGAGGCCAGCCTGGAAGCCTTCTTCCTCGAGCGCTTCGCCGACTATCCGCACATTCGCTTGTTCGGCGCCGATCCCTACGATTATGATGCCCCGTTCAATCGCCTCTACGACGTGCTGATCGCACGCGGCGCCGAGTTCATCGAGCGCGAGCAGGCCTACGTCCCCACCCCGGAACAGCTCAATCGTGCCTTCTTTCGCGCGGTGGGGCGCTCCACCAAATTCGTAAGAGACAACCCCGATGGTGATCCGTCCTGACACGCCCCCCGATGCCGCCCAGACGGCGATCATCGCCGAGCAGCTCGGTCGCGAGCCCCGCGGCATCGAGGCCCTTGCCGCCACCGACGGCGAAGGCACTCCGCTGGTGCTGCGCATGGCCCCGATCGTCGACGGCAAGCCGTTTCCCACCCTGTTCTGGCTGAGTTCCGAGCTGCTCAAGGTGGAGCTGTCACGGATCGAGGCAGCCGGCGTGATCAAGTCGCTGGAAGCCCGGCTGAAGGAGGATGACGACTTCCGTGCGGCCTACCATGCAAGCCACCAGGACTACATCGCCACCCGCTGGGCGCACATGAGCGCCGAGCAGCGTGCCGAGGTCGAGCGTCTGGGCTATGACAAGGTGCTGCGTGAACGCGGCATCGGCGGCATCGCCAACCACGATCAGGTGCGCTGCCTGCACACCCAGTACGCCCATCACCTGTGCGGCAACAATGTGATCGGCCAGTGGGTCGACGAGCACTACGGCATCATCGATCTATTGCCCTGAGCTGCTCGCAGACAAGCGCTCTCCCCCTTCACGCCGCGACAGGAAGAACGTTCCATGGCCCAGATCTGTGTCTATCTTGGTTCACGCCAGGGCGAAGATCCCCGTTTTCTCGAAGATACCCGCGCCTTCGGCCGGCGCCTGGCCGAACGCGGCCATGGCCTGGTCTACGGTGGCGCCAGTGTCGGCCTGATGGGCGCGCTGGCCGATGCCACCCTGGAGGCCGGAGGCCAGGTCATCGGGGTCATGCCCCACCACCTGGTGGACCGGGAGCTGGCCCACGATGGCCTGACCGAACTGGTTCGTGTCGGCGACATGCACGAGCGCAAGGCCCAGATGGCGGCCAACGCCGACGCCTTCGTGATGCTGCCGGGCGGGATCGGCACCCTGGAGGAATTCTTCGAGACCTGGACCTGGCGCTACTTGGGGCTGCACGCCAAGCCCATCGGCATTCTCGACACCTGCGCCTTCTATCGCCCCTTGCTTACGTTCCTCCACGCTGGGGTGGAGCAGGGCTTTCTCGACACCGCCACGCTCGATACCCTGATCAGTGCAGCCAACCCCGACGCTCTGCTGGAGGCGCTCGAGGCCCGCCTGGACAAGCGCTAGGCTCCTGCGTCCAGGCGGCTTCTCAGCCGCCTCGTCGACCTCTCATTTCATCATGGAGGATGTCCGATGTACGCCATGCAGCAAGACGGCGACCGCCTGATCTGGCGGTCCACCGACGATCTCCCCGCCCCCCAGGCCAGAGAAGTGCATATCGAGGTGGCCTGGGCCGGCGTCAATCGCGCCGACCTGATGCAGCGCGCCGGTCAGTACCCGCCGCCCCCAGGCGCCTCCGAGGTGCTGGGACTGGAAGTCAGCGGTAGCGTGGTGGCGCTCGGCCCCGAGGTCGAAAAGCTCCAGGTTGGGCAGCAAGTGTGCGCGCTGCTCGCCGGTGGCGGCTACGCCGAGAAGGTCTGCGTGGACGAACGCCAGGTGCTGCCGGTGCCCGATGGCTTTGGCCTGCGCGAGGCCGCCGCCCTGCCGGAGGTCTACGCCACCGCCTGGCTGAACCTGTTCATCGAAGGCCAACTCGCCGAAGGCGAACAGGTGCTGCTGCACGCCGCCGCCAGCGGCGTCGGTACCGCCGCGATCCAGCTGTGCCGCGAGTTCGGTCACCCCTGCTTTGTCACCGTGGGCAGCGATGAAAAGCTCAAGCGCTGCCTGTCGCTGGGTGCCAGGGCGGGCTGGAACCGCCACCAGGGCAGTTTCGTCGAGGCGGTCAAGGCATTCGGCGAGGTCAACCTGATCCTCGACCCGGTGGGGGCCAGCTATCTGGCCGACAATCAACGGGTGCTGGCCGCCGATGGACGAATGGTGGTGATCGGGCTGATGGGCGGACGCCACGCCGAGCTCGATATCGGCCGCCTGCTGATGAAGCGCCAGCGCCTGATCGGCTCGACCCTGCGGGCCAGGTCACCGGAAGACAAGGGCAGGATTCTGGGTGAACTCGCTCGCCACGTATGGCCAAGGCTCGAGCGCGGCGAACTCGCTCCGCTGATCGACGCCGACTGGCCCATCGAGGAGGTCGAGGCCGCCCACCAGCACCTCGCCGACAATGCCAACACCGGCAAGCTGCTGCTGCGTGTCGCCGCCGATTGATCTCGCTCCCTGAAGGTTCACACCAGCGCACGTTATCCACAGACGGTCAGTCGGACCGGCTGTGGGTAACTGTTCAGGTAGGCAGGCTCCCAACAGCTCCATAGAGAGCGGCGCCACATAGAGCGGCGCCATGGCGAAGCAAAGAGCGCGGCAAAGAACGCGGCAAAGAGTGCGAGAAAGAACGCGAGAAAGAGTGAGCGTCAGCGAGAGCGATAAACAGTGAGCGTCAGCGAGAGCGATAAACAGTGAGCGTCAGCGGCGCGCGCTGAGCTCCTGGGTGCGGGCGAAGGTCAACTGCAGCAGCCGGGCGTCCTCGCCGGCGCGATGGCGCTGGATGCCCCGCTCCTCGATCACCGACTCCTTGATGTCGCTCCACATCGCCATCTGGGTCTCGTCGAGCAACCGCCGCAGCGCTTCCAGGCGGAAGGCGGGGATCATGCCGGCGTGGTGAAACAGCAGCGACATCCAGGTGTTGTCGTACCCCCAGCTATCGCTGTAGGCGATGCCGATATCGTGCAGCTCATCGTTAAGCCAACGGGCGACGTGACGTACCGGATAGCCCTCGCGCTCGAGCCGGGCCCGGGATATCCCGTGCAGCAGCTCGGCCTTGGGATCCCAGTGGGTCCATTCCTCGAGGGGCTGAATCAGAAAGGCGCAGCAGCTGCCGTCCGGCCGCGCCAGGCCGATCTCGATCGGGTAGCTGCCGCGCCCGAATCCAGAGGCTTCGATATCCAGCAGAGTCGGTAACACCACAGGCAGCAAACCTCGTCGTGACAGTCGGCCAAAACGCCTCCCCGACGTCACCCGACAACGAAAACCGTACCCGAGGCCCAAACTACCAGCGGCGGCCAGGGAATCCTGAACCGCCGCTCGTCTCGGCCTCACCGGGACCCGTGCGCGACCCAACCGCCGCGCCTGATACCTCTAGTGTCGCTGTTGGGCTTCCGCTTTGTCCAGCGTGACACCGTCTTGCCTGGCGGACTGCCCCGGAACAGGCTGTCCATTGGCCAGGGCGCTATTGGCCGAACCTGGCGAGGCCTGCCCTGCAGAAGCCAGCACCGCCCAGTAGGCAGCACGCTCTGGATCCACCGGTAGCGACAGCTCACCATCCCGGTAGGCGCGCTCCAGGCGCGCCGCCGCCAACGCATGACCCGCTTCCCCGGCCCGGGCGTACCAGGTCACGGCGTGGTCGTGGCGCGCCGGGTACAGCGCGCAGCCATGTTCGTGGATCTGGCCTGCCTGGTACTGCGCCCTGACGTCCCCGCCATGGGCGGCCTGCAGCACGTAGCGAGCGCCGCGTGCCTTGTCCTGGGGTGCCCGTGACCGGTGAAACAGCATGTGCCCGTACAACGACAGTGCTGCCGGGTGCCCGGCGTCCGCACAGCGTTGAAACAGACGCATGGTCAGCCTCTGGGTTCGCGGCGAGCGGGGCAACCAGCGAGTGTGAAACAACTGCTGGGCCAGACGGTACTCGAGCCGCGTCTTCAGTGACGATGCCTGCTGCATGGCAACAACCTTGAGTCCAAAGGATGGAAGTCGGACCGGACACCTCCTGTGTCGCGGGCGATCTCCTGTTGAATCGACGGTGCCACGGACTCCTCCGCGGCAACGGGGTGGCAAGCATACGCCTGGCCCGATACGGACTCAACCCCCGGGATTTGGCGACCCCTATCGGCCAAAGGTACCATCTCGATGCTTTGCAGCAAAAACGGTCCGGCGGCGGCGCTGCGCCCCCCTGACAAAGGCCTACCAAAAGGAGTCCCCATGCAGATCCGTCCCCTTGGCAACACCGGCATCGACGTCAGTCGCCTGTGCCTTGGAACCATGACCTTCGGCGAGCAGAACACCGAGGCCGAGGCCCATGCCCAGCTCGACCGCGCGGTGGCCTTCGGCGTCAACTTCATCGACGCCGCCGAGATGTACCCGGTGCCACCCAAGGCCGAAACCCAGGGACTGACCGAGAGCTATGTAGGCTCCTGGCTCAAGGGCCGCCAAAGCCGCGACGACGTGGTCATCGCCACCAAGGCTGCCGGCCCCGGTATCAAGCACATCCGCGGCGGACCTCGCCTGACTCGCGCCCATCTTCATGAGGCCATCGACGCAAGCCTTGCACGCCTGAACACCGACTACGTCGATCTCTACCAGCTGCACTGGCCGGACCGTTCGACCAACTTCTTCGGTCGCCTGGGCTATACCCACGACGAGGAAGAGCAGGCCACCGATCTGGAAGAGACACTGTCGGCCCTCAAGGAACTGGTCGATGCAGGCAAGGTACGTGCCGTGGGTCTGTCCAACGAGACCCCCTGGGGCGTGATGCGCTGCCTGCAACTGGCCGAGTCCCTGGGCCTGCCGCGGGTCGCCTCGATACAGACCCCCTACAACCTGCTCAACCGGACCTTCGAGGTGGGGCTGGCCGAGATCGCTCACCGCGAACAGGTAGGACTGCTGGCCTACTCGCCGCTGGCCTTCGGCGTGCTGTCGGGCAAGTATCTGGACGGCGCCCGTCCGCCCGGCGCCCGCCTGACCCTGTGGGACCGCTTCAGCCGCTACAGCTCCGATCAGGCGATCGATGCCACCCGCGCCTACGTCGAACTGGCCCGCGAGCACGCCCTGGACCCGGCCCAGATGGCGCTGGCCTACGTCAACTCGCGCTCCTTCCTGACCAGCAACATCATCGGCGCGACCACCATGGAGCAGCTCGAGAGCAACCTCGCCTCGGAGTCCCTGGTGCTGGCCGACGAAGTCATCGAAGGCATCGAGGC
Source organism: Halomonas sp. DP5N14-9 (assembly GCF_019802175.1). Lineage (NCBI taxonomy): Bacteria > Pseudomonadati > Pseudomonadota > Gammaproteobacteria > Oceanospirillales > Halomonadaceae > Halomonas > Halomonas sp. DP5N14-9. The sequence continues at coordinate 591,319 of NZ_JAHVHR010000002.1, forward strand.
CATCCATCACAGGCTGCCCAACCCCAGCCCCTGAAGCGGCCTCGCCCCCCAGCCCCGGCCTCAAGTAGAGAACAGCGCCTGCCCTTGCCGGCAGGCATGCCCTCTTTACTATGGCGTCCATAGCCTCGCCCTCGTCCCGAGCGGCGGCGGGGCTTGGTACAATGACGGCCACTTGCCAATTTTCCCTACCTGACATCAGGAGCACGCCCATGCTCAGCGTGATCTCTCCGGCCAAGACGCTGGACTTCGAGACCCCGGCCACCACCGATATCCACAGCGAGCCCGACTACCTCGACCGCTCCCGCGAGCTGATCGACATCCTGCGCGACTACAGCCCGGCCCGCATCTCGGAGCTGATGGGCGTCAGCGACAAGATCGCCGGACTCAACGCGGCGCGCTTCGGTCAATGGCAGACCCCGTTCACTCCGGACAACGCCAAGGTCGCCGCCCAGGCCTTCCAGGGCGACGTCTACGTCGGCCTGCAGGCCGACGCCTTCGATGAAGCCGACAACCGCTTCGCCCAGGATCATCTGCGCATCCTGTCGGGCCTCTATGGCCTGCTGCGCCCGCTGGATCTGATCCAGCCCTATCGCCTGGAAATGGGCACCCGTCTGGAAAACGCCAAGGGCAAGGACCTCTACGCCTTCTGGAAGCCGCTGCTGACCGAGGAGCTCGACCGGGCGGTGGCACAGAGCGGAACACCTGTGCTGGTCAACCTGGCCTCCAACGAGTACTTCAAGGCCATCGATGCCAGAAAGCTCAAGGCCGAAGTGGTCACCCCGGTGTTCAAGGACTGGAAGAACGATCGCTACAAGATCATCAGCTTCTACGCCAAGAAGGCCCGGGGACTGATGGCCGCCTGGATGATCCAGCAACGCCTGGACGACAAGGAAGGGCTCAAGGACTTCGACATGGCCGGGTACCGCTTCAATGCCGCCGAGTCCGAGGGTGGCACCCTGGTGTTCACCCGCGACAACCCCGCCTGAGTCGCGCTGCCGCTACGCCGGTAGCATCTCGTCCGTGCGCCGCAGATGGTGCACGGTGCCACCTTTCAGCGATCATGAAGGCGTGGCTTTATTGTCTGGCTTGGCTGGCGCGCCAGCTGTGATCCTCAGGGCGCCAGCCGCAGCGGCCGGGACGCCCTGGGGCGCAGCAGTTCACGATGCACCTCGCGAAAGGTCGCGTCGTCACAGCGTTCCAGCCATTCGTAGGCCACCATGTCGGCGCTGACTTGCCAGGCGCCGGCCTGTCTTGCGCGCTCGCCGGCAAGTCTCGCTTCATCGCTGCGGCGACTGACGCAGCCTTCGACCAGCCAGAACAGCTCGACACCCCGTTCCAGCAGGCCAAGTGCCGTCTGCAGCACACAGATATGGGCTTCGGCCCCGGCAATCACGACCTGACGCGGCGCAGCCGCCTCGAAGGCCTGTGCAATATCGCGCTCCCGGCAGGCGTTGAAGTGACTCTTGGTGAACCAGCGGGTGCTCTGTGGCAGGGCACATTTCAGTCGCGGCTCGGTCGCCCCGAGCCCCTGAGGATACTGCTCGGTCACCCACACAGGCACCTCCAGGCGCTCTGCCACGGCCGCCAGCCAGCCGATCTCGGTGATCGCCTGATCCCCTCTTTCCACCACCGGCATCAATGCCGTCTGCACGTCGACCACCAGCAGCAGACTGTCACTACGTTCGATCAGCATGGGGTCTCCTCGACTTTTCGTTGTACACGGCTTCCCGCGGCGCCCGTTATCGCTAGAATGGACGAGCGACGTGCCTCTGACCACCAGGGTCAAAGGCCCAGACTGGCCAATGCAGGCCGAACTACGGAGATGTCTTCGATGCGTCACCTTCTCGTGATGATCCTTGTCGGCGTGATGGGCTTCGGCCTTGCCGTCGACAGCGCCGACGCCCGCCGCCTGGGTGGCGGCAAGAGTGTTGGTTCCTACTCGCGCCAGGCCAGCCCCAGTGCGACCCAGTCACAGAACACCGCTCGTCCCAACGCCGCCCCGACCGCCGGCAAGAAGAGCGGCCTGATGGGCGGTATGCTCGGCGGTCTGCTGGCCGGCAGCCTCCTCGGCGCGCTGTTCTTCGGCGGCGCCTTCGATGGCCTCGGCATGGTCGACCTGCTGCTGATGGCAGGCGCGGCCTTCCTGCTGTTCAAGCTGCTGGCACGGCGGCGCACGGCCACCGCATCGGCGGGAGGCGGTTCATCCGGCATGCACCGTGAACAGCACCAGAGCTCACCGTTCAACATGCCGGGCTCCGCGGGAGGTCTTGGTGCCCACAGCGCAGGCACTCAGACCGGAGGGCCTCAGGGAGACCCCGCCTGGTTCGACCGTGAACGCTTCCTCGGCGGCGCCAAGGAGCACTTCATGACCCTTCAGCGGGCCTGGGACAACAACGACCTGCCGCGCATCCAGGAGTACGTGACGCCGGAACTCTACAACCTGCTGCGCGAACAGCGGGCCCAGGAGCCGGCCAACAACCAGACCGAAATCGTGCGCCTGTTTGCGGAGCTCGGCGGCGTTCAGGAGTTCGCCAACCAGGCCGAGGCGCGGGTGCTGTTCCACGGCGTGCTCAAGGAAAACGGCAGCGAAACCGAGTTCAACGAGACCTGGCACCTGATCCGCGAAATGCGTGACGATGCCCCCTGGTACATCCAGGGCATCGAGCAGAACGGCTGATCATCGTCGCTGCCTGCCGCCCTCAGCGGCGGGCAGTGATGGCCACCCAGCCCACAGATAGGCAACGCAAAAAGGCCGAGATCCTGGATCTCGGCCTTTTTGTGTTTCTGACGGGCTCAAGGGCCGGTGGGTGCTTCTGAAGGCGCCATGAAGGCGCCAAGCCTGACCAAACCGAGCCTGTAGAACCGACGCCCGGAGCAAAAGCCCCGACCAGAAGGTTCGACTTACTGGGCCGCCTCATCGGTCGCCTGCTCGACCTCGTCACCGGCTTCCTCGACCGCCTGACCCGCACTTTCGGCAGCCGCATCGGCCCCCTGTTCGGCGTCACCGGCCATATCGCTCAGGGCATTCTGGGCGTCCTCTGCCAGATTGCTCATGCCCTCCATGGCCTCGTTGGCCTGCTCTTGCACGGCATCGGCAGCATCACCCAGCGCTTCCTGAGCGTCGTCGACCAGGTTGGAGGCTCCTGCGGCAGCCTCGTCGGCCTGCTGTTCGGCATCGGCAGCGGTTTCGTCCATCGCCTGCTCGGCGTCCTCGGCCTGCTGCTCGGCATCGGCGGCGGCTTCATCCATCGCCTGTTCAGCGTCGGCAGCAGTTTCATCCATCGCCTGCTCCGCCTCTTCGGCCTGCTGTTCGGCATCGGCAGCGGCTTCATCCATCGCCTGTTCAGCGTCGGCAGCAGTTTCATCCATCGCCTGCTCCGCCTCTTCGGCCTGCTGTTCGGCATCGGCAGCGGCTTCATCCATCGCCTGCTCAGCGTCGTCGGCGGTCTCGCTCATCGCCTCTCCGGCGTCCTCGGCCTGCTGCTCCGCTTCGGCGGCGGCTTCATCCATCGCCTGCTCGGCATCGTCGGCGGTCTCGCTCATCGCCTCTCCGGCGTCCTCGGCCAACTGCTCCGCTTCGGCGGCGGTCTCCTGCGCCTGCTCTTCCACCGCTTCGCGTGCATCGTCCACCTGAGCGCCAGCGTCTTCGGCCGCGTCGTCCTCGCAACCCGCCAGTACCAGCATCATGGACGCCACAGCGCTGGCCAGGGCCAGACGACGAAACATTCCTTGCTTCATGAAGCACCTCCAGGAGAAAAATTTGTAACTTCCCCGTTTACATTAGAGTGACAATCGCGACTTGGCTAGTACCGACGGCATCAATGATGCCATGCAAGTGCCGGCCCGGACCCAGCGCAGCAGCGCCGACGACGTCCGGGAGCGATGCTTATCACCATGTGACAAGGTGTTGTCGAGAGACGGAACTACTTGAGTGGCACTCTGGCATTCAGAGGCTGCAGCGGCCGGTTATTGGCGTCCCCGATCGCAGCAGAGAACGACTCGACCTGCTCAGATGAAATATCCTGCGTGCTCTGCATGATCACCCAGCGGACGCCTTCGGAGCAGGGTGGAGTGGTCAAGGAACCGTTCAGGCGATAGTAGTCATGCTGGGCCGGCAACATCTGCGTGAAGTTCACGGTATCGGCTACGTCGGCATGTTCACCGGCGGTATCCGGCAGGCTATCGGCAAGCGAGCGCAATGCTGCATTTTCCTCGCCTTCCTCGAACAGCACCGTGACCACCGCCAGATTGCCGTCCTTGTCGCTGTGCACCAGGTGCGCTTCCAGCGGGAAACGTTGTCCGTCTACCGTGTGCTCGGAAGGCGCGTGAAAGTGCATCTGCTGCAGGGTGAAGAGATCCCCATCAAGCGTCAGCGTGTTGCCCTCGGGGGAGGCTACCTGCACCGTGTGGCCATTGTTGAAGACCCTGGTCCCGGTGGTCGCGTAATCAAGTTGTAGCGGTGGAAGTTCGGCATCGATAGCGCTATCGATATCGACGGGCGACTGGTTGCGACCCAGACCACACATACTGAAGTCGTTGTCGATGTCAGCCCAGTGGGCAGGTCCCGTGTCTCCCGTGTAGGACCAGTGTGACGTTTCGGGCGCGGCGGCCATTACTGCCTGGGACATCATCAGGCCGCTCAGTGCCGCCGCGATCTTGATCCGCTTGATCATGAAACAACTCCGTTGCACACAGAAAAGGCCTGCCCCTGGGGACAGACCTCTTATCCTGATACTCCTCAGCGGCGAAGACAGGCGACATCACCGACCCACAAGGTCAGTGTGAGCAGACCCGTCCTTCACGCTGCCTCTCTCGGCATAGCGCCGCTGACGGTGACGCCTGTCACATCAGTTGGTGGCTTCCTCGGCCGACTCTTCCATCTCTTCGCCCATGTCTTCCATGGACTCACCGGCATCCTCGACCGCCTGATCCATTTCCTCGCCGGCCTGCTCGGCAGGGCCTTCCTCTTCGCAGGCGGCCAGACCACCCGCCATCATCGCGATCACGAAAGCCATTCCGAAACGACGCATCATGCTGTTTTTCATAACATCTCCTTGTCTAAGACGTTGGTCGTGATTCCCTTTCACCCTAGCGCTGTCGGTTGACCCTGGCCAGGGTCCAGGGACGCTCACAGAGGGTTCAATCCACAACCCTAAGTCTACTTGACTCTAGCAGGCGGCACGCGCTTCGCACCGTATCCGAGGGAAACCATCAGAAGGGATAGTCGCGAGGCTCGTGCTGGACGCTGACCCATTGCACGGTTGTCATCTCGTTCAGCACCCAGTCGCCGTTGAAGCGGCCGATCCCGGAATTCTTCTCTCCACCGAACGGCATGTGTGGTTCGTCGTTCACCGGCATGTCATTGACGTGCACCATTCCCGACTCTATCTGGCGTGCCACCCGTTCGCCGCGCGCCGGACAACCGCTGAAGACCGCTGCGGAGAGACCATACTCGGTGGCATTGGCGATGCGTATCGCCTCGGCCTCACCGTCGGCCTTGATGATGCCGGCGATCGGACCAAAGGTCTCGTTGCAGGCCAGGTCCATCTCTTCGCTGACATGGCTGAACACCCAGGGATGCAGGCAAGGGCCTTCAAGAGAGCCCTCGAGCGCCACCCGGGCACCAGACTCACGGGCCCTGTCGATGGTGTCCTTCAGCCCGTCTAGCTGTTGATCGTTGATGATCGGTCCGATGACGGTATGTGCGTCGGAGGGGTCCCCGACCTTGAGCCCCTTGACCCGCTCGACGAAGCGCTCGACAAAGGCGTCGTGGATCGACGCATCGACGATGATACGGTTGATGGCGATGCAGATCTGGCCCTGATGCATGAACTTGCCGACCACCGCCGCCCGTACGGCCCGGTCGATGTCAGCGTCATCGAGCACCACAAAGGGACTGTTGCCGCCGAGTTCCAGTGCCACTGGCTTGATATGTTCTCCGCCGACCGCCCCCTTGGCGATCTGTCGGCCCACCTCGGTGGAACCGGTGAAGGAGATAAGCTTGGCGAGCCGATGTCCGACCAGCGGGTCGCCGAGCTCGCTGCCAGCACCAACCAGAACACTGAGGAGCCCCTTCGGCAGCCCCGCTTCCTCGTAAAGCCGTGCCAGCAGCAATCCACCGGTCAAGGGGGTATCGCTGGCAGGCTTGAGCACCACGGCGTTACCCAGCGCAAGGGCGGGGCCGATGGTGCGCTGGGTCAGGTGGAAGGGAAAGTTCCAGGGACTGATCACGCCAATCACGCCCAGAGGCTTGCGATAGACCCGATGGTCCTTGCCCGGGACGCTCGAAGCGGCAGTGGTACCTTGCACGCGAGTGGCCATGGCGGCGGCTTCGAGCGACATCTCCCAGGCGTTGTTCCACTCGAGTTCGGCCTTGATGCGAGTGCTGCCCGACTCGCGGATGAGCCACTCGACCAGCTCATCCTTGCGCTCTTCCATCAGTTCGGCGACACGGCGCAGTACAGCCGCTCTGTGGGTAGCGCTGGTATCCGCCCACTGCCGTTGCGCTTGGTCTGCCGCATCAAAGGCACGCTCGACGTCGGAGCAATCTGCCTGGGTGATCTCCACCAGTTGTTTCTGGTGGTAGGGGTCCATCACCTTGAGCGACTCGCCGGAACTTCCAGCCCTCCATTCACCGGCGATCGGCTGCAGATGAAGATCCTTGAGGCTCCACATAACGACTCCTTTCGTCCTGTATAGCTTTCGTCCAACTATCGTCACACAAGGCTAGTCAACCACCACTCGGGTCGCAAGACCCGTCGGAGTGACGATTTGTGTCCTGACATTATTGCCAATGGCCTCTCCTGACCGAGGTGGGGCCTACCTCTCTTCCTCCACGTGGGGCTCGGCTGAAGCGCCCGCCCTACCCCAGCCCACGGATAGGCCGGGCTGATGCTTGCGATCATCATGATGTTCGAATCAGCGGAATACCGGCAACAAAGCTGACCCCTGTCAGCAGAGCTGAATCGAGACAGCCATAGACTGAATCTCGACGGGAAGACATCAAGCCACTTTTCAAGCCGCTTTGCTCCTCAAGCTCGCCGACGCCCGAGCCAGGCACATGCCCAGCTTCGAGCAACAGGCGCTGCACACGCCAAGGAGGTTTCGCAGGTCGCTTTTTCTTTCCTTAGTCATGTTACTGGAGGCCAATGATGGCTGTTACCAACCTCGCTGAACTCGACGCTCTCGTCGCCAGGGTCAAGGCCGCGCAACGGGTCTTTGCCAGCTTCTCTCAAGAGAAGGTCGATGCGATCTTTCGCGCCGCCTCGCTTGCCGCCAACCAGGCCCGCATACCGCTGGCCCGCCAGGCGGTGGAAGAGACCGCCATGGGCGTGCTCGAGGATAAGGTGATCAAGAACCACTTTGCCTCGGAGTTCATCTACAACAAGTACAAGGACGACAGGACCTGCGGCGTCATCGCTACCCACGATGAAGCCGGCACCATGACCATCGCCGAGCCGGTGGGCCTGATCTGCGGCATCATCCCCACCACCAACCCCACCTCCACGGCCATCTTCAAGGCGCTGATCTCGCTGAAGACCCGCAACGGCATCATCTTCTCGCCCCACCCGCGCGCACGTCACTGCACCAACGCCGCCGCGAAGCTGGTGCTGGAGGCGGCGGTGGCTGCCGGTGCACCACAGGACATCATCGGCTGGATCGACCAGCCCTCGGTGGCGCTGTCCGAGGCCCTGATGAAGCACGAGGGCATCAACCTGATCCTGGCCACCGGCGGGCCCGGCATGGTCAAGGCGGCCTACTCCTCGGGCAAGCCGGCCATCGGTGTGGGTGCCGGCAACGTGCCGGTGGTGATCGACGAGAGCGCGGACATCAAGCGGGCGGTGGCCTCGATCCTGATGTCCAAGACCTTCGACAATGGCGTGGTGTGCGCCTCGGAGCAGGCGGTGATCGTGCTCGAAGAGGTCTACGACGAGGTGCGTGAACGCTTCGCCTCCCACGCGGCCTACCTGCTGTCCGCCGACGAGGCCGACCAGGTCCGTCAGGTGCTTCTGAAAAATGTCGCGCTGAATGCCGCCATCGTCGGCCAGTCGGCGGCGACCATCGCCGGACTCGCCGGCATCGAGGTGCCGGCCGACACCAAGATCCTGATCGGCGAGGGCGAACGGGTCAGCATCGACGACGCCTTTGCCCACGAAAAGCTGTCACCGACATTGGGCATGTTCCGCGCCAGTTCCTTCGAGGACGCGGTGGACCAGGCCTGCACCATGGTCGAGTTTGGCGGCATCGGCCATACCTCGGGGCTCTACACCGACCAGGACACCCAGCAGTCGCGTATCCGCTACTTCGGCGACCGCCTCAAGACCGCGCGCATCCTGGTCAATATCCCTACCTCCCACGGCGGCATCGGCGACATGTACAACTTCGACATGGCGCCCTCGCTGACCCTCGGCTGCGGTTCCTGGGGCGGCAACTCGATCTCCGAAAATGTAGGTCCCAAGCACCTGATCAACACCAAGACCGTGGCCAAGCGGGCGGAAAACATGCTGTGGCACAAGCTCCCCGAATCGATCTACTTCCGTCGCGGCAGCCTGTCGGTGGCGCTGACCGACCTCAAGGACAAGAAGCGCGCCTTTATCGTCACCGACCGCTTCCTGTTCAACAACGGCTACGCCGATGAGCTGATGGCCCTGCTCAAGGGCCTCGGCATGGAGGTCCACACCTTCTACGACGTCGAGGCCGACCCCACCATGTCGATCGTCGACAAGGGCGCCGAGGCCATGGCCAGCTTCCAGCCCGACGTGATCCTGGCGCTCGGCGGCGGCTCGCCGATGGACGCCGCCAAGATCATGTGGGTCAAGTACGAGCACCCGGACGTGCACTTCCAGGACCTGGCGATGCGCTTCATGGACATCCGCAAGCGGATCTACCAGTTCCCCACCATGGGCGAAAAGGCCAGCCTGGTGTGCATCCCCACCACCTCCGGAACCGGCTCCGAGGTCACGCCTTTCGCGGTGGTTACCGATGACGCCACCGGCATCAAGTACCCGCTGGCGGACTATCAGCTGACCCCGGACATGGCCATCGTCGATGCCAACCTGGTGATGAAGATGCCCCGCTCGCTGACCGCCTTCGGGGGTTATGACGCCGTGACCCACGCGCTGGAGGCCTACGTCTCGGTGCTGGCCAACGAGTTCTCCGACGGTCACGCGCTGCAGGCGCTGAAGCTGCTGAAGCAATACCTGCCGGCCAGCTACCGTGAGGGCGAGCGCAACGCCGTGGCCCGCGAGAAGGTCCACAGTGGCGCCAGCATCGCCGGCATGGCCTTCGCCAATGCCTTCCTTGGCGTGTGCCACTCCATGGCCCACAAGCTCGGCGCCGAGTTCCACCTGCCCCATGGCCTGGCCAATGCGCTGCTGATCACCAACGTGGTGCGCTTCAACGCCAACGACAACCCGACCAAGCAGACCGCCTTCTCCCAGTACGACCGGCCCAAGGCGCGCAGCCGCTACGCCGAGATCGCCGATCACCTGGGGCTGTCCCTGGCCGGCGACCGCACCGCCCAGAAGGTCGAGCGCCTGATCAACTGGCTCGATGAGCTCAAGCGCGAGCTGGACATCCCCGCCTCGATCAAGGAAGCCGGCGTCCCCGAGTCCGACTTCCTGGCCAAGCTCGATGAAGTGGCCGCGGAAGCCTTCGATGACCAGTGCACCGGCGCCAACCCGCGCTACCCCTTGATCAGCGAGCTCAAGGAAGTGCTGCGAGCGTGCTACTACGGGGAGGTCTATGTGGAGGGCGAGATCTTCGCCGGCACCACCGTGATCAAGAAGAGCGAAGCGCGCGCGCCGGCCCGGGCGCTTGCCGATGACCCTGCCAAGGCCCCGGAAAAGGCCGGACAGAACGCCAGGAACGAAGCGAGCACACCCACCGGCAAGCCGGCTGGCCGCAAGGCGAAAAAGGAGAAGGCCGACGCCTGAGCCCAAGCTAGCGCCAGAGCCCTTGGCAGGGCTTGATCGAAAGGGGTCCCGCCACGACCACAGCCCCCGCGAGAGCGATCTCGCGGGGGCTGTTGCGTCTCGCAAACAGTCACCAGTGCTTATCCCCTGCGCTAAGGGCCCAACCGGCGTGCATGCAGCCACCAAACCCGCCTGCGCTATGCCTGTGCTATACCTGCGCTATAGTGTCGGGACGATGGCTGCATCAATGTCCATTTTGAGACCCTGTGGCCGCCCCGCCCGGAAGGACACCCGCATGACGGCCGCCTTTACCACCCGACAGATCGACTCCCGAGAGCGCTTCGCCTTCTGGCACGACGTCGTCTGCAGCCACTGCATTCCAGCCGACAGCCAATGCCTCGACGAACGGCCCTTCCATGGCAGTCTCAACGTCAGGCAATACGGCGACGTCGCCATCAGTACCATGGCCGCCTCTTCCCACCGCTGGCGCCGGCAGTCACACCACCTGTCCCGCGACAGCGACGATGACCTGTGGCTCGGCTTTCTCGAGAACGCCACGGCCAGACTCGACCAGGATCAGCGGCGTATCGCCATCGGGCCCGGCGACCTGGTGCTGTACGATGCCTGCCGCCCGTTCGAATGGTGCCTGAGCGCCAGCGCGCTTCATCTGGTGCGCCTTCCTCGGGCGCCCTTGATGCGTCGCCTGACCTCCACCGAGCCGCTGACCGCGCGACCTATCCCGGCGACCTTGCCCGGCGCCACCTCTTTGAAGGCGTTGATCCGAGACGGCGCCCGGCTAGACGCCGAAGCGTCGTCGATCGGGCTCGGCGAGGCGATGGTCGATCTGGCGGCTCTGGTGCTCGAGGGGCTGGGCGGCGCTGGCGACAGTCGCAATGACGCGCTCTACCGACGCCTTTGCCACTACCTTCGACAACAGCACCAGGACCCGTCCCTGAGCCTCGATCGCATCGCCCGGGACAACCATGTCTCTCGGCGCACCCTCACCCGGCTGTTCGCTCAGCACGGTCACACCCCCATGGCAGTCCTGTGGGCGATTCGCCTGGAGCAGAGTCGCGCCACCCTGCGGGCAGGTGGTATCCGCAGCGTCACCGAGGTCGCCCTGGAGCATGGCTTCACCAGTGTCTCCCATTTCAGCCGTAGCTTCCGTCAGGCCTACGGTCATCCGCCCTCTACCTTGCTGCAAGCAGGTCGCCACGCACCCGAGACGATGTGACCCCACCAGCTCGCTCTGGCCCTCTCGGGCCACCGCTTGGCCCGTTCAGGCAAACCTGAGTCCCACGCCCTGCCTACCCTGAAGGTGAGCGTCTTCTCTCACCATCAGGATGACAACAATGACAGACCATCCGCTGCACTTTGACGGCCTTATCGAGGTCGGCCGTCGAATCCAGTCCAGGGAACTGAGCGCCGTCGAGGTCACTCGAACCATGCTCGAGCGCATCGACAGCGTCGATACCACCCTGAACAGCTTTGTCACCGTCATGGCCGACAGTGCACTTGAACAGGCCGCCCAGGCGGACCGCGATCTGGCCGCTGGCATCCACAAGGGGCCGCTTCAGGGTGTTCCAGTGGCCGTCAAGGATCTGCTGTGGACAGCGGGGACCCGGACGACCCACGGCATGCCCCTGCACCGTGACCACGTGCCCCGGGAAACGGCCAGCGTGGTCACACGCCTCGACCAGGCCGGGGCCGTGCTGCTAGGCAAGCTGCAGCAGACCGAAGGCGCCTTCGCCGATCACCACCCCGACATCACGCCGCCCACCAACCCCTGGGGCGAGGCTTTGTGGTCAGGCGCCTCGTCCAGCGGTTCCGGCGTGGCCACCGCCGCCGGGCTGTGCTTTGGCTCGCTGGGCACCGACACCGGTGGCTCGATTCGCTTCCCCTCCGCGGCCAACGGCGTCACCGGCCTCAAGCCGAGCTGGGGCCGAGTCAGCCGACACGGCGCCTTCGAGCTGGCGGCCTCGATGGACCACATCGGGCCGATCGCCCGCAGCGCCGCCGATGCAGGGGCGCTGCTTGGCGTTATTGCCGGTGCCGACGAACGTGACCCTACCGCCGTTCCCCTCGCCGTGCCGGATTACCTGGCCAGCATGACGCGAGGCCTGAAGGGTGTGCGTATCGGGCTCGACCCTCGCTGGGCCATCGAAGCGGTGGATACCGAAACCCGCGGCGTCCTCGAACAAGTCGTGTCCACGCTGGGACAGCTCGGTGCCGTGATCGAGGAAATCGACTTCCCCGACACCCAGCAGGCGGTATTCGACTGGGCGCCACTGTGCGGCGTGGAGACCGCCGTCGCCCATGCCGAGACCTTCCCCAGCCAGCGCGAAGCGTACGGCCCTGGTCTTGCTGGTCTGATCGACCTGGGCCGCGCCCAGAGCGCCATGGACCACCAGCAACGACTGCTGCGCCGGGCCGAGTTCAAGGGCCGGGTCGATCGCCTCTTGGCCAGTGTCGACCTGCTGATCGCCCCGGTCACCGCCTACGCCGCCCCGTCGATGGCCTTCATGGAGAAGTTCGGCGAGGATGAAGCGCTGTTTTCCGGCATGCTGCGCTATACCTGTCCTTTCGACCTGAGCGGGCACCCGACCATTACCCTGCCGGCGGGCTTCAGCCAGCAGGGCGGGCCCATCGCCTTCCAGTTCATCGCACCGATGTTCAATGAAGCGATGCTGGTACGCGCTGGCTGGGCCTTCCAGCAGGTCACCGACTGGCATCGTCGACATCCAGAGCTGTAGCCCTCGCGCCTTCCTTCTCTTGATGGCTCCCGCTGGCGGGTGATGGGAGCGCTCCGATGGCCTAAAGTCGGGTCAACAGGACCGCTTTACGCCACGAGGTGCTCCCATGTCCCTGCTCGATCAACTGGCCGAGGCACGTATCCAGAAGGCGCAGCAGGAAGGCGCCTTCGACGACCTGCCGGATCACGGCAAGCCCATCGAACTCGACGACGACAGCATGATTCCCGAGGCGCTGCGGGCAGGCTACCGACTGCTGAAGAACTCAGGCTATCTGCCCCCGGAGCTTCAGCTTCAGCGCGAGATTCGTGAGGTGGAAGACCTGCTGGCGCAGACACAGGAAGCCGCCGAGCGAAGCGCTTGCGAGAAACGCCTGCGCCTTCTGCGCGCACGGCTTGGCGAAAGCGGGCGAGGTGCCAGTCGGCTTCTTGAGCTGGGGCGCTATCATGACCGGCTGCTGGAGAAGTGGGAGGGAGACTGACCCTGCGGTTACCGTCAGTACGGTGCGCTAGCGTGAGTCCGACCGGGTATTCAACGGGACGTCGCGTTGGCGCCAGCGCCGTGACCGCCACAGCCCCAGCGCCAGCAAGACACCGGCGGCGATGACCGGCAGCATGGGAGGCGACGCCGGTGTCCTGAGGGCGACCCCGATCTGAGCGTAGAGCGAGGTCGCACACAGCACAAAGCCGGCCAGCGGCACCGTCCAGGTCGCCCAGTCGGCCCCCCGCCGAAACGGCCCCCACAGCAGCACACCGACCAGCATCGCCACGCTGAGACAGGCGCCCCCCAGGGCGTGCATCAGCGCCAGCAGGACCTGCCGGGTGCCTGGAGCGACCGACTCCCAGTCGAGCCCCATGGCGGCGGCATGGTAGGGCATGAATTCGCTGCGGCCGAGATAGACCAGACCAAAGGCGATCAGAATCAGGGTCGCCAGCGCATGGCAGGCGAGAGCACTTCTTGAATACGGGGTCACGGCGGTTTCCTGGTGATTCGAGCGAGTACAGCGGACATCTTTGCCTAGGGCTTGTCTGAAAAGTGCCTGCACTCGGTAATACGGCGTTAAAAATCGGATCAAAATGCTCATTTACACTCCGTAAACTGCGCTTTCTCACCGATTTTTGCCTTGTCTAACCTTCGCTCGTCGACTTTTCGGACAGCGCCCAAATAGGGCTCCGCCGATGATAGCCGGCAACTTTGTCACCCCGCGCTCCCACCCTGACGCCGCGATCGTTTCAGCACACTAATCCGACGGTATCAGACGGCCGCAGGTCAGGCTCACCGACGGTGCTGACATCGATGAATTCGCGACGCTCGAGCGCCATCCGGCCTGGGACCATGCATCACCGCCATCGTCAGGCTGCGGCGCGTCCACCATGCAGCAACCTGACCGCCAGCATGCCGATCACCACCCCCCAGAAGGCCGCGCCAAGACCGAACAGACTCATGCCCGAGGCCGTCACCATAAAGGCGATCACCGAGGCCTCGCGGTGGCCCTCGGCGGCGATCATGGCGGCCAGATTGCTGGTGATCGCACCGATCAAGGCAAGCCCCGCCAGTACCGCCACAAAGGCGCCGGGCAAGGAAGTGAAGAGCGCCACAATAGTGCCGGCGAACAGCCCGCCGACCAGATAGAAGACGCCGTTGGCGACCCCGGCGACGTAGCGACGACCCGGGTCCTGGTGGGCATCCTTGCCGGTGCACAGCGCGGCGGTGATGGCCGCGATCACCGTGGTGATGCCGCCAAAGCAGGCGGTGGCGAAGGAGGTCAGGCTGGCCACCGTCAGGATCGGCCGAGCCCTGGTGCGATAGCCCGCCGCATGCAGGATCGCCATTCCCGGCAGGAACTGGCCGGTCAGGCTCACCACCACCAGCGGCAACGCCAGGCTCAGGGTGCTGGTGATGGTCCACTCGGGAGCGATAAAGCGGGGAATCGCCAGGTGCACACCGACGCCGGCGAGACTCGCGCCTTCCAGCACCACGGCGAGCACCACACCGGTGATCAGCAACAGGATCAGGCAATAGCGCGGCGCCAGCCGCTTGAACACCAGATAGGCCAGCAACATGCCGACGGCGAGCCAGGGCGAGGTCTCGATGGCCGCAAAGGCGCCCAGGCCAAACTGGAACAGGATGCCCGCCATCATGCCGGCGGCCACACCCGACGGAATCAGCGCCATCAATCGGTCGAAGCTGCCGGTGACACCGATGATCAGCATCAGCACCGCCGCCGTCAGGTAGGCGCCTACCGCCTCGCCCAGCGACAGCTCCGGGAACAGGGTGATCAGCAGCGCCGTCCCCGGCGCCGACCAGGCCGTCACCACCGGCACCCTGAGCCACAGGCTCAGGACGATGCCCGACACCGCCGCCCCCAACGAAATGGCCCACACCCAGGAGGTCATCATCTCGGGTGAGATATCCGCCGCCGCACCGGCCTGGAAGAAGATCGCCAGCGGCCCCGAGTAGGAAATCAGCACCGCGACAAAGCCTGCCGTCACCGCCGACAGCGACAGGTCACGAAAAAGGGACGACCCCGCAGCCGCCCCTTGGGGTGCGGTTACGGTATCGGAGTCGGTCCGGCGCATGGGCTGGCTCCTTGATGATGGCGTCGATGTCCGGCCAGGAATGTCAGCTGGTGGGTCCCCTGGCGACGTCGACGGAAGACAAAAAAGGCCCGGCACGCGGCCAGGCCAAGGAGGATACAAGATTCACCACGCCGTCCCGGTGCCCGCAGGTACAGCGGGATGCAAGCTGGGTCCACGTCACGCGGCATCAACCGGCTAGCCCAGGTCGCCGCCGGCCACCGGCACCACCGTGCCGGTGATATAGCTGGCGTCGCGGGAGGCCAGAAACAGGATCGGCCCGACCTGCTCGTCCAGGGTGCCGTAGCGGTGCATCAGGCTCGACGCCAGGGTCTGGTCGATCAACTGCTGGTACCACCGTTTGTCCTGTTCGCTCTGGGGCTCGGCGTTGCGCGGCGTCAGCCGGGGCGGCGCCTCGGTGCCGCCGGGGGCGGTGGCGTTGACCCGTACGCCGTGCTCGGCCATCTCGATGGCCAGCGCCACGGTCATGGCGTTCACCCCGCCCTTGGCCGAAGCGTAGGGCACCCGATTGACCCCGCGGGTGGCCACCGAGGAGACATTGACGATATTGCCGCCGCTATCGATCAGGTGAGGCAGCGCCGCACGACAGCACCACAGCGTCGGAAACAGCGAGCGACGCACCTCGGCCTCGACCTGCTCCGGGCTGTAGTGGCTGTAGGGCTTGGCCCAGATGGTCCCGCCGACGTTGTTGACCAGTACGTCCAGTCGCCCGAAGCGCTCGATGGCGCTCTTGATGGCGCTCTCGGCGCCCTCCCAGGTCTCCAGATCGGCGTTCAGGGCAAGGACCTCGACTCCCTGCTCGCCAAGCTCGCGGGCCACCTGGTGGACATGTTCGGCACGATCGACCAGCACCAGGGCAGCGCCCTCGTCACCGGCCCGCTCGGCCAGACGCCGCCCGATCCCCTGGGCGGCGCCGGTGATCAGCATCACCTGTCCTTCGAATCGCTTCATGTTGCTGTCCTTCTGCTGTCGGATGCGGTGGGTGAAGTGGCCACGGCGTGGCCTCAGCCCACACCGAGGTGGGTATCAAGGATCGAGGGGTCGGCCCTCAGCGCCTGGCTGTCACCGTCGAACACCACCTTGCCTTTGACGATCAACAGGTGGCGGTCGCCCACCTCGAGCAGGTTGTCGATGTTCTTGTCGACGATGATGCTGGCGATGCCCGAGGCCTTGATGGTGCGCAGGATCGACCAGATCTCGTCGCGGATCAGCGGCGCCAGCCCTTCGGTAGCCTCGTCGAGGATCAACAGCCGCGGGTTGAGCATCAGCGCGCGACCGATCGACAGCATCTGCTGCTCGCCGCCGGACAGCAGCGAACCATCGTGGCCGATGCGCTCCTTGAGCCGGGGAAAGGTGTCCAGCACCCGCTCGATATCCCAGTCGGTACTGCCGTCAGTCCCCGGACGTGCAGCCATCACCAGATGCTCGCGCACGCTGATACCGGGAAAGATGCCCCGCCCTTCCGGCACGTAGCCGATGCCCTGACGGATGATCTGCCAGGGACGGCGCTTGCGGGTATCCACCCCCATGATCCGCACCTCGCCATGGCGCGGCGGCACGAAGCCGAGGATCGACTTCAAGGTGGTGGTCTTGCCCATCCCGTTGCGACCGAGCAGGCTCAGCGTCTCGCCGGCCCTGAGGGTCAGGTCCACCCCGTGCAGCACATGGCTTTCGCCGTAGAAGGTGTGCAGGCCGGTGGCCTCGATCAACGGCGACTCGACATCCTCGGCAGCGTCCACCCGTTGCGTTCCTGCCTCCTTGATCGCCACGTTCATGACGTCACCTCGCTATTGCTGGAGCCGTTGCCGATATCGACGCTATCGCTGGGGCGACTTTCCTCGCTGCTGTCGTGACGTCCCAGATAGACGTCACGCACCGTTTCGCTTGCACGAATGCTCTCGGTGTCGCCGCTTTCCAGTACGCAACCGTCGACCATCACGGTGATGCTATCGGCCAGGCGGAACACCGAGTCCATGTCGTGTTCGATCAACACGATGGTGTAGTCGCGAGACAGCCGCTTGAGCAGGTCGGCGACCTGGTCGGTCTCCTCCCGGCCCATGCCGGCCATCGGCTCGTCCAGCAGCATCAGCTGTGGCTGGGTCGCCAGCACCATGGCGATCTGCAGCTGGCGCTGCTCGCCGTAGCTCATGCCGGAGGACACCGTATGGGCCCGGGTCACCAGACCACAGGTGTCCAGCGCGGCCAGCGCCCGCTCATCGACTTCGCGGGCCCGCCGGCGCGAGCGCCAGCTGCCGATGACGCCACCGTGGTGGATACGCGCGGCCAGCTGGCAGTTCTGCAGACAGCTCAGGCGCGGAAAGATGTTGGTCTTCTGGTGGCTGCGACCGATACCGAGTCGGGCGACCTGGTGGGCCTTCTTGCCCTGGATCGCGCTGCCGCGATACTCGATCTCGCCGCGGGTCGGCGGAATCTCGCCGGACAGCAGGTTGATCAGGGTGCTCTTGCCGGCACCGTTGGGACCGAGGATGGCGTGGATCTCGCCCTGCTCGACCTCGAAGTCGACGTCATTGACCGCCAGCAGGCCACCGAAGCTGCGGGTCAGCCCGCGGGTCTTGAGCATGCTGCTCATGAGGACACCCCCCCGGCACTTTTGCCGACGTTCTTGCCGTCGCTGTCGGAGGCGGAAGTCTGTCTGCCCGTCGCCAAATTGTCCTTGCCACCGCCAAGCCGCCCCAGCAGCGAGGCCTTTCGCCCCGGCGGGTCGAGCAGCAGCCCGGCGATGCCCTTGGGCAGCACCAGCACCGCGACGATGATGGTCAGGCCCATCAGGATCGGCCAGTGGTTGGTCAGGTGCTCGTAGAAGTACAGCAGCAGTTCGTAGGCGAAGGCGCCGAGGATCGGCCCGAAGATGGTGCCCATGCCGCCGAGGATGACCATCATCAACACCTCGCCGGAGTGGTGCCAGCCAAGCTGGGCCGGGTTGGCGAAGCCGTACTGCATGGCCGCCAGCATGCCGGCGACGCCGGCGATCATCGCCGAGACCACGAAGGCGATCAGCTTGTAGCCGGTGGTGGCGTAGCCCAGCGCCTGCATGCGGTGCTCGTTGTCGTGGATGCCATCGAGCACCTGGCCGAAGTGGGAACGGGTCAGGGCGCGCAGGATAAGGTAGACCGCCACCAGGAGCGCCAGGCAGAAGTAGAAGAACGTCAGCGGGTTGTCGAGGTCGATCAGCGGCGTCTCGCCCATGGCAAGGCTCGGGCGGAACATGATGAAGACGCCGTCGGTACCGCCGGTCATGCTGGAGGTGCTGACGGTGTAGAACAGCATCTGGCCGAAGGCCAGGGTGGTCATGATGAAGAAGATGCCCTTGGTACGCAGCACCAGCAGGCCGACGATGGCGGCGACCAGGCCGGAGACCAGCATCACCAGCGGCAGCATCCACCACAGCGAGGCGGCGCTGAAGTCGGGGCTGGCCATCGCCAGGGTGTAGGCCCCCAGGCCGAAGAACAGCGCATGGCCCAGGCTGACCAGGCCAAGGATACCGACCAGCAGGTCGAGACTGACGGCGAACAGGGCGAAGATCAGCATCAGGGTCAGCTTCTCCATGAAGAAGGCGCTGGACTCCCCGAATACCGCCGGCCCCCAGGCCGGATAGGCGATCAGCAGCGCCAGGCCCGCCAGCAGCAGGACCGTCACGCGCTTGGGATATCGATGCAACATGGTGTTTCTCCTCCAGACGGGTGTCCCGTCTGCAAAGGGGTCCGATCAGGCGGCAAGGGATGCCCGAGCGGAGGGTGATTGTCGTCGGGTCTCAGGCGAACAGGCCGCGCGGCTTGATCAACAGCACCAGCGCCATGATCAGGTAGATCAGCATGCTGGCGAGACTCGGGATCAGCACCGGACCGAAGGTCTCGGCCATGCCGATCAACAGCGCGCCGAAGAAGGCCCCCTTGATCGAGCCGATGCCGCCGATGACCACCACCACAAAGCAGGTGATCAAGATCGAGTCACCCATGCCCGGCGTGATCGACGACAGCGGCGCCGCCATCATCCCGGCGAAGGCCGCCAGGGCCACGCCGACACTGAAGATCAAGGTGAACAGGGTGCGGATATTGATGCCGAGCCCTTCGACCATCTCGCGATTGACGGCGCCGGCGCGGATCACGATACCGAGCCGGGTGTGGCGGATGATCCAGTAGATGGCCCCCGCCAGTACCAGGCACACCGCCGCCACGAACAGCCGATAGACCGGGTACTGCAGGTTGTCGGTCAGGGCGATGGCGCCGGTAAAGGGCTCCGGCAGCGCCACCGAGTGGACGTCGCCACCCCAGATGATGCGCTGGGCCTCGTTGAGCACCAGGATCAGGCCGAAGGTCAAAAGTACCTGGTAGAGGTGGTCACGCTTGTACAAGGTGTCGAGAAACAGCCGCTCGATGACCAGCCCCAGCAGCACCGCGATGGGCACCGCGATCAGGATCGCCAGCCAGAAGTTGCCGAGGCGCTGGGTCAGGTCGAAGGCCAGGTAGGCGCCGATCATGTACATGGCGCCGTGGGCCAGGTTGATGATGCCCATGATGCCGAAGATCAGCGTCAGGCCGCTGGCGATGAGGAACAGCAACAGCCCGTACTGAAAGCCGTTGAGCAGCTGCACCCCGAAGAAGGCAAGGTCCATGAAGAACTCCTTTGGCGTTGGCCCGCCCGAGAGCGCCCGGTATTCGCGCGCGCCTCGGCGAGGTCATTGACGCGGTGAACGAAGGTCGCCTCAGCTCTTCATCGGG
This sequence comes from Halomonas sp. DP5N14-9, assembly GCF_019802175.1. Classification (NCBI taxonomy): domain Bacteria; kingdom Pseudomonadati; phylum Pseudomonadota; class Gammaproteobacteria; order Oceanospirillales; family Halomonadaceae; genus Halomonas; species Halomonas sp. DP5N14-9. The sequence continues at coordinate 611,319 of NZ_JAHVHR010000002.1, forward strand.
CAGGCGCTATCGGGAACTTCCAGCTGCTCGCTGGCGATCGAGGTGACGTGGTGCTCGCCGTCCCTGACCTCGCGCAGGTAGACGTTCTGGATCGGGTGGTGGGAGGCCGAGAAGCTCACCGGGCCGCGCGGGCTGTCGAGCTCTACCGCTTCCAGCGCCGCGATCAGCGCCTCGCGGTCGGGCTCGCCGTCAATCGATGCGTAGGCCTGGGCCAGCAGCTTGCCGGCGTCGTAGCCCTGCACCGCGTAGGTGTCCGGGGCCTCGCCGTAGGCTTCCTGGTAGGCCGAGACGAAGGCCTGGTTCTGGGGGGTGTCCAGGGTCTCGGCGTAGTGCATGGTGGTCTGCACGCCGTTGGCGGCCTCACCCAAAGCCCCCAGGTTGCCGTCGGTCAAGAAGCCCGAGCCATACAGCGGAATGCTGTCGTTGAGTCCAGCGGCGGCGTAGTCCCGCACGAAGCCGACCCCGCCGCCACCGGCGAAGAAAGTGTAGACGGCGTCAGGGGCGATGCTGGCGATCTGCGCCAGGTAGGTCTGGAACTCGGTGCTCGGAAACGGCACCAGGATCTGCTCGACGATCTCGCCACCGGCATCGGTGAAGGCCTGCTCGAAGCCGGCCAGGTCTTCCTTGCCGCCGGCGTAGTCCCAGGTGATGGTGACGATCTTGCGATGGCCCTGATCATAGGCCACCTGCCCCATGGGATAGCTGTTCTGCCACATGCTGAACGAGGTGCGAAAGACGTTGGGCATGCACAGCTGGTTGGTGGCCGCCTCGAGTCCGGCGTTGGGAATGATGGTGATGGCGCCGGTCTGCTTGGCCACCCGCAGCATGCCCATGGCGACGCCGGAGTGGACCGGACCGATGACCACGTCGACGCCATCACCCTTGACCAGGCGGCTCATGTTCTGGGGCGCCTTGGAGGGGTTGGCCTCGGAGTCCAGGGTCACGTACTCGACGCCATGACCACCGAGGCTGCCGCCCTCCTGCTCGATGGCGAGCTTCAGCCCATTGGTGATGGACTCGCCCAGTGCCGCGTAGGTGCCGGAGTACGGCAGCATCAGCCCGAGCTTGACGTCGTGCTCGGCCAGGGCCTGGGTGGACAGGGCGGCGCCGGCCAGCGCCAGGGTCGCGGCCTGCAGCGAACGTGCAAGCGGGCCAGGGCGCCGGGATGACAGGGAAGCCTGGCGGCGGCTGTACGTGTTATCGGTGATGGGCGTGTTATCGGTGCTGGGCGTGTTATCGGTATTGAGGTTTTTATCGATAGTGAGCTTGGCCATGATCATGTCTCGTCAGGTTGTGATTATCGTTATGAGATTGCGGGGCTCTCGGTCGACCGGACGCCCCGGCCTGCGGCTGTCTGTTGTCGGCTGACGGCTGTCTCTTGTCGGCAAGGGCGAAAGGTCTCCCTCGCCGAATCTGGTTCCGGGCAGGACGCGTCAGTTGGGCGTGAACTTTTCGTAGTGAAAGCTCGCCGGCTTGATGCCCTGCTGGTCGAAGTGCTTTAGCACCGCGTCCACCATCGGGGGCGGGCCGCACAGGTAGACGTCGACGTCGCCGTCATGCAGCTTCTGCGGGTCCATGTGATGGGTGACGTAGCCCTTGCGCTCGTGGCTGCTGTCCTCGTCGGCGACCACCGTCAGGTAGTCGAAGTCGGGCAGCGCCTCGACCGCCGCGTCGAGCTCTTCGCACTTGACCAGATGATCGTCCTTGGTCACGCCATAGATCATGTGGATCGGCTGGCCTGCTCCCTCGCCCTGGGCCTCGAGCGCGGCAAGCTGCTTGAGCATCGACAGGAAGGGAGCAAGCCCGGTGCCGCCGGCCAGCATCAGGATCGGGCGCTGGATGGCGCGCAGGTAGAAGCTGCCCATGGGGCCGGTCACCGCCATGGCGTCACCGGCCTTGGCCTTGTCCGCCAGATAGCCGCTCATCAGCCCGTCCGGCACATTGCGGATCAGGAAGCTGGCGCGGGATTCCCCCGGCAGCGAGCTGAACGAATAGCTTCTGTGCTCACCACAGCCCGGTACCTCCAGGTGCACGTACTGCCCCGGCAGGAAGTTCAGCGGCTCGCCTTCGATATCGATGGCAAGCTCGATGGAGTCCTCGGACAAGGGTTCGACGTGGACCACCGTGGAGGCACGGCTGTCGACCTCGGTCTTGCATACGGTCGAGGCCACCGGCACCGACAGCACGCAGTCAGAGGACGGCACCATCTGGCAGGTCAGCACCTGCCCCTCGTGCAGCTCCTCGTCGGACAACGCCTCATCGATGTACTCGTTACCCAGCTCGAACTCGCCCTGGTCGCAGTGGCACTTGCAGGTGCCGCAGACGCCGTCGGAGCAGTCCATCGGCAGGTTGACCTTGTTGCGGTAGGCCGCATCGAGGACGGTCTCGCCCTCGTTGCAGTCGATAAAGCGCGACACCCCGTCTTCGAAGTTGAGCGCGATGGTGAAGCTCATGGTCGTTCTCCTTCACCGACTTAAATGTGATAAACGTCGATGACCTGGTGGATATAATCGTTATTGAGCTGCACCTTCTTGCGCGTGATAAGCGGGCTGTCGCCGGACACGTCCAGGGTGTAGAAAGACACCCCGAAGTAGCTGTCGGTCTGCTTGTAGCGGTGGCTCAGGGTGTGCCAGTTGAAGCGCACCTCCAGGCTGTCGCCCTCCTCCTTCATCACCTCGATATTGGTGATCTGGTGGGTGGTGCGCGGCTCCGGCGTGCTGGCGCCACTGCGCTCGGTCTTGATCCGATAGACGCGATCCTCGAGCCCTTCCCGATTGGGGTAGTAGATCAGCGAGATCTCGCTGTTCGGGTCGCCGGTCAGGGTGTCGTCGTCGTCCCAGCAGGGCATCCAGAACTCGGCTTTCTTGTGGTACAGGGTCAGCCACTCGTCCCACTCGCGTTCGTCCAGAAGGCGTGCTTCGCGATAAAGAAAGGCCTGGATGTCGTGATAGCTGATGCTCATGATTCGTCTCCTTTCCGCAGGATTCAGGCTGAGGCCGTGGCGATGAACTGGCTGCGTTCCTTGTCGATGGCGCGCAGCATTTCCTCGACCCAGTGCTGGTGGTGCAGCACGTAGAGGCCTTCGTCCTCCGGCGAGGCACCGCTCTTCAGCGGCTTCATGTCGATGGCGCTGGCGTCTTCGTCGGGACCATCGATCCATTGCTTGGCGCCACGCGACAGGTCATTCCACTCGGCCAGGGCACCGTTGTAGCCGTTCTGGCAGCCGCGGAACTCTTCCAGGTCATCCGGCGTGCCCATACCGCTGACGTTGAAGAAGTCCTCGTACTGGCGGATGCGCACGCGACGGTTCTCCGCCGATTCACCCTTGGGCGCGAAGCAGTAGATGGTCACCTCGGTACGATCCACCGCCAGCGGACGCAGCACCCGAATCTGGGTCGAGAACTGGTCCATCAGATAGACGTTGGGGTACAGACACAGGTTGCGGGTCTGGTTGACGATGTTGTCGGCGCGGGCCTCGCCCAGTTCCTTCTCGATACGCTCCTTGTGCTCGTAGACCGGACGCACCTCGGGATTGAGCAGCCGGGTCCACAGCATCATGTGGCCGTTCTCGTAGGAGTAGAAACCGCCCTTGGACTTGGACCAGCCGTCGGCGTCCACCGCCTTAGTGCCGCCTTCGTCGTAGTTGCGACGGTCCATGGTGGAGGCGTAGTTCCAGTGCACGGTGCTGACGTGGTAGCCGTCGGCGCCGTTCTCGGCCTGCAGCTTCCAGTTGCCGGTGTAGGTGTAGGACGAGGTGCCGCGCAGGATCTCGAGACCTTCCGGGGCCTGGTCGACGATGTTGTCGATGACCTTCATGGTCTCGCCCAGGTACTCCTCGATGGGCATGACGTCGTCGCTCAGGCTGCCGAACAGGAAGCCCTTGTAATTGCTGAATTTGGGCAGGCGTTTGAGGTCGTGGGAGCCGTCCTGCTTGAAGGCGTCCGGGTAGGCGCCGGCCTTCTCGTTCTTGGCCTTGAGCAGACGCCCGTCGTTCTTGAAGGTCCAGCCGTGGAAGGGACAGGTGAAGGTGCCCTTGTTGCCCTGCTTACGACGGCAGAGGGTGGCACCGCGGTGGGCGCAGGCGTTGATCAGGGCGTGAAGCTCGCCCTCCTTGTCGCGGGTGATGACCACCGGCTGGCGCCCCATGTTCAGGGTGAAGTAGTCACCGGGCTCGGCGATCTGACTCTCGTGGGCCATGAACAGCCAGTTGCCCTCGAAGATGTGCTTCATCTCGAGCTCGAAGAACTCGGGGTCGGTGAACATGCTGCGGTGGCAGCGAAAGACGCCCTGTTCGGGGTCATCCTCGACGGCACCACGCACGCGGGCTTCGATTTGATCGAGTTTGTTGCTCATCGTTGTTCTCCTCTCTATCACGGTCCGCTCACACGGGCGGCTCACACAGACAGCTCATTCGAGTCGCTCGTCCCGCCGGCCCCTTGGGGCGGCCTGCCCGCAGGGCAGGCCTGGTCTGGCTTGGCGCGGCGCGATTTACCTCGGGACTGCCCACCACAGGGCTGTCCATCACAGCGAGTCCCGTGACACTCGGTGGTCGGTTCAGGGTTGTCGCGAGTCCAGGCGGCTCAGCCGTCCTCGAGGGCGCGGGGGCGCTTGTGGCGCTGCTGCAGCTCGGTCTCGCTGGTGGCGGCAAGCTCGATGTCGAACACCACCTCGGTGAAGGGCCCCTCGAGGCCACGATCGCTGGCCTCGCTGGCGTCCTCGATGCGCCTGGCGTCCACCACCAGCTCCTCGCGGGTGGCGAAGGCGAAGTCGTCGTAGGTGTAGGGGTCGCCGGCGAGGTTGATCTGGGTGGTCAGGTGCTTGTACCCGGGCGCCGAGATAAAGAAGTGGATATGCGCCGGACGCTGGCCATGACGACCGAGCAGGTCCAGCACCTGCTGGGTCGGGCTGTCCGGGGGGCAACCGTAGCCGGAGGGGATGATGCTGCGCGCGCGATAGCGGCCATCGGCATCGGTGTAGATGGTACGACGCAGGTGGAAGTCGGCCTGGGACGGGTCGAAGAAGCTGTAGTTGCCCTTGCTGTCGGCGTGCCAGATCTCGACCTTGGCCCGGGAGATCGGCTGGCCCTGGGTATCGCGTACCTGACCGGTCAGCCACATTACCTCGGCGTCGGTGTCCGAGCCGTCGTCCAGGCGCGCCTCGCCCTCGGACTCCGGGGCACCGGCGACGTACAGGGGCCCCTCGATGGTGCGCGGGGTACCCCCGGCAAGGCCGCGGGCGGCGTCCTCGGCGTCCATGCGCATGTCGAGGTAATGATCGAAGCCCAGACCCGGGGCCAGCAGGCCGTACTGGGTCTCGGCGCCAAGCGCGTTGAGCACGCTGACGCCCTGCCAGAATTCTTCCGGGGTGACGTCGAAGTCATCGATCAGCTTGTACAGGTCCGACAGCAGACGGTGCAGGATTTCCTTGGCCCGCTCGTTGCCTTCGGTCTTGTCGAAGCCAGCGACGGTATTGAGGAAGTCCTGGACTTCCGGGGTGTCGAAGATGCGCACTGACTTGGTGGTGGGATTGAGACTGTTCATCTGGCGGTCCTCAGGTGTGGCGTACTTGTCGTTATCGTTGTTGGCGGTACTGGCCGGGGCCTGGCGATTCGCCCTGCCCCGACGTCTGGCTGGCCAGGGGCAGACCCTAGCTGTCGTCATCGCGGATCGAGGACGGGTGGCGGCACAGCGGCTTGACGCGAATCTCCATGTAGGGAAACAGCGGCAGGTTCGATACCAGCTCCTGCAGCTCGGCGTTGTCGGCCACGTCGAACACGCTGACGTTGGAATAGCTGCCGGCCACCCGCCACAGATGGCGCCACTTGCCGGAGCGCTGCAGCTCCTGGGCGTAGTCCTTCTCGCGGGCCTTGATCTCGGCGGCGCGCTCCGGCGCCATATCCGGCGGCAGCTTGACGGTCATTTCCACCTGAAACAGCATCCTGATTCTCCTCTCGATCGGGGGCCGTCGATGCAGCCCTGGAGGCTCGCGCGGCCGGTTTGATGGCGATGTCGCTTAGCTGCGCGCGTACTCGCGCAGTTTGTCGTGGTCCAGTTCGAGCCCGAGTCCCGGGCCTTGCGGCAGCGCCACGCCAAAGTCGTCGTAGCGCAGGGGGGTGGTGACGATGTCATCGGTCAACAGCAAGGGGCCGAACATCTCGGTGCCCCAGGCCATCTCGGGCAGGGTCGCCCAGGCGTGCAGCGAAGCGGCGGTACCGATGGTGCCCTCGAGCATGGTGCCGCCGTAGAGGCCAATGCCCCCGGCGTCGGCCAGATGAGCCAGGCGCAGCGCGCCGCGCGGCCCGGCGCTCTTGGCGATCTTCAGGGCGAAGGCGCCGCTGAAGCCGGACTCGATCAGCGCCAGCCCGCAACGCAGGTCCTGGACGCCTTCGTCGGCCAGCATGGTGACCTCGAAGCGATTGGCCAGCCGCGCCAGTCCTGCCCGCTCGTGGGCCGGAATGGGTTGCTCGATCAGGTCGACCCCGGCCTCCTCGAGGGCGGCGATGGCGCGCACCGCGGTGGCCTCGTCCCAGGCCTGGTTGACGTCGACCCTGACGCTGGCGCGATCCCCCAGGGCGGCCTTGATGGCGGCAACGTGGCGCACGTCGTGATCCACCGCGTTGGCGCCGATCTTGAGCTTGAAGTCGCGATGGCGACGCTGCTCGAGCCGCTTTCTGGCCTCCTCGATATCCTTGTCGGTGTCGCCACTGGCCAGTGTCCACAGCACCGGCAGGTGATCGTGGCGGGCGCCGCCCAGCAGTGTCGCCAGGGGCACCCCGAGACGCTTGCCCTGGGCATCCAGCAGCGCGGTCTCGAGCGCTGACTTGGCGATGACGTTGCCCTTGGCCAGCTTGTCGAGCCGGGCCATGGCGAGGTTGACGTTGTCCGCCGCCAGGCCGACCAGCGCCGGCGCCAGGTAGGTGTCAATGTTGACCTTCATGCTCTCCGGACTTTCCGGGCCATAGGCCAGGCCGCCGATGGTGGTGGCCTCGCCAATGCCTTCGATACCGTCTGCGCACTTGAGGCGTACGATCACCAGCGTCTGGGTGGCCATGGTGGCCATCGACAGCTTGTGCGGTCGGATGGTGGGCAGGTCGACCAGCAGGGTCTCGACGCTTTCGATCAGGGCGGTCATGGTGGCTCCGGCGATTACCATCAGCTCGTTGTCATCCACGGGCTGGCGATCTGGGTGGCGAACTGGGTGATGAGGAAAGCCGCAAGCGCTGTAAGCCTCGGCGACTCGTAAGCGATCAAGCCATACCTTGGTAAGATTTCTCTTACGATGCGAAGCACCACTGCCATCGACATCGGTAGAGACCTACGGCGGAAAGGCGCTTGATCCGGCGATTGAGTGCAGTGTGATTGTCTTTGAGGGGCACAACCAATATGGTCTGGGTAGATTGCAATACCCTGGAGGTATCATGGAGCTTCGACACCTGCGCTATTTCTGTGCCGCAGCGGAAGAGCTGAACATCACCCGGGCGGCCGCCAGGCTACATATGGCGCAGCCCCCTTTGACCCGGCAGATCAATCAGTTGGAGGAAGAACTGGGGGCCCAGTTATTCATTCGCGGCCCCCGGGGCCTGACCCTGACGCCCACCGGCAAGTTCTTCCATGAGCATGCCCTGCAGATGCTCGAGAAGCTCGATACCACGGTGGCGGCGGTACGCCGTATGTCTCGAAGCCACAAGGAAATGTTCGGTATCGGCTTTGTGCCTTCGCTGTTCTACGGGCAGCTGCCGCTGCTGGTGCGCGAGTTGCGACAAAAGGACGAGGTGGAGCTGACCCTGGCCGAATTGACCACGGTGGAGCAGGTGCAGGCGCTGAAGGCAGGACGTATCGATATCGGCTTCGGACGCCTGAGGATCGACGATCCCGACGTGGAACAGGAGGTGCTGTTCGAGGAACCGATGATGGCGGCGGTGCCGGAGGGCCACCCGCTGGTGGGCACCACCCCGACCATGGAGGAGCTCGCCCGCTACCCGCTGGTGCTGTACCCGGCGAGCCCGCGCCCGAGCCTTGCCGACCTGGTGCTGGGGCTGTTTCGCCGCCGAGGGCTCAAGGTCACGGTGGTGCAGGAGGCCAACGAGATGCAGACGGCGCTGGGCCTGGTGGTGTCGGACTTCGGCATCACCCTGGTGCCGGAGCAGGTCAAGCGACAGAACCGCGATGGCATTCGCTACCTGTACCTGGCAGAGAAGCACATCACCTCACCGATCGTCTGCAGCCGGCGCCGGGGAGAGACGCCCAGCGCGACCATGCAGGCGGCCAACGCCATCCTCGAGGTGCTGGTGGAGAATCGTAGGACGGGCAAGTACCCGTGAAACATATCGAGGGGCGGCAGGGCCAGGGCCCTGCCTGCGGCGCGTTGATAGCGCTGCGGTGTTAGCGAAACTCTTCCCCCGCCGCTGCCACGAAGGCCATCTCGATCAGCAGTTCGGGGTTGGCAAGCTCGGCCTTGACGCAGGCGCGACTGGGGGCGGTGCCGGGCTCGAACCAGGCCTCCCAGGCGACGTTCAGGGCATCGAAGTGGGCAAAGTCGGTCAGGTAGATGGTCACCGAGATGATCCGTGTCTTGTCGCTGGCCACCTTGGCCAGCGACTCCTCGGCCTGTTCGAAGATCTGCTCCACCTGGCCGGTGATATCGGCGCGGGTGTCCGCCTCGGCGACTTCGACGAAGTGGGCCATGCCATTGAACACGGTGATGTCGGACCAGCGGGGGGTGGGATTGATGCGGTGGATATCCATGGAGGTGCCTCGAAGCCAGGGCGGAAAAGACCGCTAGCATAGGCCATGGAAGCGTCGGTGCAAACGCGGGCAAATAACGACACGGACGCCGCGGTTCACGCCACGACGTCCGTGTGGTCAGGCGAACGCGATCAGAAGTCGAAGAACACCGTCTCTCCATCCCCCTGCAGCACGATATCCAGACGATAGCGTGGCAGGCCGCCTTCCCCGCCCTCTTCACGCCGGGCGATCAGCGTCTGGCGCCGGGCCGGCGACTCGATCGCACCCAACACCGGGCAACCGGCATTGGCTTTGTGCTCGTCATCGAAGTAGAGCCGGGTCTGCAGATGCAGGTTCACGCCCCGGGCGAAGATCGTCAGGTTGATGTGCGGGGCCATGGTGCGACCGTCGGGCCGGGCGATAGCGCCGGGCTTGACGGTGACAAAGCGCCACTCGCTGTTGCCCTCGGCGGTGGTCGCGGTACGCCCGAAGCTGTTGAACGGCGCCTTGAGGTCGAACGCCGTCTGATAGTCACCGTTGGCGTCGGCCTGCCAGGCCTCCAGCAGGGCGTCGCGGACCAGGTCGCCGTTGCCGTCGATGACCCGTCCTGCCACCTCGATACGCTCGCCTTCGGCGTTATCCTTGGCCAGTTCGTTCCAGATCTCCTCGTCGCGCTCGGGCAGGCCGGCGACGGCCAGCGCCAGGCCGATGTGCACGTAGGGGCCGGCGGTCTGGGACGCGGTCTCGCGCAGCATCAGGTTCGCGGTGGGGGTAAGGTTTGGCTGTTGCATGAGGTCTCCTCGCTGCCGTGAGCCGACTCGGGCACCACGGCACCTGTTGTTCCTGTTCTTGTTCACTGATTCTCGAAATAGGTCTGCAGTTCACCACGCACCACCAGGTCGAAGCGGTAGGCCAGGGCGTCCATGGGACGCGAGCGGGCCATGTCGAGTCGACCGATCATGGTGCCCACGGCCTCCTCGTCCTTCAGGGTCTGGACGATGGGGCAGATCGGAATCAGCGGGTCCCCCTCGAAGTACATCTGGGTGATCAACCGGGTGGAGATGGCCGGGCCCATGACGCTCACATGAATGTGCGCCGGGCGCCAGGTGTTGATGCCATTGGGCCAGGGATAGGGGCCGGGTTTGATGGTGCGGAAGTGATACCAGCCATCGTCGTCGGTGAGGCAGCGCCCGACGCCGCCGAAGTTGGGGTCCAGCGGGGCCAGATAGCTGTCCTTCTTGTGGCGATAGCGGCCACCGGCATTGGCCTGCCACATCTCCACCAGAGTCTGCGGCACCGGCTTGCCGAACTGGTCGACGACCCGGCCGAACATGATCACCCGCTCCCCCACCGGCAGACCGGGGCTATCGGCATCGCGGAAGTTCAACAGCAGGTCGTTGTCATGGGGTCCCATGCGCAGGCGGCTAAACTCGGGGCCGGTGAGTTCCGACACGCTGGGGGTCTGCAGGCTGACCAGCGCCTGGGAGGGCGAGCGCGGCACCGAGGTCTTGTAGCCGGGGGTGTAGGCGGCGGGGTGCCACTGGCGATCCCGCTCGACGAAGCGACGATTGAGGTTCCGATTGAGGGTCATGGGGGAAGAGGTCCTGGCGTGATTGTTGGTTGTTCACACGCGCCTCGAGACACGAGGCGATGATTGCAGTGTGACTAGCCACACCCGGGCTGCCAATTGAGACCTTGGCCGGTCATCATAACCCAGGGGTTATGATGACCGGATCGCGGGGCGTCGGATCGCAGGAACGAGTACGTCCTGGCCTGCTGCTTCGCCCCCAGATATTTCGGCGCCGCTACTGGGGTCTTGCCGCGGCGGCCTGGCGCAGCGACTCGGCGAAGCCTTCCAGCGCCAGGCTGGGGCTCAAAGAGGTGTTGGTACACAGCCCTACCGAGCCACCCTGGTGCTCGAAGGACAGTGCCAGCTCGACCAGCTGGCCGCTTTCCAGATCCTCGGCCACCGCCTCGAAGGGCGCCACCCAGATGGCATCGGTGTCCAGTGTGAAGCGCCGGCTGACCGGCAGCGACAGGGTCTCCAGACAGGGCGCGGGCAAACTGATGGCGTGACGCACACAGAAGCTGTCGACCCGCTGACGCAAGGTGGTCTGAGGGGGAGGCACGGCCCAGGGGTAGTCGCTCAGGACCTCGGGAGGACAGGGCGAGGCGGTGGCCAGCGGATGCCCCTGGCGCACCACCAGCCGCAGCGATTCGTAGTAGAGATGTTCGAAGGCCAGGTCACGAATCTCGCGGGCTTCGGTCATACGCCCCACCACCACGTCGAGCTCACCCAGCGCCAGCCGCGACAGCAGAAAGGCGCTGGCGCCGGTGGTCACGGTCACGCTGGTCTCCTGGCCCAGCGGCGAGGCCTGGAAGTGCTGAATCGCCGCCGGCAGCAGCCGCGATTCCACCGTCGACAGCGCCCCGACCCTGAGCCAACGCTGCCCACCATGGCCGTCGGCCAGCGCCACCACGCCCTCTTCCAGGGCGCGCAGCGCAGGCCCCGCGTGGCGCAACAGGGTGAGTCCCGCCTGGGTCAGACTGACGCCCTGGGCGCTACGCTCGAACAGGCTGGCGCCAACGATCTCCTCGAGTTCACGGATGGCCTTGGAGATGCCCGGCTGGGTGATCGCCAGGGCGTCGGCGGCACGGGCGAAGCTGCGGCTGCGCGACACCTCGAGGAAGGCGTTGAGATGGCGCAGCTTGATACGATGATTGAGCATGGTGGCCTGCGATCTGGCGACGTGACGGGTGTCCAGCGTGGCGCCGTGGCGTGGCACCTCGTCAGCCTCCACCACGCCGACAGCGCTAGCGACAGGCTGCCAGCACGCGCTCGATGGGCTCGTCGGCGCCACTCAGCGGGAAGCGTGAGGGACGGGTATCCTGGGGTGTGACCACCGCCACGTTGCCGCCTTGCAGGGTCTTGGTCAAACCGAGGGGAGACGGGGCGAACCACACGCCGTCGTGGGGGGAGTGGCGTGACTCCAGGCGATACCCGATGCCGTCCACCAGCACCTCCAGCGGCTTGCGCCGATCGGCGCCCATCTGGGAGGCATAACCGGCCACCGATACCATGGGCACACCGTTCCAGCACACCAGTGCCAGAGAATGACCGCTGCCATCATCGACTCGCGCCGCCGGGGCGTCGCCGAACATCTGGTGGGCCTGGGTGTAGCGCCACTCTGCCGACGCCGTATTCGCCATCAGGGTGCCGAGCAGTATCGCCACAAACGTCTTGAACCACATCAATAGTTGACCTCTTGCTGCCGAAACGGGCATGCATCGGGCACTCCCTGCCTGACGGAATCCTCTCCTTCTCCTTTTGCCAAGTCTAGCAACTGACCGAGGATCCACGAATGGAGCAGCAGGGTTGCCCTGCCACCTATGGCATGGCAAGTCACCAAAGGCCAGGAAGCCTTGCTGCCTGCCTGGAGGATTCTGTGCTCCGTGAGTCAGCTATTTACCACTCTTTTACCCCAAGCGGCAAACCATGTCCCTCATGCCGATGATTCGCCGCTTCCCCAGCCCAGTTCCTTGGCCAGGGCCGGCGCATGCCCTTCAGGGAGCCTGAGCCCCAATACTGGCGCTTCTCGATCAGCAGCAGACGAACCGATGGGGAAGCAGCCCAGACGGCCATCGCCAGCTATGGCGGATGTTCCAGTCCGAGAGCCAGCCTTCCATAGGCTGAAGATGCCTCCCGATCATTCAGTCAGGTCGAGCATCCGGCGGGCCTGCTGCCAGGTGGCCACCGGCCGCTCGTACTTCTCGCACAGGGTCACGACGCGCTCGACCAGGGCCGCATTGGAGGGAGCCAGGGTATGACGATCGAGGCGCACGTTATCCTCGAGCCCGGTGCGGGTATGCCCGCCCGCAGCGATCGACCACTCGTTGAGCAGGGCCTGGTTGGGCCCGATCCCGGCGCCGCACCACTGGGCGTCCGGTGCGAGCCGATTCAGCGTTTCGACGTAGAAGTCGAGGGTGGGCTTGTCCACCGGCATGGCGTTCTTGACGCCCATGACGAACTGGACGTAAAGCGGCCCCTTGATCTTGCCTTGCTTCGACAGCGCCACCGCCTGATGGATATGCGACAGGTCGAACGCTTCGATCTCGGGCTTGACGTCGTACTTGAGCATTTCATCGGCGAGCCACTCCACCAGCTGAGGCGGATTCTCGTAGACGCGGTTGGGGAAGTTGTTGGAGCCCACCGAGAGGCTTGCCATGTCGGGCTTCAGGCGCAGCATGCCGCCGCGCGCCTCTCCGGCCCCGGAGCGACCGCCGGTGGAAAGCTGAATGATCATGCCCGGGCAATGGGTCTTCAGGCCTTCCATCAGCCTGGCAAACTTCTCCGGATCCGACGTGGGCGACTGATCGTCGTTACGCACATGACAATGGGCGATGGCGGCCCCCGCCTCGAAGGCCGCCTGGGTGCTTTCGACTTGCTCTTCGATGGTCACGGGCATGGCCGGATTATGTTCCTTGCGGCCCACGCTGCCAGTGATGGCGACACAGATAATACAGGGAGTAGACATGTGTCCTCTCTTGTTATCGAAACACAAAAAAGATGGGAAAAACCAAGACGAGCAGCCCCACGACGGGCAGGCGACATTGGTCCCGAACTCATCCTTGAAGTGGCGGTGGGCCTGCAAGTGGAGCGAGATGCCGCAGGCGAATAGTGGCAGGCTCGAAGGCGATGCCAGGTACCGGGGTCCTACTGACGATAGGTCTGCCGATGCGGACCGCCGAACTGACGTCCGCACCGTTTCACGACGGCATCAGGCACGCTCGCGCCGGGGATGCTGACGCCGGAACAAGGAGCCGCCAGACACAGGCCGACATCACCAGACATGGGGCTCCCCGTCACCTTCATTCAGTGGCTTCCATCAAACGTATGACGACGAACCTTCAGGGCTCGACCGTCCCCCAACCCAGCTCCTTGGCAAGGGCAAAGGCATGATTGGCCGCCGGCACGCCGGCATAGATGGCCACGTGCATCAGCACCTGACGCAGCTCCGCCTCGCTGAGGCCGATACGCTGGGCGGTCTTCAGGTGCAAGGTCAGCTCCTCGCGCCCCAGGGCGGCGAGAATGCCGGTGGTGATCATGCTGCGCTCGCGTCTCGTCAGGTCGTCGTTGGACCACAGCTCGCCCCAGGCCAGCCGTGTGATCATCTGCTGAAACGGAGTGTCCAGGCTGTTGGCATTGTGGGTGGAGCGGGCCACGTGCTCCTCGCCCAGCACCTGCTTGCGGGTCGCAAGGCCAGTGGAATAGTCGACGCCCTGCGCGCCCACATCGCCCAGGTCCAACGCCATCACCGCCAGCAGCTTCTCGGCGAATCGGCTTGGCGCCTCTACCGAAGGCACGTGACCGACGCCTTCGAGTACCTCGAGCGGGGCGCCGTCGCACTCGGCCGCCAGGGCCTCCAGGGTGGCCGGTGGCGTCGCCAGGTCCTCGCTGCCACCGAACAGCTGCACCTTGACGCCTTTGCCGGAGAGCTTGCCGGTGAAGGTATCTCGCCCCAGCATTTCGCACAGCAGCGCGTAGGACTCGTCGTCACCGCGCCCCATCTGGGTGCACCAGCCCGCCTTGAGGGCCGGCTCGGCGTCGAAGCAAGCGGCAGCGAACCAGCGCGGCACGATCTCGTCGGACATCGCCGCCAGGCCCTCGCGCCGCACACGTTCGGCCCTGGTGGTCCATAGCTCGCTGGTGCCGATCACCGCCCCGGTGTTGGTCAGGGCGGCGGAGAGCAGGCGCTCGCCGTGCTCGCTGATCAGCTGCTGCCCCACCACGCCACCGATAGAGGTACCGACGAAGTGGAAGCGGCCGGCGCCGGCGTGGTCGGCCAGGGCGATGGCTTCCTTCGCCAGTTCAGCCGGAGTGATCGGCCCGTCGCCCCAGGCCTGGCTGGCGCCGTGACCGGGCAGGTCCCAGGTCAACACCCGGTAGCGTGGCAGCAGCGCCGGCAGGACGTCGTCCCACACCGCCTGGCTCATGCCCAGTGGATGCGCCAGCACTACCAGGGGATTGGCGTCGGCGCCGAGCAGGCGATACGCGACGCTGCGTCCTTCGATATTCAGAAATGCCATGACCTCTCTCCTGTTCCTCTATACCCGTTCGATCAGGGTGGCGATGCCCTGGCCCACGCCCACACACATGGTGCACAAGGCGTAGCGCTTGCCGCTCCTGTTGAGCTCGTGGGCGGCGGTCATCAACAGGCGCGCCCCGGACATGCCGAGCGGATGGCCCAGGGCGATGGCCCCGCCGTTGGGGTTGACCCTAGGGTCATCGTCGGCGACACCGAGGTCGCGCAGACAGGCCAGGGCCTGGGCGGCGAAGGCTTCGTTGAGTTCGATCACGTCGATCTCGTCGATCGCAACGCCGCTGCGCTCGAGCAGCCGGCGCACCGCCGGGACCGGGCCATAGCCCATGATGCGCGGCTCCACCCCGCCGGTGGCCATGCCGACGATACGCGCCATCGGCACCAGGCCATGGCGCTCCACCGCAGCCTGGCTTGCGACCAGCATGGCACAGGCGCCGTCGTTGACCCCGGAGGCGTTGCCGGCGGTGACACTGCCATTGTCCTTGAACGGGGTCGGCAAGGTGGCCAGCTTCTCCAGGGTGGTGCCGGCGCGAGGATGCTCGTCGATGTCGAACACCAGCGGCTGCTGCTTGCGCCGGGGGATCTCGATGGGGGTGATTTCCTCGGCGAAGCGACCCTCCTGCTGGGCCCGCGCGACCTTTTGCTGGGAGCGTACGGCAAAGGCGTCCTGATCGCCGCGGGAGATGTCGAACTGTTCGGCCACGTTCTCGGCGGTCTCGGGCATCGAGTGGGTATCGTGGAGCTTCTTCATCAGCGGGTTGACGAAGCGCCAGCCGATGGTGGTGTCCTCGATCTGCTGCCCCCGGGAGAAGGCGCCTTCCGCCTTGCCCATGACGTAAGGCGCCCGGGACATCGACTCCACCCCGCCGGCCAGGGCCAGATCCATCTCGCCGGCCTTGATCGCGCGCATGGCGGTGCCTACCGCATCCATGCCGGAGCCGCACAGACGATTCATGGTGGTACCGGGCACCGAGGTCGGCAGACCCGCCAGCAGCGCCGACATGCGCGCCACGTTGCGGTTGTCCTCGCCGGCCTGGTTGGCACAGCCCATGAACACCTCTTCGATGGCGCCTGGGTCAAGCTCTGGCGCCTGGGCCAGCACCGCCTTGAAGATGTCGGCGGCCAGGTCGTCGGGGCGCACACTTGCCAGGGTGCCACCGAAGCGCCCGATGGCGCTGCGACGGGGATGACAGAGAAAGACGTCGGTCATGTCGGACTCCTTGGTCACCCCGCGCACTGGCGCAGGGTGTGTCGGGGAAGGGGCGAAATGGAGGTCTGGTTGGGGCTGACGGGCCGGTTACTGGCCGCTGTGGGCACGATCGGTGCGCGCCTTCAGCTCACGCAGCACCTCGAGCTCATGGGCACTGGGGACCGGCGTGGTCTCGAGTTCGGCGGCGAAACGAATGTCCCAGCCGGTGGCCTCCTGGACCTGCTCGCGCGTCACGCCGGGATGCAGCGAGACCACCGTCAGTTCACGATCCTCCGGGTCCGGCTTCATCACGCACAGGTCACTGATCACGCGAGTCGGCCCCTTGCCGATATTGGGTACACCGTCGCGTCCCTTGCCGTCGCGGCCGAAGCCCAGGGTGGTGATGAAATCGACGTCACGCACGAAGGCCCACGGCGAGTGCTTCAGGGTGATGAACACTTCACCTGCGTTGGTAGCGATCTCCGGCGCCCCGCCGCCACCGGGCAAGCGTACCTTGGGTGCGGTGTAGTCGCCGATCAGGGTGGTGTTGAGGTTGGCGTAGCGATCGATCTGGGCGGTTCCCAGAAAGCCCACACTGACCTTTCCGCCCTGCAGCCAGTAGCGAAACATCTCCGGCACCGACACTGTGGTCAGCGCCGACTCGCACAGTTCGCCATCGCCGATCGACAGCGGCAGCACGTCCGGCCTGGTCTGCAGGGTGCCGGATTCGTAGATCAGCACCACCTCGGGGGCATGGGTGAGCCGCGCCAGGTTGGCGGCCTCGGACGGCAGGCCGATACCGACGAAACAGGTCATGCCGTTTTCCAGCGCCCGGGCGGCGGTGACCGTCATCATCTCGCTGGCGCTGTAGTCGATTGCGGTGCTCATCGGGCGTCCTCCCCGGTGTTCATGATGTTGTCTTCGATCCAGCGGGTGAAAGCGTCACGATCGCGGGCGATGGCGTCCCACTCCTTGTAGAAGCGGTTGTCACGCGGGTAGTAGCCGTGAGCGTAGGACGGCAGCGAGCCCTTTTCGGCCACGGCGATGGCGTCGATGGCCCAGCCTGGGATCACACAGGCGTTGGGGTGGGTGTCCAGGTCATCGACGATCTCCTCGACGGTGACGATGGCGCGGCTGGCTGCCAGCACCGCTTCCTTCTGCACCCCGATGATGCCCTCGACCAGCACATTGCCGGCACGGTCGGCCTTCTGGGCGTGAACGATGGAGACGTCCGGGCGCACCGAGGGCACCGCCGCCAGGCGCTCGCCGGTGAAGGGGCACTCGATGAACTTGATCTGGTCATTGACGTTGGGCAGCTCGCTGCCGACGTAGCCGCGCAGCACCGCCAGCGGCAATCCGGCGGCGCCGGCCTCGAAGGCGCAGGCCATGGCGGCGTGGCTGTGCTCGAGAATCTCGACCTTGTGGGGCCAGCCCTTTTCCACCGCATCACGCAGGCGATGGAGCGAGCCGACGCCAGGGTTGCCCCCCCAGGAAAAGATCACCTTCTTCACGCAGCCGGCACCGATCAACTGGTCGTAGATCAGGTCCGGGGTCATCCGGATCAGGGTGAGGTCGCGCCTACGCTGGCGAATGACCTCATGCCCGGCGGCGAAAGGAATCAGGTGGGTAAAGCCTTCCATGGCGACGGTGGCGCCGTCGTGGACGTAGCGCCTTACCGCTTCGTCAAGACTCAGGATCTCGGCCATGTGGGTTGCCTCTGTTAACGATGAACCAATGCGGTGGACAGAACAGCCTTGTTCGCTATGTGAACGTAGGTTTGTTATACGAACAAGTTACTGGTGATCGTCAGGGCCGTCAAACGCAAAAAGGGCGGGAACGGCATATGCCGCTCCCGCCCCTTCACGTCCTTCTACCAATCAATCAACGTGTTAGCGTTGCTCCAGCCACTCCCTGGCCTTGCTGACCTGTTGTCGGCTGCTACCAATGTATAACGCCGGATCGGTGGCGGCCTTGAGCTGCTCGACACTGATATCGGGGGGCAGCCGGAGAGTCTCATGCAAGACCTCGTGATAAGGACGCCCCTGACGGCGCGCGGTTTCGGCAGCCTCGGCCGCCAGCGCCTTGGCCCTGTCGCTGCCGAGGTGGGGTGTCAGCAAGCGCGCCACCGGCTCGGCCATGATCGCGCCGCCGGTCAACGCCAGGTTGGCGGCCATGCGCTCAGGATGTACTTCGAGTCCCTCCAGCAGGGTTGCCGCCTGCTCCAGCGCCCCTTCCACCAGCAGCACCGATTCGCTGAGCGGTGCCCACTCGGCGTGCCACTCGCCGAGGCCTCGTTCCAGCGGCTGGGCTACGGCACCGATGATCACAGTGGTGTGGCCGTGCACCCGACGCGACGCGCCGCGAATCAGGGCGCAGCGTACCGGATTGCGCTTGTGCGGCATCGACGACGATTCGCCCATGCCAGGGGCGCTCGGCTCGCTGACTTCGCCAACCTCTGTCTGGGTCAGCAGGGCGACGTCCAGCGCCAGGCTCTCCAGCGCCCCGGCGACGGCGTCCAGGGCGGTCTGCAAGGCATGGATCGGCTGGCGGTCGGTATGCCAGGGCAGTACCGGACAGGACAGGCCAAGCTCCTCGGCCAAGGCCTGCATCAGCTCGAGCCCCTGTTCCCCCCAGCCCGAGTGCACCCCCACTGCACCGCCGAACTGCACCGGCAGTCCTTCGGCGGCGATATCCCCAAGCCGGCGTCGCGCGCGCTCGAGCCCGATGCCCCACTGGGCCGCCTTGACCCCAAAGGTCATCGGCAGCGCTTGCTGCATCAGGGTACGGCCGACCATGGGCGTCTGCTCGTGGTCACGCATCAGCGCGAGAACCGCGTTGCGACAGCGCTCGAGCAGGCCATCAAGGCTCGCCAGGCGCGGCGTCAGCAGGTGCATCAGCGCCGAATCCACCACATCCTGGCTGGTCGCCCCCTGGTGCCAGCACGCCTTGAGCTCGTCCGGCAACGCCGCTCGCCCGGCCTTGACGAAGGGGATCGCCGCGTTGCCGCCGCTGGCGATACCCCGGGCGATGGCCGCGGTGTCAAAGTCATGATGCTCAAGCGCCGCCGCCATGCGCCCGGCGCTGCCCGCTGGCAGTGCGCCGACACCTTCCTGGACGCGCGCCAGGGCGAGTTCGAAGGCCAGCATCGAGGCCACCAGGTCATCGTCGCGACAGGCTTCCAGGGCACTCTGGCTCATGAATGGATGGCTCAGCAGGGCGTCGGACATGGCAAGGTTCCTCTTCTTCTGGGGAGCGAATGGGGCGTATCGACCGGGGCGAGTTCAAGGGGATAGCAGCGAGGAGGCAACGACAAGGACACGCGATGGCGACAGCATGGCCGCTCCACCAATAGTCGCACAGGTGTTCGCACCTCGAACAAGCATGCTAGATTATCGACAACACGGGAGCAAACCGTCGCCCACAGAAGACGAATGTCTTCTTGCCGCCATGACATCGGGGGCCGTATCCGGACGCTGCCCTGCTATCATCGTCGCTCGGGCTGTACAACGCTCTCACGTCGTGGCGCTCGATCACTGCAACACTAGATCTTAGTGACACTCGAATCTGAAAAAAGGACACCTCGATGGATACGGCACCGGCCGACGCCGCCCTGAGCCCGGATGACCGCGACTTCGTCACTGCCCTCGCCAGCGGCCTCGACGTCATTCTGGCCTTCGACGAGGCCCACCCTCGGATGACCTTGAGTGAGGTGGCGACGCGCACCGGCATGAACCGTGCTCGCGCCAGACGCTTTCTGCTGACGCTGCATGCCCTGGGCTATGTGCGCAAGGACCACCGCCACTTCGAGCTGGCGCCGCGAGTGCTCAAGCTCGGCTACGCCTTCCTGTCCGCCAACAATTATCAGCACCTGATCCAGCAGGTGCTCGAGGACATCACCACAGAAAGCGGCGAATCCTCTTCTCTTGGCGTACTCGACGGCGATGAGGTCACCTATGTGGCGCGCTCGGCGTCGCGCCAGCGGCTGATGGCCATCACCCTGTCGGTGGGCACGCGGCTGCCCGCCGCCTACACCTCGATGGGGCGCATGCTGCTGGCACAGAAGACCGACGACGAACTGGATGCCTTTATCGAGCGCACCACCCTCGAGCGCTTCACCGACAAGACGATCACCGACAAGGCTGAGCTCAAGCGCGCCATCCTCCAGGCTCGCCAGCAGGGCTATGCCATCGTCGATCAGGAGCTGGATTCTGGGCTGCGTTCGTTGGCAGTACCCGCCTTCGACGCCAACGGCGAGCTGATCGGTGCGATCAATATCAGCACCAATGCCGCCAGAATCGACCACGACACCTTGCTTGAGCGCTACCTGCCGCTGCTCCAGGGCAAGGCTCGCCAGATTCGCGCCAACGTGAGCTGATCGTCCTTGTCTGAGCGCACCGGGGACAGGCGCATATGGGGAAGTATGACAATGGCAGGGAGGCCTGAATGCTAGCGATACTCTCCATCACCACACCGATCTTTCTGCTGATCGGCGTCGGCTTTCTGGCCCGGCGCTGGAACCTGGTGTCGCCGGTGCAGCTCTCCGGTGTCGCCAACTTCGTGCTGTACGCCGCGCTGCCGGCACTGATCCTCGGCGCCCTGACCCGCAACTCGCTTGGCGAGGTGATCAGCCTACCGCTGCTGGCAGCCTACGCCCTGGGTTCCGTGGCCACCTTCGTCGCCTGCCTGTGGCTGCCGCGCAATCGCCAAAAGAAGTCCCCCACCGAGCGGGCCATCCAGGCCCTTGGCATGTCCGCCTCCAACAGCGGCTTTGTCGCCTACCCGATCACTGCCCTGGCGCTGGGTCAGGCGGCGGCGGGTATCATCATGGTCCACACCATGATGGTCGAAATCCTGCTGGTGATTCCCGGCGCACTGGTACTGGCCGAGGTCGGTCAGCAGCGCGACACTCGCGCCGGTGATGCCCTGCGCCAGACCCTGACCAGGCTAACCCGCAACCCGATCCTGATCTCGCTGAGCCTGGGGCTGGCACTGGCGGCACTGGGAATACGCCTGCCGGCGACGCTGGATCGCACCATCGAGCTGCTGGCCGGCGCCGCCGGGCCCGCTGCGCTGTTCGTCATCGGCGGCACCCTGTACGGCCTCAAGATCCGCGGCATGGTCAAGGACATGGGCCAGATCATGCTCGGCAAGCTGGTACTCCACCCGCTGCTGGTGCTCGGCATGCTGCTGGCCTTCCAGGCCGTCCTGGCGCCCTTGCCCCCTCTGATCTTCGCCGGCGCCATGATCTTCGCCGCCTGCCCGATGATCAGCATCTACCCGCTGATCGCCCAGCGCTTCGGCATGGAGGGCGTGGGTGCCGCCGCCCTGATGGCAAGCACGCTATCAAGCTTCGTGACCCTTAGCGTCGTCCTGTGGGCGCTATCACACACCGGCCTGATGCCACTGCTTGGCTGACACCATTGCGCTGCCGACGAGTGACTGAGGCCTGATGCCCAACTCCTGCTGACTCGCTGGCGACCGACTGCTGGCTCACGTACCATGAAAGGCATCATTTAGCTTGCTACTTTTTTTGTCGGCGCCGAATGTCGCCGTCCCGCTTCGACCGCCAACGGCCCGCCATGTCCACACCTTCATCGACACCAGACACTACGCCCCTGACGCCGCCCCAGGCCCTCAATCGCGACCGGCCGATGAAGGGCATCGCCTTCATGCTGGCGGCGGGGCTCCTGTTCTGCATGCTCGACACCGGGGTCAAGACTCTGGCCCAGGACTATTCGCCGGTGCAGGTGGTTTGGGCGCGCTACGTTGGCCATATGCTGGTGCTGACCGGCTACCTGGTCTATCTGGGACGTGGGCCGGGCATGGCCATGCTCAAGACGTCATCCCTGGGCGGACAGTTCGTTCGTGGCCTGCTGCTGCTGGGGGCCAGCACCTTCGCCTACCTGGCCTTTCGCACCCTGCCGATCCTGCAGGTCTACGTCATCAACTTCAGCTCGCCGCTGCTGGTGACCCTGCTGGCGATTCCGCTGCTCAAGGAGCGGGTCGGCTGGCGCCAGTGGCTGGCGATCCTGGTGGGCTTCGGTGGGGTGGTGATCTGTGTGGGCCCGGTGGACTGGCGCGCCAACCCGGCGATACTGCTGCCCTTCGGTCTGACCGCCTGTTTCGCCCTCTACCAGCTGTCTACCCGACGCTTCGGGCGCGAGGACCATCCCCTCACTTCGCTGTTCTACGCGGGCCTTGCCGGCGCCCTGGTCAGCTCGGCGGTGGTTCCGGCCTTCTGGACCCCGGTGGCATTGGGTGATCTACCGCTGTTCGTCTTTGTCGGCCTGATGGGCGCGGCCAGTCAGCTCACACTGATCCTGGCCATGCGCTACGCGCCGGCCTCGCTGGTCTCGCCCTTTCTGTATCTGCAGATCGTCTGGGCGGCGCTGTTCGGCTTCCTCTTCTTCGGCGACGTGCCACGCCCGGAGACCTGGATCGGCGCGGCGCTGATCAGCGCCGCCGGAATCACCCTGGCGCTGACTCGGGGGCGCGATCGCTGAACCGGCGTCACCCCTTTCCGATCAGCCCTTCCTGATCACTGCATCCAGGGCGGCGTGGTAGCCCTGACTGCCGAGCCCGGCGATGACGCCATCGGCACGCAGCGAGACGTAGGAGTGGTGGCGGAAGCTCTCGCGCTTGTGCACGTTGGAAAGGTGCACCTCGATCACCGTGCCGTCGAAGGCGTTCAGGGCATCGAGGATCGCCACCGAGGTGTGGGTATAGGCCGCAGGGTTGATGATGATGGCGACGGTGCCATCGAGACGTGCGGCATGGATGGCGTCGATCAGCTCACCTTCGTGATTGCTCTGGCGACTGGCGAGCTCCCAGCCTTCAAGCACGGCGTGCTCGCGCAGCGCGTTGTCGATATCGGCCAGGGTCTCGTGGCCGTAGATCTCGGGCTCTCGGGTACCCAGCAGATTGAGGTTGGGGCCGTGCAGGACCAGTACCTTGCCACTCATCAAGGATTCTCCTTCAACAGTTCACGCCGTGGGGGGCAAAAAAGAGAGACGGCCTGCTCGTTGGCGGCACGCTTTCGCTCATCCTCACAGAACTGCTTGAAGGCGTCCACGCCCAGGACCACGAACCGGCTGGCGCGAACAGGCAGCGAGGTGCGACGCTTGAATCCACGGTCATGTCGCTTCACCAGGTGTTTGCCCTGTTGCCCTGGCGTGCCTCGCCCTCTTGCGGTGTGCCACTCGAGCGGGGCTGGACCCCGCCGTCATTCACCCCTGTTCAGGCTCGAGCCAGGCTTTCCAGGCGTCGATGATGGCCCGGCGGTGGTCCTTGAACGCCTCGACGTCGCCCCGGGCGCTTTCCCGCGTCAGGGCGGCGCGGTGGTTGGCGCTGCGCGCGGCCAAGTAGGCGTCACGCAGCGCCTGGGCCTCGCCGGCCTCGAGATGGTCGGTCTCCTCCAGGGTCTCGAGGATGCGCATGTTGTCGCTGAAGCGCATCAGCTCCGGTGTCTGGTGGGATAGCGCCAGCACCGCGTACTGGCACAGGAACTCGATGTCGACCATGCCGCCGGGGTCGTGCTTGAGGTCGAAGGTATCGTCGGAGCCCTTCGAGCCCAGGTGATCGCGCATCTTGTGGCGCATCTTGACCACCTCCTCGCGCAGCGCCTCGCGATCGCGCTCGCGGCCGAGGATCTCCCGGCGCACCTCTTCGAAGCCTTCGGCCAGGGTCGCGTCGCCGGCCACCACCCGGGAGCGCACCAGCGCCTGGTGCTCCCAGGTCCAGGCCTGCTCGCGCTGGTACTCGGCGAAGGCCTTGAGCGGGCTGACCAGCAGGCCGGAGTTGCCCGAGGGGCGCAGCCGCATGTCGACCTCGTAGAGCGAACCGGCCGGCGTCACCGCCGACAACAGGTGGATGATGCGCTGGCCCAGCCGGGTGAAGAAGACGGTGTTGTCGATGACCCGCTTGCCGTCGGTCTCGCCCTGGGAGGCGCAGTCGTGCAGGAACACCAGGTCGAGATCCGAGCCGTAGCCAAGCTCGATGCCGCCAAGCTTGCCGTAACCGACGATCAGAAACTCCGGCGCTTTACCGGCGCGCTCGCCGTCCTTGCCCAGTGGATAGCCGTGCTTGCGGGTCAGGGTCTTCCAGGCCATGGCCAGCACGGCGTCGAGGATCACCTCGGCGATGTAGGTGAGGTAGTCGCTGACCTTCATCAGATGGCGGGTGCCGGCGATGTCCGAGGCCGCCACGTGCAGCACCTGGGCGTGCTTGAACACCCGCAGTGCCTCGAGCTGGGCTTCCTCGTCGTCCTCGGGAATCCGCGCCAGGGTCTGGCGCAGCTCGTCGGCCAGGCGCGCCTTGTCCGCCGGGGTGTAGAGGGTGTCCGGGGTCAGCAGCTCGTCGAGCAGGATCGGGTAGCGGGCGATCTGTTCGGCGATCCAGGGACTTGCGCCGCACAGCTTCATCAGGTGGCCCAGGGCGTCGGGGTTCTCGCGCAACAGCGCCAGGTAGGCGGTACGCCTGAGCACCGCCTCGATCAGCGGCAGCACCCGCTCAAGCGCCGCATCCGGGGCCTCGCTCTCGGCCACCGCGTCCAACAGCAGCGGCATCAGTGCATCGAGGCGCTCGTAGCCTACACGCTGCATGGCCTGAACCTGGCGTGACCCGGCCAGTCCCTTGATTCGCTTGAGTGCGGTGGCGGCATCGTCGAAGCCGGCGTCCTGCAGTGTCGCCTGGGCCTCGTCATCGTCCGGCTCGCCGCGCCATAGCTGGCGCCAGGTATCGAGACTGGCGCCCTCGTCGACGCCATCTTCCTCGACCTCGTCCTCGGGGTCGCTGATGACCGCGTCGAAGTGCTTGCGCACCCGCCCACGCACCTCATCCAGACGCGCCATCAGCGCCGGCCAGCCCTGGGCGCCCATCGCCAGCGCCACCCGCTCGCGGTCGAGGTCGTCGTCGGGCAGCGCCTGGGTCTGGCGGTCCTCGAGGGCCTGGATGGCGTGCTCCAGGTCGCGCAGAAAGGCGTAGTCCGGCAGCAGTTCGTCGATCACTTCCTGGGGCAGCAGGCCCAACTCCGGCAGCCGCTGCATGGCGGTCTTCAGCGAGGTCACCTGCAATTCCGTATCGCGCCCGCCGCGAATCAACTGAAACGCCTGGACGATGAACTCCACCTCGCGGATGCCGCCGGGCCCCAGCTTGATATTGCCCTGCATACCCTTGCGCCGGACCTCGCGATTGATCATCGCCTTGAGCTCGCGCAGCGACTCGATGGCGCCGAAGTCCAGGTACTTGCGGTAGACGAAGGGGCGGATGCTCGACAACAGCTCATAGCCGGCGTCGATATCGCCGGCCACCGGGCGCGCCTTGAGCATGGCGTAGCGCTCCCACTCGCGGCCCTGATCCTGGTAGTAGCCGGCCAGCGACGAGAAGCTGCCGACCAGGGGCCCACCGTCACCCAGCGGGCGCAGGCGCATGTCGACGCGAAAGACGAAGCCGTCGGCGGTCACCGGGTCCAGCGCCGAGATCAGCTTCTGCCCGAGTTTGGTGAAGTACTCGACGTGGTCCAGCGACTTGCGCCCACCCTGGGTCTCGCCCTTCTCGGGGTAGGCGAAGATCAGATCGATGTCGGACGACAGGTTCAGCTCGCCGGCGCCCAGCTTGCCCATGCCGAGCACCACCAGGCGCTGCTCGCTGCCGTCCTCGCGCGGGGCGGGACGGCCCCAGCGGGCCTCGACAAAGCGTTCGAGCCAGCCAAGCGCCCCTTCCAGGCAGACCTCGGCCAGGCGCGACACCGCGGCACCGGTGGCCCAGGCGTCGACGCCCTCGGGGCGGTTGATGTCGCGCCACACGATGGCCAGCATGCGCGCGGCACGAAAGCGCCGAATCGCCGCCTGCATGGCGGCTTCGTCCTCGGCGGCCTCGAGGCCCTCGTCGAGCAGCTGCCTGAGCGCCTCGGGCGTCAAGGCACGATCCAGCTCACCGCTGGAGTCCAGGCAACCCAGCCACTGGGGATGGCGACACAGGGTCTCGCAGGCGAACTCGGAGATCGCCAGCACCCGGGCGAGTTCGACCCGACGATGGGGCTCCAATGCCTGATAAAGTTCGCCGGGGGGCTCATTGCCACTCATTTCGGCGACGTTGTCTGCCTGTTCGAGCCGCGAGGCAAGGCGCTCCCAGGCGGCATCCAGGGCACCGACAAGGGCGGTGGGGATGTCGTCTCGGGGCAAGAAATCCTGGCTCAGCTGCATGGCGGCTCTCCTTGTTCACTCGTCGCCCCCGTGCGCAGATCACGGCGGGCCTGGGCCTGTGCTCCTCCCCTGAGCATACTCAAGCCCGGGCGTGTGAGCACGGCCGCTTATGCCATCAGGAACTTCTCCCCGGCCAGCAGTCCCCAGGTCAGCCCCGCCATCGCCAGCGACAGCATCACCGCCGCCGAGCCGATGTCCTTGGCCCGACCGGACAGCACATGGCGCTCGGGGCCGATGCGATCGACCACGCTCTCGATGGCACTGTTGAGCAGTTCCACGATCAGCACCATGAAGCAGCTACCGACCAGCAGGATCCACTCCACCGGGGTGTCACCGATCCACCAGGCCAGCGGTACCAGCACCAGGCACAGCGCGAGCTCCTGACGGAAGGCGGATTCGTGACGAAAGGCGGCCCGCAGGCCCTTGAGCGAGTAACGCGTCGAGTGAATCAGGTGGCGCCAGCCGGTGTGTCCGGGCTTCATGAGGGTTCCTCGTGGCGAAAGGGGCGCTCCCGGCCCCTCAGTGGTTGGCAATCATGCGGTCGAGATCCAGGGATACCAGGTCAAGGACCCTGGCCCAGCTGATGTAAGGGGTGTTGGCGGTGCCGTTGACCAGCACGGTGAAAACGCCGAAGCGGTGGCTGGCGGTACGGAAGTAGCCGGTTACCGCGCGTACCGCCACCGGCTGATTGAGGGTGCCGGTCTTGAGCGTCACGTGGCTCTGGAAGGTCGGCGAGCCGCGCCGGATAAAGCGCATGGGGCCGTTGGTCGGGGCCTGCAGGCCGGCGTTGAACACCGGGAACAGGTCCGCCCGCCCGAACATGTACTCGAGCAGGGCGTTGCCGCCCCGGGCCGAGATCTTGTTACCGGTGGTCAGGCCGCTGCCGCTTTCCAGGGTCACCTCGCCGTGGCCAGGCACCCGGGCGACGAAGGCCTCCAGCGCCGCACCGGCCTGATCGAGTTCGACCCGAGGCCCCTCCACCAGATCCAGCGCCAGCACATCGGCCATGTAGTTGTTGGAGTAGTTGAGCATGCGCAGCAGGATCTCCTGCAGCGGCTTGCCGTCCACCGCTGCCAGGCGACGGGCGCCGCCGGGGGGCGCCTCGCTGCTGGTGGCCACGCCGCCTTCGACGAGGATGCCGGAGCGCGCCAGCATGGCGTTGAGGGTCGCCGCCGTCTGGGCCGCCGGATCGGCGCTGGCGCGGTAGACCTCGCGCGACAGGGCGTTGGACGAAATCTGGCCGCTGACCGTCAGGGTCTCGCCTTCGGCGCCATTGACCCGGGTCGCCTGCAGGCTGGTGCCGGCGTTGGCGCCCTGGGTGGTGACCCTGTTGTTGACCGCGAACAGCGGCGCCTGGCTGTTGCAGCCGGTGATACGCGCCGGGCCGCCGACGGCACCAGGCGCCACCTGCACGCACCAGCTACCGTAGTTGACCCCGGCCGAGGTCAGCAGCGCGCTGTAGGCGTTGTCGGAGCGCTCGCGGGCGGTGCAGCGATCGATGGTCCGGCAGGTCACCGGGCCGAAGCGCCATTGACTGACCACCAGCCGTCCGGTCACCCGGCGCACCCCGGCCTGGTGCAGACGCTGGGCCAGGCGCCACAGGTCCTCGCTGGTCAGGCTGGGATCGCCTCCCCCCACCATCACCAGATCGCCGGCCAGGGTACCGTCGCTTCCCGGGCGCGCGGTGCTGACAAGCTCGGTGGTGAAACGATGCTGCGGGCCCCAGGCATCCAGCGCCGCTGCCGCGGTGTAGACCTTGGTCACCGAGGCCGGGGTGAGCTGGCGCTCCGGGGTCAGGCTGCCGAGGGTCTCGCCAGGCGCATCACCGGTGCCGAGCAGACGTGCCTCGGCACTGATCAGAAAGCCCTGCTTGGATAATTCGGCCAGATTGCCGAAGCCGGCGGCCTGCGCCGAGGCGGCGGACAACAGCGTGAGGCACAACGCCACCAGGGCGGAAACGAGGAGAACGGGCCAGGCGAATGGCGAGCGAGGCGACATGAAGACTTCCCTGCGATGAACGGGCGTTGCGCCCATGCGGCGCAACGAGGGCCGAGTCTACCGCCTGGCGTCCAAGGATTCGACTATAGCTTGATGACATGACCACGCACGCTCTCTACGCCACCGGGCCGGCGGCGGATCGGTGACGATTCTCACAATCCTCGGAGAACCACCCGCCTAATTCGACCGACGTCACCCGACGCACGACCGCGCGTATCGACGAGCAGAAACAGCGCCAGCCAAGCACAGCCTGCAGTGGCTAAGCCAGGAAAATACCAGCATGCTGAGAAGCGACTTGCATTCGTGGAGAAAGGCCATGCGCGGGATCCTGTACGTACTGATCCTTGGCACCATGCTTGGCAACGTCGTACTCGACAGCAGCGCACGTGCCCAGGATGCGCCGAGCGTCGAGGGCACCCAGACGATCGCGGTCTCCGAGCGCACCGAGGATGCCGATATCGAACGTCGATTGACCGGCATTCTGGCCTCGGCCGGCTGGTATCGTAGTCTCGACGTCGAGGTCAAGGAAGGCATCGTCTACCTGGACGGTGCGACGGCCTCGGGGAACCACCGCGACTGGGCCGGTTCCCTGGCCGCCAAGACCGAGGGCGTTGTCGCCGTCGTCAATCGCATCGAGGTGCAGCCCGAATTCACGCTGTCGCTGACGCCGGTCATCGACGAACTTGGGCGCTTTGGCCGCGAGGCGTTGACCTATGTACCGCTGGCCTTGCTGGCGTTGCTGGTGCTGCCGCTGGCCTGGCTGCTTGCACGCCTGGTCTCGGCGCTGGCCAGGCGTCTGTTGCGCAAGCGTGTCGCCTCGCCCTTTCTACGCCAGGTGCTGGCCCGTGCCATCGCCCTTCCTGTGTTGCTGCTCGGCATCTATCTCATCCTGCAGGTCGCCGGGTTGACCGGCCTGGCGTTTTCCGTGGTCGGCGGCGCCGGCATGATCGGCATTGTCGTATCCTTTGCCTTTCGCGACATCGCCGAGAACTTCCTGGCCACGCTGATCATGTCGATACGCCAGCCCTTTCGTCGCGGCGACTGGATCACCGTCGCAGAGCACAGCGGAATCGTGCAAAGCATGAACGCCCGCTCGACGGTGCTGCTATCTGCCGAGGGCAATCATATTCAGATTCCCAATGCCACGATCTTCAAGACGATCGTCATCAACTACTCCACCTCACCAGGCCTCAGGACCAGCGTCGATATCGGCATCGGCTACGATGACTCTGTCACCCATGCCCAGACACTGATCCATCAGGTTCTGACCGCGCACGAAGCGATCATCGCGCACCCCGAACCCATGGTACTGGTCGATGCCCTTGGCGCATCCACGGTCAATCTCAAGGCCTACTTCTGGTTTGACGGCCAGACCATCGCCGGCGTCAAGCTGCGCTCGGCAGTACTGCGCCAGATCAAGAACACCTTGACCGAAGCCGGTATCTCGATGCCGGACGAGGCCCGGGAAATCATCTTTCCCCAGGGTGTACCCGTCGTTTCCCCATCGGAAGTCTCCGCCGTCGAGCCGCCTCAGGGAGTCGCGACACCGGCCACGCCAGCACCGAGCAACGTCGTCCCGGCCAGCGACAATGCCGACGTCACCAGTGCCGAAGGCGGCCTCGAGACCGAACGCCGGGCCATCGAGCAGTCCATCGGCACTACGACGCCGCCGGAAGGCCGCACCGACCTGCTGGGCGGCAACGACTCAACCCGGTCACACGACGAACCACCCCATCAGTGAGAGGACACCGAGGAAAACAGCTGAATGACAGCGACACCTCCCACGATCATGGCCAATCCGATCACCGCGGGAAGGTCTGGCTTCTCGCCGTAGACCACGATACCCACCAGGGTCACCAGCACGATGCCAAGCCCCGCCCAGAAGGCGTAGGCGATGCCTACCGGCACGCTGCGCAGCACCAGTGACAACAGATAGAAGGCCGCCAGGTAGCCGACCACCACCACCACGCTTGGCCACAGCCGAGTGAACTCGTTGGAGGCCTTGAGCGCCGAGGTGGCGATGACCTCGGCCACGATGGCGAGCGCCAGGTACAAGTAGCTCATCCGTTTGCTCCGTGGAGTCGACGTTCGACGATGCGGTCGAACAGGGAATTGAAGACCATGGCATAGACCAGAAAGAACAGCATGAAGCCGGCGTCGAGCCAGAATGCCTCGACCAGGCCGATCTCCATCCACCAGGCCACCGCCGGCAGGGTCATGATCAGAAGCCCGGTCTCGAAGCCCATGGCCTGGGCGAAACGCTGGGACAGGGTGCGCCGACGGGTCGGCAGCCAGCGATCGAACAGCCAGTTCCAGACCAGGTTCCAGAGCATGGCGGCGGTGGCCAGCCCCGCCGCCAGCGCGCCCATCTCACCCAGACCGTGGCCTGTCAGCACGCTGGCCAACGGGGTGACGATCACCAGCCCGCCGAGTTCAAACGACACCATATGGACCAGGCGTTCCTTGAGCGACCGCATTTCATTACCCCCGCCGACGGCATGATGACTATCGATGGATCGCTATTCTAGTGACTTGGACGATGGTTGCCAGGTAGCTACTATCAGGTTTTACGATAGGTGAGACCCACCCCATGCACTGGACCCTGGATCAGCTGCGCCTGTTCATTGCCTGCGCCGAGCGCGGCTCCTTCTCCGCCGCGGCGCGCCACCTTGGCCGCGCCCAGTCGGCAGTGAGCACCGCCATCGCCCATCTCGAGCTCGATCTGGCCTGCGAGTTGTTCGACCGCAGTTCGCGCTCGCCAACCCTGACCCCGGCGGGTCAGGCGCTACTGCCGGAAGCCAGGGCGGTGCTGGCCCAGTGCGAGCGCCTGAATGCGCGAGCCGCGACCCTGTCCCAGGGCGAGGAGGCCCAGCTGGTGGTGGCGATCCACGAGGCGCTGGTCGAGATGCCGCCGGTGGATGCCACCCTGGAGGCACTGGCGCAACACTACCCGGCGCTGTCGCTGACCCTGCTCTACGGCGCCCAGGGCGACGTCGCCGACTGGGTCGAACAGGGCACCGCCCATCTCGGCATCCTGTTGAGCCAGGCCCACACCGCCGGCCCGCTGGAGGGTCAGCGTATCGCCCACCTGCGCCAGCGCTGGGTGGCAGGTAGCGACCACCCCCTGGCCAGCGTCCACTCGGTGACCCGTAGCGAACTGGCCCATCATCGCCAGCTGATGATCGCCTCGCGCCAGCCAGACCGTCAGGCCGAACAACCGTTGAGCCCCCAGCACTGGCGACTCAACAGCTTCTACTCCATGGCCGAGTTGACCGCCCGCGGGCTTGGCTGGTCGCTGGTACCGGAGCACATCGCGCACTATCCACCCTTCCGGCGCCAACTGGTCGAGCTGACCGGACCGGGCCTCGGCGAGCCCCCCACCATCGAGGTGGAGACGGTGGCCCGCCGCGACGCCGCCCGTGGCCCCATCGCCAGCTGGCTCGCCCGGACCCTGGGCGAAAGCTTCCGCGCGCTAGAGCATAGTTCGTCCCGGTGAGCCATTTGCCGTGATCACCCCCTGGTAGAGTACCGGCCTGGGGGTCTGCGAGTGGCCGCTTACATGCCGGGCATCAGCCCCGGGCGATGGTCAAGGTTGACGACCAGATGCCACAGCGGCTGGTGGTGCTCATGGTACTTGCGCTCGAAGTGGGTGAGAGGGTCATCGCCGGGGTCGAAGGGCCCCAGCGGTGTGGTGACGCCGGTGGCCCGGGACACGGCGATGGCAAACTCCTCGATGTACAGGCGCCAGTTGGAGCGCACCTCGAGACGTCCGCCCAGGCCGACGATGGCGGGAAATACCGGATGCCCGTGCCAGCGCAGCTTGAGCTGCACCGACTTGGGATAGGGGTTGGGGTACAGCAGGTAGTGGCGCTCCGGTCGCCAGCCTTCAGCCAGCGCCAGCCGCCAGAAGTCGACCAGGTCAGCGCGCACCAGCAGGGCGTTGTCCGGCAGCCGACCGTGGTCCCGCGACAGTCGATCGGCACTGCGATCGACGCCGATCACGCAGTGCTCGGGAAACCGCTCGGCCAGCTTGCGGGTCGACAGCCCGACCCCGCAGCAGGCGTCGAGAATAAGCCCTCGCTCACCCTGAGCCCTGCGCCAGGTCTCGGCCTCGGCGAAGGCTTCACGGGTGTGCTCGGCCAGCGGCTTGCGCCAGACATGGGACAGACCGCGACTGACCCGACGCGGCAGGTCCTCGTGGGGACCGGTCTGGTTCGAGGTGACGATGCGGGGGGCGTCGGACATGGGCGATCTCGGGCAGTGGAAACGGCGAGGCGAAGACCTGGTCTTGCCCTGGCGTGCAGTGTATCAAGTGCCTCACGCGTAAGCAGGGGCTTACACCGCAGGACTCGTCCCGCCTTCACCATCCACGTTGTCGAGCGAGACCAGGCGCGAGCCCCGGCGCCAAGCCTTTCTCCCCCTTGGCTTCACCGAAACGCGCATGACTGAGGCAAGACCAAGTGCTAACATCGCTGGCCTGAATCCCTCTCCCATGGCAATATCGAACGGCGTTTTGCTTGGGGCGCACGCGGCATCGCGCGAGGCACGACTCCTCGCCGCCAGAATGGTGAGGTTCAGGCTCCTCTCGACCGACGCTTGCAGGCGATCGTCACGCTATCGCTGCAAGGCAACACGAGAGTCGAGCCGTCTTTACCTCGTTCACGGACAGCCAGGCTGTCCGGGTCTGTCGCAGCGCCCTTCAATGTCGTTTCTCCGCTCCGAGAGCGAGCCTTTCACCCGCTTCAATACGAGGACTCCGGCTTGTCACACTTACCGGTGATCGTGGGCATGGGCGGCGTCAACCCGGCCGGCCGTACCTCGGGCCACCAGGCCTTCCGTCGCACCGTGCTCGACGCCCTTCCCGAGGCCGAGCAGACCTCCACCCTGCTCGGCCTGGCGGCGATGATGCGCCTGGCGCACTGCGACGCCGACCAGCGCTGGCACAACGCCCAGGGGCAGGTGCTCGATGCCGCCCAGCTGGCGCAGGAGACCCGCGACCAGGTGCTCAGTCACACCCTGATTCGTCGCATCGAGGATCCCCGCTTCAATGACGAGGGGCTGCCCGCCAATCGCCGCGCCAACCTGGCGCTGGAATCGCCGCTGACCTTTCGCCTGCGCCGCAGGCAGCTACCGGACAACCTGCCGCCCACCTGGCAGGTGCGTGAGGTCGATCGCCACCATCTGGAAGTCACGGTACCCGCCGGCCAGATGGACGTGATGCTGCCAGAGACCCGCCAGGCCCAGGTCCGCGCCGCCGGCCAGTTGCCCAGCGGCTTCGACCCGAGTCAGCTCTACCGTAGCGTGCACCACCCGCGCGGGCTGTCCATGGCGGTATTCGCCGCCAGCGACTGCCTCGGTGACAGTGGACTCGACTGGGACTCGCTGCGCGACCGCCTGGACCCGGACGCCATCGCCGTCTATGCCGGCAACTCCATCGGTCAGCTCGACGACGAGGGCTGGGGAGGCCTGCTCAAGAGCTTCGTCTCGGGCAAGCGCGCGACCTCCAAGCAGATGCCGCTGGGCTACGGCCAGATGCCCGCTGACTTCCTCAATGCCTATGTGCTGGGTAGCGTCGGTGCCACCGGCGCCGCTCTGGGCGCCTGCGCCAGCTTCCTCTACAACCTGCGCCTGGGCATCGACGACATCAGAAGCGGCCGCCGCCGCATCGTCATGGTCGGCACCTCGGACGCCCCGATCACCCCCGAGATCATCGAGGGCTTTCGCACTATGGGGGCGCTGGCCGACGACGACAGCCTCAAGGCGCTGGATGCCCTGGAGCTTCTGACCGACGCCGACTACCAGCGCGCCAGCCGCCCCTTCGCCCGCAACTGCGGCTTTACCATGGGGGAGTCCAGCCAGTTCGTGATGCTGATGGACGACAGCCTGGCGCTGGAGGTGGGTGCCGATATCCTGGCCGCCGCACCGGAGGTGTTCGTCAACGCCGACGGCTGGAAGCGTTCGATCTCGGCCCCCGGCATCGGCAACTACGTGACCCTGGGCAAGGCCTGCTCGCTGATTCGCGACATGCTCGGCGAGACCAGCCTGCGAGAACGCAGCTATATCCACGCCCACGGTACCTCGACGCCGAAGAACCGCACCACCGAGTCCCATGTGTTCGACGCCGTGGCCAAGGCCCACGGCATCACCGACTGGCCGGTGGTGGCGATCAAGGCCTACCTTGGCCACTCCCAGGGCAGCGCCGCCGGCGACCAGCTCACCAACGCCCTGGGCAGCTTCGCCTACGGTCTGCTGCCGGGCATCTGTACCCTCGACCGGGTCGCCGACGACGTCCACGCCGAGCGCCTGCGACTGTTCAAGGACACCCAGACGTTCAAGGCCGACGCCAGCCTGATCAACGCCAAGGGCTTTGGCGGCAACAACGCCACCGGGGTGCTGATCTCCCCCGAGGCCACCGAACGGCTGCTGGCCAAGCGCCACGGCGCCGATGCCATGGCCGCCTGGCGCGAGCGTCGCGAGGCGACCCGGGCCCAGGCCGCCGTCTACCACCAACAGGCCGATGCGGGACACTTCGCCGTGCGCTATCGTTTCGGTGAAGGCGTGCTGGAAGGCCCTGAGCTTGAGGTCGGTGCCGACAGCATCCACATCCCCGGCTACCAGCAGCCGGTGTCGCTGAGCGTGGACAATCCCTTCGGCCGGCTCGACGAAGCCGGCGACGAGCTGGACACGCCGTTCGCTGACGAGAGACAGGAGAAGAGGTGATGACCACCGCCATCTATCCTGGCACCTTCGATCCCATCACCAATGGCCACTATGACCTGATCGAGCGCGCCTCGCGGCTGTTCGGCAAGGTGGTGGTGGCCATCGCCTCGAGCCCTGGCAAGGGCCCGACGCTGGACCTGGACACCCGCCTGGCGCTGACCCGCGAGGTGGTTGCCTCCCTTGGCAACGTCGAGGTGGTGGGCTTTTCCGGCCTGATGACGGAGTTCATGAAAGAGCAGAACGCCCGGGTGCTGCTGAGAGGGCTGCGCGCCGTCTCCGACTTCGAGTACGAGCTGCAATTGGCCAACATGAACCGCGCCCAGATGCCGGACCTGGAGACCGTGTTCCTGACCCCAGAGGTGGAGAACTCCTACATTTCCTCCACCCTGGTGCGAGAAATCTCTCGGCTGGGCGGCGACATATCGAAGCATGTGCACCCCAAGGTCGCACAAACCCTGCGTAGCCATTACAATACTTGACCATCACACTGGGAATTGACCTCGGCGCGCTGCGACCAGGCCGTGGTCTTCCCGTTGATCCCGAACTCCAGGGTGGCTATCGGCCATGCCGAGCCCCCGTGCAGCCTGCCCGGCCCCCTCGCGACGGCGAGATTCCGGCGGCACGCTGCCTTGGCCCTGTGGCCACGACTCTGCGCGAGGACCCCCAATGTCACTGATGATCACCGACGAGTGCATCAACTGCGACGTCTGCGAACCGGAATGCCCCAATGGCGCCATTTCTCCCGGCGAGGAGATCTACGTCATCGACCCCAACCTGTGCACCGAATGCGTGGGCCACTATGACGAGCCCCAGTGCCAGCAGGTGTGTCCGGTGGACTGCATTCCGCTGGACCCGGAGCGGGTCGAGAGCCATGATCAGCTGATGGAGAAGTACCACATCATCACCGCTGCCTGAGTCCGGCAACGAGCCAAGTCTGCTCGACGACGCAAGCCACGACCCGAAAATCTCAACGAGCCGCCCAAGGGCGGCTCGTGTCGTTTCAAGGCCAGGGGCGGCACGCCGGCTAGAGCTTGATCACCGCCCGCCCACTCAAGGCGTCGGGCAGATCGGGGACGCTGATGCCCGCCACGCTCAAGGTCTTTATCGAAAGCGAGCGCTCAAGACACACCGTGAGGGTGTCGTCCTCGATCGCCACCCTGGCACCTTCGATGCAGCCAGGGGTATCGTCGGCGAGCCAGCCCATGGCCTCGATGCTGTCCAGCACTCGCTGGGTGGCCTCGGCAAGCATATCCTCGTCGGCGAGCCAGGGGGCGCTCGCCACCACCGCGGCAGACCTGGCCGCCTCGCTGGTCACCTGGGTCAACTGGTGCTGCTGCACCATGGCCACCGAATAGCTGACCAGGGCGTACAGCAACAGCAGGAAGATCGGCAGCACGATGGCAAACTCGATGGCCACTGCTCCGCCCTGGCGGCACGCTCGCGTGCCCTTGCCTCTATGCATGGTCTAGGTTCCTCCTCGACAGCCGGCCTGGGTTGCCTCGCAGGCAGTCAACGACTCGACGCCTCCGGCGTCCACCGCCAGCACCCGCACCTCCAGGGTGTTGATACCGATGCCCAACCCCTCGAGCAGCGGCTCGAGCAGTATCGTATTGACGTCCGTGAGGGTCCCGGACAACAGCGCCGAGAGCCCCAGGTCTGATAGCAGGCCGCTGAGCACGCCGGTCAGTTGAGCCCCCCCCTGGTCATCGAACTCCGCCCCCTTCTGCGCTGGCCAGCGGATGAGCTGCGTGGCATCACCAGTCCCGCCGGAGCGCACGGTCTGCGAAACCGAGCCGATGCCGAGCAATCCAGTACCCTCCACCGACTGGGTGACCTCGAGCAGTTCGCGCCTGGCGGCGAGCGTCAGCGCGAGGCTATCGTCCGCTGGGGCCAGTGAACCGATCGCCGCCTTGCCACTGGCCCCGATCACTCGCGTGCTCGCCTTCACACCGATCAGCCCAAGAACATTCAGCTCGACATCCAGCGCCACCCCGAGCTGGGCATTGCGTGCCACGCTGCGATAGCAACTGGAAGGTGCACAATCGCTCGCGAGGCTTGCTACTGCGGGCCCCGGAGGGCCCACGGCGATGCTCGGCGGCGAGATAACGTCGAGTTCAAGCGAGATATCGGCAAGGCCTAGCCCCAGGCCGACAACAAGCGGAGAGAGATCGGCCAAGCCGAGGCTGACGCCATCCTGCTGCTTGCTGGTCGTCAGCAGCAGCGCCCCTTCGAGCAGATCCCGTACCGGAACGCGCGCCTCGAGCAAGGATGTCATCGACACTTCGCCGCTGGTATCGATCGCCAGCAGCTCGCCCAGGGTGAAGCTATCGCCCGGCGCGTCGCCAAGCACCGGGTTGCCACCCGCCAGATCCAACACCGATGCCAGTCGACTGCCCAGCGTGTGCAGATCCAAGGGCTCGTTCAAGGTCTGGGCCAAGTTCTGAGCCAGGCCCTCATCGAGGTCGACGTCCAGCGCTTCCACGTCCAGCACCTCGCCCAGGCTGACGTCCAGGCCCACGCCGTCATCTGCACCCAGCACGGTGAGATCGAGACTCCCCCCGATCAGCTTGCCGAGCAGCGCATCGAGCAGCGTCGACTCGCTGGTATCGAGCGCAAGCAGGTGGGTGCCGGCGCTCAGGGTCACCACCGCGGTTCGCCGCGCCACACCGCTGGCCTGGAGCATGACCAGATCTTCCACCTCGTTCCCGAGCAGCTCTCCCAGGTTGGCCAGCAGGCTGCTGGGCACCTGGCGGTTCAGGACCACGCTGACGGCGTTGGCCAGTCCCGCCTCGTCATCAAAAGCACCTTCATCGTCCAGCGCCCCCTGGGTCACCGCCAGAGTGGCCTCGCCCTGTTCGCTATCGGCGCCCACGACGACTCCGTTGGCCGCGACGGCGGCGATGGCGGCCTGGCGCAGCTCTCCCGAGCGGCACGCCTCGCCCTGAAACAGCGCGTCGCAGCTTGCCGCCGTCGAGACCGCCGCCAGGTCGGCAGCCTGCTGAAGTCGGCGCTGCTCGAGATACAGGCGACCGGCGTCCAGTGCCAGCGTCACCACCAGCACCAGCCCCACCAGCAAGAAGGCGGTCATCACGCCGATGGCGCCACGCTGGGATGCTGGGCCACACCTGCGCTCATTCGCTCGCCCAATCGCCTGAGCACGATCGTCCGCCGGCCAGCCGGTTCTGGCCTTTCCGGTTACGTGATTCGGCCAGGGCTCAACCCGCGGCGACGGCGCCATGACACGTCTAGTCCTCGCCAAAGCCCGTCTCGATATAGCGCTCAGGAATCGGGTGGCCGAAGCTGTCCACATAGCGCTGGTAGATCTGACCTTGCACCTTGCCAGAAAGCGCCTGGGGCGAGGGTGACGCCAGGCGCCCGTCGCGCTGGACGGCCAGTAGCGTGCGGGTACGCTCGCCGAAGGGATCCCGGGTGGCCGGCAGGCGCACGACCTGCGACGAGGCAACGGCCTGGGAGCTGGTCTGCGCGGTTCCTGTCTGCGCGGTTCCTGTCTGCTGCGCGCTGGCGCTGTCGGGCCAGAACACCAGCGCCAGGCTGACCAGCAGGCAGATAAGGGCGACGGAGACCAGCGTTCGCGGCTCGAGCAAGGTCTTTTTCGACAACAGGTTCGACAGCATGGACAGGCGCTCCTTGCACGGATGGATGGATCGACGAGGCTTCATGACTCTTCACTCTCGGCCTGCGCCCCCGGACGTGATACCGACGGCGATGCCGAGCCCGATGCAGAGAGCTCTGTGGCTGCAGCGCTATCGCGCACGCCCACCAGCCTTGCATCCACGCCGAAGTGCCGGGCAGCGTCGGCGGCACGCTGCCGCTGCCCGCTGCGGCTCAGCGCCAGCACCAGATTGGCGGCGGCCTGCTCGTGCCCCGGGTCCAGCTCGAGCGCGGTGCGGAACTCCTCGGCGGCGGCCCGATTGTCCCCCGCCAGCATCAGCAGATAGCCCAGGTCGTTGCGAATGCGTGGATCAATCGGCCGTGTCTGCCGGGCTTCGCGCATCAGCGCCAGCGCCTGCTCACGCCGTCCCTCGCTGAAGGCATTGCGGGCCAACCCGCGATAGCCGTCCGCGGCCAGGCAGGTGCCCAGCAGGGCCTCGTAGGCCCGGTCGCTGGCGACAGTGTCGCCGACGGCGCGTAGCGCCTCGCCCTCAAGCCGCCAGGC
The DNA here is from genome assembly GCF_019802175.1 of Halomonas sp. DP5N14-9. Classification (NCBI taxonomy): domain Bacteria; kingdom Pseudomonadati; phylum Pseudomonadota; class Gammaproteobacteria; order Oceanospirillales; family Halomonadaceae; genus Halomonas; species Halomonas sp. DP5N14-9. The sequence goes on from NZ_JAHVHR010000002.1 coordinate 650,429, forward strand.
CAGCGGCAGACCATAGTCGCCGGCCTCTAGGTGGGCCGCGGCCGAGCGCGGCTTGTCGTCGTCCAGCATGCGCTGGATCAGCGACAGCTCGACGCCGATCTCGGCGTCGTAGCGTCGGCCGCAGGGGCCGACGCTCTGCTCCGGGGCGGCCCGCGAGATGTCCGGTGACAGCGCGCCCAGCGCCGCCATCGACGTCGGGCCATCCGGTGTACTCGAGCATCCGGTCATCAGCACCACACCGGTGGCCAGCCACAGGCGACGCGTCTTCGGTGATGGCGAGCGCTTGTTCAGCGTTGTTGTCATGCGCATGGGCGCCTCCAGCGATCCGTTGTCATGGTCCACCGAGCGACCCCATCAGGCCGCTCAGGTTGACCAGCGCAGGCCCTGCCATGACGATCAGCAGGGCGGGAAACAGGCACAGCATCATGACCAGCGACATGGTGCCGGAGAGCTGGCTGACCTTCTGTTGCAGCCGGGTACGTCGCTGCGCCCCGAGGCGATCGACCAGGGTCGCCAGACTGTCCCTGGCTCGCCCGCCGGTACGGGCGATCTGGGCGAACAGCAGAAAGAACTGCTCGACCCCTTCGCTGGCCTGCACCGCGGCCGCCTCTTCCAGCACCCGTTCCCGGTCCTGGCCGCTGTCGATACGATTGGCCACGACACGAAGCTCCAGCACCATGTCCGGGGTGGTCGCACCAAGCTGCTGGATCAGGCGGTTGAGCAGGCTCTCCAGGGTCATGCCGGTGTCCCACAGCATCCGCGTCACCTGCAGCACCAGCTCGATATCCTCATCGAGTCGTCGAATGCGCCGCCGCCGCTTGCGCTCCATGGCGAGCCAGCCGAGCCCGAGCGCGAAGCCTCCCCAGGCGGCTCCCATGGCGACTACAGCCAACGGTGGCCTGCCACCGGCCAGCGCCAGAAGCCCCCCCAGCATCACCGCACCGACAGCGAGCACGCCCCAGGCCAGCAACACCGCAAGCTGCGCCTTGGCACCGACATGCCCGCACTGGCGCAGGCGCAACGACAGTCGCGCCGCCATACCCTGCTGACGGGACCGACTACGCCACAGGCCGCGCCCCTCGCGCAGCAGTCGGGATTCGTCGTGGCGTCGCTCGCCCTCGGCGCCCAGCGGCCGGCGGGCGCTGATCAACAGCAGTGACGCCGCCAGCGCCAACGCCATCACCGCCCCGCTCCACCATAGGTTCCACATCCGCGCCTCCTGTTCGTTATCGTCATGTCGCGACGCGCCCGGGTTTACACCGACTTGAGCATTCGCCACAGCAGCCAGCCGCCGCCGAGCTGCAGCGCCACCGCCAGCATCAACGCCTGGCGTCCGCCGGCACTTTCGAGCATCGGTGCCAGAAATTCCGGCTGGGTGAAGTGGATAAACAGCGTCAACGCCAGCGGCGACAGTCCCAGCACCCAGGCGCTGACGCGGGTCTCGCCGGTCATGGCGGCGAGTTCTCGGCTGCTTTGCTCGCGTTGATGCAGGGCCGAGGCGAAGGCGTCGAGCATCTCGGAAAGGCTGCCGCCGTGACGCTGATTGATGCGTATCGCGGTGGCCAGCAGCCGCAGTTCGTCGAGCCTGAGTATCTGGCCCTCCCGGGCCAGGCCCTCGTCCAGCTCCTGGCCCAGCTGGCGACGCAGCTTTACTCGGGAAAGGACATCCGACAACGGCGGTCGAGAGCGCTTGATGGCCAGTTCGAAGGCGGTTTCCAGGCCCTGACCGGCGCTGAGCCCTCGCGTGATATGCCCAAGAAAGGGCCCAAGCTGGCGCCTCGCCCGGCGTCGCAGCCTCGCCGCTCTGAAGCGAATCAGGGCGTTGGCTGCCAGCACCATGACCAGCACCATGGCGGGGCCCCACACCGCCCCCAGCCGCGACAGCAGCAGCATCGCCAGCACCAGCAGGCTGCCTCCCGACAGCGCCACGACGGCCGGCGAGGCCGGCAGCCCCGCCGCGGTGAGTCGCTCCACCAGCCACTCCATCAACGAATCCTGGGACATCAGCCGCCGCCGGGCGGTACGTGTGCCACCTGCGGCGCGTTCTGTAAGCGCACTGGCGCTCTTCAGCAGCAGCCAGGCGGCGCCCCCCAGGCACAGGGCTACCAGCGAAAACATCCCCCAGACCGTCATGGCGAAGGCTCCTGCAGGGAGCTCAGCAGTCGGCGCCAGCCGATCGGTGAGTCATCGTCGCCCGGTGGCTGCAGCGAGGGCACCGCGCCACCGCCGGCTCGGTACAAGGGCTCCAGCTGGACTTCGCCAAGCTGGAGACCACCGACTCGCAGTACCTCGGCCACCCGACGCTTGCCGTCGCTGCCCCGCTCCACATGGACGATCAGATCGAGGGCGGTGGTGATGATCTGGCGTACCAGGGCGTCGGTGCCCTGAAAGCGTGACATCCGTACCATCATTTCCAGGCGCACCACGGCGTCGCCGGCGGAGTTGGCGTGCACCGTGCTCATGGAGCCCTGGTGGCCGGTATTCATGGCCTGCAGCATGTCGAGCACCTCGTCGCCCCGGCTCTCCCCCAGCAGCACCCGGTCAGGACGCATGCGCAGGGCGTTCTTGACCAGGGCGCTGGCGCCGACTTCGCCCTCGCCTTCGATGTTTGGCGCCCGGGTCTCGAGGCGTACCACGTGTTGGCTGGCGAGTTGCAGCTCGGCGCTGTCCTCGATGGTCACCACCCGCTGGCTGGCCGGTATCGCCCCACTCAAGACGTTGAGCAGGGTGGTCTTGCCGGCACCGGTGCCACCGCTGATCAGCACATTGCAGCGCTCTTCCACCGCCCGGCGCAGAAAGGTCATGAGGTTGGGCGGCACACTGCCCATGGCCACCAGGTCATCGGCACCCAGCGCCTCGCGGCGAAACTTGCGAATCGACACGCTGGGGCCATTGAGCGACAGCGGCGCGATGATGGCGTTGACCCGGGAGCCGTCGGCCAGTCGCGCGTCGACCATGGGGCTCGACTCGTCCAGCCGTTTACCCAGGGGGGCCAGCATGCGTCGCACCACCCTCAGCACATGGTCGTCGTCGAGGAAGTTGACCGCGCAGGGTTCGAGCCGACCACCGCGCTCGATAAACACCTGGGAATGGCCGTTGATCAGGATGTCCGAGATACCGTCATCGGCGAGCAGCGGCTCCAGCGGCCCAAAGCCGTTGAGCTCGCGGCAGACACCTTCGACCAGCCGCTCGAGACACTCGTCGGAACGGGCGTAGCCCCTGAGTCTGAGGGTCTCCTCGATCAGCTCCCGCACCCGCTGGCGTAGCTGCAGCGGATCGTCCAGCAGCCCCCGTGAATCATCCTCGAGGCGCTCGATGACCAGCTGGTGCAACTCGCTGACCAGCCCAGGCCCCACGACCGGGGCGGACTGGGGCTCAGTTTCCTGGACTCGCTTTTGACGAAAGTGCATGCATCCTCCTGATCGCCGAACACCAGCCGTCGAACGCCAACCTTCAGGGACTGAAGCCGACCTCGGAGACACGCTGGATCTCCTGGGCATCACGGGGATCGAACATCAGCTCGAGAAAATTGGGGTCATAGTCCTCGAAAGCCTCCCCAGGCAGCGGCCCCAGATCGACGCCGGCAGCCAGTGGCCGCACCAGGTGGGGGGTCACGATCATCACCAGCTCCTTCTCGTCGCGATCCAGTCGGGTGGAGCGAAAGAAGCTGCCGATCACCGGGATATCGCCAAGCCCCGGAATCTTGTCCACGCTCTGGATGATGTTGCGACTGACCAGGCCACTGATGATGAAGCTCTCGCCGTTGCCGAGCTGCACGGTGGTGTCGGTCCTGCGCACGTTGAGTGCCGGCACCGCCACTCCTGCGGTCTGCACGCCCCGGGAGAAGTCGAGTTCGGACACCTCGGGCGCCACCTTGAGCATGATCCGACGCTCATCGAGCACCGTCGGCGTCAGCTGCAGGCGAATACCGAACTCCTTGAAGTCGACGCTGATCTCGTCATCGCCGCTTTGCACCGGGAAGGGAAACTCGCCACCGGCCAGGAAGCTGGCGGTCTGGCCCGACAGGCTGACCAGGCTGGGTTCGGCCAGGGTGTAGGCGAAGCCGTTGGCGCTCAGCGCACTGATCGCCGACAGCACCCCGCTGGTGTTGACCTGGATGATCGAGAAGCCCCCGTCTCCGGCGTTGGGTGCCACCGCACCGCCAGAAAGGAAGTCGAGGGTCTCGTCGCTGCGCCCCAGCGCGAAGCGGGTGGAGCCGGCCTGGTTGCGACCGATGAAGAAGCCGGCCGAAGCCATGCGACTGCGGTTGACCTCGACGACGCGGATATCCGTCTGCACCTGAACAGGGCCTAGCTGCTGGCTGGCATCGATGGGAGGGGTAGCGAAGCGTGACACCGCCTGATCGTGGCGTTCCAGCGACCTCGTAACGCCACGGATCTCGGCGCTGGAAGAATGGGGGGCCAGCGAGTACTCGCCTTCGAGCCCCTCGCCGCCGGCGGGACGTACCTGAATGAACGTCTCGCGGGGCTGACTGGCCCCCGCCGTCCACACCTTGAGGGTGGTGCTGCCCGACCCCACCGCGGTGACCAGCAGCGAACGCGGGTCCAGAACCTGGGCCTCGACCACGTCGCCCCGCCCCACCGCCGTGCGGGTGATACGGCCGGGCTGGCCCAGCCACTCCTGATCGCCGACCGCCAGGGTCAGCGGCGGCTGTTGCGCCAGCGCCAGGCCGTTGCTTGTCGTGACGCCGGCCAGCATAAGTGCCAGACCGACTACAAGGCCAAGCACCAGGCTACGCCCAAGGCCGAACATCAGGCACGGTGCCGAAGGGGCCGCGTTCGCCAGACGGCTAACCGGTGTTCCGGCGCACGTACCCCCGCGCCCCGATCTGCGTGGGACGATCTCTTTGTCTCGCGTCATGGTCCTTCCTGTTCCCTGCGCGGGCGCGGTATCTCGCCTTTCCCTCGGCGACTACCGGCCTCTCGTTATGGTTGTCTGCCTGCTTCCTCCACCGCCGTCACGGCAGGGTGACCACGCTGCGACTGGCGCCGACGTGCTGCACCACCCGATAGCCGGTCTGTGGCGGCGCGGGAGCACTTTTCGCTGCCGGTCGCTCGACACCGGTCAACTCCTCGAAGCTGACGGTCTGGCCCGGCTCACTGAGGCTCTGGCCCAGGGATACCGGCAGGAAGCTGGCGCCGCCTGCCATCATGCGCAGATCATCGATCCCCTCGCCAAAGCCGGCGGCCTCCTCGCTGCCCACCACCGCCAGGCGCAGCCGCCCGGTGGTCTCGGCCAGCAGCAGCCGGGCGGTCTCGGTCTCGGGCATCGCCAGCACCGCGGTGCGCTCTCCACCCTTTTCGTCGTCACCGTCCACGCCCATCAGTCGCTCGCCGACCCCCAGCACCGACACGTCGGCAAACAGTCGTCGCGCCAGGCGGTGTCGCTCGCCACCTTCCCCCTGAGCCTCGGCAAAATAGAGCACGTCGACGCGATCCCCCGGGGCGACGAAACCACCGCCACCGATCACCGCATCGATGCCGACCCCCACCGCGCGAAAGCCCGGAGGCACCACCTCGGCCAGAGCGCTGCCACCGACAAAGCCGCTTTCACGCAGCACGTCGCCTTCCGCCAGAGGACGTGCCAGGCGCGTGTCGGGCAACTGATCGAGAGCTGAGAAGGTGCTTGCAGGCGGCTCGGGGAAGTAGGCCAGGCGCAACGCGTCTTCGAGATCGGCAGGACGCTCCCCCGCTGCCAGGTCTCTGGCCGCCACCAGAACCGGATGGCCCAGAGGTTCGGGGGTGGGCTCGGGGCCTGACACCGAATCGACGCTCGTCGTCATCGCGGTACGACTTAGCGACCAGCCGATAAAGGCCATGGCCAGAGCGCAGAGCACAAGACACCCCGCAAGAACTCTTAATAATGATGGGGACATTGGCAAGCCTTAACGACTATTTGTTTTTTCAATCATCAGAAGAGAAAAGAGACCCAATATCGGTAGCCAGGCCAGAAATTCCCGAGGTAAAAGAATCTGTTTGAAGCACGCCAATGATCACCACAGTTATCACCGCAAGAATGATCGCATACTCGATCGCGCTGGCTCCGCGCTGCCCACGGTAGCGGGGGTGATTCAGGGAGGAAATCTTGTGCACAGGGGCCGCTTCGCCCCGGGAAAAGCGCTGGAAAACTTTCATTTTGACACTCCTGCGTAAAATCGTTTTTTTCTTTGTATATCGTCAGCTTTTCGCGAGTGATTCCTGTTTTCTTCTTATACCTCCTGTCTTTTATTAATCCTTTTTTATTAATATCTGCCTCTCTTTATTAGTAGTCATCCTGACTATTTTTGTCATCCTCTAGAATGAAACAAAACGTATCTATTGATTATCAGGAGATACAGATTGTTTCATCACACGAGATGACACTTGAATGATATATCGGACATTTCAACTCCAGACATGGCCCTGCCCTGAGCAACCACTTCCCGCAACGCGACCGCCATGCCTGGCGACGGCATTACCTTGAGGCCGTCGCCTTGGGGTCATGGCCTTGACCCCCTTCTCCCATCACCGGACACTTGCCCACCTCGCCGCCGTCCCGTAGCGCCCTTGCCTTCAGCCGAACAGGCCTTTCATCGTGTCGACCTCCACCAGCACCTTCTCGTCCACCCTCGAACGCCTGCCGCGCATCGCCGGCCTGGCCTGGCCGATCATCCTGTCCAATATCACGGTGCCGCTGCTGGGCCTCGTCGACACCGCCGTGGTCGGCCACCTGCCCGACTCACGCTACCTGGCCGGAGTGACGCTGGGCGCGACCCTGTTCGGCTTCCTCTACTGGGGGTTTGGCTTTCTGCGCATGGGGACCACCGGCCTGACCTCCCAGGCGCTGGGACGCGAGCGCGACGATCAGGTGCGCCACCTGCTGGGGCAGTCGTTGCTGTTGGCAGGAGGGATCGGACTTGCGCTGATCCTGCTGGGTGACCCGCTGATCGCGCTGGGGCTGTGGCTACTGGATGGAAGCCCCGAGGCTACCGGGCTCGCCGAGAGCTACGCCGCCATTCGCCTGCTGTCGGCGCCAGCGGTGCTGGCCAACTACGCCATCCTCGGCTGGTTCCTCGGCCAGCAGAACAGTCGGGTGACGCTGTTGCTGCTGCTGACCAACAACGGCGTCAATATCGTGCTCGATGTGCTGTTCGTGGTGGGCCTCGACATGACCAGCGACGGCGTGGCCTGGGCCACGGTAATCGCCGACTACACCACCGCCGCCCTGGGGCTGTGGCTGTGCCGTCGACGCCTGGGCCGACTGGGCGGACATTTCGAGCGGGCGCGGCTGTTGACCATTGGTGCCTACCGGGAGCTGTTCTCGGTCAACGCCAACCTGTTCGTGCGCACCCTTGGCCTGCTGTTCGCCCAGGCCTTCTTTACCGCCCAGGGGGCGTCCCAGGGCGACACCGTGCTGGCCGCCAACGCGGTGCTGCTGCAGTTCATCATGCTGACCTCCTACGGACTGGACGGCTTCGCCAACGCCGCCGAGGCCCTCACCGGTCACGCCATCGGTCGCCGTCGTTTCGATGACTTCGCTCTCTCGGTGCGCGCGGCGGCGCTGTGCTCGCTGGCCACCGCGGCCCTGGCAAGCCTCGCCTTCGCGCTGGGCGGCAATGCCCTGATCGCGCTGCTTACCGGCCTGCCGGAGGTGCGTGCCACGGCGGCCCAGTTTCTGCCCTGGATGGTCGCCATGCCGCTGATCGCGGTGTGGAGCTACCTGCTCGATGGGGTCTTCATCGGCGCCACCGCGATTGCCGAAATGCGCAACTCCATCTTCATCGGTCTGGCGGTCTATCTACCGCTGTGGTGGCTGACCCAGGGTCTCGGCAACCACGGCCTGTGGCTGGCCTTTACGACCTTTACCGCAGTGCGCTCGGCGGTACTTGTGACCTACTATCTTCGCTATCGCAGCACGCGCTGGCGTGACACCGCCTGAGGAGCGACGGCCGAAGATCACCGATGGTGAATGTGCCGAGACGTTATCTGCCTTACAGGTGGTTTTGACTCACGGGCGCCTGCTGCGGCACCGTTGACTCCCAGTGGCCCGGGAAGGCCCTCTTTCACAACCAGAAGAAGCGATACACGCCATGCTGAGAGCATTGTCACGACCCGCCGTGAAACTGGTGGAACGCTATCTGCCAGATCCCTACATCTTCGTCCTGTTGCTGACGATCATCGCCGCCGCAGCAGCCATCGCCATCGAACGCCAGTCGCCCATGGCCGTGCTCACCTACTGGGGTGACGGCTTCTGGAACCTGCTGAGCTTCTCCATGCAGATGCTGCTGGTGCTGGTCACCGGCTTCATGCTGGCAAGCTCACCGCCGGTCAAGCGACTGCTGCAGAGCCTGGCAGGCCTTGCCAACAATGCCGGCGCCGCCATCCTGCTGGTGACCCTGGTGTCGCTGGCGGCCAGCTGGATCAACTGGGGCTTCGGCCTGGTGGTCGGCGCCCTGTTCGCCAAGGAGCTGGCCCGGGTCATTCGGGTGGACTACCGCCTGCTGGTGGCCAGCGCCTACTCCGGCTTCGTGGTCTGGCACGGTGGTCTTGCCGGCTCGGTGCCGCTGACCATCGCCACCGATGGCCACTTCTCGGTGGAGCAGATCGGCGTGATCGGCACCAGCGAGACGATCTTCTCCTACTTCAACCTGTTGATCGTGCTAGCTCTTTTCATCGCGGTGCCGCTGGTCAACCGGCTGATGCTGCCCGGCGAAAAGGAAAGCGTCTACGTCGATCCGGCGCTGCTGGGAGATGACGAGGACCGTCGGGTACGCATCACCCGCCCGGCCGAGCGCCTCGAGAACAGCATGACTCTGGCGCTGCTGGTAGGCGTACCGGGTCTGATCTATCTAATCAGCTACTTCGTCGGCGGCGGCGGTCTGAACCTGAACGTGGTCAACTTCATGTTCCTGTTCCTGGCCATCATCCTCCACCGCACCCCCCAGAGCCTGCTCAACAGCCTGCACGAGGGCATCAAGGGTGGCGCCGGCATCGTCATCCAGTTCCCCTTCTACGCCGGCATCATGGCCATCATGATCCAGTCGGGACTGGCCGAGACCATGTCCGAGGCGATGATCTCCTTTGCCACCGAGACCAGCCTGCCGTTCTGGACCTTCCTCAGCGCAGGCATCGTCAACATGTTTGTGCCCTCCGGCGGCGGCCAGTGGGCGGTTCAGGCCCCGGTGGTCATTCCTGCCGCCCAGGCGCTTGGCGTGGATATTCCCCGCGCGGCCATGGCCGTGGCCTGGGGTGACGCCTGGACCAACCTGCTGCAGCCCTTCTGGGCGCTGCCGGTACTCGGCATCGCCGGGCTAAAGGCCAAGGACATCATGGGCTTCTGCCTGATCCAGCTGTTCGTCACCGGCATCATCATCTCGGTCTGCCTGACCTGGCTGTAGAGGCCTCCCGGAGCGTCAGCCGGGCGCCAGGCGACCTGTACAGCCGAGGCGACAACTGACTTTCAACGAGCGCCTTGTCCCCTTGCCGGGGGGCAAGGCGTTATGCTGTGGTGGAGCGCCAGACAGACGCCTACAGCCCCCCGCGCACCGTATTCCGAGGAAACTTCGATGGCAGAGCAGAGCCTACCGGGTCAGCACGAATTGAGCATGACCGTACTGATGACCCCCGACATGGCCAATTTCAGTGGCAAGGTACACGGTGGCGCCATCCTCAAGAAGCTCGACGAGGTCGCCTACGCCTGCGCCAGCCGCTATTCGGGCCATTATGTGGTGACCCTGTCGGTGGACCAGGTGCGCTTCAAGCAACCGATCCACGTGGGCGAGCTGGTGACCTTTCTGGCCAGCGTCAACCATGTGGGCCGCTCTTCCATGGAGATCGGCATCAAGGTGGTGGCGGAGGACATCCGCCAGAAGGTCATTCGCCACACCAACAGCTGCTACCTGACCATGGTGGCGGTGGACCCCGACGGCCGCCCGGCCTCGGTGCCTCCGCTGACCCTGGACACGCCGATCCGCAAGCTGCGCTACGAAAAAGCCGCGCTGCGCAAGAAGTTACGCAAGCAGGCCGAAGAGGAAGAAATGCGAACGAACCAGGAACTGGGCGAGCGCTGAAGGTGTGTCATCGCCCGACAGCTCGATAGGTCTTCACACAACCAGTCCACACAACCAGTCCACACAACCAGTCCACACAACCAGTCCACACAACAAGGCCGCCCCAAAGGGCGGCCTTGTCGATTGCAGGGCGGGCAGCCTGACCCTCAGCCGCAGGCCAGCTCACGGATGACATCGGCATCATCCAGGCGCACGTTGAGGCGATCCAGCCGCAGGTCCATGGTGGCAACCCCGCCGGGACGCAGCACCCGCACCGTCTTGGCCCCGCTCTCGGCCTTGAGCCGTTCATCGAAGCTGGCGTCGTAGCTCTGGCCGACCAGGCCCTGCACCGCCTCGGCGTCGCAGGCCTCGGCCATGGGAGCGCGCTCCGGCGGCAGCGGTGCCGGTTCGCCGGATCCGCCGGACGACGACGAGCAGCCGGCCAGAGCCGCGACCAGCAGCAGGGGAAGAAGTGGTTTCATCGATGGCCTCCAGTGCCAGAAATCCTTGTGCAAGCGCCCGCCAGCCTCGTATCGCTGCAGCGCGCCTCAAAACCTATCACGGCGCTGCGCCTGACGGACAGGCCGTGGTCAACTCGTTGCCAACTGACAGACCTGGCGGTCGGGACGACGAACATGGAACCTGTTGGAGACAGCAATGGCGGGAAAGTTCCGACGGAAAAACGGATAGCGCGAGTCAGCAGAGGCACGGCGACAAAGAGCACCCATGGGGAGAACAGCGACGACGAGGCGGCTCACCGCCGTGGTTCTTCTCGCTGCCCCTACGTTTCCTGGCTCGGTCTAGCGGGAACGTTTCCGGCTAGACCGAGCCTTTCTGGCTAGCTGGAGCTTTTCTGGATCGCCTCTCCACCCTTCTCGATATCCTCGCCCACCCCACGAACGGTGTTGCAGCCGTTCAACAGCGCCAGGGTGAATACTGATACCAGAATCAACGACAGCATCCTTTTCATGGTTCCTATCTCCTTGCAGCCAGGCAGGTAAGCGAAATACATCATCCTCTGACAATCTAGCACGATCACCGCCCATCGCTAGCCTCCCAGCCAACGCTCGGACGAGGTAATCCGCCACACGGCACAACGCCAGACGCCGTCCGGCTACTACGAAGCCCCTTCACGTCAGTGCCAAGCCTCTTCACTTCGGTGCCAAGCCCCTCACGACAGCGCCAGCTTGAGGATGATCACGGCGTAGACCCCCACGATAACGCCACCTTGGACATGACCACCGCGTAGCCGCTTATGACAGCGCCAGCTTGAGGATGATCACGGCGAAGACCCTCACGACAGCGCCACCTTGAACATGACCGCCGCGTAGCCGCTTATGACAGCGCCAGCTTGAGGATGATCACGGCGAAGCCACTCACGATAGCGCCACCTTGGACATGACCACCGCGTAGCCGCTTATGACAGCGCCAGCTTGAGGATGATCACGCCAATCACCGCCACCGTCAGCCACTTGACCACCATGGCGCCACGGGAGCTCATGTTGACCTTCACCGCCAGCCAGGCCCCGGTCATGCTGCCGGCAGCCAGCACCAGGCCGTAGCTCCAGCGCACCTGGTCGTGCCACAGGAAGATGGCCAGCGCCGGCAGGGTGTAGACCAGGATGATCAGTACCTTGAAGGCGTTGACCTGGCCAAGATCGATCTTGAGCATGCGATAGAGCACGATCATGAACAGGATGCCGACACCCACCTGCAGAAAGCCGCCATAGAGCCCGATGACAAACATCGCCAGATAGACCCCAGGGGTCAGTCGCTCGACGGTCAGCGGGCGAGTGTCGAGCTTCGGCTGGGGCAACAGCATGATGATCGCCGCGGCCACCATCACCACCATCAAAATGGTTTCGAACAGAGCGTCGCTGACCCTGAGCGCCAGCCACACCCCCAGCATCGAGCCCAGGACCGCGGGCACCGACAGGCGCAGGCTGAGACGGATATGACGGGCACCGGCGCGGAAGAAGTTGGCCACCGCCGACACGCTCTGCAGGGTGATCGACACCCGGTTGGTACCGTTGGCCACCTGCGGCGGCAGGCCCAGAAACATCAACAGCGGCAGGGTCAGCATCGAGCCCCCGGCCGCCAGCACATTGATAAAACCTGCCACGATACCCGCAAGCAGCAGGGCCACTCCCTCGACTGGCGTCATCTGTCGTCCTCTGTTCGAATCATCTGCGTTGTCACCCTGCCCACCCGCTCTGATGTACCCTAGGCGCTGGACACCATCCTGGAGGCCTTGCATGAGCGACTTCGTCGTCGATCCGCGCCTCGTCGCGGACAGCTACCCCATCACCGAACTGCCACTGTGTCAGCTGCGGCTGATGGACGACGCCCGCTATCCCTGGCTGGTGCTGATCCCGCGCCGCGCCGAGGTGAGCGAGGTGTACGATCTGTCCGAACAGGACCAGCAGCAGCTATGGCGAGAGGCCACCCGCATCGGCAAGGCGTTGAAGGCCTATGCCAGCGGCGACAAGCTCAATATCGCCAGCCTCGGCAATATGGTCGCGCAACTGCACATCCACGTCATCGTTCGCCACCAGGGCGACCCCGCCTGGCCTGGCCCGGTGTGGGGTCAGGGCCAGGCGACGCCCCACGACAAGGACAGCCTTGCCGCCACCAAGGACCGTATCCTGGCGCTGGCAGGCGGGCTGTCCTTCAAGGGTTGAACGAGACGGTGTGATGCTCGGGGCAGTGCCCCGGGCATGGCCCCGGGCCGCCAGATAGCGGACTACAGCCCAGGTCCCATCGCGAAAGCCAGGTCGAAGCGGCCTGGCTCAGGCTCCCAGTCCCCCTGGTCGCCCTCCGGGGGACATCAGTGGCAGGCTGGGGTCGCTGGCGCCGACCTGAGACATCAGCAGGATCCCGAGCCCGGCGATCAACAGCCCCCCGGTCAGCGCTACCAGCGCACCCAGCCGCGCCATTACTCGACCACGAGCGGCGGAGGTCCGTGCGGCACGGGCGGAGACCCAGTCCCGCGCCAACACGCTGGCAAGCCCCAGCGTCGATACCGTCAAGGCAGTACCCAGCGACATCGCCAGTACAGCGGCCACCCCCATCCAGGGCTGGCCGAGCAGGCTGGTTACCCCCATCAGCAGCACCGCCCCGGAGCAGGGTCTTGCGCCGATCGCCAGCACCGCAAGCCAGGACTCCCGACGCGGCCCGTGGGGCGAGACATGATGATGGCCGGAGCAGCAATCGTGGTGTTCGTGGTGACCGTGGTGTTGGTGGTGGCGGTGCGGTTCATGAGGGCCATGGTGGCCATCATGAGAAGGCGGCAGGTCCGCCGAGGAGGATCGCGCGATCTTGAGCAGTCGTCCAAGCGCCCGTGCACTCAGCCACAGGCCCAGCAGCGCGACCAGCGCAAAGCTCAGTCGCTCGACCCAGACCACGCTGCCCAGGGCCTCCCGGGTCAGCCAGCCAAGTCCCTGCACCAGCGCCAGGATCAGCACGATGGCCACCGCACCCTGCAGCAGGGCGGCCGCCACCGACAGCGCCAGGGCCCGCCGCCAGGCTCCGCCCTGGGAGACCAGGTAGGCGCTGATCACGGCCTTGCCGTGGCCTGGACCGGCGGCATGGAAAACGCCGTAGAACAGGCTCAGGCCGATCAAGGTCAGCCAGGCGTCGGAGGAAGGCTTCCGGTCGAGCAGCGTTACCGCCTGGGTCAAGCGGCGGTGCAGGTCGGCCTGCATGGCGATGACCCAGTGTCCGAGGGCGTCCAGCGCTCCGCTGGCCTCGAGCGCCAGGATGAGCACCGCCACCACGCCCAGTGCAAGAACCAACTGCAGCCAGGGGCGTTGCCTGCTCAGCATGACACCCGCCCCGTCTCGGCAAAGAAGCGACCGAGCCCCTGGGGGGCGCTATCGTCGACATCGAGCTGGGCCGCCGCCATGACCTTCTCGGGATCGGGGTCGGCGACGATGATCGACGCCTGACAGGCATCCGGCACGCTCAACGCCTGGGCCAGAGGCCCCTCGTCGTCGGCTTCGTGCACCACCTCGACGTAGTAGGAGGGATCGAAGACGCGATATTCCAGGGTACTGCCGGCAAGGTCCTGAGGCTCGGCCAGCGGCAGCCGAAAGTGCAGCACCACGCGCTCGTCACGGGCCATCACCGTGGCTTCGCTGACCGCTGCGAAGGCCAGCGCCTGGCCGTCGACCTCGGCCTCGGTAAAGAAGTCCCGAGGCGCAAGATTGACCAGCATGTCGCCCCCCAGCCGATCCAGCGCGGCGTCCTGGCCGTCCTCGGCGGCGCGGGCCTCCTCGAGCAGCACCAGGCTGTAGAAGGGATCCAGGCGCCACACCTGGCGCAGGGCGGTGACCCGCCCCTGGTCGTCGGTCTCGAGCGTCACCGACAGATCCACCCAGCTATGGGGGTGAGCCATCGCCAGTGTGGCGGGCGCCAGCCACAGGCCGGCGCCCAGCGCGAGAGACAGAAGAAATGCCGCCGCGGCGCGGCGATGCAAGTCCAAAGCGGCCTGAAATCCGGCCACAGCACGCGAGAGATAGATCAACGGGCGAGTCTTCCTTGTAGTTCGACAAACAGGGGTTCCACCACCGCAGGCGGCAGGCGCCGCCCGCCACGGTAGCCTTGCAGCGAGACGCTGGCACCGGAGGCCCCGGCAGGCTCGACCCGCACCTCGAGGCGATAGCCCGGCGGACGTGCCAGGGAGGCGTCGATACGCCCCAGTTCGCCGTCGGCCTGGGTGACGACATAGCCCTGCTCAAGCAGCATCGCCAGGGTTTCGTTCAGGGCCGGCCCGGGCGCCACCGCGACCAGCATCTGGCGCGGCGGCTCGGCTACCGACGATGAGCCGGCGCAGCCCGACAGCCAGACGGCCATCAGCACCACCGACAGGCTCAGCAGTCTCTTTCCGGGGGCCTTTCGCTCCACTGATGTCCACCTTCGCGTCATTGCACACCCCCGCTGCTGGATGCCACCGACGCCAGTTGCTGACGCACCGATGCACAGAAGTCGGCGTCACTGGCGGTGCGCGACTCACGTAGCTGGCCGGTCCAGTCAAACAGGCGAATATCCCGCGTCAGACGGACGTCCTGCCCATCCAGCGCCACCGAGACCCGCTCGACCCGGGTCGCATCGTCGTTGGTACCCCAGCCCCAGGAGCCAAAGCCGACCCCTACGCCGGCGCCGACGTGGCCACCGCTGCCACCCAGCACGAAGCCGCCCAGGCGTGGGCGCACGGCGTCGGCGTTATGGTAGGTGGTGCGCTCGGTCTTCTCGGCGCTGACCACCCCGAGTGCGGTATCGGTATCACGCACCAGGAAGTCGCGGCCTTCCAGCACCGTGACCACATCGGCCAGGGATACCGAGCCGGCTACCACCGGCCATTGACACCCGGACGAGGGAGCGGGTTCCGCCACCGGCATCTGCTGAGGCGTGCTCTGACAGGCGCTCAGCCAGGGCAACAGGCCCAGCACCGCCACTGATGAGCATTTCGCCCAAATGTTGCGGCCTCTATCGGGCAAATTTTTGTACATTTGCATCAGGACCTCCCAGCCAGGGGCGTGAAATACTGTCAAGAGTCTACGCTGTCCCGAGCCACGGGCAAACGCTCGCCCAGCCGAACCTCGGGCCCAGCGGCGATCCGCCTGCCGCCCCTCAGGCGTACGCCCACCTTTTCACCAGAGGACCGACCATGAACCTGTTGATCTGCCCCGACAGCTACAAGGATGCCCTCGCCGCCAGCGACGCCGCCCGCGCCATTGCCGAGGGGGCCCGCCGCGCCGACCCGGACATCACCATCGACGAGTGCCCCATGGCCGATGGTGGCGAGGGCAGCCTCGACGCCCTGCTCGGCGCCACCGGGGCCGAAAAACGCAGCGTCAGGGTACAGGACGCCCTGGGGCGCCCCGCCGAGGCCGCCTGGGGTTGGCACCCAGAGTCCCGCACCGGCTATATCGAGCTGGCCGAGGCCAGCGGCCTGCAGGCGCTGAGCTCGTCAGAGCGCACCGCGCTGGACAGCACCACCCACGGCGTCGGCGAGCTGATCCTGGCCGCCCTGGACGCTGGCGCCGAACGCCTGTTGATCACCCTGGGCGGCAGCGCCACCAACGACGGGGGCGCCGGCATGCTGGTGGCCCTGGGTGCCCGCCTGCTCGACGCCGACGACCAGCCGATTCCCCCCACCGGGGCGGGACTCGAGGGACTGGCTCGGGTGGATCTGTCGGGGCTCGATTCGCGCCTGGCCGATGTCAGGGTGGAGGCGGCGGTGGACGTGGACAATCCGCTGCTGGGCGAGCGCGGCGCCAGCGCGGTATTCGGTCCCCAGAAGGGTGCCAGCGAAGCCGATGTAGCGCGCCTGGACGCCGCCCTGGCGCACTGGGCCGACAAGGCCGCCGAGTGCCTCGGCGAGGACCTGCGCGACGCCCCCGGCACGGGCGCGGCCGGAGGCATGGGCTTTGCCGTCGCTGCCTTCCTTGGCGGCGAGCTTCGCCCAGGTATCGAGATGATCATGGAACAGGCCGGCATGGACGAACGCCTGGCACGAGCGGATCTGGTGATCACCGGCGAGGGTCAGCTCGATGGCCAGAGCCTGTCGGGCAAGACCCCCATCGGCATTTCGCGGGCGGCCCGCGCCAAGGGGGTGCCGGTGATCGTGCTGGCCGGACGTATGGCGCCAGGCTGGCAGGCGGCGCTGGACGAGGGCGTCAGCGCCGCCTTCGCCCTGGCCGACGGCCCGATGGCACTGGACGAGGCGCTGGAACGCTGCGCCGAGCTGCTCGCCGATCGAAGCGAGAACCTGATTCGCACGCTCCAGGCCATCGGCCGTTGAAGGGAGGCCCGGCCTACCAAGGTGACAGGGCTGCCCTTGAAAGCGGCCTTCGTCGTCCCTATGTCATCCCTACGTCATTGGCAGGCGTCATCAATGGACGCTATCGTGGCGATGGAAGAGATTCACTCTCCAACGCCTTCCCTTAGGGATAGACTGGAACACAGCGATCAAGGAGGTATTGCATGAGCGACACTAACGCCATCGGCCTGCATTCAGGCAGCGCCAGCGATCTGGCCGAAAAGCTCAACGAGCTCCTGGCCAACTACCAGATCTTCTACATGAACGTTCGTGGCTATCACTGGAACGTGAAGGGCTCGAACTTCTTTGAACTCCACGAAAAATTCGAGGAATTCTACACCGACCTGCTGGCCAAGGTGGACGAGGTCGCCGAGCGCATCCTGACCCTCGGACACAAGCCGGTTCACGCCTACAGCGACTATATCTCGCTGTCGCGCATCACCGAGGCCAAGGACGTACATGACGGCGAAGCCTGCGTACGCGGCGTGCTGGAAGGCTACCAGCGGCTGATCGAACTGCAGCGCGAGATCCTGTCCGTTGCCTCCGACGCCGACGATGAAGGCACCGCCTCCCAGGTCGGAGACTACATCCGCGAGCAGGAAAAGACCGTGTGGATGCTGGGCGCCTACCTGGACTGAATAACCTTGCACGGTTTTATGGTCAGAACGGACCGAAAAAGATGCAAAGCGCCCCGCTGGCTCCAGCGGGGCGCTTTCTTACGCGCATATTGCCCATCCGCCTTGGCGCTGACTGTTAAAGATGTTAATCCAGAAACATATATCGAAGTAACACAAACCACTGTACAACACACTCGGGCCGTTTGATCTTCGACTACCCTAGATAAACACCCCGTCCACAAGGGACCGGAATCCGTCACCCGGCTGGGAGGTGAGGACAATGCCCGGAACCACCAACAAGGTACCTTCACTCGACTACGATAAAGTTCACGACAACTGCATATCCCACATAGAAAAATGCAAAAAATGGGTCTACGCCATATCACTTGGCCTACTTTACATTATAACCTCCGCTTCTCTTGACATCATCGACAGGCATATGCTGGACCACAAGAAAAGCCAAACCGAAAAAACTTACCAGGAATTTATTTCATCCACATGGCTTGAGTACGAATATATTGAAGAATTACAAATATGTAGCCAAGAAACAGCAGAAGCTTCCACACTAAACCTTATAACAGCTTTATCCTCAGTAAATGAAACAATTAACAACATTAGAAATAGAAACCACTCCTCGCTTCAAAACCAAATCGCCACCAACAGACTTAGAATCATTACAGAAATAATAAAATCTAACATTTATCTCCCCATAGATCTTCAGGGAAACTGCAAAGAATACGGCCTAAAAAAGGTAAACAGCATTCTCAAAAACCATAGACTTGGAACATCTCCATCGATCTTAAATATACAACAATATTTGTCCGAAGAACTTGAAAAAAAAGAGATAGACGCCTCAAGCTTTCAACATCTACTTGACAACATCCGCACTGCCAAGAACAACCAAACTTCGGAAGAAGCACAACAGGACCTATCTATATTTAAAAACATTGAGAAGTTTGGCAACAACAAAGACCTCCATCAAACATCATTGCATTCTGCACAAAATTTCATTGAAAACCTAGAAGCCAAAGCGTCTAACAACAACACTATAGAATACGCGGGAATAAAAACATCTTACAAAAACTGGACGTGGCTTTTTTACTTTATGTCTCTTGCGCTTCTTTCAGTATCGTTACACCATGCAAGGGAAGCCTTTAGGCTAACAAAACTACTCGAACTACAAAATAGAGAAATTGAAATAGCAACAATATTAGAGATAACAAACCCTGGAAAATTAGGGTATCCTTATGGAACCCTTCAACTCATGGCTACCTCTGCGTCTTTTTACTACGCTAATTCAACCCTAGGGGAGCTTTCAATTATAGAAAAAATACCGGCATTAGTTGCTCTGACCCTTGTTTTTATCATCGCAACAATTAGACAGGTTTACTTAACTAGAATCGCCTTATCTCTAAAAAGGCGCCCCCATCCACAATAAAACAATGGCTTGGCGGTCTCAGTGAGCAAGTGCAGCACCCGATTGATCATGTACCTGCTGAATTCACTCTTCTATTCGCGGCGACTGAGCCGCCCTTTTGAGCTCCTCCGGTAGCGGCTTTTTCATCCGCGCGCCGAGGCGTTCGAGCTCGAGCGCCTGAGCGACCAGGCTGCCCTGGCCCTGGGACAACCGGTTCATCGCCTGGTGATGACTGGCGCTGGCGCGCTCCAGGTGCTTGCCGACGTCGTCGAGGCTGTCGACGAACCCCGAGAACTTGGCCAGCAGGCGCTCTGCCCGTGACACGATGACCCGGGCGTTCTCGTTCTGGCGCTCCATGCTCCAGAGCCCCGCCACGGTACGCAGACTGGCCAGCAGGGTGGTCGGGGTGACCACCACCACCTGGCGGTCGAAGGCTTCCTGGAACAGCGAAGGATCACGCTCGAAGGCCGCGGCGAAGGCCGGTTCCACCGGTACGAACAGGAACACGAAGTCCGGCGAATGCAGCCCCGGCAGGGCCGGGTAGTCCTTGGCGGCGAGTCCGCGGATATGGCTGCGCAGCGAGGTCAGATGGGCGCTCATGGCGCTTTCACGCTCGGTCTCGTCGTCGGCGTTGACCACCCGGGTCCAGGCGGTCAGGGAGACCTTGGCGTCGACGATCAGGTGGCGATCCTCGGGCAGGTAGATGATGGCGTCGGGACGCTGTCGTCCCTGCTCGCCGTTCATCGACACCTCGCGGCGGTACTCGATGTCGCGCCGCAGGCCGCTGCGTTCCAGCACGGTCTCCAGCATCAACTCACCCCAGCCGCCCTGAGCCTTCTGGTCGCCCTTGAGTGCCCGGGCAAGCCCCGCCGCCTCCTCGCCGAGGCGGGCGTTGAGACCCGCCAGCTGCTCGATCTGGGCCTTGAGCGATACCGCCTCGCGGCTGTGCTGTCCGGTCAGGTCCTCGACCCGCTGGCGGAACTGGTCCACCTGCTCGCGAAACGGCTTGAGCAGCGACTCGAGTCCCTCGCGGCTCTGGGTCTGGTAGGCCTGCTGGCGCTCGTCGAAGACCTGGCCCGCGAGCCGATGAAATTCCTGCTTGAGCTGCTCCCGGGAGGATTCCACCAGCGCCATCTGCTCGCGATGACGCGCCGCCATCTGCTCGCGCTCGGTCTCCAGGCGGGCGTTGTGCTCACGCACATCGGCGAGCTGCTGACGGGCGGCCCCGAGCTCGCCCCGCTGGGTCTCGAGCTGCTCTCGGCTGGCGTCGAGCTGGGCATCGCTGATGGCCAGCTCCTGCTCGAGCTGGCGTGCGGCCTCGCGCCGCTGCTCGAGCTGAGCCTTGGTCGTCTCGAGCTCTGCTGCCAGGGCCTGTTCACGCCGCTGCCCCTGTCGATGCCCTCGCCAGGCCAGCGCCAGCAACGCAATCGCCAGCAGCGAGACGCCGGCAAGTGCCGGCGCCAGGGGCTGGGCGAACAGTGACTCGAGGGCCGGACTCATCTCAGCCTCATATCAGCGGGTGCCCTCGGCCAGGTCGCCGATCAGCGCCTTGAGCAGGCCGTAGAATTCCTCCACCGAAGCGATCTCGACGCGCTCGTCCGGCGAGTGGGCGCCGCGAATCAGGGGGCCGAAGGAAATCATCTGAAGCTCGGGGTACTTGCCGCCGAGAATCCCGCACTCGAGCCCCGCGTGGATGACCTTGATCTCCGGGTCCACCGCCAGGCGCTGACGATGCAGCTCACAGAAGCGCTTGAGCAGGTCGCTGTCGGGCTGAGGCGTCCAGCCGGGGTAGCCGTTCTCGACCCGGGTACGGGCACCGATCAGCTCGAACAGCGCGGTGAAGCGCTCGGCCAGATCCATGGTGGCGCTGTCGCGCAGTGAACGCACCAGGGCGCACAGGTGAAAGCGGCCGTTCTCGAGGCTGACCACGCCCAGGTTGTTGGAGGTCTCGACTACGCCTGGCACCTCGACGCTCATGCGCTCGACACCGCAGGGCGCGGCATGCAGCGCCGCCACCAGCAGGCGGCTGGCGTGGCGGGTCAGCGCTTCCTCGCGCGGCGTGGCGCAGGGCTCCAGGGTCAGCCGCAGGCCCTCGTCGACGCCGGACAGCTCTCGGCGCATGTCGGCCTCGAGGCGCTCGATGCGCGAGCGCAGCGCGTCGATCTCGTCCCGAGGCACCATTACCACCGCCTCGGCCTCGCGGGGGATGGCGTTTCTCAGGGTGCCGCCACGGTAGTCGACCAGGCGCACCTCGCAGCTGTCGAGGGCGCGCAGCACCCGCACCAGCAGGCGATTGGCGTTGCCCAGCCCCTTGTCGATATCGATCCCGGAGTGGCCACCACGCAGTCCCTTGAGGCTCAGCGTCAGGGCTTCTTCGTCCTCGCCCACCGACTCCACCGGCAACTGGGCCTCGACCACCACGTCGGCGCCACCGGCACAACCGATGTAGACCTGGCCACGGTCCTCGGAGTCCAGGTTGAGCAACAGACTGCCCTCCAGCCAGCCTTCGGCCAGATTCAGCGCACCGCCCATGGAGGTCTCTTCCTCCAGGGTGAAAATCGCCTCCAGCGGACCATGGACGAGTTCATCATCGCCGAGGATCGCCAGCGCCGCCGCCACCCCCAGGCCATTGTCGGCGCCCAGGGTGGTCTGGTCGGCCTTGAGCCAGCCGTCCTCGACCCGCGTGACGATGGGATCCCGGGTGAAGTCGTGGGGCTTGTCGGCGTTGGCCTGGGCCACCATGTCCAGATGGCCCTGGAGGATCACCCCCGGTGCCCCTTCGCGCCCGGGGCTCGCCGGCTTGGACAGACGCAGGTTGCCGTAGGCGTCACGGTCGTGGGCGATGCCGCGCTCGTCTGCCCAGGCTTCAAGGATCTCGACCAGAGCCGCCTCGTGGCCCGAGGGGCGCGGCGTGTTGCACAGGGTACGGAAGTGACGCCAGACGGCGGTCGGAGCGAGGCTATCGAGATGTTCGTTCATGATGTCTATGTCTGCCTTTGCGAATGTTGGCACTCTACCCTCGCCCCGGGGCCTTGGAAAGGGTCTCCAGCAGTGCCAGGGCTCGGCCCACGGCGTCCCGCAACCATTGCTTGACCTGTGCCTTGCCGCGCAGCGATAGCCCGTGCGCCAGGGAACTTTCCGAACGTCCCTGAAACGCCCACGCTGCGAGCCAGGCCAGACTGTCGTGGTCATCGTCAGCCTTAGACATGGACGACGACATGGACGACGACATCGACAGCGACGCCAGCCGACGCACCAAGGCCTGGATGGCCGGACGCGCCAGCGCCGGCTCGCGCTGGCCCCTGGCCAGGTCCTGGAGATCACGACGATCTTCGGCGTCGAGCAAAAAGAAGTCTTCGGCGTCGAAAGAAAAGCGATCTTCGGCGTCGAGCGAGAAGCGGTCATCGGCGTCGAATGCACAGCGATCGCCGACGCTCGCCAGCAGCGCCAGTACCAAGGGTGGCGACAGGCGTGTCAGTTCGAACGCCAGCAGCCCCGGCAACTGCCGCTCAAAGCGCCGCGACAGCCGCTCGATCAGGTCCCGGTTGTGCTCCCCCAGGGCCAGCGCCACCATCGCCGCATGCTCGCCGGTGGCGGCCTCCCGGGTCAGTCCCAGGCGCACCGGACGAAATCCCTGGGCCTGCCAGAACGCCAGCAGCTCGGGATCGGCGCCGCAGCTCGCCCCCAGCAGCGCCTTGCCGGCCTGTTCGGCCTGGCATGCCGCCTCCTGGATCAGCCTCGCCCCGCACCCCAGGCGGCGCCAGTCGGGGTGTACGGCAATCCGTGTGATTCGGGCACAGGGTGCCTTCAGCGCCGCGGCTTCACCGGCGTGGGCCGCCAGCGACTGGGCCATCAGGTGACCACGCGGGCGTCGCTGTCCCAGCAGCACCCGCTCGGCCAGATCCGCATCGAAGCCCCCCTCGTCGACGCACACGCACACCGCCAGCGGCGCACGTGATGTCCCGAGGATCGAGATGCGGGTCGCCGGCGCGTCAAGCAGCGCCCGCAGGTCCGCCGGGGTGGTGCGGTAGTGAGCCTGGACCAGCAGGCCGAAGATGGCCCTCAGCGCGGCTTCGTCCCGGGCCAGGGCCTCGCGATCAAGCGTGGCACAGGGCAGCTCGGCCAACTTTTGACCAGGGCAAGGCGCATTCACCCGCGCCCCCTTCGGCGCTGAGGGCAGTTCGGCATCCAGACACAACAGCGCGTCGATGGCCCGCTCAAGGGGGTCTCCATCGGCCCAGCGTATCGGCGTCCTGAGCTCGATGGCCTGCCACTGGGGCGTCTGCGCCTCCAGATGACGACGAAAGCGCAACGCAAAGCCTCGCCCCGAGCCCTCGTAGCCGTGCACCGTGGTGGCGAAGGCAAGTCGCGGAAATGCCGCCAGCCACTCGCCCAGCAGCGCCGCCGGAATCGCCGCCGCCTCGTCCACCAGCAGCAGCGAGCCGGGGCCACCGGCTTCCCCCCGGGCGACTGCGTCGGTCAGCGCATCCGGGGCGACAAACCTCACCCTGCCACCAGGCGCCTCGAAGCCCTTGGCGTCGCCCTGCCCCTCGGGCAACAGCGCCGCCAGCCGCTCGAATACCGGCGCCACCGACGACGCCCGCGGCGCGGTCACCAGGATATCCAGCGGCGCCTGGCGCTGCTGCTCGGCCTTGACCAGCAGGCGGGCGCAGGCGATGCCCAGCGCCGCCGACTTGCCGCGACCACGGTCGGCGGTGATCACCAACGGGCGGCGTCGCCTGAGGTGCGTCAACCGACGTACCACCTCGGCCTGGTCGGGGCTCAGGCAATCCGGGTCGGGGCTGTCTAGACACGGGCTGTCTGGACAAGGGCTGTCTGAACATGAGCCATCGGCAAAAGGGCTTTCCTGGCCATCATCGAGCGTTGACGTCAGGCCCTCCCCCTGCCGCCAGCGCAGCATCCCGGGAAAACCCGCCAGCAGCCGATGGCAGCGCTCTAGATAACGGCTCGTGAGCTGTTCCAGCCGCCACGGGTGGGCCGCCAGGCGGCGGTAGTCGTCGTCGGGTCGGCGGCCACCGTCGTCGGGGGTCAACAGCACCAGCAGGCCTCCCGCCACCAGGGTACCGGCCACCGCCCCCAGGGCGTCAGGATCGAGGCCAGTGCCTGGCGAGGCGGCGTCGAACACCACCAGGTCGTGCTCGCCGCCGAGCCGGGTGCGCGCCTTGGCGGCGGGAAGGCGCTCAAGCGACGGCGGGGGGTTGGCGGCCCTGTCATGGGCCCCGTTGCCGGCCCTGTCAGCAGCCTCGTCGATCGACGTTTCCCCGACCCACAGCGGCGCCGACCATCCGCCTTGGGCCAGGCACTCGTGGGCAACGCCCCGCGCCCGGTCAGGAGCCTCGCTCACCCACAGCAAGCCGCGAAAGCGCCGCCCTCGCAGCTGCTGTCGAAAGGCAGCGAGCCGCGCGAGGTCCTGTCGGGTCAAAAAGTGGGACATTAAGGCTCCCTGATAAATCAACTTTGGTCTAAAGGCTGCGCCGATTAAACGATCGAGCCGACTACGGCAGCGCAGCATAGATGTCGCTCTAACTTATTCATTTTGCTGAATTGTCGAAACTTTTTCTCACGCCATCGACTGTGCAGCCGCCAAAAAAGTGTGCCGTTTCATCGACATGGGTCGCATCGATCATCTCTTGAAGACCGTGCTAGCTTGATGAAGCCGAGGCGCCATCGTGGGCCAACCCCACGCTGGAACGCCACTACCCCCAGGCACCGAATCCAAGACAATGGCCCAGGGTGCCGGACGCAATTTCGGTGAGGCAGCGATCGCCTCCTTTGCACAGAACACAACAACCCACGGGGAGCACCTGCATGAAGCAAATGACCAAGTTTACCCTGACCAGCATGGCTGCCGGCATCGCCCTGGCCGCCCTGTCGAGTGGCGCCATGGCCCAGGAAAAGTGGACCATGACCACCACCTGGCCGGAAAACCTCGACCTGATCCAGATCGACAAGCACTGGGCCGAGCTGGTCAACCAGCTGGCCGGGGACGAGATCCAGATCGAGTTCTACGCCGGCGGCACCCTGATGCCCGGCACCGAGGTCTTCGACGCCACCGAGACCGGCAGCATCCAGGCCGCCGGCGACTGGCCGGGCTACTGGGCCGGCCGCAGCCCGGCGTTCTCGCCGCTGGCAGCCACCCCCAGCCTGTTCAACGGCATGGACTACCTGAACTGGATCACCCAGTGGGGCGGCTTCGAGCTCTACCAGGAGATCTACGGCCAGTACAACCTGGTCTACCTGCCCTACGGTATCACCAACAACGAGTCCGGCTTCCGCGGCGGCACTCCGATCGCGTCTCTCGCCGACATCGAAGGCAAGCGTCTGCGTCTGTCCGGGCGTGACCAGGGCCGGGTGCTCGAGCAGCTTGGTGGTTCCCAGGTCACCCTGGCCGGCGGCGAGATCTACCAGGCCATCGAGCGTGGTGTGGTCGACGGCGCCGAGTTCTCGACCCCCGGTGTCGACTACAAGGCCGGCTTCTCCGAGGTTGCCGACTACTGGATGACGCCGGGCTGGCACCAGTCTGCCAGCGTGTTCGGCGTGATGATCAACAAGGACGCCTGGGACGCTCTGTCCGAGGAGACCCAGGAGAAGCTGAAGATCGCCTCCGAGGCCACCATGGCCTGGTCGCTGGCCTGGTCCGAGAAGCAGTCCACCGAGGGTACCGCCAAGTTCCTCGAGGACGGCACCACCATCAACCAGCTGTCCGAGGAAGACCTGGCCCAGATCCAGGAGGTCACCAACCAGGTGATCGTGCAGGGTTCCTGCGAGGACCCGATGCTCGGCAAGGTCTACCAGTCGATGATCAGCTACATGCAGGACTACGCCCAGTGGCGTGACGTCTCGGTGCCCTACAACATGAGCCGCGTCACCGACAACCTGCCGTCGCTTGACGAGATCGAAGCCTGCCTCGAGTAACAACCAGGCACGTTTCTGTCACTACCGGCCGGCGGCTCTCTGCGCGAGGCCGCCGGTCATCGTTGGACTTCGACGAGAACCCCACCATGAACGCCATTGCCAAGGCCATCGACTGCTTGAACGAGTGGTTCGGCCGTTTGATCGCTCCGCTGATCGCGATCATCACCCTCGTGGTGGTCTACGACATCGCGATGCGCTTCTTTATCGGACGCCCCAGCGACTGGGCCTTCGACGTCACCACCATGCTGTTCGGTACCCATTTCATGCTGATGGCCGCCTACGGGCTGCGCCATCACGCCCATGTGGAGGTGGACATCGTCAAGCAGCTGCTGTCCCGGCGCGGTCGCGCACTGATCGACCTGCTCGGCTACCTGCTGTTCTTCACCCCCTTCATCATCATGTTCATTACCTATAGCTGGCGCTTCTTCGAGCGCTCCTGGAGCCGCGCCGAGTCCACCTACGGCATCGTCTCGATCCCGGTCTACCCAGTAAAGGCCGTGCTGGTCATCGCCAGCGTGCTGATCCTTCTGCAGGCCATCGCCATCGTCATTCGCGCCATCAATGAGCTGACAGGCCAGGGCGTGGAGGAAGCCAAATGAGCGCTGAACTTCTGACCATCTTCATGTTTGCAGGCCTGATGCTGGGGCTGTTCATGGGCCATCCGCTGGCCTTCGTGCTGGGCGGTGTCGCGGTACTCGGCGCCTGGTTCGGCCCCGGTCCCCAGGTGCTCGGCATCATCATCAACAACATCTATGGGCGCGCCATGGACAATTATGTCCTGGTGGCGATCCCGCTGTTTATTCTGATGGCGCGCTTTCTCAACGACTCGGGCGTCACCGAGAAGATGTTCGAGAGCATGCGCCTGTTGCTCGGACGCGTGCGCGGCGGCCTGGCGCTGACCGTGGTCATCGTCTCGGTGCTGCTGGCGGCCACCACCGGCATCGTCGGCGCCTCCATCGCGGTGATGGGCCTGATCGCCCTGGCACCGATGCTCAAGTACGGCTACAACAAGGGCCTGTCCGCCGGCGTCATCATGGCCAGCGGCTGTCTCGGCATCCTGATTCCGCCAAGCATCATGCTGATCCTGATGGCCAGCTACTCGCCGGTGTCGGTGGGCGCGCTGTTCGCCGGCGCCCTGGTGCCGGGTCTGCTGCTGGGCTCGATGTACGCGCTCTACGTGCTGGTGATCTGCCTGATCAAGCCCGACTTCGGCCCTCCTGTAGGCGCCGAGGAGCGTGCCGAGACCAGCACCGGGGAGCTGGTGATCCGCTTGTGCAAGTACGTACTGCCACCGATGAGCCTGATCCTCGGGGTGCTGGGCGCCCTGTTCACCGGTATCGCCACGGCCACCGAGGCCTCGGCCATCGGCGTGACCCTGGCCTTCCTGCTGTTCCTGATCTTCGGTGATCGCAAGCTGTCGACCTGCTACAACACCTTCATCGAGGCCGGCAAGACCACCACCATGGTGATGTTTGTGCTGGTGGGGGCGACCGCCTTCACCGGGGTGTTCTCCATCGGCGGCGGCATGGACGTGATCAGCGAACTGGTGCTGGCGATGCCCGGTGGCACCACCGGCGCACTGATCCTGATGTTCCTGCTGGTATTCGTGCTGGGCATGTTCCTCGACTGGACCGGCATCGTGCTGCTGAGCTTCCCGATCATGCTGCCGATCATCGAGACCATGGGCGTCGACATGCTGTGGTTCGTGGTGATGGTGGCGGTGGTATTGCAGACCTCCTTCCTGACCCCGCCCTTCGGCTATGCGCTGTTTTACCTGAAGGGCGTGGCGCCACCGGAGGTCGAGACCCTCGACCTGTACAAGGCGGTGATCCCGTTCTGCGCGCTGATATTGATTGCCTGCGTGCTGATGTCCTACTTCCCCGCCCTGGTCACAGGCCTGCCCTCGATGCTGCTGGGCTACTGACCCTCAGGGTAGCCTCCAGCACAACCACACAGCCCCCGCTTCGCGGGGGCTACTCGTTCAGAACGACGATTTTGACAGTGCGTTTCCGGCATATTCTTCGACTTTTCACCCCCTCGCGCTCCTGATTAGGTAAAGCCTCGACGCCGTTCCTGCATCGTATTAAGAGTTCTTAGACACTCTGTGCAAGGGCAGCATCATGGCCAACGTGACCCGCTTCACCCTCTCCGCCTCCGATGCCTATCCGCTCGGCGCCAGCCACTTCGAGGCCACACAGCCGCTGCGTGGGGTGGTGATCATTCACTCCGCCTCGGCGGTGTCACAACGCCTTTATCAGGCCTTCGCACTGTTCCTGGCCGAGCAAGGCTTCCACGTGCTGAGCTACGACTACCGCGGCATCGGGCGGTCGCGACCGGAGCATCTCGAGAAACTGGGGGTGCGCATGCAGGACTGGGCCGAGCTAGACGCCGACAGCGTGACCCAGTGGGCTCGCCAGCACTGGCCGGACTTGCCGCTGCTTGCCATCGGTCACAGCTTCGGTGGCCATGCCATCGGCCTGGGCGACGCCAGTCGACACTTGAGCGGCGCGGTGCTGATCGCCTGCAATGCCAGCTGCCTGCGCTTCATTTCCTCGCCTTGGTTGCGGCTGCGCGCCTGGATGCTGCTCAAGCTGATATTTCCCTTGCTGTCCCGGATCAATGGCTATGTGCCCTGCCGACGGCTCGGTATCAGCGAGGACGTGCCGGAGGGCGTGGCCCGCCAGTGCAGCCGCTGGACCAGCCTGCCGCGCTACTTCTTCGACGACCCGGAACTCGAGGCCGAAGTGCGATTCGCCCGCGTGGCGTTACCTCTGCTAGTGGTGGGGCTCGACGACGACCCCTACGCCAGCAGCGACAGCATCGACCTGCTGGCAGGCTACTTCACCGGGGCTTCGATCAAGCGCCTGCAGCTGTCTCCCAGGGTAATGGGCAGTGGTGTGCTGGGGCACCTGGAAGGATTTCGCCGCCGCCACCGTGACACCCTGTGGCCGCTGGTTTCTTCCTGGCTGGTGGAGCGGGCCCCGTCGACGCAGCCAGATGGCGTGTCAGCCGCCCCCTGGTCCCCCATCGCCGACGAGGCTGGCCCCCATGGGGCCAGCGTTCAGGGAGCCGGCGGCTAGACAGCGGCGGCAGGATCAGCCAGCGCGAATTCGCATCAGGGTGCAATACGCCACCGGCAGGATCACCAGGGTCAACAGGGTGGCGACGCCCAGACCGAACACGATGACCACCGCCATGGAGGCGAAGAAGGCATCGGTGAACAGCGGCAGCATCCCCAGCATGGTGGTCACGGCGGCCATGGTCACCGGCCGCACACGACTGACCGCGGCCTGGATCACGGCGTCGTGGGCATTGTCCTGCTGGCCACGCTGCACGTTGATCTCTTCCATCAGCACGATGGCGTTCTTCAGCACCATGCCGATCAGGCTCAAGGTGCCGAGCAGCGCCATGAAGGTGAAGGGCGCCCCGAGCAACGCCAGGCCACCGATGATACCGATCAGCATCAGCGGCACGATCGACCAGATCGCCAGCGCCTGGCGCAGCCGGCCAAACAGCAGCACGGTGATGATGAACATGCCGAGCAGGCCCATGGGCAGCGATGACAGCAGCGCCTTCTGAGCGTCGCTGGCAGTTTCGTACTCACCGCCCCATTCGATGGCATAGCCCGGCGGCAGCTCGATGGCCTCGACCTGGGGACGCAGCCGCGCCAGCACGCTGGCAGCGGTCTCGCCGGACAGCGGCATCGGCTCGGCGTACACCGCCAGCATGCGACGCCGGTCACGACGCTTGATCAGCGGATCACGCAGCTCGGTGTGCAGCTCGCCGAGCACGTTGCCGGCGCTGAGATAACGTCCCTGCTCTTCACTCCAGACGTTGACCGCGCTGAGGTTGTCGATGTCGTGGCGCTGGTCCTCCCGGGAGCGCATCACGATCGGAATCAGCTCGCTGCCTTCGCGGTAGACGCCGACCTGCTCGCCGTCATTGTTGAGCCTGAGCGCCTGGTGCAAGGCGTCCCGGGTGACTCCGACGCGACGTGCCTGTTGCTCGAGGAACTCGGGCACGATGACGCTCTCGCGATTGCTCCAGGACAGCCGGATGCTGTCGGTCATCGGCTCGTCCTGGAAGATGCCACGCACCTCGGCGCCCAGGCGGTGCAGGGTCTCGGGATCGTCACCGTAGATGCGCGCCTCGATGCTGGCCTTGGCCGAGGGGCCGACCTGCAACGCCTGGACCTTGTACTGGACCCGGGGGAAGTCCTCGCGCAGGGTCTCGATCACCTCTTTCATGCGGGCTTCCCGGGACGCGCGGTCCTCGGTCTCGACGATCAGCTGACCAAAACTCGCATAGCGGTCCTCGGGGGCATAGGTCAGGGTGAAGCGCTGTGCGCCGCCACCGATCACGCTGGTCACCCGGGTCACGTCCTGCATCTCCAGCACCTGCGTCTCGAGGCGCGCGATGGTGCGCTCGGTCTCCAGCACGTCGGTGCCCTCCGGCAACCACACATCGGCAAAGAACAGCGGTGTGGTGGCGTCGGGAAAGAAGGCGTTCTTGACCTGCCCCGACAGCGACAAGGCACCGGCCAGCAGCGCCACCGCCAGCACCAATGTCAGGTAGCGGAACCGAATCCCCACCACCAGCAGGCGGCGAAACACCCGGAACAGCAGGCCACGATAGGGATCGCTATCCCCCTCCTCGCCCGCTTCGATGCGTTCCTTGAAGAACAGATCGAAGAAGAAGGGGGTCAGGGTCAGGGCGGTGATCCAGCTCAGGAACAGCGAATAGCACAATACCCAGAACAGTGACCCGACGAACTCGCCGGTAGCGTCCGGCGACAGCCCGATGGGAGCAAAGGCGGTGATCGCGATGACCGTGGCACCCAGCAGCGGCAGGCGATTCTGACCGACCACCTCCAGCGCCGCCTGGCGCTTGGTCTTGCCCCGGGCAAGGCCGATCATCATGCCCTCGGTGACCACGATGGCGTTGTCCACCAGCATGCCGAGGGCAATGATCAAGGCGCCCAGCGAGATCTTCTGCAGCTGGATGCCGTGAATCGACATCATGATGAAGGTGCCGAGGATGGTCAGCAGCAGGATCAGGCCCATCAGCAGCCCGCTACGCACCCCCATGAACAGCAACAGCACCAGTATGACGATGCCGACCGCCTCGGCCAGGTTGATCAGAAAGCCGTTGACCGCGTCTTCCACCACCTCGGGCTGGTGGTAGACGGTGGCCAGTTCCATGCCCAGCGGCATGCGCTGTTCGAGCTCAGAAAGCCGCTTCTCGACCCGTTCGCCGACCTCCACCACGTTGACGCCGGAACCAAACGAGATGCCGATGGACAGCGCGGACTGCCCCCCTGCGTGGTAGAGCAACTGGGGCGTATCGGTGGTCTGGCGAGTGACCTCGGCGATATCGCCAAGGCGGATCAGGCCGTCACCGGGACGGCCCACCACCAGCCGCTCGAGCGACTCGACGCTGTCGAACTCGCCGGTGGGCTGCACCGACAGCGACAGGCCATCGAGCTTGATATGGCCCGCGTCGCCCACCACGTTCTGGGCGTTGAGCAGGTCACTCAACTGCTGTGGCGAGATCCCCAGCGCGCGCATCCGGTCACGGTCCAGCGACACCACCACCTGGTCCTGCACGGTGCCGGCGATGGCGACCTTCTTGACCCCGTCGACCAGGCGCAGCTCCCGCTGCAGCAGGTCGGCGTGGTCTTCCAGGTCCTGCTGGCTGTAGTCCTCGCCGGTCAGGGTCAACAGCAGGCCGAAGACGTCACCGAAGTCATCGTTGACGATGGAGGTCCCGGCGCCGGGGGGCAGCTCGGCCTGGACGTCGCTGATCTTGCGCCGCAGCAGGTCCCAGTACTGGGCAAGTTCGTGCTCGCGCACCGTGTTCTCGAGCTCCACGGTGATCTGCGACAGGCCGTCGGCGTTGACCGAGCTGACCCGCTTCAGGTCGGGCATCTGCTGGATCGCCTTCTCCAGGCGCAGGGTGACCTCCTCTTCTACCTGTTCTGGCGTGGCGCCGGGGTACTGGGTCGAAATGATGGCGTTGCGGATGGTGAACTCGGGAAACTCCAGCTGCCCGAGCCCGAAGAAAGACACCACCCCGCCAACGGCCAGCAGCAGGGTGATCATCCAGCTGATGACCTTCTGGCGCAGAAAGTAGTCGACCATCGATCAGAGCCCCTCTTCCTTGATCCAGGGTCGTACCCTGCGTCCTTCCTGCATGCGTTCGGCACCGGCGGCGACCAGCCGGTCGCCGGCCTCGAGCTCGCCCTCGATCAGCATCCCCTGGGTGGTGATGCGCCCCGGCACGACCGGCACCGCCTCGACACGTCCAGGGCCGTCGGCGCGGGACTCGTCGTCGGGCACGAAGCGCCACACCACCGCCTGGTCAGGCTGCGATTCCCGCGTGGCCACCGCCGCCACCGGCACCCGCCAGGGATCCTGGCTATCACCGGTCAGGGCGCTCATGTCCAGCAGCACCGTGGCGCTCATGCCCGACAGCACCGTGATGTCGTCGGGTTCAGGCAAGGTCAGGGTGACCTCATAGCTCAGCGACCCCTGGCTGACGCTGCTGTCGTGCTCCTTGTAGCGGGCCGGGTAGCGCTGCTGCTGGTTCTCGGCGAAGGTCACCCAGACCACCGCATCCTCGCCGTCCTGCACCGCCTGGGCGCGCTCGTCATTGATCCGGCGGACCTGCTGCTCAGGAAGCTGGAAGGTCACGTCGATGGACCCCGGCTGCTGCAGCTCGGCGATGGTCTGCTGGGCACCGACCACCTGATAGTTGTCCACCGGGACCGACGCGATCACGCCGCTGAAGGGCGCGCTGAGCTCGGTGTAGCTGAGCTGGTCCTGGGCCTGCTTGAGCTGGGCCTGGGCCGACAGAAACTCGGCACGCGCCTCGTCGAAGCGGGACCGACTGATGGCACCACGCTCCAGCGAGATACGCATACGCTCGTAGGTCGCCTCGGCCAGGTTGTAGCTCGAACGGGCGTTGGCCAGCTGGCTCTTGGCATCACGATCATCGAGGCGGGCGATAAGGTCCCCCGCTTCCACCTCATCCCCCGGCTGCACGGCCAGCTCGCGCAGTTCCCCACCGACCCGGAACGACAGCTCCGAACGCTCCGAGGCCTGCACCTGGCCGGGATAACGCATCAACATGCCCTGGCGCCCGGCGTCCAGCGACACCAGCTTCACCGGGTGTACCTGCTGCTGGGACAAGGGCGGCTGGTCGGATTCACAGCCGGCGACAAGCGCCACGACGGCAAGCAGACTGAACCTGGCCAGCAGGCGCTCAAGGCGCGACGTCGGAGGAAACGTAGAGAAGGTCATGGGGGCTCCTGAGGCGTCAGGGACGCGGGTTGTCGTGGCGAACGGCAATGGCGTCCCAGGCCATCGCAAAGGCCTGGTCGATATTGGTGTGGGTGGGCTCGAACGGGTGGCTCCCCTGGCTCTGCACCAAGTGGTAGATCGGGCGGAACATGAAGCTTTCCAGCAGCGCAAGCCCAACCGGCTTGAGCACGCCATCCCGATGCCCCTGGGCGATGGCATCGAGCAAGGGCGCCAGGCGCAGATCGTTGCGCTCGCGGACCCGATCATTCATCCATACCGAATGGCTGAAGGCGTCGTGGAAGCGAAACAGGCGCGGCTGCTCGAGGGCCAGATGAAACAGCGCATGCCACATCTCGCGCAGCGCCTGGCGCAGCTCAAGTGCCGCATCGAAGGCCTCCAGGGCGGTATCGATCAGCTGGTCACAGACGTGCACAAAGGTCGCCTCCAGCAGGGCGTCCTTGTCGGCAAAGTGGATATAGAGGGTGGCGGGCGACACCCTGGCGCGACGCGCGATACGGGCCACCGAGGCCACGCCGAAGCCGTGCTCGGTGACCTCGACCAGGGTCGCCTCGAGCAGTGCCACCCGCTTGGTGTCGTCGCGTGGGCGCATGACATTTACCCTCTTTTGAGATGCCTCTTAAAATAAATGAATAGTTATTCACTTTCAAAGCCCGCCGAGCCAAGGTCTCACTTCCGTTTGGTGCGCGCCTCCATGCCTCCCCTTGATGGCCAACTGCAGCCGCCGGCACGGACTGGTATGATCTGGCCTCCCGTCCGTCAGCGGTGCCCGCAGCAGGAGTCCGTCCGTGTCCAGCAGTACTCATTCCGTGGCCAAGGTTCGTTCCCGGCGGCTTTCGCGCTGGGGCTGGTTGACGCTGGCAGTCGCCGCGGTGGTGGCACTGCCGGTGCTGGTGATCCTGGCCCATATTCTGGTGCCCGCCGGCGATATCTGGCGTCACCTGGCCGACACTGTGCTGACGCGTTATCTGCTCAACACCCTGTTCCTGGTGCTCAGCGTCGGCCTTGGCACCCTGGCCATCGGTACCGGCTGCGCCTGGCTGGTAGTGATGTGCCGTTTTCCCGGCAAGCGCCTGTTCGAATGGGCCATGCTGCTGCCGTTGGCGGTACCCACCTACGTCATCGCCTACGCCTACACCGACTTTCTGCAGTACGCAGGGCCGGTGCAGGAGGCCCTGCGCGAAGCCTTCGGCTGGTCCCGCGGGGACTACTGGTTTCCCGACATCCGCTCGTTACCGGGTGCCGCCACCCTGATCACCCTGGTGCTCTACCCCTACGTGTACATGCTGGCCAGGGCGGCCTTCCTCGAGCAGTCGGTGTGCATGCTCGACGTGGGACGCACCCTGGGCCGCGGCCCCTGGCAGATGTTTACCCAGGTGGCGGTACCGCTGGCGCGACCGGCGCTGGTGGGGGGCGTGTCGCTGGCCTTGATGGAAACCCTCAACGAGTTCGGCGCGGTGCAGTACTTCGGCGTGGATACCTTCACCACCGGCATCTATCGCACCTGGTTCGGACTTGGCGAACAGGTCGCCGCCGCCCAGTTGGCGGCGTGCCTGCTGGCCTTCGTGATCCTGTTCGTGCTGCTGGAGCGCTGGTCCCGGGGCAAGCGCCGCTTCCACCACACCTCTCACCGCTACCAGCAACTACCGGAGTACCGTCTAAGCGGTGCACGCGCCTGGGCGGCCACCCTGGCCTGCGCGCTGCCGGTGACGGTGGGCTTCCTGTTGCCCTGCCTGCTGCTGGGGTACATGGCGCTGAAGGCCAGAGACAGCGTGCTGGGCAGCGCCTTTTTCGAATACGCTGGCAACAGCCTGCTGCTGGCAGCCGTCGCCGCCCTGATCGCGGTGGGGCTGGCGGTGGTGCTGAGCTATGGCGCCCGACTCGAACAGGGCCCGCTGACCCGCACGGCCACGCGGGTGGCCTCGCTGGGCTACGCGATTCCGGGGTCGGTGGTGGCGGTAGGCATCCTGATCCCCTTCGCCTGGGTCGACGTCCAGCTCAACCAGCTGTACAAGGCCGCCACCGGGGAGGTGATCGGCCTGATCCTCAGCGGTACCGCCTTTATCCTGATCTATGCCTATGTGGTGCGTTTTCTCGCGGTGTCGTTCAACGCCGTGGAAGCGAGCCTGGGCAAGGTCACCCCGTCGATGGACGCGGCCGCCCGCACCCTCGGCGAGACCGCCACCGGCACCCTGCGCAAGGTGCATACGCCGATCATGCGCGGCAGCCTGCTGGCCGCCGGGATCCTGGTCTTCGTCGATGTGATGAAGGAGCTGCCGGCCACCATCATCCTGCGCCCGTTCAACTTCGACACCCTGGCGGTACGAGCCCACAACCTGGCCGCTGACGAACGCCTGGCCGAGGCCTCGACAGCGTCCCTGGCCATCGTTGCCGTGGGGATCATTCCGGTGGTGCTGCTGAGCCTGGCGATGCGCCGCTCGCGCCCGGGCCAGGCCAGCGACTGACGCAGGCCCCTGCTGGATACGACCCGATACGAATAGTCCCCCCCCTGGTGCGCCGGGGCCAGGGGCCCTAGACGGCCTCGAGGCCGGACGCCTCGGCGGGGAACACGAATACCTGGGCCGGGTCGAGACTGACCTGCACGGCCTGGCCTTCCCTCGGCAGAAAGACCCCGGGTACCCGGGCGTGCATGTGGGCCTCCTGGCCATCGATACCGTGCACGCAGAGGTGCAGCAGACTGCAACGCCCCAGCAGTCGTGCCATCAGCACGTGGCTGTGGTGGGCGTGCTGGCCGTCGCTCTCGATTTCCACCACCCTGAGCGCCTCCGGGCGCATCAGCACCTGGGCGCGGGCGCCGTCAGGCAGGTCGGTGGCGACGGGCCCCACCGCGGTATGCACATAGCCACGCTGGGCGACGCCTTCCAGGCGATTGACGTCCCCGAAGAAGGTCACCACGAAGGGGTCGGCCGGCGCGCAGTAGAGCTCTTCCGGCGTGCCTACCTGCACCACCCGACCATCGCGCATCAGCACGATGCGATCGGCCATGAACATCGCCTCTTCGGGGTCATGGGTCACCAGTAGGGTGCCTGCGCCCACCTGCTTGAGCACGTGCAGGGTGTCATCACGGATACGGTCCCTGAGACGCGCGTCGAGGCTCGAGAAAGGCTCGTCCAGCAGCATCAATTGCGGCGAGGGCGCCAGGGCCCTGGCCAGGGCCACCCGCTGCTGCTGGCCACCGGACAGGGTGTGCGGGAAGGCCTCGGAGTAGCCGTCCATACCCAGCTGAGCGAGCAGCTCCAGGGCTCGTTCACGGCGCGCGCGCGCCGGCATCCCCTTGAGCCCGAAGGTCACGTTGTCGAGCACGCTCAAGTGGGGAAACAGTGCCGATTCCTGGAAGGCCAGCCCCACGCTGCGCTTCTCCGGCGGCACGTGGGGGCGCCCCGGTGCGGCCAGGGTCTGGCCGTCGAACTTGAGCTCCCCCTGCTGCAACGCCTCGAGTCCGGCGACGATGCGCAGCAGCGTCGTCTTGCCACAGCCCGACGGCCCGAGCAGGCACACCACCTCGCCCGGCGCGATGTCGAAGGAGGCGTCGCTGACGGCAAGCTTGCTGTCGTATCGATGCTGGATATTGCGCACAGCCAGCAGAGGATCGGCGACAACGCCTTCCTCGAAGGTCTGCTCGGAAACGGTGGCGGAGCTGGCAAGGTGTGAGGTCATGGAGGGGATCGCGTGTCGAAGGTCGGATGGACGACGGCGAAAGCCGATGGATTGGCCATGGTAACGCGAATCCTTTCGACACGCCTTCTCCTTTGCCTGTGCGATATCTCCCGCTCCAACAGGTCAGCCTCGCAGTTCTGCCGGCTCCCGAAGCAGCGGGTGCCAGGGGGCGCAGCGCCAGGCTAGAGCGCCCGATGGCCGGAGCTATCCGCCCCCGACGTAGCCCCCATCAGTACATCGATCGTGCCCCCTCCACTATGCCGAGAGAAGCACCCTGCATCAGCCCAAGGAGGCACAGTGATTGACGCCGTGCCCGGGAGGTCGTTCAATACGGACACCGAATGACACGTATTATCATTCCATCCGCCAATCGAGGTCTCCGATGTCCAACGTCTCTCGTCTTGCCATCGCCATCGCCCTGGCCGGCGCTTCCGGTCTCGCCTACGCCGACGGCAGCGTCAATGTGTACTCGGCACGTCACTACGACTCCGACCAGGCTATGTACGACGCCTTCACCGAACAGACCGGCATCGAGGTCAACGTGCTGCAGGGCGATTCCGACCAGCTCATCCAGCGCATCAAGCGCGAGGGCGAGGCCAGCCCCGCCGACATCATGATGACCGTGGACGCCGGCCGCCTGTGGCGCGCCGAGGAGGAAGGCATCTTCGCGCCGGTGGACTCCGAGGTGCTCAACGAGCGCCTGCCCGAGAGCATGCGCCATCCCGAAGGCGACTGGTTCGGCTTCAGCCAGCGTGTACGGGCGATCTTCTACAACCCCGAGACCATCGAGCCCGAGCAGGTCGACAGCTACGAGAAGCTGGCCGACCCCAGCCTCAAGGGCAAGATCTGCATCCGTTCCTCCAGCAACATCTACAACCAGTCACTGCTGGCCTCGATGGTCGAGCACCACGGTGAGGAAGGTGCCGAAGAGTGGGCCCAGGGCGTGGTCGACAACATGGCACGCGACCCCGAGGGTGGCGACCGCGACCAGATCAAGGGCGTAGCCAGCGGCGAGTGCGACGTAGCGGTGGCCAACCACTACTACTACGTGCGCCTGCTGACCTCCGACGACGCCGACGAGCGCGAGGCCGCCGAGAGCGTGCAGATCCTGTTCCCCAATCAGGATGACCGTGGTGCCCACGTCAACGTCGGTGGTGCCGGCCTGGTCAAGGGTGCACCTAACCACGACAACGCCGTCGCCTTCCTCGAGTTCCTGGCCTCCGACGAAGCTCAGGAACTTTTCGCCGTGGGCAACCACGAATTCCCGGTGGTCGAGGGCGTCGCCGTGGACGAGGTGCTCGGCTCCTGGGGCGAGTTCAAGAAGGACGAAGTCAACGTCAGCGTGCTGGGCGAGAACAACCCGGAAGCGGTCAAGATCTTCGATCGCGTCGGCTGGCGTTAAGCCCGTCCACGCAGGCCCTCGCCGCTGACGAGGGCCTGCGAAAGCAGCACAAACGCCAAGGCCACAACGACAGGGCCCGTGCCGATCGGCACGGGCCCTGTCATTGGTCCAGTCAATGGACCCGTCATGGGCCCAACAGCGGCAGTCAGCCGTCGGTGGACTCCAGACGCAGATCATCCGGATGCTGCCACACATCCAGGCTGCCCATACGGCGGCCGCGGTCGTTGAGGAAGGTTTCCAGCGTCACGGTGGTGTCGCTGCCGGCCCTGGAGAAGACCAGACGATCAGACGTCTCGCGGGTGGAGGTCCAGTCACTGCCCAGGCACTGGCCAAGGGCCTCACCACCGGCCACCAGGGCACCACGTGGGTCGTCACTGTCCATCCGTCCGAAACAGGAGTAGTGATCCGGGCGCTGCGCCGAGGTGATCAGACAGGAGTCGTGGAAGGCCTGGACATCGGTTTCCCAGCTGCGGGTCAGCCGAGTGTCGTCGAAGCGTCCCTTGATGTCGGTGAAATCATTGTCGGCACTGGCCACGGCCTGATTGAGGGCGTCGCAGTCGAACATCTCGGCCGCCGTCTGCGGTTGTGAGGTCGACGCACAGCCAGCCAGTGTCAGCATGGCCACAGCGGCCCATCCCATCTTTCCCCGTGTCATATCCTTGTCTCCGGCAGTAAGGCCGTGGCAACCACGACCAGATAAGCAATCCATGACCGACACCATAGCACCCGTAGTGCCATCCCGGCAGTGGCGATAGGCGCATCCGCCACCCCAACTTTGCCATTGTGCCACGGATCACGCCGACCATGGCGATGCCAATGCCCTGGCACTTTTGCGCGAGCGATCAGGAAGGCTAAGCTGACAAGGCCACTTCTCGCTCAAGGATAGGGAATGTCCGCCATCTTGCTCTGGACGCTGGTCGCCGTCATCGCCACCGCCATCATCTGGAAGGGCAGCGGTCTGCTCGAACGCTCGAGCCAGCGCCTGTCGGCCTACTACCGGCTGCCGGAAATCGTTCAGGGTGCCATCGTGGTGGCGGTGGGCTCGAGCTTCCCGGAGCTGTCCACCACCGTCATCTCGACCCTGGTCCACGGCGAGTTCGAGCTCGGTGTGGCGGCCATCGTCGGCTCGGCGCTGTTCAATATTCTGGTGATTCCCGGGCTCAGCGGGCTGGCCTCGAAGTCACCGCTTCAGGCCAATCGCGACCTGGTCTACAAGGAAGCCCAGTTCTACATGATCGCGGTGGCGGTGCTGACCCTGACCTTCGCCTTCGCCGCCATCTACCACCCGGTGGAGACCTCGCCCCAGGGCGGCAGCATCCAGGGCGAGATGACCCGCTGGCTGGCCTTGATGCCGGTAGCCCTGTACGGGCTCTACCTATTTGTGCAGTACCAGGACACTCTGGATCATGAATCCGACGAGGACGTCAGCGACATCCGCCCGGGACGTGAGTGGGGACGACTGGCGCTGTCGCTGGTGGTCATCGTGGTCGGCGTCGAGGGACTGGTGCGCGCGGCGATCAACTTCGGCGAGATCTTCGGCACTCCGAGTTTCCTGTGGGGCATCACCGTGGTCGCGGCCGGCACCTCGATTCCCGATGCCTTCGTCTCCATCCGCGCTGCACGCCAGGGACGCGGCGTCACCAGCATCGCCAATGTGCTAGGCAGCAACACCTTCGACCTGCTGGTGTGCATCCCGGCAGGCGTGCTGATCGCCGGTACCGCGGTGATCGACTTCTCGCTGGCGGCGCCGATGATGGCCGCGCTGACCTTCGCCACGGTGCTGCTGTTTCTGATGATGCGCACCCACATGATCCTGTCGCGGCGCGAGTCGATCTGTCTGCTGGTGGTCTACGCGGCCTTCGTGGTGTGGGTCTCGCTCGAGTCCTTCGGCACCATCGACCTGGTGCCACACCTGCCGCCATCGGGCGCTGTCAGCGCCCACGCCACGACTGGATAGCGATGACACTAGGCGCCCAGACGATCGGCCAGATCGATCAACGAGGTGCAGTGGAGATCGTTGTCGGGTGAGCCATCCACCGCCTTGGGGGCGTCTTCGCCGAACTCATGGGGACGCTCGATGTAGGCGGTCTTGAGGCCGCAGCGGCGGGCGGCGTCGAGGTCATCCTGATGGGCGGCCACCAGCATCACCTCCTCGGGGGCCACCTCGAAGACCTCGGCCACTCCCAGGTAGGTGTCGGGATGGGGCTTGTAGGCGCGAAAGACCTCGGCGGACAGGATCAGATCCCAGGGCAGGCCGGCGTGCTTGGCCATATTGGCGAGTAGCCCCAGGTTGCCATTGGACAGGGTGCAAAGGGTGTAGTCGCGCTTGAGCCGTGACAGCCCCTCGATGCTGTCGGGCCAGGGCGCCAGACGATGCCAGGCGCGGTTGAGATGGGCCCTGCCCGCCTCGTCCAGTGCCAGCCGGTGGCGATCGAGCAGCTCATCGAGAATCATCCGATGCAAGTCGTCGATACGCGTCCAGCCAAGCTCGCCGGACATCACCCTGTCCATGGCCGGCCGATAGCCCGCACGCCAGGCTCTGGCGAAGTCCGCGGGCGTCATCGATGCCGATGCAGCAGGCGACGTGAGCAAACCCAACGCCTCGACCTCCCGGGCGATGCTCCCGTGCCAGTCGACCACAGTGCCGAAGATATCGAAGGCGAGTATCTGCGGGCGTACCGGTGCTGTCGTCATGGTCGCTCTCCTTGTTTCGCGGCCGGTGGGTCTTGTCCAAAGTCGTAGCGGTACCCTACGTCAGGTACCAAGGCTTGGCCTAGCGCTTTGGGTCTGCCGCCCCGGGCGCCAACCTCGCCCTGAGCGACTCGGCAAGAAAGTCGAGAAACAGGCGTATACGCACGACCTGACGCATGTCCTGGTGGGCCAACAGCCACAGGTCCACCGCCAATGCCTCCAACTCATCTCCTACCTGTTTCAAGCCGACATCAGCATCGCCCAGATAACGAGGAAGCACCACCGCCCCCAAGCCACGCCTGGCGGCCTGCTGCCGCCCCAGCAGGCTATCGCAACGGAAGCGGACCATGGCTCGTTCGACCTTGTCTTCCATCCAAGCCGCCAGCGCCGCATCGTCGGGGCGCTGTCCCTGATCGATCCAGGCGGTAATATCTCCCGGCTCGGAGATCTCGCCATCGCGAGCCACGTAGATCGCCTGGCGGATCGAACCGACTCGCCGACCGACCAACGTCTCGGGTGGCTGGTTGGAGGGCCGAATCGCCACCTCGGCGTCGCGAGCGGCCAGATCATAGAGGGCATTGGAGACCGAGACATCAAGCACGATGGCGGGATGGCGTTGCTGGAACGCCTCGAATACCGGCATCAACAGCCCCTGCAGCAAGGAGTCTGTCAGGGTGACGCGAATGACGCCCTCCAGCCGTTGATCCCGCCCTTGGATGCGGCGCGTCACCCCTTCTACCTCCTGGTGCACGCGCGCTGCCGCCTGCGCCATCTCTTCCCCTGCCAAGGTGGGCTGGTAACCACCGGGTGAGCGCTCGAACAACAGCACCCCCAGGCGCCGCTCGATGTTTCGCAGGCGCCGAAACACGGTGGCGTGGCTGACGCCAAGCTGGCGTGCCGCCCCTGAGAGAGAGCCCGAGCGCGAAATCTCGAGCACCGTCCTCAAGTCGTCCCAACTGTTCATTTTTGCAAAGCCTGCTGACAAGAATAGGGAATTTCGTTGCAAAAGTGTAAGGCATAGCCTGAACCACACCCACCGCAACGGAGTCGACCATGAATGTCCTGATCGTTCACTGTCACCCTGAACCCCACTCCTTGAACGGCGCCTTGACCGCCATCACCGCCGACACTCTGACCTCCCAGGGCCATAGGGTGGTCATCAGCGACCTGTACGCTGAAGGCTTCGATGCCA
The DNA here is from genome assembly GCF_019802175.1 of Halomonas sp. DP5N14-9. Lineage (NCBI taxonomy): Bacteria > Pseudomonadati > Pseudomonadota > Gammaproteobacteria > Oceanospirillales > Halomonadaceae > Halomonas > Halomonas sp. DP5N14-9. Next base: position 692,552 of record NZ_JAHVHR010000002.1, read on the forward strand.
TTGAACACCCTCGCCACTATCGCAATCGCCAGGATTCGCAGGTGTTTAGTGCACTGACGGAGCAACGCCATGCCTTCGAAGAAGGACAGCTTCCCGACGACGTGGCAAGAGAAATCCAACGGCTGGAACAGGCAGAGCTGGTGATTTTTCAGTTTCCACTGTGGTGGCATGGACCACCGGCCATGCTCAAGGGCTGGTTCGATCGCGTGATGGTGTACGGAGGGATGTACTCCGGAAGTCGCCGCTATGATCACGGGCGACTCAAGGGCAAACGCGCCATCTGCGCGGTGACGACAGGATCGCCGGCGGAAGCCTTCGAGCCCGCTGGCAGAGCGGGAGACATTGTTAGGCTGATGTACCCCTTCCACTGTTCCCTGTATTACCTGGGCCTCGAAGTGCTGCCACCACAGCTCGCCTTCGGCATCCAGGGCGGCGGCCTCGCCTATCAGGAGGAGACCGCATTCCGCCGGCACCTCGAAAGCACCAAGGCCGACTGGCGGGCCAGGCTCAAGGGCCTGGAAGGGGAGTCGACGATCCCCTTCTCAGGGTGGGATGACTGGGACGAAAAAGGCCGGCTGGGCCTGCGTCATCCTCTGCGATGGCGATAGAAGCTCCGGCTCGGTGCTCCAGCATCCGCGGCAACGCCTCAGTGCGCTTCGTCCCAGTTGTCACCGCACTCGGCCTCGACGATCAGCGGCACGTCGAGGCTGGCGGCGTTCTGCATGCGCGTCTTGACCTCTTCCATGAAGGTCTCGGCCTGGTCCTCTCTGACCTCGAACACCAGTTCGTCATGGACCTGCATCACCATCCAGGCGTCGAAGCCGTCGCTGTCGGCCTGGTCTGCGAGCCAGGCGTCCATATCGATCATCGCGCGCTTGATGATGTCCGCCGCGGTGCCCTGCATCGGTGCGTTGATGGCGGTACGCTCGGCGCCCTGGCGCCGGGCACGGTTCTGGGAGTGGATCTCCGGCAGGTAGAGCCGGCGTCCGAACACCGTCTCGACGTAGCCGTCTTCGGCGGCCTGGGCGCGGATGCGCTCCATGTAGCGGGCGACCCCGGGATAGCGATCGAAGTAGCGGTCGATATAGGTCTTGGCCTGGCTCTGCTCGATATGCAGCTGGCGGCCCAGGCCCCAGGCGCTCATGCCGTAGATCAGGCCGAAGTTGATCGCCTTGGCGCTGCGCCGCTGCTCGCCGTTGACCTTGTCCAGGGCCACCCCGAACACCTCGGCGGCGGTGGCGGCGTGGATATCCTTGTCCTCGGCGAAGGCTGACAACAGGCCCTTGTCGCCGGACAGGTGAGCCATGATGCGCAGCTCGATCTGGGAGTAGTCCGCCGCCACGATGCGATAGCCCGGGCGTGCCACGAAGGCCTGGCGGATGCGCCGTCCCTCGTCGGTGCGAATCGGAATATTCTGCAGGTTGGGGTCGGAAGACGACAGCCGCCCGGTGGCGGTCACCGCCTGGTGGTAGCTGGTGTGAACCCGGCCGGTGGCCTTGTTGACCAGCTTCGGCAGCTTGTCGGTGTAGGTCGAGCGCAGCTTGGACAGGCCGCGATGCTCGATGATCACCTTGGGCAGCGGGTAGTCCAGCGCCAGCTCCTCGAGCACCGCCTCGGCGGTGGAGGGCGCGCCCTTGGGGGTCTTCTTGATCACCGGGATGCCCTGCTCCTCGAACAGGATCTGGCCGAGCTGCTTGGGCGAGCCCAGGTTGAACTCGCGCCCGGCAAGCTCATAGGCGCGGGCCTCGAGCTCGCGAATGCGCTCCCCCAGCTCCCGGCTCTGGGTGTGCAGTAGCTCCGCGTCCAGCGCCACGCCGTTGCGCTCCATGCGCGACAGCACCCGCACCAGCGGGCGTTCGAGCTCGTCGAGGACCTCGGCCAGGCGGCCAGTCTCGTCCACTCGCGGGCGCAGCGTCTGGTGCAGCCGCAGGGTGATGTCGACGTCCTCGCAGGCGTAGGGCGCGGCCTGTTCCAGTGCGATCTGGTTGAAGGTCAGCTGCTTGGCGCCCTTGCCGGCGATGTCCTCGAACTTGACGGTGCCCTCGCCCAGGTACTTGAGCGCCAGCGAGTCCATGTCGTGGCGGGTGGCGGTGGAGTCGAGCACATAGGACTCGAGCATGGTATCCACCAAGGGCCCCTTGACCGGGATGTCGTAGCGCGCCAGCACCGAGATATCGTACTTGAGATTCTGGCCGATCTTGGCGATCGCCTCGTCGGCCAGGATCGGCGCCAGCGCCTCGAGCACCGCCTTGCGATCGAGCTGGGCCGGGGCATCGAGATAGTCGTGGCCCAGCGGAATGTAGGCCGCCTCGCCGGGCGTCAGGCACAGGCCGACACCGACGATGTCGGCCTCCATGTAGTTGAGGCTGGTGGTCTCCAGATCGAAGCAGAAAGCCTCGGCAGCGGCCAGTCGCTCAAGCCAGGCGTCCAGCTCGGCCTGTTCGAGGATCACCGTATCCTGACGCTCGCTGGAGGGCGTCGCCTGGGCCTTGTTCTTGTTATCGCCTTCGCCTCCGTTGTCCCCCTCGGGGGTGGCGGAACCACCGGCGACGTCATCGACGCCTTCATCCTGGCCGGCCAGCAGCTCCGACAGCCAGTTCTTGAACTCCAGGCGTTGATACAGCGTCTTCAGCGCCTCGCGATCCGGCGCGGCGATGGCCAGATCATCGAGGCCGAGCTCCAGCTCGCAGTCGGTCTTGATGGTCGCCAGTTCGTAGGACAGGTAGGCCTTGTCGCGGTGCTCCTCGAGCTTCTTCGGCAGCGTCTTGGCGCCACGAAACGACAGCGTCTTGACCTTGTCGAGATCGCCATAGATGACGTCGAGCCCGCCTTCCATGCCCTGCAGCAGGCCGATGGCGGTCTTCTCGCCCACCCCGGGGACTCCGGGGATGTTGTCGACCTTGTCGCCCATCAGCGCTAGGTAGTCGATGATCAGCTCCGGCGGCAGGCCGAACTTGTCGTTGACCCCGTCCACGTCGAGGGTCTCGCCCTTCATGGTGTTGACCAGGGTGATATGGCCATTGACCAGCTGGGCCATGTCCTTGTCACCGGTGGAAATCACCGCGTCGCGACCGGCGTCGGTGGCCATCTTCGCCAGGGTGCCGATGACGTCGTCGGCCTCGACCCCCTCGATGCACAGCAGTGGCAGGCCGAGCGCACGCACGCACTCGTGCAGCGGCTTCACCTGAGCGCGCAGGTCGTCGGGCATCGGTGGCCGCTGGGCCTTGTACTGGTCGTAGAGCTCGTCGCGGAAGGTCTTGCCCGGGGCGTCGAAGATCACCGCCATGGGACTGTCCGGGTAGTCCTTGATCAGCCGCTTGAGCATGTTGATCACGCCCTTGATGGCGCCGGTGGGCTGACCCTCGGAGGTGGTCAGCGGCGGCAGAGCGTGGAAGGCACGGTACAGATAGGAGGAACCGTCGACGAGAACGATGGGGCTTGAGGCCATGGATCGGCGTCCCTGTAAGGATAAATGACTACGATGCCACCCATGATACGCATCCCTTTCGTCTTTTGCCGGACGCTTTTGCGACCCTCGACGCGGTCACGGCCATCGCCCTGTCCTTGCGTCAGCCCCTGGCCCACCCTGCGCCCGCCCCTTATGCCGGCCATCAGGCGTCGACCTGGGGCATCGGCCCTGTTCCTTTACTTTGCGAGGGGAACCTGTGCCGACGTATCATGGTCTGATCGAACAGTGTTCCCTTTGTTTTGCCAACCGTTCATTCTCCCATCCTGGAGCCCCACCATGACGATCACCCGCATTGCGAGCGCCCTCCTGCTGTCGCTGGCCCTGCTGGCCGCCGCTTCGCCGGTGCTCGCCCAGGCGCAACCCGACATCAGCGTCCGCCAGGAAGCCAACCAGACGCTGCGCGAGTACCGCGTCAACGGCAAGCTGTACGCCATCAAGGTCGAGCCCAAGGATGGCAGCGCCTACTTCCTGGTCGACCGCAACGGCGACGGCAACTTCGAGCGCCAGGGCAGCGACAACGTCGATATCCCCGGCTGGGTTCGCTGACCCAAGGCCGTTGCCTGGGCGGCGCGCCCGCCGCTGCGTCCCCTAGCTGTTGATGCCCGTCTGGCAAGCGGCGCGAAAGCCCGCTGAGACCACTCCCGTAGATCACGTGCAACTCGGTGCCAAGTCGCTACAATAGGCGCCTTGGCAACCCCGGGCGAGACGATTCATGGCCGTATTCACTCCGCTTGACGACGCACAGGTCGCAGGCTTTCTCAGCCGTTTTGACGTCGGCGAACTGACGAAGCTGCAGGGCGTGCCCGCGGGCACCGAGAACAGCACCTTCTTTGTCACCACCGACCGTCGCGAACTGGTGCTGACGCTGTTCGAGCAGGGAGAGCACGAAGAGCTGCCGTTCTTCGTCGAGCTGCTCGACTTCCTCGACGAGCACCGAATCCCGGTGGCCGGGCCGATTCACGACCGTGACGGTATCGCCCTGCACGAACTGGCGGGTCGGCCGGCGCTGCTGTTTCCGCGCCTGCCGGGCGCCCATCCCAGCGCGCCCGACGTGACCCAGTGCCGAGCGCTGGGGCAGGCGCTCGGCGAGATGCATCGTGTCTCCCGCCACTTCGGTGGACACCGTCCCAATCCTCGCGACATTCATTGGCTGTCGGCCATGCACCACAAGGTGCTGGTCTACCTCTCGCCCGAGGACCAGGCGCTGATGCAGGACGAGGTCGACGCCTATCAGGCCGCGCTGGAAAGCGCGGAGCCGCTGCCCCAGGGCGCCCTGCACGGCGACCTGTTTCGCGACAACACGCTGTTCGACGGCGAGCGCCTGGGTGGCATCATCGACTTCTACAACGGCTGCACCGGCGACCTGCTGTTCGACCTGGCCATCGTCATCAATGACTGGGCCACCGACGCCGACGGTCGCCTGGTAGCCGAGCGCCACGACGCTCTGCTCGAGGCCTACCTGGCCGAACGCCCGCTGACCGCCACCGAGCGCGAACTGTGGCCGCTGATGCTGCGCCTGACCGCCCTGCGCTACTGGCTATCTCGCCTGCTGGTGGTCTACGTTGACCCGCCGGCCCACGACCTGACTCCCCACGATCCCGAACAGTTCCGGCGCATCCTGCTTGCGCGCCTGGAACATGGAGCCCTGCCCTTGCCAGACATCGAGGCCCGCCCGTGAGCCACAAGCCCGAAGCCGACTCCGCCGTGCAACGCGCCCGCCGCACCTGGAACATCGACCAGTGGGGCAGCGGCTACTTTGACGTGGACGAGGACGGACAGGCGCTGGTCCGTCCGCTAGGCGAGGTCGAACCCGGCCCCAGCCTGCCGCTGCGTGGCCTGGTCGACCAGATCCGCCAGGCCGGCCTGCGCCTGCCGGTGCTGATCCGCTTCACCGATATCCTGCACGACCGGGTCGAGCAGCTGTGCGCGGCCTTCGACCAGGCCATGGGCGAGGAAAACTTCGAGAGCGGGTACACCGCGGTGTACCCGATCAAGGTCAACCAGCAGCGCCGAGTGGTGGAAGAGATCCTCGCCACCAACGAGCGAGGGCGCGACCGGGTTGGCCTGGAGGCCGGCAGCAAGCCGGAACTGCTGGCGGTGCTGGCGCTGTCCGGCGATGGCCCCTCGCTGATCGTGTGCAACGGCTACAAGGATCGCGAGTACATTCGCCTGGCGCTGATGGGCGAGAAGCTCGGCCATCGGGTCTATCTGGTGGTGGAGAAGCTCTCCGAGCTGCCGATGATCCTCGAGGAGGCCGAACGCCTGGGGGTGACCCCGCGCATCGGTCTGCGTGCCCGACTGTCCTCGGTGGGCCGCGGCAAGTGGCAGGACACCGGCGGAGAGAAGTCCAAGTTCGGCCTGACCGCCGGCCAGATCCTGACCGTGGTCGAGCGCCTGACCGAAGCCGGGCGACTCGACAGCCTGCAGCTGGTGCACTTCCACCTGGGCTCCCAGATCGCCAACATCGGTGATATCCAGCGTGGCCTGCGCGAGTGCGCGCGCTTCTACCAGTACCTGCGCCAGCTAGGCGCGCCGGTGGACACCGTGGACGTGGGCGGTGGACTTGGGGTCGACTACGAGGGCACCCACTCGCGCAACTTCTGCTCGATCAACTACTCGATGCTCGAGTACGCCCGCAACGTGGTCTACGCCTTCAATCAGGTGTGTGCCGCCGAAGGGCTGCCGCAGCCTCATCTGATCAGTGAATCCGGCCGTGCCCTGACCGCCCACCACGCGGTGCTGATCACCAACGTGATCGGCGAGGAAAGCGTGGACACCGCGCCGCCGACCGAACGCAAGAGCGACGACCCCGAGGTCGAGGCGCTGTGGCGCACCCTGGACTTCCTCAAGCGCGAGCCGGAGCCGCGAGGGCTGGTGGAGGCCTGGCACGACCTGATCCAGGACATGGGCGACCTGCACGACCGCTTCGTGCTGGGGGCCGCCGATCTGGCCGCCCGCGCCGAGGGCGAGAGCGTCTACTTCGCCGCCTGCGCCGCCCTGAGGTCACAGCTCGACCCACGCAATCGCGCCCACCGCGAGATCCTCGACGAGCTGGCCGAGAAACTCGCCGACAAGCTGTTCGTCAACTTCTCGCTGTTTCAGTCGATGCCCGACGTCTGGGGCATCAAGCAGATCTTCCCGGTGCTGCCGCTGTCCGGGCTCGACCGTCGCCCAAGCCGCCGTGGAGTGATTCAGGACATCACCTGCGACAGCGATGGGCGCATCGACAGCTACGTCGACGGCCAGGGGGTCGAAACCACCCTGCCGCTGCCGGAGTGGCGCGAAGACGACGAGCGCCTGCTCGGCTTCTTCATGGTCGGCGCCTACCAGGAGATCCTCGGTGACCTGCACAACCTGTTCGGCGATACCGACGCCGTCGATGCCTCGCTGGATCGCGACGGCGGCTGGCGCCTGACCAACCTGCAGTGGGGCGACCGGGTCTCCGACGTGCTCGGCTACGTCAACTTCAACGCCGACGTGCTGCGCGAACGGCTCCGGGTCCAGCTCACCCGCAGCAACCTCGACCCACGCGAACAGCGTCACTTCCTCGATGATCTGTCAGAAGGGCTCGACGGCTACACCTACCTGGAGTGAGCCGACCCGCACGCCCCACTCCGTGTGAGCCTTCGCCCGGCGATGCCTACAGGTATCGCCGGGCGCCTGCTATTGGGGACTTGAGCTCTTGCGCCTGGCCCACGCTCGTGGCGAGATATGCATCAAGCCAGACACATCTTGACCACAGGAGGACAGCGCCATCGCATCCCCGGCCCCCTACCCCCAAGACTCACAGCCCCGAGACTCACAGCGCAGCATTCCCCCCACCATGATGGCTGTGGTCACCACCGGCAACGGCGGCTACGACAAGCTCAGCTATCAACAAGTCCCGACCCCGACGCCGGGTCCCGGAGAGGTGCTTCTGCGGGTGCTCGCTGCCGGCGTCAACAACACCGAGATCAATACCCGGCTCGGCTGGTACTCCGCCAGCGTCAAGAGCGACACCCGGGCATCGGCGGACGCCTTCGATGACAGCGCCGAGAACGCCGCCGACGCCGAGGATGGCGGCTGGAATGGCGCCACTCCCTTTCCATTGATTCAGGGCACCGACTGCTGTGGCGAGGTAGTGGCCCTGGGTGCGCCGGGAGAGGAAGGTGCCAACGCCTCGGCCACGGCGGACCTGCTGGGTAAGCGGGTACTGGTACGCGCCTGCATGCGCACCAGGGGCTTCGATCACTGGGACTCGGTGTGGATGGCCTCGGACTTCGACGGAGCCTTCGCCCAGTTCGTCAAGGTGCCCGCAAGCGAGATATTCCCGGTGGACTGCGACTGGAGCGACGAGGAACTCGCCACCATCCCCTGCGCCTACGGCACCGCAGAGAACATGCTGCACCGCGCTGGTGTCAGCGCCGGCGACCGGGTGCTGGTCACCGGTGCCTCGGGAGGTGTCGGCTCGGCGGTGGTGCAGTTGGCCAAGCGCCGGGGCGCCCACGTCACGGCGGTGGCGGGCAGCGCCAAGCACGAGGCGATCCGCGCCCTTGGCGCCGACCACCTGCTCGACCGCGACGATGACCTGCTGGCAAGCCTCGGCGAGTCGAGCATCGACGTCGCGGTAGATAACGTCGCCGGCAAGGGCTTTGGCGGGGTGCTGGAGGTGCTCGACCGCGGCGGCCGCTACGTCTCCTCCGGTGCCATCGCAGGACCGGTGGTGGAGCTCGACATGCGCAAGCTGTACCTCAAGGACGTGCGCCTGATCGGCTCCACCGCCTGGGACGAGCCGATATTTCCGGACCTGATCGGCTACATCGAGCGCGGCGAGATTCGTCCCCTGCTGGCCAGGACCTTCCCGCTTGCGCAGATCGTCGAGGCCCAGCAGGCCTTTCTCGAGAAGCAGCACGTGGGCAACTTCGTGCTGCTGCCGCCGCCACTGGACTGACGCCGAAGGCGTCGGGACTGCGGGTTAGCCAGGCGTCAACCGAGCACGCGGGTCTCGAGGGCGTGGCGCTGGCCGCTGGGCAGTGTCAGTTCGAAAGCCAGGGTCGCGCCCTTCTCCAGCTTGCCGACACCGGCCGGGGTGCCGGTCAGTACCACGTCACCCGGGGCCAGGGTGAAGTGCTGGCTCATCTCGGACAGCAGCGCCGGGATCGCGAACAGCATGTCTCGGGCCACGCCGTGCTGGCGACGTTCACCGTTCATGTCGAGGCTGAACTCGATGGCCGACCAGTCGAGCGGCGCCTCGATGGGCACGAAACGCGACAGCGGGCAGGCGCCGTCGAAGGCCTTGGCGATCTCCCACGGATGGCCCTTCTTCTTCAGTGCCGACTGGACATCACGCAACGTCAGGTCCAGCGCAAGCCCGACCCCGACCACTGCCGCCTCGGCCTGCTCGGGCGTGGCCTCACGCAGGGTCTCGCCGATCAACAGCGCAAGCTCGGTCTCGAAGTGTACGTCGGAGCGCTCGAAGGGACCGCCGATCGGCTCTTCCAGGGGCACCACACTGGTCGCCGGCTTGATGAACAGCAAGGGTGCGTCGGGTACCGGGTTGTCGAGCTCCTTGGCGTGCTCGGCGTAGTTGCGTCCAACACAGACCACCTTGCCAAGTGGTTGGGAGAAGGCGTCACCGTCGACAAAGCTCGGGACGAGAGACATGGCAGGCTCCTGAAGGCATGAAGAAGGATAGGAAACGACACGGCCCAGCGAACGGGGTCGCGTGGCATGCAAAAAAGGCGCGCCCAGGGCGCGCCTTTCGAGTCTATCCCAGCCATCGCGCTCATCGCGAGCGGTGGCGACCGTCGCTTCAAGGATTGAAATCGCTGCCAGGCTCGTGGGCCAGGAAATCCGGGCGACGGCGGTTGGCCGCAAACGGCTCGACGCAGCGGTTGTCGACGCGGTTGTAGACAAAGAAGGCATTGCTGCGCGGATCCGGCGACATGTTGGCGTTGGAGCCATGCAACGTGTTGCAGTCGAACAGCAACAGCCCACCAGCGCTGCCCTTGGGCGCCTCGATACCGTTGCGATCGATCAGCTGGCGCAGGGCTTCCTGATTCGGCACCCCGATCTCCTGCTTCTGCAGCGACTTCTCGTGGTTGTTGTCCGGCGTCTCGCCAATGCAAGGCACGAACACCCGATGGGAGCCGGGAATCAGCATCAGCGGACCGTTGAACTCGTGGTTGTCGGTCAGCACGATGGAGGCACTCACCGCGTGCATGTCGGGCATGCCGTCCTCGGCGTGCCAGGTCTCGAAGTCCGAGTGCCAGTTGAACCCCTTGCCCTCGAAGCCCGGCTTGTAGTTGATACGCGACTGGTGGACGTAGCTCTCGCCGCCGAGAATCTGGCGAGCGCGGCCGACCAGACGTTCATCATTGGCCAGGTGGGCGAACACCCGGGACAGATAGTGCACGGCGAACAGCGAGCGGATCTCCTTGCCGCTCGGCTCGACGATGCTGTAGTCCTTGCCCCGATAGGCGTCGTTGTCGAGCAATGCCTTGAGCTCTTCGCGCAGGCGTGCGAGCTCTTCGCCACCGAGGAAGTCGGGCTCAAACAGAAAGCCCTTCTGCTCGAACTCGTCGAGCTGCTGCTGGCTCAGCGGCCCCTGGTCGGCGCTGCCCTTGACCACCGGGCCCTGGCGGTCGACCCACAGGCTGTCCATCGGTTCAGGCAATCGCGTCGGGTAGTGGGTGGCGCGAGCCTGGCCGCTGTCGAGCCCGGCGAAACGTTGCCAGTCGAAACGCTGCTGGTCTTGTGGGTCCAGGTTGCTGCGATGCTTGGTTTGCGGATTGGACGATGTCTGCACTTCCATCCGATCACCCTCCCTTGGTATTGATCAGCTTTCAGATTCGAACTCGTACCCGCGGCGCTACATACCTGTACACCAGCGACGGCCCAGAAATGCTGCGCCACACAGGCGTCACCGACCGTCAAAGGCCATATCACCGACTGCATCAAGGGCAGCATTCAAGGCCACATCACAGGGTGCATCTAAGGCTGAACTCAAGGCTGCATTCAAGGCTGAATTTGAGGTATAGCGCCGCCCTGAAGGAGAAGGCTATCTCCCCGAGCCCAAGCTACAAAAGCCGCCTCTTGAATTCAACCCTTGCACAACTTGCGTCCAACTTTCAGCGATGCGTCACTCCTGCTACCTCGCCGGGGACAGGCTGTGTCTCGGTGAAGTAGCGCCAGGCGCCGGAGCCGGGCACCGACGTTGGCGCAAGGTAGATCGGTGCCTCGCCGCGATCCTGGTGGCAGCCGGCGAAGGCGATGCCCGGCAGCAGCAGCCAGTCGTGGCGATTCTGATGGCCGAGGTCGAACCCTTGGCCAAGCTCGCCGCAGTCGATGTCTTCCAGATCCTTGTCCACCACCAGCATCCAGCGCCGGGAGGGTGCCTTGGCGAGCCAGGCCATGGCGGCGGGAAGCTCTTCCTCGATGGGCGTCATGTCGCCGAAGTGAACGCTTGGCGTGCGCGCATGCAGCAGGATCTCCTCATCGAAGTTCAACAACGCCACCTCACCGATCGGCCCTACCTGTTGCGCCACCCTCGCCATCATGTCCCGGGGTGAGCGCTCCGGGTCCATCCAGGAATATCCAAGGGTGCTCCACCAGCCCCACAGGCACCACAGGAACAGGGTCACGGCAACCAGGCCCCGGCGCGGCTTCACCACAAGCGCCAGGCCCAGGGCCAGACCCCCCAGCGCCAGCCACTCCCACCAGGGAGTGATCCCGTAGCGATGGGCCAGACGCTCCAACGGCGCGACATCGCAGAGCCCTAGAAGGCCAGCCAATCCCAGCAGCCCGCCAAGCAGGATGACGGCTCCAAAACCCGTGCGATTGGGGCCGATCCGCCTGGCAAGCGCCGGCAGCAGTGGCGCCAGCGCCAGCACCATCAGCGGCAGGGTCGGCAGCATATAGACGCCGCGTTTACCCGGTGACAGCGAGAAGAAGATCACGATCAACACCACGGCGCTTACAGGCAGCAGCGAACGCGCATCGCCGCGGCGAATGCGTCGCCACCAGTTGGGAAAGGCCCAGGGAAAGGTCAGCACCAGCGGCATCCAGGCCCAGGGCAGCACCTGGGCGATGTAGTAGTACCAGGGACGCAGGTGGGCCCAGGAGTCGGCGTAGCGCTCACCCGTCTGCTTGAACAGAATGTTGTCGCGATAGGCCGCCAGGCTTGGGTCGTCGCTCAGGCTGGTGATCAGGATCATCGGCAACCCCCAGGCCAGCACCACCGCGAGCAGGCACCCCAGTCCCTCGCGAAGGTCGCGAAGGCGGAGCGGCGTCAGCCGGCCAGGCCCCCTGTTACCGCTGACACCGCCGCGCCCCAACCACCACCAGGCGGGCAGCAGCGCCAGCGGCAGAAAGCCCACCCCCTTGGTCAGGATGCCGGCCCCCATGGCCGCAAAGCCCGCCCGCCACCACCAGCGAGAGGGCCCCAGCAGGGCATGGCGTAACAGTCCGTAGGCGCCCAGGGTGGTAAAGAAGGTCAACAGCATGTCGATCTGGGCGGTCTTGGCCTGCAGCACGAACTGCAGGGTCGCCAGGGTGGCAAGGCCCGCCAGCAGACCAATGCGCTGGCCATACAGGCGCCGGCTCAGATCCACGATCAGCGCCAGGGTGCCGAGCCCGGCCAGCAGCGACGGCAGCAGAAAGCCGATTCGCATCGAGCCGGTCAGCCAGATGCCCAGGGCGCTCGCCCACATGAAGATCGGCGGCTTGTCAGCGTAGAGTTCACCGCCGCGATGGGGGATCCAGAAATCTCCGGTCACCAGCATCTCGATGGCATTCAAGGCGAAACGGGGCTCATCGGCGGGCCAAGGATCGCGCCAGCCGAGACCGAGTGCCAGCAGCAGGACGGCGAAGGCGCCGAAGGCCAGCCAACCGGCCCAGGACAGGCGAAGAGGCATTCTCAAGGGGGGCATGACGCTATCCTCCGGCACGCGACGACGTCGACTTGATGGAGGCCTGCGACGTTTCTTGCTGGCGGAGACCCGAGCTGCAGAACCTGTTGCCTCGCAATAACGTCAGGTTGCGTAGATAGATAAAGAGCCCGGCCCCCTGCCCGAGCATGAACACCGGGTCTCGGCGATGGATGGCATAGACCAGCAGGGTCACACCCCCGGCCAGGCTGAGAAACCAGAAGGCCACCGGCACCACGCTGCGTTTCGCCCTCTCACTGGCGATCCACTGCACGACAAAGCGCGCCGAGAACAGCGCCTGGCCGAGAAAACCCACCGCCAGCCACCAGGACAGCGTCATTGCGACGGCCCTGCGGCGGCCTGGTTCAGGGTAACGCTGCTGCTTGAGGCCGTACTGCCAAAGACGACACGGGGCAGGACAACATCGAGACCGTCAGGCATCGGCTGCTGCCGACCAGTTTTGCTGACGGTGGTGTCCGTCGCAAAGGCCAGCTCCCCATGCCCCAGCGTCGTCCCGACCCGAGGCGGGTCGAGCGCATCATCGATACCACGACAGTCCACCGGCAGTCGCGAGCGACGTTGCAGCCAGCGCACTCCGATCAGGTCGGTGATGCCGACCCACAGGCGGTTGCTCAGGCCGTAGTGAGAGCGCCCGGCCCTGCGAGGCCGGTGTTTGACGGGGTGGGACAGACAACGCCCGCCCTGGGCGGCGACAAGGGCAGGTAAAAAACGATGCATATGATCGAAGTACGGTAGCGAAAGAAACGCTTGCCGGCGGATCACCTTGAGACCACAGCCGCTATCCGGCGAGCCATCGCCGAGCAGTCGTGCTCGAACCGCGTTGGCCACCCTAGAAGACAGCCGCTTGAGCGCGGAGTCCTGGCGCGTGACGCGATGGCCGCCCACCAGGTCCACCCGCGCCGCCTTTGCGGCTTCCAGCAACGCAGGAATATCGGCGGGGTCGTTCTGGCCATCGCCGTCCAGGGTCGCCAGCCACTCGCCTCGGGCATGCCTCGCTGCCTGCCACAGGGCGGTGCTCTGACCCGCGCTATCGCGATGGCGAAGTGGCCTCAGCGTGTCCTGACGGTGGGCCCGCATCACCAGCAGGGGCCAGGTATCATCGTCAGAGCCATCGTCTAACACGATGACCTCGTAGGCCTGGTGCGACAGCGCCTGCTCGATCTCATCGAGCAGCGCGGGCAGGTTGGCAGCCTCGTTGTGGGCGGGGATCACTACCGATACGGTGACAGCGTGCATGGGATTCGCCTCGGACTGGAGAATACCGTCACCTTGCCCGGCGATACTTAAGCCACCCTTAATTCATCGATACCGCCCTTCGCCGAGACGTCACCACGCTCACAGCGTCGCAGGAGCCTCCAGGCGAGACACCTTCATCGACCTCCTGTGCGAGACGACGTGCCACCGCATACTCGATGTCCGAAAACCGTGCCACCTGAGGTACCCTGAAGGCACCACTGCATCGAGGTAGCCATGTTGCGTTTCCAGCAAGAGGACCCCGCCGCCCCCGCCATGGCGGCGATGATCCGCGCCCACCGCCGCGGGCTGAAGAAACTGGCGCCCACCTCGCCGCCGGAAAGCCGCCATGCCCTGACCCTGGATGAACTGAAGGCACCGGAGGTGACCCTGTGGGGGCTGTGGGATGATGACGATCTGGTCGGCTGCGTCGCCCTGAAGGAAGTCAGCCACGACCACGGCGAGATCAAGTCCATGCGCACGGCACCAAGCCACCTTCGCCGGGGTCTGGCCTCCTTGATGCTCGACAAGGTGATCGAGGAGGCCAGACTGCGTGGCTATCGCCGGCTGAGCCTGGAGACCGGCTCACAGCCGGGCTTCGCTCCGGCTCGCCAGTTCTACACGCGTCACGGCTTTACCCCCTGTGCGCCCTTCGCCGGCTATGTCGAGGATCCCAACAGCGTCTACATGACCTTGGCCGTCATCGATGACGGGCGGGATGACGGCCTGGATGGCGAGCTGAAGGAGGCCAGCCGATGAGCGAAAGTGATGACGCCAGTCCCGACAACAGCGCCACACCGTTGCCCCTCGACAGTGCCGGCACCCGCGAGCTGTCCTGCGCCGAAGCGGTAACCTTCGACAGCGGTGATACTCGCTGTCGCGGCTGGTGGTTTGAAGGTGTCGACGATGGTGCGGTGGTGGTCATGGCCCACGGTCTTGGTGGCACGGTGGCAGGCGGCCTTGTCGGCTACGCCCAGGCCCTGCATCACGCCGGCCACAGCGTGCTGGTCTTCGACTATCGTCACTTCGGCCGCTCCGACGGCGAGCCTCGCCAGCTGCTCGGCATCAAGCGCCAGCAACAGGACTACACGGCCGCCATCGAGTACGCCCTGGGCCGGGCACCGGCCCTCCCGCTGGTGCTGTGGGGTACGTCGTTCTCGTCGGCCCATGTCATCACTCTGGCGGCTCGTCGCGACGATGTCGCTGCGGTCATCGCCATGAATCCGATGCTCGACGGTCGGGCCTCGTCGCTGCTCAAGCTCAAGGACGCAGGACCTGGCACCTTCCTGCGCATGACCGGAGTGGGACTCGCCGACCTTGCCAGGGGTTGCCTCGGCCGGGCTCCTCGGTACCTGCCACTGGCCGGCGAGCCGGGGACCCTGGCCGCGCTCTCCGCCCCGGACGCCCTGACGGGGATCCTGTCGTTTGTCGATGACGACTTCGACAATCGCATTGCGCCACGCGCCCTGCTGGGGCTTGGGCTCTACCGTCCGGTCACCCGGGCCCGCCAGGTTCACTGTCCGGTGCTGCTGCAACTTTGCCTGCGTGACAGCGTCGCGCCGATCGCCCCCGGCTACCGACTGGCCGAAGCACTGGGATCACGGGCCACACTCAAGACCTACGACACCGGCCACTTCGAGATCTACGAGGGTGACTGGCGGGCGGCCTTCGCCGACGACCAGCGGGAATTTCTCGCCCAGGCGATGGCGCAGTCGCCGGCGCCAGCGCCCACGGCCCACACCACCGAGTCGCCTCAGCACACTCCAGACGAGACCGACCCGCCGCCCGCCCGGTAGCCTGGCTATACTGGCGACGACACCTGACTGGCCACGCCCGAGGGCATGCGAATGCGCCACTACCCCTGCCAACGCTGTGACAACCGCCTGTTCTTCGACAATACCCTCTGCCTGGTATGCCACTCCGAACTTGGCTGGTGCCCGGGTTGCCATGCTCTGGTGACGGTCGATCTCCAGCCCGATGGTCGCTACCGCTGCGTCGACGACACCTGCGCTACGCTGCTGGTCAAGTGCCACAACTATTCCGTGGAAGGGGTCTGCAACCGCATGATCACCAGCGAGGAGGCCGACCGTGGCATGACGCTGTGCGACTGCTGTCGCCACAACCAGGCCATCCCCGACCTGTCGGTGCCCGGTCATCGTGAACGCTGGGCCAAGCTCGAGAGTGCCAAGCGCCGGCTTTTCTACACCCTCGACCTGCTGGGGCTGCCCCACGAGGTGGATGGCCGCCGTGCCAACCCGCCGCTGGCCTTCGCCTTCCTCGCCGACGAAGTGGCGGCAGAAGGCGACTGGCACTCCAGCGACGAGGGCATGCCGGTGTTCACCGGTCACGCCGGCGGACTGATCACCATCAACGTCAAGGAAGCCGACGACGTCGAGCGCGAGCGCCTGCGCAACGACTTCAACGAGGCCCACCGCACCCTGATCGGGCACTTCCGCCACGAGATCGGACACTATTACTGGGAGTTGTTGATCAAGAATCGGGACGAGCCTGCCTGCATCGAGGTATTCGGTGACCACAACAACCCCAGCTACAGCGAAGCCCTCGATCGCCACTATCAGCAGGGACCACCGAATGACTGGCGCGGCCGCTTCGTGTCGGCCTACGCCACCATGCACCCCTGGGAAGACTTCGCCGAAACCTTCGGCTTCTACCTGGACATGGTCGCCATCCTCGATACCGCCGGACACTTCGGCATCACCCCCACCGGCTTCGACGAGGACCTCGAAGCGATGTTGACCACCTTTCGCCGCCTGAGTCTCGGCTTCAACGAGATGAATCGCGAGATGGGGCTGCTCGACCTGGTGCCGGAGGTGATCACCCCGACCATCGCCTGCAAGCTGGGTTATATCCACGACATGGTGCTGGCGGCGCGACGACAGCAGTGAACCGCCCGTCGCCCCGCCGGGCACCACCATGCGGCCCTCTTTCCAGAGGGGGCCGCAATGCTTGGCAAGGTCCGGCTTGGCAAGATCCGGCCTGGCAAGATCCGGCTTGGCAAGGTCCGGCCTGGCTAGATTCAGCAGTGGCTCAGAGCAGGCGGGCCATGGGAAACCTGGCCCGCCTGGCTTCACGCCTGGTCGCTGGCCGCCAGTAGCTCGCCATCGCCCAGGTCATCGAGGGTCGGGAAGTAGGTGCGGGCGATCGCCGTATGCAGCTCGGCAAAGCCCTGTTGCAGCACGTCGATAAAGTCGTGCAGGGCCTCGGGGGAGCGCACCAGGGCACGGACGTCGGCCTCGGCCACATCGGCCAGCACCAGCGTCGCCGTGGCCAGGGCGCGCTCATGTCGCGGCAGCGAGCGCAGCGCGCGGATGCTGTCCTTGAGACTGCGCGACACCGAACGCGGGAACAGGGAATCCTGCACCAGGAAACGCAGCACGTCGGTGGCCCTGACCCGGCAGCGCACGTGCTGTCGATACATCTGGTAGGCCGTCAACGACTTGAGCACGCTCATCCACTGCAGGTGCTCGAACGGACGAATCTCGTCGCTGTCACGCTGCAGCAGGTTGGCCGAGCGCACATCGATGATGCGGGTGATCATGTCGGCCCGTTCGAGCTGGCGCCCGAGCATCATGAAGGTCCGTGACCCACCGTAGCTGAGGGTGCCCTCGATCAACCCGATCAACGTCTGACAGCCACGAATCACCAGCTTCAGAAAGCGCTCTCGGCGTCCCGGGCCGAGGCCCGCATCGGCGTGGGCACTGGCGGTCATGTAGAGCTGGTTGATTTCTTCCCATACCTCCCGCGGTACCACGTCCCGCGTGGTGCGCAGGTTCTCGCGGGCCTGGGCCAGGGCGGACAGGATCGAGCCGGAGTAGCGTCGGTCGGCACACAGGAACTGCACCACGTTGCGATCGTTGGGCTCATCGTAGAGGGTCTCGAACACCTCGGCGCCCCCGGTGATATCGACCATCGCCGCCCATCCCAGCGGTTGGCGGTAGGGCATGTCGAGCATCAGGTGACTGGAGACGTTGATCAGCCGGGCGGTATCTTCGGCACGTTCGATGTAGCGGGCCATCCAGTACAGGTTTTCGGCGACTCTGGAAAGCATCAGCATGGTCTCAGTCCTCCCCCGTCTCGACGATCCAGGTGTCCTTGCTGCCGCCCCCTTGGGACGAGTTGACCACCAGCGAGCCCTTGACCAGGGCCACACGGGTCAAGCCACCGGTGGTGACGTAGGCGCCGTCCTGGCCCGACAGGATGAAGGGGCGCAAATCGACGTGGCGCGGCTCGGGCCTGCCATCGAACAGCGTGGGGGTGGTGGACAGGTTCAGCATGGGCTGGGCCATGTAGTTGCGAGGGTTCTCCTGGATCAGCCTGGCGAAGGCATCACGCTCGGCCTGGGAGGCCTGAGGCCCCATCAACATGCCGTAGCCGCCGGACTCGTTGGCGGGCTTTACCACCAGTTCATGCAGGTGCTCCAGCACATAGCGGCGGTCTTCCTCGAGCATGCACAGGTAGCTCGGCACATTGGGCAGCAGCGCCTCCTGATCCAGGTAGTACTTGATCAGTTTCGGCACGAAGGCGTAGACCACCTTGTCATCGGCGACACCGGCCCCCGGGGCGTTGGCCAGCGCCACCTTGCCGCTGCGCCAGGCCCGCATCAATCCGGGCACGCCCAGCACCGAGTCCTTGCGAAACGCCTCCGGGTCGAGGAAGGCGTCGTCGACGCGGCGGTAGATCACGTCCACACGGGTCAGCCCCTGGACGGTGCGCATGTAGACCACGTCGTCGTCATCGACCAGCAGATCCGGGCCCTGGACCAGTTGCACACCCATCTGCTGGGCCAGGTAGGCGTGCTCGTAGTAGGCCGAGTTGTAGATACCCGGGGTCAGCACCACCACCTGGGGATCGTCCCAGTGGCGTGGCGACATGCCCGCCAGCATGTCGTAAAGCTGGGGCACATAGTCGTCCACCGGATGAATCTTGCCCGAGGCAAACAGCTCCGGCAGCACGCGCTTGGTCACGTTGCGATTCTCGAGCATGTAGGACACCCCGGACGGTATCCGCAGGTTGTCCTCCAGCACATAGACGGTGCCGTCGCCACCACGCACCAGATCGGAGCCGCAGATATGCGCCCAGACCCCGTGGGGCGGATCGATCCCTACACACTGGGGGCGAAAGTTGACGGATTGCTCGAGTACCGCCGCCGGCAGCACGCCATCCTTGACAACCTTCTGGTCGTGGTACAGGTCGTCGATGAACAGGTTGAGCGCCTCGACCCGCTGCTTGAGGCCTGCCTCGGTGCGTCGCCACTCGTCGGCGGGGATGATGCGAGGCACGATGTCGAAAGGCCAGGCGCGGTCGATCATGCTGCCCTCGGAATACACCGTGAAGGTGATCCCCATGGTGCGAATGGCGATCTCTGCTGCGTTCTTGCGCTCTTCCAGCTCGTCAGGGGCAAAGCCCGCGAGCACGTCACACAGCATCTTGGCCGCCTCCCGCGGCATCCCGGGCGTCGCCACCAGTTCGTCATAGAACCCTGCGCAGTCGTACTGCTGCCAATCCACATGGCTCATCGGCACACCCTCGATTGTTTTCGGCATCCGGCGACCCGACAACGACGATGGCACCCCCGCCTTCGACCGTACCGGGTCCCTCCTTGCTGTATAGCAAGCCCTGTACCAGACCGCCGAGAATAGGCCGCAGCGCCGAGCCTTCTCGCCGAATGGGCTGGCGCAATTGAGCAGTTTGGACAAAAAGCGACCACTTGTTCCTGCCGAAAGTGCCCCACGAACCAGCAAGACGGGGCAGCGAGCACCGATCTGGTGCAACCATGGCGACCCCCGACAAGCGTGGGCGGCAGCCCTCGGCAGCCCTTGCAGAAGCCGGTCGATGGCATCTGCTGCTGACGACGCCCACCTTTCGGGCTTGAGAGAAAGGCAGGAGTCGGGTACATCTTGTCGCCACGGTTCGGGGGGGATATCGTCACCTTCTGCAACATTCGCCGACACCCAGGAGCCTCCTCGCTTCCCATGCCTGCCTCTTCTCGTTCCGCCCTCCCTGGCTCGTGCGCACCGCTGTCCTGCCCTGCTCAAGACAGCGGCACCAGGCTGTGCCGTGTGGCCAGCCTTGGCAGGGGTGTCACGGCGGGATCCGGCAGATGATCTATCGACTTCGCCACACCACGCGCTACTACTACAGCGAGATCGTGACACTCAGCGAGAACGAGGCCTGCCTGATGCCCCGTGAGATGGCCTACCAGCAGGTTGCCTGGGCGCATTTGTCGATCTCGCCGGGCGAGTCGCTACGACAGAGCCGACAGGACGCCTTCGGCAACCATATCGCGCTGTTCGCGGTCGACACCCCCCACACCCAGCTCGAGGTCACGCTGGAGGCGCAGGTCATGACCTCGCCTCGCGCCACACCGCCGCAGGCCATCATGGGCTGGGAGCGGTGTCGAGAGCTGTTGGCAGACCGCCACCAGCCAGGTTTCCGCGAAGCACAGCCGTTTCTTGAAAACTCCGCCTATATCGAGCGCCGCCCGCTGCTCGCCGCCTGGGCCGAAGACTGTTTTCCCGCTGGTGGCGATCTGGTGGACTGCGTGGAGCGATTGAACCGTCGCATCTATGAGGAATTCCGCTACGACAGCGAGTTCAGCGACCTGGAGACGACACCGTCCCAGGTGCTCCAGCATCGCCGTGGGGTGTGTCAGGACTTCTCCCACCTGGCCATCGCCACCCTGCGCTCGGTGGGTCTGGCCGCGCGCTACGTCAGCGGCTATCTCGAGACTCGACCGCCTCCAGGACAGCCTCGACTGATGGGCGCCGACGCCTCCCACGCCTGGTTCTCCGTGCTGATACCCGGCTGGGGTTGGCTCGACTTCGACCCCACCAACGGTGTGCGCGCCGGCGAACGACACCTGTTGCTTGGCTGGGGCCGCGACTACGAGGACGTGGCGCCGCTCAAGGGCGTGGTGACCGGTGGTGGGCGCCAGCGCCTCGAGGTGGAAGTGGACGTTGTTCCCGCAGGGGAAGTCGCGGCCACCGGCCCGACCTCCGCCAGCCCTGGCGATCACCCGGCAGCGCCGATGGCCGGCTGATTCGCTGTCCTTTATATTGCGCAGGCTCTGCCCGGCCTTGCCCTGCCTACCGTCTTCCAGGAGAGATTCCATGCAGGACCTGTTGATCTGGATCGCCACCGGCTTCGGCCTGGGCTATTCCCCCTGGGCGCCGGGGACGGTCGGCTCCCTGATCGGACTACCGGTCGCCTGGTGGCTGTTCCGGCTACCGCTCGGCACGCGCCTGGCCGTTACCCTGACGCTCCTCGTGCTGGCCGTTCCCGTCTGCCACTTCGCTTCGCTGTGGCTGGGCGGCGGTGACCTGCCCCAGATCGTGCTCGACGAATGGGTGGCCCTGCCCATCGCGGTGCTGGCCTTCTCGCGCTACCGACGGCGCATCATCCTGCCGCTGGGCTATCTACTGTTTCGCCTGTTCGATATCTCCAAGCTGTCCCCGGTACGCGAGATCGAAGGTATTGGCGGGGGACTCGGCATCGTCGCCGACGACGCAATGGCGGCATTGTATGCAGCCCTGACCCTGGTACTGCTGGTGCGCCTGACCCGCCGCTACTGGCAACGAGATCCCGAGCAGTCCTCATAAGCCAATAGCGGCCTGCCAATGCCGGGTGCTGCTTCCTATATCCACAGCCCTGACACAAAAAAACCGCCCTCGACGGGCGGCCAAACGGGACAGGGATCTATCGAAACAGTGACCGGGGGACCTCGTGCCCGGCCTCTGACGTCCAGTGCAGCAGATGTTGCACTGGCGTCACTCACTCAGCCTCGGTTATTCAGGAATCAGCACGCTGTCCACCACGTGGATCACCCCATTGCTGGCCTTGATGTCGGACTCCACCACGGCGGCATTGCCTACGCTTGCCGAGCCTTCCTGGGCGTCGATGGCCATGTCGGTTCCCTGCAGGGTGGTCACCTCGGATGACTCCTCCAGTGACACTTCTCCTTCCACCATGTGGTAGGAAACGACCTCGACCAGACGTCGATGGGAGGCCTTGTCGTCGCTCATCCACTCGTCGAGCTGTCCTGGCTGCAGGGTACCGAAGGCTTCGTTCGTTGGAGCAAAGAGCGTATAGGTTTCATCTCCCTGTAGCGGCTCGTCGAGGCCAGCCTTCTCGACAGCATCAAGCAATGTCGAGAAACGTCCGTCGGCCTGGGCGACTTCGAGCAGATTGCGTGAGGGATCCTGCTGTTGCTGCTGATCCGCTTCGGCCACCCCGCCAGCGAGCAGCGCTACGCCGAGCACGCAGCTCGGCAGGAACGACGTTGCGGCAGACATTGCTTTTTTCATGCTCTCGCCTCCTTGCGGTGATTGCTCCGAGATGTCGCGTCGCCACTGCGCGCCTCCCGGGAACCTCTCTGTCGGGGCTGTTCAACCAGGACGACGCAGTTCATGTACAAAAATTAGATCAAGAACAAGTCATGTACAAGAAAAAGTTTTACGACAGCTTTCGCCACTCTGATCATCAAAGCGTCATCTTTTGACGTCATGATATGGGCGCTGCTCGGAAAGACGGTAATGACGGCGAGATGCCGATACGCTTCCGGCGACAGAAAACCTATACAATACTTGCATATCAAGCCTGGCGATGAGAACCTTTCGTACCGTTGAGGCTCGGCCAGGAGGGCCATGCGCAGCCTCGCTTCCACAACGGAACGAACGACGGCACGTCATGCGCCAAGG
Source organism: Halomonas sp. DP5N14-9 (assembly GCF_019802175.1). Taxonomy (NCBI): domain Bacteria; kingdom Pseudomonadati; phylum Pseudomonadota; class Gammaproteobacteria; order Oceanospirillales; family Halomonadaceae; genus Halomonas; species Halomonas sp. DP5N14-9. The sequence goes on from NZ_JAHVHR010000002.1 coordinate 714,898, forward strand.
AGGGCGACCCGTGTACTACCCGATTTCCTGTACCCGCTGTGGCCACGACCTGGCCAGCACACCGGGACCTGTAACGGCTCAGCCCAATGACTGGGAAGAGCTGAACTGCACCGAGTGCGGTGAGTTTCATGCCACCCTGGGCGCCTGGGAAGAACAGCAGACGCCCGACCGCCTGCGCTTTCTCAACAAGTCTCGCAGCCTGATGATGGCCATGCGACGTGAGCACGATGCCTTGATCGAGCAGCAGCACACCAAGGGAGAGCGAGTCGCATGATCACCGTCGCCCTGGACCTGAGCTGCACCATCTGTGGCCACTCCCGCTTCACGCTGCCTGTTGGTCAAGACGACGGCGACAGCGTTCACTGCGCCAACTGCACCGCCTACAAGTGCAAGGCCATGGACCTGGAGCGCGCGCTGATGGCGACCCTGCCACCGTCCATGCCTGCAGTACCGGCTTCCTCTGGCGCCGCCCAGGCGGTACCCGCCTGAGCGATGGCTTGAGAGACAGCGTTTCTGCGCCCCGCTTTTCGCCGACGCGTCCTGGCGATTCACGCCGCCCCTTTCGGGGCGGCGTTTTTGATGGAAGGCAGCGCAGCCGCTTCTTTGCTTTCTTCCTTTCCTCCTTTCCCCCCTTGCCACCATGGCGGCGACCATCGAGACCGCTATCGAGGCAACTATCGAGGCCAGTGCGGGCCACGGCCCAGGTTTGGGGTATCATTCGCCCGCTAGCGAACGGCCGTCAGGCTTCAACCTCCCCTAGAAGAGGACCAGCCCTCCGCGGTTACGCCACGCTCGCCGGCACTCTCACGCCCCCTGGACACGTGGCTCATGACGAGCCGGAGACCCCATGCAAGAGACCGCCCTTACCGACCCTTCTCCCAAGGCAAACCGTGTTGCCCGCACCCGCGCACTGCCGACCATTGCTCTGTGCGCCCTGATCTACGCCTCGACCCTGGCCGTCGGCTACCACATCAACGCGGCGGTGTTGACGATCCTCAGCATGATCGTGCTGTGCCTGCTGCGGATCCCCGTGGCCATCGCCCTGATCAGCGCCGCCATGCTAGGCGCGCTGCACGCCGGGCTGTCGATGAACGACGCCATCGGCGCCTTCAATGACAACCTGCTGGTCGGCGCCCAGGTCGGCCTGACCTACGTGATGATCGGCGCCTTCGCCGTGGCGCTGTCACGCTCGGGCCTGCTCGAACTGCTGGCCGATGCTATCTCGGCGCGCCTCGGCAGCGACGAGCAAAGTACCCGCAAGGGCGTCAAGTGGACGCTGTTCGGCCTGTTCATCGTCGCCTCACTGATGTCGCAGAATCTGGTGCCGGTGCACATCGCCTTCATTCCGATCCTGCTGCCTCCGCTGCTTGTGGTGCTCGATCGCCTGCGAGTCGACCGCCGCGCCGTGGCCTGCATCCTGGCCTGCTCGATCAGCGCCAGCTACCTGCTGCTGCCCACCGGCTTCGGTGCCATCTTTCTCAACGAGATCCTGCTGGCCAACGTCAACAGCGTCGGCGCGGACTACGGGCTGACCGCCACCGCCGACATGGCCCCCAAGGCCATGGCACTACCGGTGCTGGGCCTGGTCGCGGGGCTGCTGGTGGCCGTTTTTATCAGCTATCGCCGCCCGCGCGACTACGTCACACCAAGCACCACCGCCGCCGCCAGGCCCGCCTCGCCGGCTCGCCTGAAGCCGCTACAGCTGGTCATCACCTTGGGAGCCCTGGCGGTGGCCCTGGTCTTTCAGCTCAAGTTCGACTCGCTGTTGCTCGGAGCCATGGTCGGTTTTCTGATCCTGGGGGTCTCCGGTATCTTCCGCTGGCAGGAGCAGGATGACGTCTTCACCGACGGGCTGCGGATGATGGCGCAGATCGCGGTCATCATCACCGTCGCCTCCGGCTTTGCCGGCGTGCTGACCGCCACCGGCGAAATCGAGCCTCTGGTGGCGGCGTCGGCCGAACTGATCGGCGGCAACATGGCGCTGGGCGCAGCGGTGATGCTGGTGGTGGGACTGTTCATCACCATCGGCTTCGGTGACTCCTTCGCCAGCGTGCCGATCCTGGCACCCATCTACCTGCCACTGGCGCTGACCCTGGGCTTCGACCCGCTGGCGGCGATGGCCTTGCTGGGCGCCTCGGCGGCCCTGGGCGACGCTGGCTCCCCGGCCTCGACCATCACCCTGGGCGCCACCGCCGGGCTTAACGCCGATGGCCAGCACGACCATATTCGCGACAGCGTCATCCCCACCTTCCTGCACTGCAACATCGGCATGCTGGTGTTCGCCTGGATCGCCGCCATGGTGCTGTAATGCGCAGCACCTGACACCAAGCCTCGCAGCAATGACAAAGGCCACCCCTCGGGTGGCCTTTTGCACGGCACCAGGCCAAGCGCAGATAACAGGGCGCGGCCGTTCAGGCCAGCGATTGCGACTCTGCCACCTCGATCAAGCGTCGGACCGCCGGCAGGCTGGCATCCCTGCGCCAGACCAGCATCAGTGGCAGCACTATATCCAGATCCTCCAGAGGAAAGCTGACCACGCCTTCCGGGGCCCCGGCCATGGTCATTTCCGGCAATATCGTGCAGCCCATGCCCGCCGCCACCAGGCACAGCATGGTGGCGTTGTCGGTGCCTTCCTGCACCACGTGGGGGGTGAAGCCACGTCGCTGAAAGGCATGTATCAGCTTGTCGTGATAGACCGGTGTCGCGCTGCGCTCGAACCAGATGAAGTCTTCACCGGCCAGGTCCGCCAGTCGAGAGGGGGGATGCTGCGCCAAGCGTGATCCTTCGCTGGCTACCAGCACAAGACGGTCTTCATAGAGGCAGTGGCTGTCGAGCTGATCATCATCGTCAGGGGGAAAGAACAGCATCCCCGCGTCCAGCTGATGATGGCGCAGCGCCTCCACCTGGGGCGCGGACAGCAGCGACTGTACCTTGAGGCTGACGTCCGGGTAACGCTGGCGATACCCGTTGAGCAGCTTGACGATCTGAGGCACCCACAGGTGCATGACGGTGACGCCCAGACGCAGCTGTCCGAGCTGTCCATCGGCAATCCGACGAGCATCGAGCTTGGCGGTCTCGAACTCTCGCAACAGTCGTCGCGCTTCGCCGTGAAAGGCAACCCCCGCAGCGGTCAAGCTTACGCCCTGACGTGATCGCTCCAGCAGGGTGGCTCCCACCGACTCCTCCAGCAGCCTGAGCTGGCGGGTCAAGGCCGGCTGGGCCAACGGGATCTTTCTTGCCGCGCTGGAAATCGCGCCCTCCTCGACCACCGTCAGAAAGTAGCGCAGCTGCTTGAAGTCCATGTTCGATCCTTGTTGAGCGGGGCTACCACGCCAGTGCCAGGATTCACCCAAGTCGAAGGCTCATACGGCAAATCCATACAATAAAAGCATGGAAATATAAAAATAATAATATTTTATCTATGACATACCGCCAACCATGATGAAGGACACAATCAACAAGCGTCCGGAATCTCATGACCCAGCCTATCGACCCCACCTTCTTCGACGACCAGCACAGCAGCTTGACCGAACTGCGCCAGCACTTTCATCGGCATCCGGAACTCGGCTTCAAGGAACACGCCACCTCCGCGCGTGTCTGCGATGAGCTGGAGCGGCTCGACATTCCCTTCGACCACGGCCTGGGCGGCACCGGTGTCGTGGCCACCATCAGAGGGCTTGGCCCCGACAACGGTCGCCGTATTGGCCTGCGCGCCGACATGGACGCGCTGCCGATTCAGGAGGCAAGCGACCACGGCCATGTCTCCGAAGTGCCTGGTGTCATGCATGCCTGCGGCCACGATGGCCACACCACCATGCTGATCGGCGCCGCTCGCTACCTCGCCCGCCACCGCGATTTTTCCGGCACCATCCAGCTGGTGTTCCAACCGGCGGAAGAAGGCCTGGGCGGTGGACGAGCGATGGTCGAGGAGGGGCTGTTCGAGCGCTTCCCCATGGATGCGATCTACGGCCTGCACAACTGGCCGGCTCTGCCCCGGGGGCAGGTGGCGATTCGCCCGGGCCCGATCATGGCCGCCACCGATCGCCTGGATATCTGCATCCGCGGCAAGGGCGGCCACGGCGGGGTGAACCCACACCTTTCTACCGACCCGGTCAGGATGGCTGGCGCTCTGATCCAGGCCCTGCACAGCGTGGTCTCGCGCGATGCCGACCCGCTGTCTCCAGCGGCACTGAGCCTGTGCGGCATCAAGGGAGGTGAACTCGAGGGCTTCGCCATCATTCCCGACGAGGTCCGACTGAGCGGCACGGTGCGAACCCTCGACAGCGCTACCCAGGATCGCATCGCCGAGGCCATCCAGCGCACCTGCGATGGTGTGGCGGCGACCTACGGCGGCGAGATAGACGTCGATCACCAGCGCATCTTTCCGGCCACGGTCAATCACCCGGCGGCGACCGACCACGTCATCGCCACCGCGAAGGAACTGCTGGGCGAGACCGCACTGGAGCGCGACGTGAATCCCAGCCTTGGTGGCGAAGACTTCGCCTTTATGCTCGAAAAGTGCCCGGGAGCCTACTTCTTCCTCGGCAGCGCCGAATCGGACACCCCCCCGCCGCTTCATAACGCTCGCTACGACTTCAACGACGCCATCATTCCCGTGGGCAGCCGACTGCTGGTTGCCATCGCTCTTGGCGCCTTGAACGACCATCGCTGAGGCGATGCCGACAACGACCACACTCAACAACAAGAGGTCTTCCCATGAACCACCAAAAAGGCATGCCTTCCAAGGGCCTGCTGATCTACTTCGTGCTGTGCACCCTGGCCATGGTGTGGCCGGGTGCGCTGATCGCCAATCGCATCGATCCGATGGTGCTCGGCATGCCGTTCTTCATGTTCTGGTACGTGGCCTGGGTCTTCGCGCTGTTCGTGGGCCTGGTGATCGCCTATCGCAAGGATACCGGCGAGGAGGCAGACCATGAGTGATTCGATGCTGATCACCGCCATGACGGTGGGCTATCTGGTCATCGTGCTGCTGGTGGGCCTGCGCGCAAGGCGTGGCCAGGGCTCCTCGCTGGAAGGCTACGTGGCGGGCGGTCGCCATATGGGCCTGCTGGTGCTGTTCTTCATCCTCGGTGCCGAGATCTTCTCCGCCTTTGCCTTCCTCGGCGCACCTGGCTGGGCCTACAGCAAGGGCGCCCCGGCGTTCTACATCATCGCCTACCTGACGCTGGCGGTGATCGTGTGGTGGCTGATCGCGCCGCATATCTCGCGGCTGGGTCGCCGCCACGGCTTTCTGACCCAGGCCGAGTTTCTGTCGGCCTGCTACCCCACTCCAAAGAATGTGCTGGGCCTGGTCATCGGTGTCGTCAGCGTGCTGGCGATGATTCCCTACCTGACCATCCAGATCGCTGGCGCCGGCATGCTGTTCGAAGCGGCGACCTCCGGCACCATTCCGTTCTGGCTGGGCAGTCTACTGGCCTGCGGCGTGGTGGCCGCCTACGTCTACGCCAGCGGCCTTCAGGGCATCGGCTGGACCAACCTGATGCAGGGCCTGATGATGGTCGTCATCGCCTGGGCACTGGGGCTGACCACGGCCGAGCAGTTCTTTGGCGGCGTCGGTGAAATGTTCCAGCAGATCAAGGACCAGGCGCCGGAATATCTGACCATGCCCGGCGCCACCGGGATGGGCTGGGGCGCCTTCTCCACTGCGGTACTGGTCAGCGCGCTGGGCTGCGTGATGTGGCCTCACATCTTCATGAAGTTCTACAGCGCCAAGGACGTCAGGACGCTCAAGCGTGTCTTTGTGCTCTACCCGCTCTACAGCTACCTGCTGGTACCGCTGCTGATCATCGGCTTCGCCGGCATCGTGCTGCTCGCCGACACGCCACTGGATTCGCCTGACCGGGTGCTGCTGACCATCGTGGTGGAACTCGCCGACCTGCCCGCCTGGGTGATCGGACTGGCACTGTCCGGCGCCTTGGCGGCGGCCATGTCGACCGCCGCCAACCTGGCCCACACCTCGGCCACCATCCTGGTACGTGACGTGGTCCAGTTCACGCCCAGGATGCGCGCCCTGCCCGAGCACAAGGCGCTGTCACTGACGCGCTACGGGGTCATCGCGATATCGCTGATGGCGTACCTGCTGGCACTGGCCAACCCCGGCTCGCTGGTCAGCCTGCTGCTCGGAGCCTACGGCATTATTGTGCAACTGCTGCCGATGCTGCTGGGTGCCCTGTTCTGGCGTCGCGCGTCCCAGACCGCGGCCTTTATCGGGCTGAGTGTCGGCGCCGTCATCACCCTGCTGCTGCAATTCGGCATCGATGCGCCTTTCGGCTGGCACCCGGGCTTCTGCGGGTTGGTGGTCAACTCGGCGATCTTTGTCGTCATCAGCCTGATGCGCAAGTCGCGCGAGTCTCGCTCGCCGGTCGAGTGCCTGTCACCCCAGGTCTGATAGACCCTCGTCGATGACCTGCTCCAATCGCCAGCGGCCCGATACCGGGCCGCTGGTGTCGTGTCAGGTGACGCTGTCGCCCCCCGTGGCCACCCTCGCGTGTCTTCTCGTTTGCCCTCGTGGTCAGCCCCATCATTGATTTTATAGACACCTGGTCTAAAATCATTGCATGACCAATCCGACGATAGCCAGGCGCCGGGGGCGACCGCCGAAGACCGACTACAGCGTCGGCGCCACCCAGGGCGACGCCAGAGCGGCGCTGATCGCCAGCGGCCTCGAGACCCTGACCGAACACGGCTTTCTGAGCGCGGGGCTCGACGGCATGCTCAAGCGTGCCGGGGTGCCCAAGGGTTCCTTCTATCACTACTTTGCCAGCAAGGAAGCCTTCGGCCAGGCGGTGCTCGAGCGCTACGCCCGCTATTTTGCCGACAAGCTCGACCGCCATCTGCAAGACGATTCCCGGCCACCACTCGAGCGCGTGCAGGCCTTTGTCGACGATGCCAAGGCTGGCATGGCACGCCACGACTATCGCCGTGGCTGTCTGGTGGGCAATCTCGGTCAGGAGGCGGCTGGACTGCCGGCAGACTACCGCGAGCGGCTGATCGCCACGCTCGCCGACTGGCAACGACGTCTCGCCGCTTGCCTGGAAGAAGCCCGCCACCACGGCGATATCGCCTCCGACAGGGACACTGATCGGCTGGCCGAGGCCTTCTGGATCGGCTGGGAGGGTGCCATCATGCGCGCCAGGCTGGAACGCAGCCCGCGCCCGATCGATGTGTTCACCGACAGCTTCTTTTCGGGCCTGGACACCCAACGCCAGGGTCGTCCGTCGCCATGAACTGAACTGACAATAGTCCGACACTGAACCGAGAGCCCGCTCCTGCGGGGTCGTATACGGCGCCCTGATACTGCTTGCGCCAATTTATAGACAAACCGTCTAAAAAGGAGACCGCCATGTTCGACGCCATCGTGATCCGCAAGGAAGGCGACACTCAGAAGGCCGCCATCGAGTCACTGGATGACCAGGCCCTGCCCGAGGGCGACGTGACCGTGAACGTCGACTACAGCACCCTGAACTACAAGGACGGGCTGGCCATCACCGGCAAGGGCCCGGTGGTCAAGTCCTTCCCCATGGTCCCGGGCATCGACCTTGCCGGCGTGGTGGAAGCCTCGCAGCACCAGGACTTCCAGCCGGGTGACCGGGTGGTCCTGAACGGCTGGGGCGTCGGCGAGAAGCACTGGGGCGGGCTGGCCCAGAAGGCACGCCTGAACGGCGACTGGCTGATCCCGCTGCCAGAAGCCTTCAGCACCAGAAACGCCATGGCCATCGGCACCGCCGGCTACACCGCCATGCTCTCGGTGCTGGCGCTGGAGCGCCACGGGGTGACCCCGGACCAGGGCGAGGTGCTGGTCACCGGCGCCAGCGGTGGCGTCGGCAGCTTTGCCATCACCCTGCTGGCCAAGCTGGGCTACGAAGTTGTTGCCTCCACCGGCAAGGTCGAGGAGGCGGACTACCTGAAGGCGCTCGGCGCCACCTCGATCATCGACCGCGGCGAGCTCGAACAGCCCGGAAAGCCCCTGGCCAGGGAACGCTGGGCGGGTGCCGTCGACAGCGTCGGCAGCCACACCCTGGTCAATGTGCTGGCCTCGACCCGCTACGGCGGCACGGTGACCTCCTGCGGCCTGGCCCAGGGCATGGACCTTCCCGCCACGGTGATGCCCTTCATCCTGCGCGGCGTGACCCTGGCCGGCATCGACAGCGTGATGCAGCCCAGAGAAGTTCGCCTGGAAGCCTGGCAGCGTCTGGCCGAGCTGATGCCTGAAGAGCGTCTTGACGACATCGCCAGCGAGATCCCGCTGAGCGAGGCCATCACCACCGCAGAGCGTCTGATGGAAGGCAAGGTCAGAGGCCGCGTGGTGGTCGCCACCCGCTAGGCCCGATGACACGTGCCCTGCTGGCCGTCGCCGGCAGGGCGCCTGATGTTGCTTTCCTCGGCGCTTTCTCGGACCTTACCTGGCGCGTACCTGGCGCTGTCTTGGCGCTGTCATGGCTTCCTGCCGGCTCGCATACAGGCACCAGCACACCAACGCATATTCCATATGTGGAATTTTATTTCTACATAGGGAATTTTCTTGACGCCCTCAGGGTCGCTTCCTAGGCTGGTTTGAACTTGACGAGGAATCAGCCATGAGCACCGATGGGAACTTCATCAACAACGACTTTGTCAGCGCCCCCCAGGCCAGCATGATCCCGGTCTACTGCCCCGCTACGGGAGCGATGGTGGGCGAGGTCCAGGCCGCCACCAACGCCCAGGCGATGGAAGCTGTCGAGGTCGCGGCCAGGGCCCAGAAGCACTGGCGCAGGCTGACCAGTGCCGAGCGGGCGGTACATATGCAGCGCCTGGCCGACGCCCTGATGGAGCGTCGCGAGGCCATTGGGCGGGCGCTGGCCGAAGAGTCGGGCAAGAGCCTCGAGGACGCCACCAACGAGGCGGTATACGCGGCCGATATCACCCGCTACCACGCCGAATGGGCGCGACGGATCGAGGGCGATATCGTGCCCAGCGACACCCCTGACGAGAGCCTGCTGCTCACTCGGGAGCCGATCGGCGTGGTGGCCTGCCTGATTCCCTTCAACTACCCCGTCTTCACCCTGCTGCGCAAGATTGCACCGGCGATGATCACCGGCAACAGCGTGATCGTGCGCCCGAGCAACAACACCCCGCGTTCGGCCTTCGAAATTGCCCGGGCCGTCCAGGCGGCCGAGATCCCGCCGGGGGTGGTCAACATCCTGAGCATGGACCACGCCACCGCCGAGGCCGTGTGTACTCACCCAAGGGTCGGCATGATCACCCTCACCGGCAGCGTCGGCGCCGGCCGCAAGGTGCTGGAGTACTCCCAGGTCAATATCGCCAAGTCGTCGCTGGAACTGGGTGGCAAGTCACCGGCCATCGTCGAGCCCGACGCCGACCTTGAGCAGGCCGCCCGTCAGATCGTGGCCTCCAAGACCACCAACTGCGGCCAGCTGTGTACCGCCATCGAGCGAGTCTACGTGCATCAGTCCATCGCCGAGCCCTTCATCGCCTTGCTCAAGGCCAACATGGAGGCCTGCACCTTCGGCAATCGTGCCGAGGACCCCAGCCACATGGGCCCCCTGATCAACGAGAACACCCGCCTCAATGTCCACCAGATGGTCGAGCGTGCCATCGACGACGGCGCCACCCTGGCCACCGGCGGCGCGATTCCCCCTGGCCCCGGACACTTCTACCCGCCGACCCTGCTGACCGACTGCCGCCAGGACATGGAGATCGTCCAGGAAGAGATCTTCGGCCCGGTACTGCCGGTGCTGACCTACGCCGATGTGGATGAAGCCCTGGCGCTGGCCAACGACCACCAGTTCGGCCTTGCCTCGGTGGTGTTCACCGAGAACTACCGCACCGCCATGAAGGTGGCCCACAACATCGAGGCAGGCGAGGTCTACATCAATCGCACCCCATCGGACCCCTACCAGGGCTACCACGCCGGCTGGAAGCGTTCGGGTCTCGGCGGCGACGACGGCAAGCACGGCATGCTGGACTACACCCAGACCCGGCTGGTGGTATTGAACTACTGACGCCATCCCGCGCCACCCCACACCCAAGCCCATCACCGCCGCGTCTACGCCGGGCGGTCGGCCGCTTGCTGCCCTTTTCAGAGGACTCGCCGTTCATGAAAGTCGTCAGTTGTGAAAGCCATGTGGTCGCCACACCTCCGCCCCACATCGCCGGCATGTACTGGATCTTCGTCAAACTGGGAACCGCCTGTGGCATCGAGGGCGTCGGCGAGGTCTATGCGGCGACCTTCCACCCGCAGGTGGTGGTCGCCGCCATCGAGGACGTGTTCGAGCGCTACCTGAAGGGACGGGATCCCCACCATCTGGAACGGCTGTATCGCGAGACCTACTCGAGCGGCTTCACCCAGCGCCCGGACCTGACCATGATGGGGGTGCTCAGCGGCCTCGAGATGGCCTGCTGGGACATCGTCGGCAAGGCGGCTGGCCAGCCGGTACATGCACTGATCGGCGGCAAGCTCCACGATCGGCTGCGCTCCTACACCTACCTCTATCCCCGGGCCCCCGGCGGTGAATATGACTACGACAATGTCGAGCTGGCGGTGGAGTGCGCCCTGGAGCAGAAGGCCCTCGGCTTTACCGCGCTCAAGTTCGATCCGGCGGGCCCCTACACCGCCTACTGCGGGCATATGCTGTCACTGGAGGCGCTGGAAAAGAGCGCAACCTTCTGCCAGCGCATCCGTGAGGCGGTCGGCAACGGCTGCGACCTGCTGTTCGGTACCCACGGCCAGATGACGCCGGCCTCGGCGATCCGCCTGGCCAAGCGCCTCGAACCCTTTGACCCGCTGTGGTTCGAGGAGCCGGTGCCACCCGGCCAGAGCGAGGCCATGGCCAGGGTCGCCGACCATACCTCCATCCCGGTGGCCACCGGTGAGCGGCTGACCACCAAGTACGAGTTCCATGACCTGCTGCGCCACCAGGCCGCCTCGATCCTGCAGATGAACCTTGGCCGGGTCGGCGGCATCCTCGAAGGCAAGAAGATCGCCGCCCTGGCCGAGGTCCACTACGCCCAGATAGCGCCCCACCTGTACAACGGCCCGGTGGGTGCGGCGGCCAGCATTCAGCTCGCCGCCACCACACCCAACTTCCTGATCCAGGAGAGTATCGGCACCTGGGACGGCTTCCACGCCGAGGTGCTCGAAGCCAAGATCGAGTGGAGTGACGGCTTTATCATTCCCTCCGATCGACCGGGGCTCGGGGTGGAACTGGACATGGCGGTGGTCAGGGCCCACTCGCCCTACACCGGCAAGCGCCTGCACCTGAGCATGGACGCCACGCCCTACGACGTCGTCCAGCAGTCCTGCACCCGCTGGAAGACCCGACCGGAGGCCTGAGGCGATGGACTACGACTTCATCATCGTCGGTGCAGGTTCCGCAGGCTGCGTGCTGGCCCACCGGCTGAGTGCCAGCGGACACCACAAGGTACTGATCGTCGAAGCCGGCGGCCGTGACAGTTCCCCCTGGCTTCGGGTGCCGGTGGGCTTTGCCAAGACCTACTATCACCCCGGCTACAACTACATGTACTACAGCGCCGAGGAGCCGGCGTTGGCCAACCGGCGGATCTACACACCCCGGGGCAAGGTCCAGGGAGGATCGGGCTCGATCAACGCCATGATCTATGTGCGAGGCCAGCCATCGGACTTCGATGACTGGGAGCGCGCGGGTAACCCGGGGTGGGGCTACCAGGCGCTGTTGCCCTATTTCAGGAAACTCGAGCAGCACCCTGCGGGCGATACCGAATTCCACTCGAGCCAGGGACTGATCGGCATCACCCCGCTCAAGGAAATCGCCCATCCGATCTGCCAGTCCTACCTCAGGGCTGCCGATGAACTCGGCTACCCGCTCAATGACGACTTCAATGGCGCCTCCATCGAAGGTGCCGGCCTCTATGAGACGAACATCCGCCGAGGCCGTCGCGATTCCAGCAATACCGCCTACCTGAAGCCGGCGCTCGAGCGCTCTAATCTCACCCTCAAGCACGTCAGCCAGGTTCAACGGGTGCTGTTCGACGATCAGCGTCGCGCCAGCGGCATTGAATACCGAGAGCAGGGCCAGTTGAAGACCCTGCGCGCACGCCGCGAGGTGATCGTCTGCGCCGGTGCGGTGGACTCGCCAAAGCTGCTGATGCTATCGGGGCTCGGGGACAGCGAGAAGCTGCGACAACACGGGATCGCAGCGCTCCAGCAGCTGCCCGGCGTGGGCCGAAACCTGCAGGATCACCTGGCCGTCAGCTACTTCTATCGCGCCAACTGCCGGACCCTGAACGACGACTTCAACTCTCTTCCCGGCCTGACCAGGGCAACGATGAGGTACCTGATCAATCGCAGCGGCCCGCTGGCGATGAGCGTCAACCAGGCCGGCGGCTTCTTTCGCGGCCATGCCGACGAACCCGTGCCCAATATCCAGCTCTACTTCAACCCGCTGTCCTATCGCATCCCGGCACCGCCGGACACGACACTGACCGCGGATGCCTACTCCGGCTTCCTGCTGGCCTTCAATTCCTGCCGTCCCGACAGTCGTGGCACCATCGATCTGGCCAGCGCCGATGCCAATGAGCCGGCGGTGATCCGGCCGAACTATCTGGGAACCCGGCGAGATCAGGACGAGGCCATTCAGGGCAGCCGGCTCATTCGCGCGCTGGCCGAAACGGCGGCCCTGGGTGCCGTCATCGACGCCGAGGTCACTCCGGCGGATGCCGTCCACGATGACCAAAGCATGTTAGAGTACTTTCGCGCCAACGCAGGCTCCATCTATCATCTGTGCGGTACCTGCGCCATGGGGCCCGACCCTCGCGAGGCGGTGGTCGATGGCAGTCTCAGGGTGCATGGCGTGTCCGGGCTCAGGGTCATCGACGCCTCGATCTTTCCCAACATCACCTCGGGTAACCTCAATGCACCGGTGATGATGGTGGCGGAAAAGGGGGCCGACCTGATCCTTCAGGACCACCCGATCTGAACGACGCCCAGGAGCCACATCGCCCCTGAGTCTGACCGGACGAGTCATCTGCGTTCGTCCTCGCATTCGCGTTTTGGAGACCGCGGCTGATCATGAATTCGGAAAGGACCTCGGAAAAGACCAAGGCTCCGGCGGTCGATCATAGCGTCATGATCCTGGACCTGCTGGCGGCCACCAGCTATCCCATGACGCTTTCGGAAATCTGTGACGCTACCGGTATCTCGCCGGCCACCGGTCACCGTGTCATCAACGCCCTGCTTCACCACCAGCTGGTGGCCCAGGATCCAAGCCGCAAGAAGTCCTACTGCATCGGCTCACGCATCTTCCAGATATCCTCCACCATCTATAACAAGCAGAGCCTGATACCCTACTTCTATCCGATCGCGGAAATCCTGAAAAACGAAATCCACAAGACCATTTTTCTGTGCGTGCCCATCGGCAACAAGGTCGTGGTGGTGTCCAAGATCGACGGTGCCAGCGGTGCAAACTTCAACCTTTACGTGGGCAAGACCATGGCGCTGCACGAAGCCGCCAGTGGCAAGATCATTCTGGCAATGCGCGACGAGGACTCCTGGCAGGGCTATCTCGCCGACGAACTTGGTCTTGCTCCCGAGAACAAGGGAGTGAAAGGCGTCATGGCGGAACTGGGGCGGGCCCATCGGCTCGGTTACGCCACCTCCAACGGCGCGCCTGAGCAGGGCGTCAGCTGCATCGCCGCCCCGGTGCTCAACCTGCGCAACGAGCCCATCGCAGCGATCAGCGCCGCCATCAGCAGCGACACCCTGAGCCCCCAGGAGGCGCGCCGCTACTCCAAGAACCTGGTGCAGGCCGCGCGCCAGCTGTCGTCCCGCGTTGTCTGACGTTCCGCGTCATCGGACATCCACGGCACCGCTGCCGCTGGATCGCCTGCCGCCCTTGAGTGCGCTGAAGGGATTCGAGGCCGCGGCGCGACTATCAAGCCTGCGCGCCGCAGCCGAGGAGCTGCACCTCTCCCACCCCGCAATCGCCAACCAGATACAGCGTCTGGAGCAGAGCCTGGGGACGAAACTGTTCGCCCGCCGGGGTCGGCATATCGAGCTCACAGAGTCCGGGCGACGTTTCTACCCTGTTGTGCGCGACGCCCTGGAAGCGCTGATCCTGGGCGCCGAAACACTGCGTCGCCAGCCCTGCCTTGAGCCTCTGCGCGTGCAGGTCTACGTAACCACCTCGATCCGCTGGCTGGCCCCACGACTGGCACAATTTCACCAGCGCTATCCCGAGACCGAACTGAGGATAAAGACCTACAGCCTGGACTGGACCTTCGACAGCGCTCACGCCGATATCGCCATCCTCTTCCGTGATGGCCCACTACCCTCTCGACTTGACTGGACACCGCTGTTTCCCTCGACGCTGACCCCTGTGTGCAGCCCGTCGCTGGTGATGGGGCATTCGTTGCCGCTATCCCCTGAGGCGCTGCAGGCCTTCCCGCTGATCAGCGTCTACACCGAGAGCTGGAGCTGGCAGGGCTGGTTCGACACCCAGTCGCCTCCTGCCACACGGCCCGCGCCACCACGCGCCCTGCAGGTCGACACCCTGGCTGCGGCGCTCGAGATGGCCGCCCGAGGTGAAGGCGTCGCCCTGGTCAATGGCCCCTTCGCCGAGGATGACCTGGCGACGGGTCGGCTGATCAACCCGATGGGCAAGGTACAGCCCGCCAGCGGCCAATGGGGCATCGCCTCCCCCTCCCATCTGGCCGACGATCCGCGAGTGGTGGCCTTCAGCACCTGGCTGCTGAGTCAGCGGGGCTGAGTCGCCTTCACTCAACAAAAGTGACCAATCACCAAGAAAAGATGAATTGTCGTCTGCCCCCGCCGTGCCTAGCGTGAAGCCTACCTGCAGCATTTCATCCGCCCCCGCGCAAGGATGTCACTGCAAGGTGATCGGCTCACCGGCATGAGATGACATCCATGAACATCGGCTTTATCGGACTTGGCAACGTCGGCGGCAAGCTCGCCGGCAGCCTGCTGCGCAACGGCTATCACGTCACGATCCGCGACCTCGACCCCGAGATCACTCGACGCTTCATCGACCAGGGCGCTGCCGCCGCCAGCAGCCCCAGAGCAGTGGCCGAGGCCAGCGACATGATCATCACCTGCCTGCCATCTCCTCGCGCCTGCAGCGCGGTAATGGAAGCCGAGGATGGGGTCATCGCCGGGCTCTCTGCCGGCAAGGTGTGGCTGGAGATGAGCACCACCGATGCACAGGAACTGGTACGCATCGCCGCCAGGGTCGCCGCCACCGGCGCCCTCGCCATGGAGACACCGGTCTCCGGCGGCTGCCACCGCGCCGCCACCGGCAACATTTCGATCTTCGCCGGCGGTGATCGCGACACCTTTGAACGGGTGCTACCGGTGCTGACCACCCTGGGGCGTCGGGTCCTGCACACCGGCCCTCTGGGCACGGCCTCGATGCTCAAGGTGCTGACCAACTACCTTGCCACCGCCAACCTGTGTTCGGTGGCCGAGGCCCTGACCGTGGCTCGCAAGGCCGGCCTGGACATGAACACCACCTTCGAGGCCATCCGTATCTCCTCGGGCAATTCCTTTGTCCACGAAACCGAATCCCAGGTCATTCTCAACGGTAGCCGCGATATCAGCTTCACCATGGATCTGGTGCTCAAGGACGTGGGCCTGTTCGACGCCCTGGCCAGAAGCCTCGAGGTGCCCCTCGAGATATCGCCGCTGCTGCTCGACATCTTTCAGGATGGCCAAGAGCGCTATGGCCCCCGTGAGTGGTCATCCAACATCATCCGGCGCCTCGAGGACGACTGCGACGTCGAGGTGCTCGGCGACGGCTTCCCCGCCGAACTGACCGACACCGAGCCGGAAGAGGTCGGCCATGAGGTGGTCGTGCGCGGCAGGTCCGGATAAAGGGCTGCCAGGCTGACCGCGACGGCATACGCCGGTCTTGATCATCATCCGAGCCAACGAGGACCTCGCCATGCACTACAGAGAACACTTCTTTATCGATGGCCGCTGGCACACGCCCAGCGACAGCGAGCGCTTTGGCATCCTCGACCCTGCCACCGAGAATCTGTGCGCCTCGGTGCCAAGAGCGCACCGAGCGGACATCAACGCCGCCGTCGAGGCGGCGCGGCGCGCTCTGCCCGACTGGTCGGCGACCCCCGCCGGGCAACGGCGCGAGATACTTCTCGCCGTCGCCGACGAGATGCAAAGGCGCCACGCAGACCTGGTCGAGGCGCACGTCATCACCCTGGGCTGTCCGGTCCAGATCACACCCACCATGCACGTGGATGGCCCCATCGAAGGCATGCGCTACTACGCCGAGCGGGCCTTGCGTTCCGAAGAGATCGAACGCCGCAATGGCGTCGCCATCGTCCGCGAGCCGGTCGGCGTGTGCGCGCTGATCAACCCCTGGAACTACCCACTGCATCAGCTGGTCGGCAAGCTGGCCCCGGCCCTGGCGGCGGGCTGTACCGTGGTCACCAAGCCGGCCGAACAGACGCCGCTGCAGGACTTCATCATGGCCGAGATCTTTCACAGCGTCGGCCTCCCAGCCGGGGTCTTCAACCTGGTGACGGGCTCCGGCAGCGAGATCGGCCCTCTGCTGGCGAGCCATCCCGAGGTCGACATGGTGTCCTTCACCGGCTCCACCCGCGCCGGTATCGAGGTGGCCATCAACGCCGCCGCCGGGGTCAAGCGAGTGTGTCAGGAGCTGGGGGGCAAGTCGCCGCTGATCATCACCGCGGACGCGGACCTGCCCCGGGCGGTGCGCTTCGGGGTGGAAAACGTGATGGCCAACAGCGGTCAGACCTGCGACGCCTTCACCCGCATGCTGATACCACGCTCACGTCTGGCCGACGCCGAACGCATCGCCCTGACGGTCGCCCGGGAGCAGGTGGCAGGTGACCCGACGGACACCGCCACCACCATGGGGCCGCTGGTGTCCCGACGCCAGCGCGACAGCGTACGCCAGCACATTCAGCAGGGTATCGCCGAGGGAGCGCGCTTGATGCTGGGTGGTACCGAGGCCCCTGAGGGGCTGGAGCAGGGCTACTATGTTCGCCCCACCCTCTTCAGCGACGTCAGCAACCACATGGCAATCGCACGATCAGAAATCTTCGGCCCGGTGCTGTGCCTGATTCCCTACGACGACCTGGAACAGGCCATCGAGATCGCCAACGACACGCCCTATGGGCTGTCTTCCGCCGTCTACGCCGCCAGCGCCGAAGCCGCCCTGCCCATCGCCCGCCGCCTCAAGGCCGGCCAGTGCTACCTGCAAGGGGCGGAATTTTCCTTCGATGCCCCCTTCGGCGGCTACGGCCAATCCGGCAACGGTCGCGAATGGGGCGAAGAGGGCCTGGAGGAATATCTGGAAACCAAGGCCATCCTGGGGGGCTGAGGGCTTGTCACTACGCCTCTCTCTGAAAAAGATCTGAACAAGACTTTGCTCAAACTTCTGACATTTGGTCAGGTTTCCACCCAATCGACTCCGTAGCCGTACATGCCAGCCATTAGCCGCCAGGATGATTGCCATCTCCTTCCATTACTGGCTCTCGCCAGTCGGCGGCTGATATCCCATGAACCACCAGCACGACCACAGCTACAAACTGCTGTTCAGCGAACCTAGAGTCATTCGAGACCTCCTGACAGGCTTCATCAAGGAGGACTGGATAGCGCATCTCGACCTCGACTCACTGGAGAAGGTCAGCAGCAGCTTTGTCAGCGACGACCTGCGCGATCGGGAGTCCGACGTCATCTGGCGCGCACGCTTCGGCGATGACTGGATCTACGTCTATCTGTTGATCGAATTCCAGAGCACCATCGATCCCTTCATGGCGCTGCGCATCATGACCTACGTGGGCCTCCTGTATCAGGACCTGATCAAGCAGCAGAAGCTCTCGCCCCACGCCAGGTTGCCCCCGGTGCTGCCCGTCGTGCTCTACAATGGAGAGAAGCGTTGGAACGCCGCCGTCGACGTATCGGACCTCGTTCAGAGCGTGCCCAGGGAGCTGGAGCGATACCGCCCACGAATGCCCTATCTTCTGCTGGACGAAGGCGCCATCGTGGACTCGGAGCATTGGTCGCCGGAGGCACGCAACGTGGTAGCCGCCATATTTCGACTGGAACACCACCGTGGCACCAGGGAGGCGGTCGAACTGATCGGACTGCTGGCAAGATGGCTCGAAGCGCCGGACCAGACTCGTCTGCGCCGTCACTTCGCCATCTGGATCAAACGCGTGCTGCTGCCCAACTGGATACCCGAGAGCGAAGGAACCGAGTGGCAGAATCTTAACGAACTCAATGAGGTACACAACATGCTGGCCGAGCGTGCAAAACGATGGCCCGAGCAGTGGAAGCAACAGGGTCTTGAAGAAGGCCGCCAGGAAGGCCGCAAGCAAGGACGTGAGGAAGGACGTGAGGAAGGCCGCAAGCAAGGACGTCAGGAAGGACTGCAGGAGGGCGAACAAAAGGGCGAACAGAAGGGTGAACAGAAGGCTCGCCTGGAGGTCGCCCGCAACATGATCGAGCGGACTCAGCTGGACGACCAGACGGTGGCGGATCTGTCGGGGCTGGACATCGCGCAGGTCAGCACGCTGAGAGACGAACTCAAACGCTAGGTGTGAAAACCCGCCAGGTTGTTCACGGAACGGGCCAGCCGGCCAACGCGAGACTGATCATTCAGGAAGGCATGTGGTCGGTGCCAGTTGTCCTGATGAAGCCAGGCGCGCAGCTGCTGGCCTCACTCCTCCGAGCTCCGTAAAACCAGGGATAGGCCCACTCGCGCTTGAGAATACGTGCCACCGTGCTTTAGCCAATCCCCAGCGCCTGGGCAATCTGCCAATAGGTCTAGCGTTGCCGGCGGCGCTCGGCGATCTGTTCCACCGGCGTTGCGTCTGATGCCAAAACACTTCGAGCTGGGCGTGCGCGGACGCAGTTTCCGAGTACACCACCTTCAATGCGGTTTTTCCAAGAACCGAGGTTCATCCGCGACCCGACACCTAGCGCCTGTTGCGGCCCTTCCATGTATCCAGCCATCGGCGTAGACGGTGCCAACGGTGATTTACAGCTTCACCAGCACTATCGAGGCCACCTTCAACTTCCTCCATCACCGGGTCGAGATGGCGCCGCCTGAAGCGCACCCAGGCTCGCCACAGGAAAGCGACAGCGCTTCCCATCAGCACCAGAAAACCGTATGTAAACCAATTGAATGGCTTGTCATTCGGGCCCTCGACCGACTCAATCGAGACAGCATTAGGAAAGATGGAAAAGAATTGGTTGCGCCAACCGTAATGCATGATAGAAACCCATTGAGGATCCGCCCGTGTCGAAATCCGGTCACTGGCCTCCGTATAAAGATTTGCGGTATCGAACTTGAAGTAAGGTGGCCAGCTCCAGCCGGTATCCTCATTGCGATAGACGATCGCTTTACCACTAGGGAAAACTGCTTGTATGAACTGAACATCACGATTTTCCAGCGTATTGGTCAAATCATCCGGATCAGACCAAAAGATGCGCGTCCAATCATTGATATCCTGTCGCTTCTCGTAGGTATCGACGATACGAACGACGTCATACTGGGGAAGGCTATAATGCATGACCGCTCCGACCATCAGCCAGAAAACACCCCAGAAACTCCACTTCACGATTGCCATTGACTGCCCCCTAGAAAAAATTGATAACAAACACCAAAACAGTCATCAACGTGACGGGGAAGATATAAATCAAGGATATCAATATAGGCCGCCAGCGGCGACGATACCGACGCATCGATCTGCGCACAAAGACTCTCTCGTCACCCGCTGAAGAACGCCTTTTCCATTCATCTTCAAGCCCCTTGCGCCAACGAAAAAAAAGGTAAACATTGACAATGATATAGCAGATCGTCATAAGCACCATGACGACCAGGATCAGGCGAGCAAAAGCAATCACGCATTATTCCTTGTTACTGCCAAATAGCATGGCGCGAGCGGAGTCTTTATCGGAGATATACTCACGAACAATAGCATCGACGGAAAAATCTCTGACCTCACGCGGCCAGCTGCGGTAGCGGCGATAGAACTCATCCTTGTGACAGATGTAGAGCTGTAGAACGTCATTCGGAACCAGTTCCGCCAGCAGCATATTGACCAGATCCTTCACCGGCGTATCAGCAGCACGAAGGGTGGCAAAGTAGGCGGGATGACTTATGCCAACCTTTGGCCTTGTTCCACCGGCCTCTGCCCACCGGACAATGGACGCCAGCCCTTCATATTCCATGGGTAGTGAGACGCCATTGCGGGCCGCAAGACGACGTAGTCGAGACCCGGCATGTCCAGTTGAATCAACAGACTTTTTCGCCAACTCCAGACCAAGCATAAGGTCCAGCTTTCGGCGCAGGACAGCAACACCCTCATCGCCTGGAAACTTGACGACAGTCTCGACAAGCTCGTTGTCACTCAAAAAACGGGCCACATCACGTCGATCATCGAGCAGCATTACAAGCGCCGACGGCAGCTGGCGCCGGTACTTCTCTTCGCGCACGACAACACTCGGCTTCTCCATATCTTGAAAGATATACAGACCGCCAAACAAAGACGTCCAGAAATTCCTCTGCTCGAAGACAGCATGCTGGAGCTGGATCGGGTTCCGCGTGACATCACCAGTACAACGAGCAACATCGATCATTTCGTTGATCAGTAGTTCATTGAACCAGCCATCCTTCTCATCGTGGAAACGATCCACCAGTCTGGCAAGGTGGCCTGCCTTGGCAATGGTGCCATTCGTCGTGTCCGCAACCACCTTGATTTGACGAATATCGAAAAGGTCCCGGGGGCTCTCGACACTGAAAACAGAATTCTCCAATTCACCGGCTATGGCGTCGGTCGCTGTCAAGGCAAATAGTTGTCGTTCGTTCTCTCTGATAAATCGGTTCAAGATTTGTCGACTGGTGGAAAAATGGGCGTTGAGCAAGGGGCATCGGCCTTGTTCGTTACTCAATAGAATGAATTGACGATTGACTCCGCCATGATTCAAGTACTGATGATCACCCAACTCTGAACCAACTTCCGGGGAATACCCGGAAACATCAACATGAAACTCGGAAAGCTGGGTGGTCGCACCAGTCAGATGCTCGAGTACTCTGTTGTAGCGATCCACCAACACAGGCGAGTCGACGTGGAAAAGATTGGAATACATCAGACCACTTTCGATCAGCCGCTGCATAGGATCACCCTCTGCCATCCTGGAAGCGACGCTGAGCTTCGTGACGACGTTCCATATCACGTACCAAGGCATCAATCGCTGCTTCATCGGAGCTTCCTGCATAGCGAAACTCGCTGTCGGCGTAGCGATTGATTTCCTGAAGGACCATATTTGAAGTGATCGGGACACGAAGCTCTGAAATCATCGCCTTCTTCGTTTCATAGTCCTTGGCCAGAAAGACATCCGGAACCTCCATCCACTCATCAGGTATATCGAAATCCATCGAGCGAACTTTAACCGCGTCGCTTATGTTTTTTATTGCGCGGCCGGTAAATTTCTCATCAACCTGCTGAATCTCCTTCAGATATGTCCCCAAAGCAGCAACTGAATCAATATCGCCGAATTTCTCGAAAACTCGTTCAAGAACCTCTTTCAGGCGTGGCTCAGCAGGCCTATTGTAGGAAGAAAAGGATTGAGCGATTACTTGCTTTATGCTCTGAGAAGAATAGAGTTCGTGCTTTCCGAGTGGGATACCATGGTGACTGCCCAGCAAAAGATGCAGAATATCGATATAGTCCTCTCTGGTTTTTGGTCCATCAGCCAGAAATCTGGCACCCGCCCGCTGGCGAAGAGCGTCGTCGACATTTTCCGGATAGTTCGAAAACAATCCGAAAGTACAATTCCCTCTTACCACGGTATTGGCGCCGGCAAATGCCTCCATCAACACGGCAGTCACCTCCTGCTGCCCGGCGGAGGACTGACGGTCACCGCGTTTTCCAGCAATCTGGTCGATATCATCAATAGTTCCAAATCCTATCACCGAAGGATCCATGACATGATGAATGAAGGCCTTGGCGTTCTGTCCCGACTTGCCTTGATAACTGTCAATATTGTCAACACCGAAGTTCTGGTAGCGGAAGGGGTAACCCGCCACTTGACAGTAGTCATGAATCAATCCCGCCATCATCTGGATCAGAGTGGTCTTGCCGGTGCCTGGTTTACCGTCCCCCATGAAGGTGAAGATAAAACCTCCCAGCTCGGCGAAGGGGTTCATGCGACGTTCAAAGTCATACGCCATCACCATACGGGCAAGCCTCTGCGCCTGGTGCTTGGCGATATGATTTCCGATGACCTCTTCAGGTCGCTTGAACACCATGTTCAAATTACTGGATCCACCTCGACGCGCCGGCTCGAAACCTCTCAATGTGAGCCTATCTGCCTCTACTCTCCATACGCTGGCGGTGAAGGATCCCAGTCGCGGAGCGTTCTCTGCTCTTAGAACCACCTTCTCCAACAACTGTTCGGTCCAGGCAAGCAGGGCGGCAACAAGGTGAACGTCATCGCTGGCATGCAAAGCGACAATCTGATCCAGTTCCCACAAGACACCATGAAGAGCCAGTTGAGCGTTGTCAGTAACCAGTTCTTGTAACTCGCCCACATCAACCTGTGTCTCGCTGCCATGATCGAGCAATAGCCATGCCAAGGCGTTGGCAAGAACATGGGTGGAGATCAGCGCCTCGGCGGCAAGCAGCTCCGTGAACTCGGTACGCCGCGATGAAGCCAGTGAGCCAGAGAGATTGGCCTGTTTAAGCTCCAGCAACCCATTGCGCTCGGCCCAGCATTCGCCAATCGCCAGAGCAATCGCGATGGATCGCCGGAGGCCATGCTGGACGGTCGCCTGGAGCGGAGACATCAATGGGTCTCCTCCATTGCTTGTCGCTATCCGTTCGCCCAAGTGCACTCCATCCGGGCGCCCCGTGGAGCGTGTGGCGAGCCCCGGCGTGGTCGATCGAAGCCTGCGAGTACGACCTATACCTGGAGATATTTCTTTCTCGTCAAGCGTAAGCTGCTGCCGTGGGCGGGCGATACGGGGACTGTGATCAAAGCCCTCCAGCATCCTTTCAGCCGCAGCGTAGTGCCTCTGGATATCATCTTCGCGCAGTTCCATCTGATCGCTGTCAAGACTCATGAATCCCTCGCTACCGGGCCTTCCTGCCACGGTTATCTATTGTTGCTTCGCACCTCAGGACGGCGCCATCATCGTGTTATAAGTGCAGCACCTGTCCCGATGGGCTGACCACAAACTTCTGCACATCGGCAAACCCGGAGGGGGCCAGCTCAGCCAGGACCTGAAACGGACGCTGAGGCAAAATGATGGAGCGTAACGTACGAGTAGCTCCGGAGTGACCTGCACCATCAGAGAAGGGGTCCAGGGCAAAGATTTCGCGCTCGACCTTACTGAACCATCCACTACGTTCTTCTTGCGTCCCATCACTATCGAGCTCCTCCTGGGTCCAGGCCAAGGCCCAATCGTCCTCTCCCCCTGGACAGGCCTGCTCGAGAATCTGCCGCAACGGTCCGGCCTGCTCGGTATAGGAGGACGAGTACATGGGCCCAATGTGATAGCGGTGGAGCCGTTTTGGATGAACGTCATCAAAGTCCGCATCCAACCCACGGGCAATGGTCAGCAATGTCAGTCCAGCAAGGGACTGGGCCATCAGGTGAGCCTGGACAGCTGGCCAACGGTATTCGTCTTTTGGCAGAGGGGCAGAACCACTGTCATCGACCTCCATCAAGTAGATGACAGGCAGATTGACCTGGCTGTCGTAGACAGCCCAATGGATGAAAAAACGCCTTCGCCCACCGTCACTGTCCAGCATCTCGCACTGAGGGTCATTTTGAATCCAGAAAAGAGCGCCTCGAGAGATTTCCTCGTAATAGAGTCGCTGGGACATGGCATACTGAAGTCGGGTAGGCGAACGGCACTCACCAAGGATGGTGCGAATCATCTGAGCCTTGAGCTCGCGTGTACTTGGCATATTTGTCAGATGGCGTGAAGCTTGCTGAGCGTCATTAGCCATACGCATCAACTCGCTGGCGACCGGAAAGCCACTCTCGCGTCTGTCCACGGTGAGGCTACCGAGACTGCGGGAGGGGGTTTGCCCCACCATCAAATACTTGGTGCTCAAGGCGTCAAAGGTAAAATCAAGGCGCTTCAGATAATCCGTCAGTGCTCTTGCATCTATGCGGTTCAGTTGATCGCTGGCATGCATGGCTGCCGCCACTCTTTCGAGCCGCTGGAGGATCTCGCTGAATCTCCGAAAGTAATGACGCGAAGCATACACGTCAGCTAACTCAAGATGATCACAATCTGACGAATCCATCGCACCCTCTTTTCGGCGAGTACTGGCTAGCACATCATTCTCATTCAACGATGACATCATTCACCGAATGATCGCCTCCAGAAGGAAGCTGGTATAAAACCTCTACCTATCACGTCTCGACTGATGGGGAACCTGCCCCTCAACGCCCATACAGATTCTTGTCATGTTTCTCGACGATCTTTGAAAATCTCCGAGCAAAGCGCTCGTCAGCGCGGGCCTTTTTCTCCAGGACGTCTCTTGCATACACCATCTGGCCTTCATGTGCTTCGAGCATATCGGCCATGCGCTGGTTGGTTGCACTGCCGATGCCCGCCATCGCAGTCTGAGCTTCCTGGTCTGTCTGGGAGCCAATTTCGTTGATCCTGTGCGCTACGTCCTGCTGCTGAGCCGTCTTCAACGACTTACTCAGGGCGTCATATAGCACAACTCTTTGCTGAGTATCTGTCTGGAGCTTGTTGATCAGCACCTTTTGAGTCGCTGCCTGATTCTGAAGACTGTCCAACCAGGTTTTCCCCTTCTCGATGTAGCGCTCGAGCGTTTGCGAGCGGGAGATGCTGACCTGTTCATCCTGGACCAGCGCGTTGTAGCGTGTATTCGTGTCTGCAAGCTCGGTTTCCAGGCGAGTACGCTGCGCTGCATCCTGCTCCACGGATATCTTGCTCTCCAGATCGATGAGCTGTGGGTCAAGTGCCTCTATTTCGGCTCTCAGCGACTCAAGCTCTGCTACCGCTGCCTCTCTATCACCCAGCGATCGTTCCAGATTCTTCTGGACCTTTTCCTGCTGGCTCTCGAGCTCCTGTAATTGGCCATCCAGGAGCTTTACGATGATGTCGGATTTGGCGATGAGGTCCTGCAGCTTTTCGTCTATGCTTGCGCTCCTCATTCGCTCCTGACGCATGGACTCAGCCTTTCCCTTGCTAAAGATTCCGACGAACTTCTCCATACTGGACTTGTTGCGCATTTCGTCAAAATCTTTGGAAAAACCGGCAGTAGTGTCATCAAGCCCCATGATCAACTCTGCGATATTGGCGTTCATGGTCTCGGTGTGGGCATGAACGTCATCCAAGGTAGCAACTTCGATGTTGAAGCCTACTGAGTCTCCTGCATCTGCGCGGGCACGAGCGGCTTCAACACTGGCAGTGACCTCGGCGATTTTTCGCTGCGACTCTTTTACCTTGTTGCTCGATTCTTCAATCATGGTATCGAAATGGGATTTCTTCATTTTTTCGATATTTCCCTGTGATCTGTCCGGATAAAAGGCATCTAGCGCGACCCAAATCCTAACCTTGACTGCGCCCATACCGCTTTTGAGTTATACAGCAACCAAAACGCCACATTTTTTCGAGAAAACCATGTGTCCTGTGATATACCTGTACACCTTCAGTCAGGACGACTTTCTCTCCCATCCTATTCCTACGTCTTGAATAAAAGTACACGTAAACTTTGCAATATCAGCGATATCTTCTTCAAAGCATCGCCTAATCCCGGATGTGGCAAACCTGTAAGATTTCACCCATAAACATACATAAAACACATGATTTACCATCATGACTGGCCATTGCCAGCTGCCACACACAACAACAATGATTCGTGAATGGTGAGCGGGAACCAGAAGAGACAAACAAACATCAGGTCAATCTCGCCACCAAGAATAATGCGCCATCGAGAAAGCCATACAACTTCATGATGTGGATCAAGAAGTAAAACCATCTCCTACAGCCTAACCCGGGCACTCAATGCTCAATATCGAGCCCTCCTGACAGGCTTCATCTACAATGGAGAGAAGCGTTGGAACG
The DNA here is from genome assembly GCF_019802175.1 of Halomonas sp. DP5N14-9. NCBI lineage: Bacteria > Pseudomonadati > Pseudomonadota > Gammaproteobacteria > Oceanospirillales > Halomonadaceae > Halomonas > Halomonas sp. DP5N14-9. Next base: position 741,015 of record NZ_JAHVHR010000002.1, read on the forward strand.
CCGCGTCGACGTATCGGACCTCGTGCAAAGCGTGCCCAGGGAGCTGGAGCGATACCGTCCACGAATGCCCTATCTTCTGCTGGACGAAGGCGCCATCGTGGACTCGGAGCATTGGTCGCCGGAGGCACGCAACGTGGTAGCCGCCATATTTCGACTGGAACACCACCGTGGCACCAGGGAGGCGGTCGAACTGATCGGGCTGCTGGCAAGATGGCTCGAAGCGCCGGACCAGACTCGTCTGCGCCGTCACTTCGCCATCTGGATCAAGCGCGTGCTGCTGCCCAACTGGATACCCGAGAGCGAAGGAACCGAGTGGCAGAATCTCAACAAACTCAATGAGGTACACAACATGCTGGCCGAGCGTGCAAAACGATGGCCCGAGCAGTGGAAGCAACAGGGTCTTGAAGAAGGCCGCCAGGAAGGCCGCAAGCAAGGACGTCAGGAAGGACTGCAGGAGGGCGAACAGAAGGGCGAACAGAAGGCTCGTCTGGAGGTCGCCCGCAACATGATCGAGCGGACTCAGCTAGATGACCAGACGGTGGCGGATCTGTCGGGGCTGGACATCGCGCAGGTCAGGACGCTGAGAGACGAACTCAAGCGCTAGGGCTTGTCTGAAAAGTGCCTGCGCTCGGTAATACGGCGTTAAAAATCGGATCAACATGCTCATTTACACCACGTAAACTGCGCTTTCTCACCGATTTTTGCCTTGTCTAACCTTCGCTCGTCGACTTTTCGGACAGCGCCTAGGGCTTGTACGAAAAGTGCCTGCGCATGTGCCGAACGCCTGAAGTGCACCCGCGCTGCCGGGCACGACACCATGATTCACCCACGCACAAAAAAACCGCCTCTATGGGCGGTTTTGATGTTGCAGCAAGTCGTTGATCCATAACCATCTTTTGATGGTGCCGGCACCAGGAGTCGAACCCGGGACCTACTGATTACAAGTAAGGACATCTAACACATAAAATCAAATATTTAGAGAGGAAACTGCTACGCAAGATCATTCTCATTGACACGTAATATCAAGCACTTAAGAAACGATAATACGCAAGCTGTTTGGAGGCATGGCCTAGAATTTCAGACGAGCGCAAGCGTGCTACGAATAGCCCACCCCATAAAACCAACTGGACGCATGGGGCCATGCTTCCGGCCAGCCCGACATTTCAAAAAACCTATAAATATCAACATTATACCAACAATCCAGCCCTACTAAGCGCTGCGCTGAGACTTGTAGTCTCTTGCTACCCTTGCTTTTCTCGCACCTATGTGCAATGTTCAGAGTGCAAGGAGAAAAGGAATACCAAGCAAGCTTAGGGTTTTAAGCCTGCTTAGCTCTTTAAATCATTGATTTTGATAGAAATTTGCCGAGAGAGCTTGCTCCTCGGCTAAACGTGTTGTACGGGTTCCATTCGAGATGGTGCTCCTGTATACTCGACCGCCCACGCGAAAGTGCATTGCGTGGTTGCAGTTCGCTGCCATCATGGCATGGCAGCCCATTCCCTCAAAGCTGGAGAAGCCTATGTCACACTATGTCTATTTTGACGAAGATTGGGGCGTATACGACGAAGATTGGGGAGTATACTAACTTTCTATCCAGTTACGAGGGGCTTAACAGCCCCTTTTTTTTGCCTGATTGTTAGAGAACGGAGAAATGCTGGACATCCTTCGCGCAATTTTTGACGTTTATCACCTGGCAGTAGACAGCGTGCTAAATCTATGGGTATTAGCAGCAACAGCACTAATATCCATCCCCGCCAACCTTATAGTCTCGATAAAAACAGAATTACTAAGGCTATGGGCTGAACATCCCACCGCATATGTAACTGGAACCACAGGCATTCTCGCAGCCTCAATGGCAATTTTCACCATCAGGAAACAGCGCTTTATATCTCGCGAGAAAAACTCATTAGACTTCCAGGTTACATATAAGCACAACGCAGAAGTCAACGACTGCTGGAAAAAAGTAAGGAAAATCGCAAGGGACGAAATAGAGCAAATAAAGCTAGGACAAAATTCAAAATCAGGGTCTGAGACCGCGCAAGCTCTTAGCACTATATGCAATGAATGGGAGCGGTGCGCAAACGCAATAAAAAATGATGTATATGACGAAGAATTCTTATACAAAGTATACGCTTCTACAGTTATCGGAATATATTCTGACTACGGAATGTATATAAACGAAAGAAGAAAACAAAACCCAAAATTCTTCAACAACTTTATTTGGCTTGCTGAAAGGTGGTCAAAAAGACGAAGAGAAGAGCTTAAAAAGAAAAACCATGAAGATGAAAAAATGATGGCACAAATAGAGCACGGTCGCATAATGACCCATATAACGAATATCAACAAAATGACAGAAAGATTAAAGAAACATGCAGAAGACAAAAAAGAAGAGAAAAAATAGGTCCTATTGACCACCTTGTCCTCAGTCTGCATATCACGCCATCTTAATTTAAAAAAGTATTTTGTGGTGCAGGGCATCGACAGCCCGTGGGTAAGACTGCAGAGAGTCGCATAGATCCGCGTAAGCCCTTGCCCTAATCCACCCCCAAGAAACCCCAGCCCCGGCGCGCCCTGCGCCAATATTGCATGAGTGCATAAAAACCACCCGATTTAGAGCGCGGGCGGGGCGGGGTGTCGACGGCGCGCCAGGGGGCGCTGACACCGCTGGTGTCCCCTGCAGGCCTTGGCTTCGAAAAGCTGTTACATTCGTTTTTTTGCATAAGGAAACACGAATGAAACAGCGCGTAGAACTGACACTGGAACGCATCAGCACTGTTGCCAGAGATATGGTTGATCAGGATGAGGTCGAGAGGGCTCAATCCTTTGCCACGATCAAGGTGATGCTCGACTGGCTGCGGGACACAAACCGTGACTACAACCACAACAACATTTGTGCCCGAGAGAACTTAGATCGTATCGAGGGAAACATTGCAGTACTTGCAGGCCTGGAGGCCGGCGGTGATACCGACGAACCTACGCTCCTGGCCTGGGTCTACGGCGACGTGGATAGTGCGGGATCAGAACTCGCCTTGGGGGCTATCGAAAGCGATTAAAAAGCCGCCCAGACGGGCGGCGATTGACGATCAGAGCAACGGAAGTCGCCAAGGGCTACCGTGAGGGGTCAAGGCCACCATCTGCGGCACCATCCAGCGAGTAGCTTCGGAAGCTCACGATCTCTTCACCTGCCCACTCGTTAACCTCACGCATGGCCGCCTGAAGGGGCTCGAGCTCGTTGGCCACGAATACACGGGCGGCCTTCTCGACGTCACCGAATCCACCGGTGTTCTGCGGGATAATCCCCATCAGCTGCGGTGGAATGCGGTGACCGGCAAGCTGGTCATCCCGGGTGATGTTCTTGATGTTCCAGAAGTCGTCCTTGGCCGCGACCTCCGATACCGGGATGACCTGGACGCCGTCCTTCTTGCCATTGGGCGAGTACAAGAAGAGATTGCGGAAGTTGCCGGGCCCCTTGGAGTCCTTCAGGGCCTGGCGCATGGCGTCGATGTCCTTCTGGTCATGGGCGGGGTCGCTGACGTACATGATGAAGCCGGCGTGTGAGCCGTTCAGGAAGTAACGACGCCTGAACAGGGTGGCGTTCTCGTTGAGCCACGCGGATTGCAGGCTGCCCAGGTAATCCGGCACGCCATAGATGCCCTGGTCAATGTCCGGCTCGAGCAGGTGGAGCACACGCCCCATGGGCAGCTCGGTTCGATCAATGAAGTTGGGTACCCACCAGTAGCGCTCGCCGTTGAGGCCACCACGCCGCACGTATCGGGCGCGCAAGTGGCGAAACGGAAGGCGGCGCCCCAAGCGCCCGACGACTTCCTCCAGGTAGGCGTTGCCAAACACCAGGTAGTCGAGCGCCAGGCCGCTGAACGCCTGTCGCCCCAACAGTGGGTGAGGCTTGAAGGTGCGCAGCAGGATATTTCGCTTCACCTGCAGCGCGCTGCCATGGTGAGCCGTTGCCCGGTAGGACTTGGCCAGGATATCCAGCGGTACCGGTGGCTCGTACCACTCATCCGAGGAAAGCCAGAGCCCCTCGTAGAAGAAGTCACGCATGCTGGTGACGGGCTCGGGATCACCGAAGCTGAACGCCTCGGTCCGGGCGCGCGGTGCCGCCGGCGCCGAGTTGGTGGCGGAGTAGCCCGCCGGCAGGCGGACCCGGGGCTTGCTGGCGGAAGCTGTCATTCGAAGATCTCCATCAGGGATTGGCCGGCCCCGCCGGCGGGGCCATCGATAGGTTCGTGAGAGAGGGCGTGCATCGTCGCCCAGGCCAGATCGGCATGACCGGTCGCCTGGGTGCGGCCGCTGACATAGGTGAACTGCCGGCCGGAAGCGGTCAGCTCACGCTTGATGGCCATGAAGGACTGCGCCAGGTCCGACCAACCCGCATCGAACTCCAGGCGACTTTTGCGCATGATCTGCTGTGCCTGCATCACCAGGCGCGCCTTGACGGCGGGGTCGTAGCGGAATCGCACCAGGGTCGGGAACCACTTGGCCACGTGCTCGGCTACCGCCTCGCCGATCCCGGTCACGTCGATGCCGATGTGCTCGATGCGATAACGGCTGGTGAGCTTGCGGATCTCCGCCGCCTGCTTCTCGTAGTCCTGCCCTTTGAGCCGGTGGCGCTCAAGAATGCGATGGCGCTCATCGGCACTTCGCGCCGGCAACACCACCACCAGGCCTGCTCCGTCGCCATCCTCACCCGTGCCGGTGGGGTCATAGCCGACCCACACGCCGCGATCCCCCACCGGACGAGGAGCGAACGGTCTGAAGTCGTCCCAGACTTCCCAGCTATCCACCATGCAGGGGTGCACCATAGCCAGTGGGAACGCCGACTGGCTGTCGTCAACGAACTGGCACATCAACAGGTTGGCGAATTCCTCATCGGAATACTCGAGGCGCAGCTGGTCGAGGTCGAACAAGTCGCACCCGCCAGCGATGGCGTCTTCCACCGTGACGATCTGGCGCCACTGACCATCGGCACACAGTTGCCCCCCAGCACAGGCGGAATGGGAGACATCGAACTCGGCCCGGTCCTTCTTTGGCCTTCGCTTGTTGAACAGCTCACCGGACCAGAATGGGTAGGCTTGATGCCCCAGGCTCGAGGGCGTCGAAAAGTAGGTCTGGCGCCATTTCTTGTGCATGGCCATGCCAGAGGTGACCTTGCGGAACTCCTGGAAGCGGTGGATCCAGAAATACTCGTCGAGGTAGACGTCACCGTGATAGCCCTGGGCCGTTTTCGAGTTGGTGCCGAGAAAGTGAAGCTCGGCCCCGTTGTCGAGGACCAACGGCGAGCCCTTGAGCTCCACGTCGGTGACGTCCTTTACGAACTGGACAATGTAGTTGCGGAAGATGTGGGCCTGCGCCTTGCTCGCCGACAGGAATATCTTGTTTCGCCCTGTCTTGAACGCATCGACGATGGCCTCCCTGGCGAAGTACCAGGTGGCACCGATCTGACGTGACTTCAGAATGTTGCGAATACGGTGCTTGTGTCCCGCCTCGTGCCACTGGTGCTGGTACTCGAACAGTGATTCGAGAAACGCCGCCTCGAGCGCCTCGACCTGCTCGTCATCCAGGGCATTGCGCTTCTGCTTGCGCCGAGGAGCCTCATTGCGCGCGGTGATATTGGGGTTGAGATCGCTCTCCTTGCCAGTCTCCTGGTAGCGGTGCACCCGGGCCAGCCGCTCGATCTGGCGGCCCAGCAAGTCGATCTCCTTGAAGTCACGGCCTTCCTTCGCTTCCTTGCCAATCAATAGCACCAGGCGCGCCTCGAGCGCACCCTCGACGCGCTCGGTAGGTGAAGCCTTTTCCCAGCCGTCACGATTCTTCCAACTGTGCACGGTGGAGGGCTTTTGTCCGATGAACTCGGCGATACGCGCCACTCGCCATCCCTGCCAGTACAGGTGACGGGCCGTGAGGCGCGGAGAGTTGGGGTCTGGGGGCATAGTCGTCATGCCGCCAGCCTAACCGTGAGGAAGGCTGCCGCACGTTGCTGATTCTTGTACCAGAGGGCCGGTACAACGCGGTTCGGTTGAGTCGCTCGCGTGGGGTGCGACCCTGACGGCAACACCGACACCGCACCCCGAGGAAGCCCATGGCACGCTGGTTCCGAATCGCCACCGAAGGCGCCACCACAGACGGCCGCAAGATCTCACGCCAGTGGATCGAGCAAATGGCCGCCAACTTCGATCCCGCCAAGTACGGTGCCCGAGTCTGGCTCGAGCACATGCGCGGCATGTTCCACGACGGCCCATTCGCCGCCCTGGGCGACGTCACCGCCGTCAAAGCCGAAGAGGTCGAGGACGGCAAGATGGCGCTCTTCGCGACCATCGACCCCACCGACCGGCTGAAGCAGATCAATGCCGAGCGGCAAAAGATCTACACCAGCATCGAGGTCGATCCCGAGTTCTCCGATACCGGTGAAGCCTACCTGGTAGGGCTGGCGGTGACCGACTCCCCGGCGAGCCTGGGCACCGACATGCTGCAGTTCAGCGCCAATCAGGGCGAGGCTTCTCCGCTGCACGGGAGAAAGCAGAAGCCGGGCAACGTCTTTACCGCTGCGGTGGAAACCGAGCTGGACTTCTCGGAAGAGCCGGGTGGTGATTCCGACAAGCCCGGTCTACTGGCCACCGTCAAGGCGCTGTTCAAAAAGCACGACGCCAAGACTGACAAGAGCTTCGCGGACTTCCGCCAAGACCTCGAGCAGACGCTTGGCTTGTTCGTCGAGAGACATCAGGCACTGTCCGACGACCTGCAAGGTCGCCCATCCGCCGAGGCGTTCCAGGAACTCAAGGGCGCCCATGACGAGCTGAAGCAACAGTTCGACGAGCTGTACCGCCGACTCGACCACACCCCCGACACCCCGAATCGCGCCCCCGCCACTGGCGGCGGTGACGCCGTACTGACTGACTGCTGATAAGGACCGCCGCCAATGCGCAACGAAACCCGAATTGCTTATCACAAGCTGCTCAAGCGAGTGGCCGAGCTGAACGGCGTCCCGAACGCCACCGAGAGCTTTGCCGTTGAACCCAGCGTTCAGCAGACACTGGAGAGCCGGATTCAAGAATCCAGCGAATTCCTCAGTTCTATCAACGTGATCGGCGTTGATGAGCTCAAGGGCGAAAAGCTGGGACTGGGCATCTCCGGCCCCATCGCTGGACGCACCGACGTCAGTCAGAACGACCGACAGCCGAGGGATCTGGTCAGCCTCGACGCAAACGGCTACGAGTGCCTGTCGACTGAGTTCGATACCTATCTGACCTGGTCAACGCTGGACGCCTGGGCCAAGTTCCCCGACTTCCAGGCCCGCGTGCGCAATGCGGTCATTCGGCAGCAGTCACTTGACCGCATCATGATCGGACTTAACGGCACCAGTGCAGCAGCCGAGACCAACCGCGTCGCCAACCCGATGTTGCAGGACGTCAATAAGGGGTGGCTGCAGCAATATCGCGAACATGCTCCGGCCCGAGTCATGAGCGAAGGGGCAAATACCGGAGAAATCCGCGTCGGAAAAAACGGCGACTACGAGAATCTGGACGCGCTGGTATACGACGTCGTCTCCGAGTTGATCGATCCGTGGCACCGTGAGTCCACCGCCATTCGAGCGATCTGTGGCCGAAAGATGTTGGCCGACAAGTACTTCCCGCTGATCAACCAGAATCAACCGCCCACTGAACAGCGGGCGCTTGACATGATCGTCAGCCAGAAACGCATGGGTGGTCAGCAGGCGGCCCGAGTGCCTTACATGCCTGACGGCAGCTTGCTGATCACCATGCCGGAGAACCTGTCCATCTACTGGCAGCGTGGTAGCCGCCGCCGAAACCTGGAGGACAATCCCAAGCGCAAGCGCGTGGAAAACTACGAATCGTCCAACGATGCCTACGTCGTCGAAGACTTCGGGGCGGGATGTCTGGTCGAGAATATCGTGTTCGGCGACTGGACCGTCTAAGGAGCCCACAGGATGACCCCCGCCCGCAAGCACTACGCCCAAGTCTCCGCCGCCATTGCTGCGGGGACCGCAGACCCCAACCGCCCCCAGACCGGGGATCAGTACGAGCTGCACGCCGCCGCGCTCTGGGAGCACCGCCGCACGCTCAAGGGTATCAAGAGCCTCGAGGCCAAGATCACCAAGAAGCGCGAGATGCTGGCCGACTTCGATGCCTACGTTGCCGGCGTCCTGACCGGTGGCACAGGTGCCCAGGACGACGTGCTGATGACCGTGATGCTCTGGCGCCTCGACGTCGGCGATCTCGCTGGCGGCATCGCTATTGCCGAATACGCCATGCGCCATGGCCTCGACACCCCTGACCGTTTCGAGCGTGATACCGCCAGCCTGGTGGTCGAGCAGGTCGCCGAAGAAGCCATGCGACGACTCGAAGCCCCCCACCAGCAGGGAGACCAGGAAGGCAATCAAGAGAGTGTCGAGGTCGAAGCGGCCAACCACGCGGCGGATCTGGCCATGCACCTGACTCGTGTCGAGGCCCTGACCCGAGCCGCGGACATGCATGACCAGATCCGCGCCAAGCTCCACAAGGCCATTGGCTACGCCCAGCGCGCCCGGGGCGGTCACGATGAGGATGCCCTCGGTCACCTGAAGCGAGCCCTATCGCTCAATGAGCGCGCCGGCGTCAAGAAGGAGATCGAACGCCTCGAGCGAACCCTCGCCAAGGCGGAAACCACCAACGACGGCCAGGGTGAGACCAACCAGGCCTGAACCGAGTCGCACGCCGACGCCAGGGGGCGCCGGGGGAGAGCGGGCCGAAGCCCCATCTCGTCGATCCCGGCCCACCCCCTTCTTCGACGGCAATTGAGAACACCTCGCCATGTCACTGATCGCCTACAACGTCCCGACCAGCGAAACACCGGCTGAGTCCATCGAGAACAACGGCTTCTGGCCGTCGATCGATCCCCAGGACTACCGGGCCGCCGAGCGCGTCGACGGAAGTATCACCGATGCTCGGGTGGCCATGGCGCTTCGCGTGGCCATGGCCGACATCAACCGCCAGTTGGCGGACTGGCAGCAGGACCACCAGGAAAGCGGCAGCGCCACCATCGCCGACGTCGAAGCACCCGGCTGGATGCCTCCGGACAGCTACGCCCTGCTCTACCGCCGGGCGGTCTACGCCACCGCCACGGCCTCGCTGATGGAGCGATACCGCGACCACAGCGCCACCGGCGAGGGCGACGAGCGCGGCGAGGCCAAGGACCTGGCCGCCGACGACTACCGCCGCGATGCGCGCTGGGCGGTCAGCGAGATCCTCGGCAAGGCGCACACCACGGTGGAACTGATCTGATGCCCAAGGTGCGCACTCTGCAGGACGAGACGCTGGATGGCCTGTGCTATCGCGTACTCGGACGCACAGGCAGCGTCACCGAGCAGACCCTGGAGCTCAACCAGGGGCTAGCGGAACTCGGCCCCCTGCTGCCTCAGGGCCTACTGATCACCCTGCCCAACGAACGACAGGCCGCCCCGCTTCGGGCCGACACTCTGCAGCTCTGGCGATGACACTCACGAGGAACCCATGGCCGAACCAAGCACTGCCACCGCCGTCGCCACCGCCACAGGACTTGCCGCCTTGATCGGATGGTTACCCGGCGTCGACGCCAATGCCGTCATCGGTGCCTTCTGCGGCGCCACACTATTCGTGATCAGCGCCAAAGATCTCCCGATCATCATTCGCCTGATCTATCTGATGATCAGCTTGCTGATCGGCTATCTCGGCGGCCCCCCGGTACTGGGCCAGTGGGTGCCACACAGCGCAGTGTCTGCATTCATCGCCAGTGCGACAGCGGTGACCGCAGGCCTGCGTGCTATCGAAGGGGTCAAGACACTCGACATCAAGTCGCTACTGGGAGGCCGAAAGTGACCACCTCCACGCTCGTCACCCTGCTCTGCGCTCTGTTGATCTGCACCAGATTACTCACCTTCCGTCGGCGTGGTGCTCGCTACCGGCTGGGCTACTCCTGCACTGCTTGGCTTCTGATCGCTGGCACCGGAACAGTGGCCATTCGCATTCTGACCCAAAGTGGCTACCCCGCTGGCTGGGGCATTGCTCTCGTCATGGCGGTGTTGGCATGGCTGGTATGGCGTGCTCGGGGCAACGTCGCCCAGGTCATCAAACTGAGGAGACTGTAATGCTTCTTCGGCTAGGGGACACCGGCTACCGGGTTGAAGCCCTGCAACAGGACCTGCGGCGTGCCGGGCAGGACATCGACGTGGATGGCTGGTTCGGTGACGACACCGAGGCCGCTGTGCGAACCTTCCAGCGACAGCGCAGTCTGGTCGTCGACGGCATCGCCGGCCCAAAGACCGTTCAAGCGCTCAAGGGGCGACCGGACCCACTTGCCCTGACACAAAGCGATCTGGTGACAGCCGCCAACCGGCTCGGCGTAGTTCTCGCCGTCGTCATGGCCGTCAACGAGGTCGAATCCCGGGGCCGCGGCTTCCACCCCACCGGCGAGCCGGTAATCCTGTTCGAGCGGCACATCATGCGCCGACGACTGATCCACCATGGCATCAACCCGGTGCCCTACCAGAAAAGCCAGCCCGACATCGTCAACGACAAGGCCGGCGGCTATGTCGGCGGTATTCGCGAGCACAAGCGCCTCGACCGCGCCCACGCCATCCACGTCGCCAGCGCCTGGGAGGCCGCCTCCTGGGGACTGTTCCAGATCATGGGCTTCCACTGGCAGGCGTTGGGCTACGAGAGCATCGAGGCCTTCGTCCTCGCCATGCAACGTGACGAGGCGGCGCAGCTCGATGCTTTTGTGCGCTTTATCGAGGTGGACCCGGGCCTGCACCGAGCACTGAAGCGGCTCGACTGGCGCGACTTCGCCCGCCGCTATAACGGCCCCGCCTTCGAGCGCAACGACTACGACACCCGGCTCGCCGCCTCCTATCGGCGTTACAACCAGCAACTGGAGATCGCCGCATGAACCTGATCGGCAACATCCTCACTACCGTGGCCGGCCCCATCTTCGACGTCATCGATCAGGCCGTGGAGGACAAGGACCAGGCCAACCGCTTGAAGGCCGAGATCCAGCGCCGTCTGATCGACCAACAGGACGCCGCGCTGCAGGCCAGCATGAAGGTCATCCTGGCCGAAGCCACCGGGGAAAGCTGGCTGCAACGCAACTGGCGTCCCCTCTTGATGACGGTCATCGTGGCCATCGTCGGCAACAACTACCTGATCGCGCCTTACCTCGGCGCTATGTTCGGTGTCGGCCTTCAGCTCGAGCTACCCGACGCCCTGTGGAATCTGATGACCCTGGGGGTCGGCGGCTACATCGCCGGGCGCAGCGGCGAGAAGATCATCGGCACCCTGCGCGGCCCACGCGGTCGCCTGCTCGACGAGATCGCCACACGATGAACAAGCTCATCTCGCTACGCGACCACCTGATCGGCGCCGTCGCCGAGCTCAAGCGCAATCCCGACAAGCTGCTGACCTTTATCCAAGACGGCAGGGTCGCTTTTCATCGTGGCCAGCACCTAAGCCACGAGTACCGAGTCCCCGCCCAGTTGGTCATCACCGACTACAGCGGCACCCTGGACACCGTCATGATCCCCCTGCTCCAGTGGCTGTCCCGCTACCAGCCGGACCTCGACCCTGACGAGGCCGTCACCATCGAGGCCGAGATTCTCGACAACAAGCGCTGGGATCTGGCCTTGACCGTCCAGCTCACCGAGCGGGTGGTGGCCCTGGTGGACTGCGACGCGGGCCATATCAACGTCGAGCACCGCATGCCCGAATACCCGATTGATCCCTGCCCGGCGAACGCCTGGCAGATGAACATCAAGGGGCCAAGCGACCAGGACTACAAGCTGGCCGCCGAGTGGTCATCGGATTGAGGACGAACGGCATGACCGACGACCTCCAGGCGCTGGAAGACTGGGTCACTCCACTGCTCGATAACCTCAGCTCGAAGGAGCGCCGCGCCCTGGCGCGTCGAGTGGCCCAGGCGCTGAGGCGTTCCCAGCGCGAACGCATCAAGGCCCAGCAGAATCCTGACGGCTCCCCCTACGCGCCACGCAAGCCACAGCGGCGCGCCCAACAGGGCGCCATCCGTCGCCGCACCATGTTCGCCAAGATACGCACCGCCAGGTACCTCAAGGCCCGTGCCCAAGGTGACACCGCCGAGGTGAGTTTCGTCGGTCGCGTGGCCCGTATCGCTCGGGTCCATCAGGACGGGCTTCGCGCCAATGTAGACCGTGACGGCCCCCGCGTGACCTACACCCAGCGGCGCCTGATCGGCTTCAGCGACGCCGACCGGGACCTGATTCAGGCCACGGTACTCGAGCACCTCACCCGCGAATGATTGTCCCGGGCACCCGGGACAACGCCCGCCGCTGGTCTCGCCACAAGCCCCCTGCCGAGAATGGCCGCATGAGACATCAACCCCTGCACGGTGCCGCCGAGCTGCTGCGCCTGATCCATAACCTGATCCGCTTCGGCACCATCGCCGAGGTGGATCATTCCCGTGCCCGGGTCCGGGTGAAGAGCGGCGAGCTGCTCACCGCCTGGCTGCCCTGGATCGAAGGCCGCGCTGGTACCACCCGGGACTGGGACCCGCCCACCACCGGCGAGCAGGTGGTGCTGTTCTCCCCCGGCGGTGATCCGTCTGGCGGTGTGGTGCTGGTTGGTCTGTTCTCTGACGCCCACCCCGCTCCGACCGACCTGCCCGAGCTCTGCCGTCGACTGTTTCCGGACGGCGGGCTGTTCGAGTACGACCACGAGAACAGTGTGCTGCGCATCAAGCTGCCCGGACGCGTGGAGATCGAGGCTCCTGGCGGCACGGTCTGGCTCGGAAACATCGATCACCAGGGCGACATGGCCCGAGCCGGCAGCTATTCCCAGGACGGCGGTTCACTGACCCACAACGAAGTGAACATCGGCCACAACCACCCCCACGATGGCGTCGTGCCCGGCAGCGGACAAAGCGGAGGACCCGTCCAATGACTGGCATGAACGCGGCCACCGGGCGCCGGCTCGACTACGTCGACCATCTGCGCCAGAGCGTCACCGATATCCTGACCACTCCGCTGGGCACCCGAGTCATGCGCCGCGACTACGGCTCGCTGCTGCCAGAGATGATCGACCGCCCGTTGACCGATGCCACCCTGCTCCAGGTCTACGCTGCCACGGTGATGGCGCTACTGCGCTGGGAGCCGCGACTGCGCGTCACGGCGGTACGCACGAGCCTCAGCACCACCAGTCCCGGGCGGGTCGTACTTGACCTCGAGGCCCAGACCCGTGAAGGCGAGACCATCAACCTGGAGGTGCCGCTGGCATGAGCACCATCGATCTGTCCCAGCTACCCCCACCCCAGGTCATTGAGGCGCTGGACTTCGAGGCCATCCTGGCCGAGCGAACCGCTGCCCTGCTCGAGCTGGTCGGCGACGAGCGCCGTGCCGAGGTGGAGGCAACACTGGCACTCGAAAGCGAGCCGCTGACCAAGCTGCTTGAGGAAAACGCCTACCGCGAGATGATCTGGCGACAGCGAGTCAATGAAGCGGCCAAGGCGGTGATGCTCGCCTACGCCAGAGGCAGCGACCTCGAGCAGATCGCCGCCAACTTCGAGGTGGAGCGCCTGGTGGTCAGCCCCGGTAATCCGAATGCCACGCCACCGGTCGCTGCCGTGTTGGAAAGCGACGATCAACTGCGCCTGCGCGCCCAGCGGGCTTACGAAGGTCTCAGCGTCGCCGGGCCCCGCGGCGCCTACGAGTTCCACGCCCTGTCCGCCGATGGCCGGGTGATGGATGCCAGGGCCACCAGCCCAAGCCCGGCGGTTGCTATCGTCACCCTGCTGTCGTCCGAGGGCGATGGCACCGCCAGCCAGGAACTGATCGACCTGGTCGACGCCGCCCTGTCCGCCGAGGACATCCGGCCCGTGGGTGACCGCCTCACGGTGCAGTCGGCCACCATCGTCGACTACAGCGTCGATGCCACCCTCTACGTCTACCCCGGCCCCGAGCAGGAGCCCATTCTGGCCGCCGCCGAGGCGGCCCTGGCTCGCTACATCGGGGAACAGCGCCGCCTGGGTCGTGATATTCGGCGCTCCGCGCTGCACGCGGCACTTCACGTCGAAGGTGTGCAGCGGGTGGAGCTCACCGCCCCGGCAACTGACGTGGTACTGGACGTCACCGAGGCCGCCCACTGCACCGGTACCAGCGTGACCATCGGGGGCAGCGATGAGTAGCGCCGAGCGCATCCGCCACCTGCTGCCTGCCAACGGCACCGCCCTGGAGCGCGCCGCCGCCGAGGCACTGGCTGAGATCCAGCGCGTGCCAGTACCGCTGCGCGATCTGTGGCGTCCCGAGACCTGCCCCGCCCACTTGCTGCCCTACCTGGCCTGGGCCTTCAGCGTCGACCGCTGGGACCCGACCTGGCCGGTGTCCACCAAGCGCAGCGTCATCGCCCAGGCGTTCTACGTCCACCGCAAGAAGGGCACCATCTCGGCCCTTCGCCGTGTCGTGGAACCGCTGGGCTACCTGCTCGAAGTCGTGGAGTGGTGGGAGACCAGCCCCGAGGGAGTCCCCGGCACCTTTGCCCTACGTATTGGCGTGCTCGACACCGGCATCACCGATGGCATGTACCAGGAGCTCGAACGGCTGATCGACGACGCCAAGCCGCTGACTCGGCACGTCATCGGGCTGGATATCGCCGGCGAGAGCCGTGGCCTTATCCACGTGGGCGCGGCCATCTACGACGGCGACGTGACCGAGGTATATCCGTTCGCCCCTGGCGACATCAAGACCACCAGCCCCTTCTTCGTCGGTGCCGCCGTCCACACCATCGACAGCGCCACCGTCTTTCCCCGCTAAGGTCGAACATCAGGAGCCCGCCCCATGCCCCAGTTCTACACCCTGCTCACCGATTCTGGTCAGGCCAAGATCGCCAACGCCGTGGCCCTCGGCGCCCAGATCGAGATCACCCAGATGGCCGTGGGCGACGGTGGCGGCAATCCCGTTACCCCGGACTCCAGTGCCACCGTCCTGGTCAATGAAGTCCGCCGCGCCCCGATCAACGCCGTCCACACCGACGACGACAATCCCACCTGGATCGTCATCGAACAGGTGCTACCGCCGGACGTTGGCGGCTGGACCATTCGCGAAGTTGGGGTGTTCGACGCCGCCGGCGACTTGATCGCCATCGGCAACCTGCCTGAGACCTACAAGCCGGTGCTGGCCGAAGGCTCCAGCCGTACCCAGACCATCCGCGTGGTGATGGAAGTCAGTGACACAGCAGCGGTGACGCTGAAGGTGGACCCCAGCGTGGTGTTGGCAACGCGGGAGTATGTCGATGACAGCCTGGCCGACTACGGGCTGGGTGCGGACGATCCCGGCGCCCCGCTGCTGAAGGACTTCGCCGATGCCACTACGCCCACCGGCTTCTATCGAGGCTATGGGAATGGCGCGCCGTCACCGACCCTCAATGGGCCTGCCGGCACCGGAAATTCCAGACTATCGGCCTATGCGCTGCACGTCGGCGGCGCCGTGCATTGGATCGTGCAAGAGAATGGCGGTTCCGCCAACGACGGCCACCGCCTGTTTTTCGGCAATACCCACAACGGCGGCGTTGTCTGGAATCGCGTCTGGCACGACGGCAATATCGGGGAGGATTCAGGCCTTGATGCCGACAAGCTCGATGGCCAGCACGGCGACTACTACCGCAACGCTTCCAACCTGAATGCCGGCACCATGCCATCCGCGCGGTTGCCGAATGCCTCCGAGAGTGTCAAAGGTGGCGCGTTCGTGGCGTCTCAGACGGAAACGAACGAAGGCAGCGATGATGCCAAGTTCATCACTGCGAAGAAGCTCAAGGCGTGGGCGTCGAACTGGGTGCGTCAGGCCACCGAGGCGATGGCCGGCATGCTCAAGGTCGCCACTCAGGCGCAGGTCGATACGGGCACGGATGATGCCACGGCGGTAACGCCGAAAAAGCTGCGCTGGGGCGTCGACTATCTGGCGGGCACGAACGGCTACATTACCTTTCCGTCATGGATGGGCGGTTTCATTCTTCAGTGGGGGTATTATGGTGGGGGCGAACACAACCCTAATATTAGCTTTCCCCTCGCTTTTACAACCTCGGTTTATTGCGTTAATACAACGGCAATATCCAACCTTAATGAGGTTGAATATACACATGTTGGGGCTATCACCCTTTCCGCTTTTGGTGGCGTGAATTATAGAATTAAGATCGGCTCTAGTCCTGAGATATACACATCGACGACGGTGCCATTTAGGTGGTTTGCGATTGGGAGGTAATGTGAAAAGAGATATTTATTACTCCTTTGAAGCTCAGGGGTTCTTTGATAGCGCTCACCATAAAATCATGCCGGGTGATGTCGTAAAAATCACTGAGGAAGAACGGGAGGCGCTAATTTCTGCGCAGTCCTCGGGGCGTCTTATCGTTGTTGGGGAAGACGGAAAGCCTAAAGTCATCGACCCACCCGACCCGGAGATTGACGCGCTAAAGGACGACGCCTTGCGTCGTATAAACGCCGGTTACCAGCATGCCTTATCGGCAATTCTTAACGATTACCCCGACGCCGAAACACTGTCGTTCGACAAGCAGGAGCGCGAGGCGCGCACCTGGGGCGAATGGCAGGAAGTTGGCGGCACCGAGCCGGCAACACCGTATCTCGACGCCATGCTCGCTGAACGGCCGATCGGCAAAGGCGAGCTGGTGGCGCGAATCCTCGCCAAAGCCGACGCCTTTGTCGCTGCGCACGGAGCTGCCACTGGGCGCCGGCAACGTTTAGAGGATGACATTAAGGCCGCTCGTGAGGCCGAGGACCGCGACGCCCTGGAAGCCATCACCTGGTGACCTGATCGCCACCGACAGCACCAGAGGCCCGCTTCAGCCCGCCCATCGGCGGGCTTTCTTGTACCGGTGGGCCGGTACAACAGCCGCGCCTTCACCCTTTAGGGTGCGCCACGCACAGTGATGGCACGCAGCACTGCCAACCGCTTTCACTTGCCAGGAGCGCCACCCATGGCCCAGGAATACCATCACGGCATTCGTGTCGTCGAGATCAACGAGGGCACCCGACCGATTCGCACCGTTGCAACAGCGGTGATCGGTCTGGTGGCCACAGCACCGGATGCCGCTCCCGGCGTCACCGCAAGCGTCACCGTCGATTTTGCCGCCGCCAATACCGGCATCGCCTACACCGCCGCCAATGCCGGCACTGACGGCAACGCCATCCGCGTGCGATACCTCGACCCAGGCACCGCCTCAGCTGCGCTGGCCGTCAGCGTCTCCGGCAGTGATATCACCGTCAGCCTCGCCACCGATACCGAGGGCGACCTGGTCAGCACCGCCAGCGAAGTGGTCACGGCGGTCAACGGCGAGGCCTCCGCCAGCGACCTGGTCAGCGCCACAGAGGCTGAGGGCTCCAGTGGCGCGGGTATCGTATCCGCCACGCCCTTCACCCGCCTGACCGGCGGCCAGGATGAACCCTTCCCGCTCAACACACCGGTGCTGATCACCGACATCCTCGCAGCCCAGGGCAAGGCTGGCGCTGAGGGCACCCTTGCCCGCTCCCTCGATGCCATCGCCGACCAGGCCAAGACCCTGGTGGTGGTTGTGCGGGTGGCCGAAGGCAGCGATGCCGCCGAAACCAAGAGCAATGTCATCGGTGGCGTGAACGCCAGCGGCAAGAAGCTCGGCCTGCAGGCCCTGCTCGCCGCCGAGCAGCGCTTTGGCGTCAAGCCCCGCCTGCTCGGCGTACCGGAGCTGGACGATGCCGATGTCGTCAGCGAACTGATCGGGGTTGCCCAGAAGCTGCGCGCCTTCGTCTACGCCTCGGCCTTCGGCTGCACCACCAAGGAAGAGGCGGCCATGTACCGGGAGAACTTCGGGGCCCGCGAGGTGATGGTGATCTGGCCCGACTTCACCGGCTGGGACACCGCCACCCAGAGCACCCGCAACCACCCCGCCGTGGCCCGGGCGCTGGGCATGCGCGCTCGCCTGGACAACGAATTCGGCTGGCACAAGACGCTCTCGAACATCCCGGTCAATGGCGTCACCGGCATCAGCCGTGATGTGTTCTGGGACTTGCAAGACCCGGCCACCGACGCCGGCTATCTGAACAGCCACGAGGTCACCACCCTGATCAACCGGGGCGGCTACCGCTTCTGGGGCTCGCGCACCTGCTCGGTGGATCCGCTGTTCGCCTTCGAGAACTACACCCGCACCGCCCAGATCATCGCCGACACCATTGCCGAGGCCCATCTGTGGGCGGTGGACCTGCCGATGCACCCCAGCCTGGTGAAGGACATCATCGAGGGCATCAACGCCAAGTTCCGCGAGTGGAAGCGCCTGGGCTACCTGATCGACGGCGTCGCCTGGTTCGACCCCGAGATCAACACCCCCGAGGTGCTCAAGGCCGGCAAGCTCTATATCGACTACGACTACACCCCGGTGCCGCCGCTGGAGAACCTGATGTTCCAGCAGCGCATCACCGACCGCTACCTGATCGACTTCGCCGACCGCGTCGCCGCCGCCTGATTACCGGGCTCAGCGAAACGCCCAGTTAGGAGAACCTCATGCTTCCCAAGATCCTCAAGGACTACAACCTGTTCGGCGACGGCCACAACTGGCAGGGCCAAGTGCCCACCGTCACCATTCCCGAGCTCGCCCGCCGCATGATCGAGTACGAGGGCGGCGGGATGGATGGCCCGGTCGAGGTCGACATGGGCCAGGAGCTGATGACGATGACCTGGACCACCGGTGGCCTGGTGGTCGATGGCCTGTTCGACAGCTTCGGCTCCCCCGTTCATGACGCCGCCCTGCTGCGCTTCACCGGCAGCTACGAAAGCGACGAGACCGGCGAGACCGTGCCAGTCGAGATCGTCGCCCGGGGCCGCCACAAGACCATCGCCATGGGCGAGGCCCAGAAGGGTGACAAGTCCGACTGGGAGATCACCACCACCCTCACCTACTACAAGCTCGTCATCGATGGCGAGACCGTCATCGAGCGCGACGTGCCGGGCTACGTCTTCACCGTGCGTGGCGAAGACCGCCTCGCCCAGCGCCGCGCCAACCTCAACCTATAACCCAGCGCCGCCCCTGGGCGGCGTAGGCCTTCACCTGACTCAGACCCACAGGACTCACCATGACCGACACCCCCAACGTCACCGAACTGCCCAAGCCGATCACCGAGACCGTCGAGCTCGACACCCCGATCATACGCGGCAAGACCACCGTCACCGAGATCCAGGTTCGCAAGCCCAGGTCCGGCGCCCTGCGCGGCGTCTCGCTCACCGACCTGCTGCAGATGCAGGTCGCCGCCCTAACCACCGTGCTGCCCCGCATCACCGAACCGGCGCTGACCGAAGCCGAGGTGCGTGATCTCGATCCCGCCGACCTGGTCCAGCTGGGAGGCACAGTGGCCGGTTTTTTGGTGCCGAGGAAGACGCGCGAGGCGAGCGCCTAGCACTGCCCGAGCGCGTGGACGACGCCATGGCGGACCTCGCCATGGTGTTCCACTGGGGCCCTCCAGAGATGGACACCATGAGCCTGGCTGAGCTCATGTCCTGGCGGGAACAGGCCCGCCGCCGCGTCGAGCCAAGGAAAGGTTGAGTCCGCCCCCAACACCTGAGCCTCCAGCACCACCACACCGCAAGGAACTCCGATGGCCCGAGACCTCAAGCTGCAAGTCATCCTCGACGCAGTGGATCGGGCCACCGGCCCGCTGAAGAAGATCACACAGGGCAGCGGCGCCACCGCCGAAGCCCTCAAGGCCAGCCGCAATCAGCTCAAAACGTTGGAACGCGCCCAACGCGAGCTACGCGGTTTTCGCGACCTCAAGCGCCAGAGCGAGGACAGCGCCCGCGCCCTCACCGACCAGCAGCGTGAAGTCCAGGAGCTGACTCGCCAGCTCGAGCAGGCCGACGGCGCCACCAGCGACCTCACCCGCCGTCGTGCACAGGCCATCCGCCAGGCCCAACGCCTCAAGGAGCAGTATCAGGCGGAGCAACAGCAGCTCCAGTACCTGCGCACCCACATGACCCGCGTCGACGGCGTGACCGGCAAGCTGGGTGACCAGCAGCAGGCGCTGAGTCGGCGCATTCGCGACGCCAACGAGCAGCTGCAGCGACAACAGCAGGAGCTGGGCGAGGTCGCCCGCAAGCAACGTCAGGCAGCTAACGCTGCCCGTCAGTTCCATCGGGGCATGGGCCGGGCAGGACGCCTGATGGGCACCGGTGCCGGTGTCCTGGCCACCGGCGGCGCATCACTCTACGGCGGCGCCCGACTGCTGGCACCTGGCGTCGACTACGGCGCCGCCATGTCCCGCGTCCAGGCCCTGACGCGCCTCGACAAGGACGATCCGCGCTTTCAGGCGCTCCAGGACCAGGCCCGCGAGTTCGGTTCATCGACCTCCTTCAGCGCCACCCAGGCCGCAGAGGCCCAGGGCTTTCTTGGCATGGCGGGCTTCGATCCCGATGCCATCATCGCCGCCATGTCCTCAATGCTGGATCTCGCTAAGGCCCAGGGCGCGGATCTCGGGCGCACCGCGGATATCAGTTCCAACCTGCTGTCAGGCTTCGGGCTCAACCCTGCCGAAATGACGCGCCTGGCGGATGTCATCACCGCCACCACCACCCGGGCCAACGTCGACCTGGAGATGCTGGGCGAGTCGATGAAATACGTGGCGCCGGTGGCGCGGGAGATGGGGCTGTCGCTGGAAGAGTCCGCTGCCATGGCCGGCCTGCTCGGCAACGTCGGCATCCAGGGCAGCCAGGCCGGCACCACGCTTCGCGCCATGATGCTGCGCCTGTCGGCCCCCACCGGCGCGGCCTCCGACGCCTTGGCGACACTTGGGGTCAATGCCAAGGACGTAGAGGGCAACCTGCGCAACGTGCCCGAGATCCTCGCCGACGTGGCCAAGGCCACCGAGACACTCGGCAGCGCCGACCGGCTGGCCTACCTCAAAGACATCTTCGGCGAGGAACCCGCCGCCGGCATGGCGGAACTGATCAACCAGCAGGGCGCTGCCGGCATCGAGGCGTTCGTGGCCACCCTGGACCAGGCCGCCGGTGAGAATGCCCGGGTGGCTAAGGTCATGGCCGACAACATTCAGGGTGACTTGAGGGGCCTCAATAGCGCTTGGGAAGAGGTAGGCATCACCCTCACCGACACCAACGAGGGGCCCCTGCGAGACCTGATCCAGAACGTCACCCGTATCACCCGGGGCGTGGGCGACTGGATGAAGGCCAACCCCGAGCTGACCGCCCAGCTCGCCACCGCCGCTGCCACTGTCGCCGGCCTGGTCACCGTGGGAGGAGCCCTGACCCTTGCCCTGGGCGCCTTGCTCGGCCCCATGGTGCTGACCCGCTACGGCCTGCAGATGCTGGGACTGAAAGGCGGCACCTTCACCCGTGTGCTGGGCGCCCTTGCGGCCCGCGCCATTCCCACTCTGATCGGCGCTCTACGCATGCTCGGTGCCGCCGCCATGGCCAACCCGATCCTCGCCATCATTGGTCTGATCGCCGCCGGTGCCCTGCTGATCTGGCAGAACTGGGACACCCTCGGCCCCAAGTTCGCTGCACTCTGGGAAGGTATCAAAACCACCGCCGGCGACTTCTGGGCGTGGCTAAAGGCTACGGCTGCCTCCGCACGCGACCTGATCATCGCCGGCTTCACCAACTGGACACTACCTGGCCTGATCCTCCAGCACTGGGACGCCATCAGGGCCAGCGGCGCCGAACTGTGGCAGTGGTTTCAGGACGCCCCCGGCAACGCCATCGAGGCGGTGGCCACCATGCTCAGCGACTGGGACCTGAAAGGTCTGCTCGAGGAAAAATGGACCGCCGCTATGGACTATTTGAAGAGCCTGCCGGGGCGCATGCGAGACGCTGGGATGGACGTTGCCCGAGGACTCGGGGAAGGCATCAAGAACGGTGCCGTATCCGCCTGGGACGCCGTCAGTGACGCCGCCAGAGGCACCGAGCATCGTGCCCGCTACGAGCTCGACACCCACTCACCATCACGAGTGTTCAAGAGCATCGGCGGAGATGTGATGGCGGGGCTCGCCCAGGGTATCCGGAGCAGCGAGCAGGCGCCGTTGTCTCGGGTGACTGCCTTCAGCCAGCGCCTGCGTCAGGCCGGTGCAGGCCTGGCACTGGGCGCGGCCACGCTGCCGACCGTGGCCACAGCCGATATTCCCATCGACACCCGCCCACCGCTATCAGCCGCCAGCGCTGGCGGCGGCGTGGTCATCCAGGGAGGCATCAATATCAACCTACAGCCGCCACCAGGCATGGATGAGCAGGCCCTGGCCCGCTACGTGGCCAGCGAAGTCCGCCGCGCCCTGGATGAGGCCAGCCGTGATGCCAGCGTCCGCCAGCGCTCCGCCTTCCATGACATCGACTGACGCCCAGCCAGCCCACCAGGGAGGAACACCCGCATGATGATGGCCTACGGTCTCTTCGTCTTTGGCCTTTCCACCGCCGCCTACCAGGAACTGCAACGCCAGACGGCCTGGCGTCATGCGCCTCAGGGCCGAGTCGGGCGCCGGCCCTCTCGTCAGTTTCTGGGGCCTGACGGCGATAGCATCACACTGACCGGCACCCTGCTGCCTCAGTTCACCGGTGGCCAGCAGAATCTCGACCAGCTACGCCAGATGGCCAATGCCGGCGGCGCCTGGCCGCTGATAGAGGGTAGCGGCAGCGTCTACGGTCTGTTCGTGATCGAGAGCCTCAACGAGCGCAAGAGCGCCTTCTTTCGCGATGGCGCCGCCCAAAAGATCGACTTTGACCTGACCCTCCAACGCATCGATGAAGATGCCACCGACCAACTGGCCAGCAACGCACTCACCCGAGCGCTGGTGACCGGACTCAACGGGGTCCTGGCATGATCCAACTTCTTGGCTCTTCGCTGCTACAGCCCGGGCGCCCGGCACGGACACCAGACTACCGCCTGACGCTCCAGGGACAGGTGATCAGTCCAGAGTTGGACGCACGCCTGCAGCGGCTGTCGCTCACCGACCGCCGCGGACTCGAGGCCGACCAGCTAGACATTACCCTCAACGACCACGACGGGCACCTCGCCCTGCCGCCGCGTGGCGCGGAGCTCCACCTGGCCATGGGCTGGAAAGGCGAGCCGCTGATCGACCGAGGCACCTACATCGTCGATGAGGTGGAACACAGCGGCGCCCCGGACCTGATGACCATCCGCGCGCGCTCCGCCGACATGCGCCAGGGTCTACCAGGCAAGCGCTCCCAGAGCTGGGATAACCTGGTGCTGCGCGACATCATTACCACCATCGCCAAGCGCCACGACCTGGAGCCGAGGGTCAGCGACGGACTCGGGGGGATCCGCGTTGGTCACATCGATCAGACCGACGAAAGCGACCTGCACTTCCTGACCCGCCTCGCCGAGCGCTACGACGCCATCACCACCGTGAAAGCCGGCAATCTACTGTTCATCCACGCTGGCCAGGCCACCACCGCCAGCGGCATAGAGATTCCCCCTATCGACTTGTACCGCCAGGTTGGCGACCGCCACCGCTACGTGGTCACCGACCGAGACGCCTTCACCGGCATACTGGCCTACTGGAACGACACCGCCCACGCCGAGCGTAAGGAAGTCATTGCCGGTGACACCGACAACCTGAAGCGCCTGCGCCCCACCTACGCCAGTGAAGACGACGCCCTCGCCGCTGCCCAAAGCGAGATGCAGCGGCTGGAGCGCGGCGGCGCCGAGTTCACGCTAGACCTGGCCGAAGGCCGCCCCGACCTCTACCCAGAGTCCCCAGTGCGGCTGATAGGCTGGAAGCGAGAGATAGAAGCGACCGCCTGGCTGATCACCGAGGTCCGGCATGACCTCAGCGACAACGCCTATACTGTGGCACTAGAGATGGAGCCTCGCCGAGTAGCAAGGTTTTGATCCACCAGATCTAATCCACGCTCAGTCGGCGCCTAAGAGCTTTAGAATAATTCCACTGAGAACAGCAACGACTAAAGGTATAAAAAAGGCGTTCCAGAATGTCCCACCGAGATTTTTTGAACGACCAAGATAGATATCCACATCATCAATCTCAAACCTCCTCGGCTCTTCGCCATCCATGGCCCGGTCTAGCTCTCGCTCCTGCTGCCTTTTCCTTGCTTGGCGAATCATTCTCGCGTCAGAGCCAGCTGACGAAAAAAGATAAGCGCCAACAATAAAAGCAACATATAGCCCTAGGAACCCTAAATTATCGGCACTCACAGGCTCCAGTAAATTCAAAGGAGAAACCAAGCCATCCAGAGGGCTTTCAAGCCATATTTTAGATAGCAACAGCCGTATGCTACTTGAGATATTATATGAAACATTGTTCGAATAATTTTCTTCAAGAGCCAGAACCAACCCCACTAAAAAAGAAATCACCATCACATAAAAAGAGGCAATAGAAAGGATGGACCCGGCAATTCTCTTAACTAAAATACGGCGCTTCAAATCCCTTATCTTCACTTTTCACCCTCAATCTATAAGAATTAATAATCCATAGTTGGTAGCCTACAGGTTGCCACAACCACCCCACGAAAATCCTTCACCTTGGCAAACATCTCGTCGCCCCCACCCAATTCCATCACGTAGTGCGAACCACCAATGCGATGGCTGTAGAAGAGGCGCAACTGGCGTTCCACCTCAAGGACAGCCAAGTCTCCATGGCAAAGCGGCGCGGACTCATCCACCACAAGCACATCACCTTCCATGATCTCGCCATCAATGCCGGCCTCATCCGACACCTCGACCAGGTAGCACCGGGGCGATATATCCTTGATGCCCAAGGTCGAAACGCAGGGATTGGTAAGGCCCGGAATTGCCGGGCCAAGATAGTTCACACGCATAGTAGTCAGCCTGGCAGTTCGCCTGTTTCCATCAGTGAAAAAAACTGCTCTTGGCTGAGAATGGTGCAGCCTTTGGCACTGGCATCAGCGACTTTGGTACTGCTGGGACGTGGACCAGTACAAAGAAATTCGAGGTTCTTGGTAATGCTCTTTCTTACGACCATGCCCGAATCTTTAGCCATGTTTTCAAGGCTTTTCCTTTCGACTTCCCCGAAGCCTGTAAAGGCTATCTCAAAGCTACCAACAGATCGATCTCGGGAAACTGGTGAGGCGATCCGACTAGAGCCAGTGAGAAGCTCGGCGGTCTCAATGAGCAAGTGCAACACCTGATCGATCAGGTACGCTATCGCTATGACTCATTGCTACCACCACCTTACTGCTGAAGAACGTGCCACCATCATGCTGATGCGTGAAGGTCACTC